>NZ_AOFQ01000034.1 GCF_000495915.1 Stutzerimonas chloritidismutans AW-1
AGGGTCAGCCCCGCCACGACGGCGAGAATGGTGGCGAAGGCGACCGCGGAGATGAAGCCGAGGAACAGGTTGCCGCCCACCGCGCTGGCCAGGTGGATGGCGACCATGTTGGTGCCGCCGACGATGGCGCCGGTCACGTCCTTGAAGTCCGGGTTGGTGCTGACCAGCAGGATCGCGCCGAAGCCGATGATGAAGGTCAGGATGTAGAAGTAGCCGATGAAGCCGGTGGCGTAGAACACGCTCTTGCGCGCTTCCTTGGCGTCGGAGACGGTAAAGAAGCGCATCAGGATGTGCGGCAGGCCAGCGGTGCCGAACATCAGCGCCAGGCCGAGGGAGATCGCCGAGATCGGATCGGAAACCAGGCCGCCCGGGCTCATGATCTGAGCGCCTTTCTCGTGGATCTTCACTGCTTCGGCGAACAGGCTGCCAAAGTCGAAACCGACACTCTTCATCACCATGATGGCCATGAAAGAGGCGCCGGACAGCAGCAGGACCGCCTTGATGATCTGCACCCAGGTGGTGGCGAGCATGCCGCCGAACAGCACGTACATGACCATCAGCACACCGACCAGCACCACGGCTACGTAGTAGTCCAGACCGAACAGCAGCTGGATCAGCTTGCCGGCGCCGACCATCTGCGCGATCAGGTAGAAGGCCACCACGATCAGCGAACCGAACGCGGAGAGCAGACGGATCTGCGTCTGACCGAGGCGATAGGACGCCACGTCGGAGAAGGTGAACTTGCCCAGGTTGCGCAGGCGCTCGGCCATCAAGAAGAGGATGATCGGCCAGCCGACGAGGAAGCCGATGGAGTAGATCAGGCCGTCGTAGCCGCTGGTGTAGACCAGCGCGGAAATGCCCAGGAAGGATGCCGCCGACATGAAGTCGCCGGCGATAGCCAGGCCGTTCTGGAAGCCGGTGATGCTACCACCCGCGGTGTAGTAATCAGCCGTGGAGGTGTTGCGCTTGGCCGCCCACTTGGTGATGCCCATGGTGAAGACGATGAACACCACGAACATGATGATGGCGGTGTAGTTGGTGGCCTGTTTCTGGACTTCGCCGGTAATCGCATCGGCGAGCAGCGCAGGCGAGACTGCCAGGAGGAAGGCAGCCATCAGGAAACGCAGGATCATTATTTCTGTGCCTCGTTGAGGATTTCCTGGTTGATGCGATCGAACTCACCATTGGCACGCTGCACATAGACACCGGTCAGGATGAACGCCATGAAGATCACCCCGACGCCAACCGGGATACCCCAGGTGGTCACGGTATTGGCGGACAGCGGAATGCCGAGGATCTTTGGCTCGAAGGCGATCAGCAGGATGAACGCCAGGTAGGCGCTGAGCATGACAGCCGATAGCAGCCAGGCAAAACGGCCGCGCTTGGCAACCAGTTCCTGGAAACGCGGATTGGCATAGATCTGCCGGTAAACATTTTCATTGTGCATTGGAATCTGTCTCCACGGTCGCTACCCCCCGGTGGGAGCAGGGGCGGCTACTTTAGGCTTGGGTCGGATGAACACCACCCCGACTTTGGTCTGAATGCAGTTCACAAAAACACCCGTCGTAGAGCCGTTCAGCCGCGGAAAATGGGGCGCCGCAACAAATCCACATACAAATAGTGTGGCGCTATGTCGCACATGCGAAACGTTGATTTCAGACATTGCCCGGGCTCGACCAGACTCTCTCCATCGCGAGAACGATTCTCGACTGCACAAGGAGACGGGGCCATGCTGAAGACCGTGACGTTCACCCTGATGCACTTCTGCATCGCCTTTTCGGTGACCTATGCACTGACTGGCAGCATCGCCATTGACGGCCTGGTCGCCACCGTCGAACCGCTGTGCAACTCGGTGGGCTTCTACTTCCACGAGAAGCTCTGGCAGCGTTTCGAACGCAGCCGGCAAGCAAGATGCCCATCCCCAAACATGCCTGGCTGCACCATCACGCCTGACGCCGTCGTCATTTCTCATCCTGCGCAGGGATCGAATCCGCAACCGCGCTGCCATAGTGAAGTTGGCTTGCATTGTGCGGCCGATGCAGTTCTATTGGGACAGGTAGCGCGGGACCCCGTCGCTGCCTTGCCACAGGCCAGCCGGGCCTGTTAACGGAGAAGCACCATGCAGCTGTTGTTGCGCCTGACCGCCCTGCTCGCCCTGGTCGTTGCGCCTGTCCACGCCGCCGATCTGACTGTCGAGGAGTACGGCTTCCCGCTGTCCAACCCCTTCGAAGCCACCATCGCCGGTACGCCCAACGAGCTACGCGCCGAAGTGCCGACCGATGATGATATCGACCAGGCCGACTACAACCTGCGCCTGCGTCCCGAACGCGAGTTCACCCTGCCGGACAACTTCTGGCCGGTCAAAAAGCTGCGTTATCGGCTCGCTCGGCAAAGCGGCCCCGCGCCACTCATGTTCATCATTTCCGGTACCGGCGCGCGCTATTCGGCAGGCAAGACCGAAGCCCTGAAGCGTCTGTTCTACGGCGCCGGCTACCATGTGGTGCAGCTATCGTCACCGACCAGTTATGACTTCATGTCTGCCGCTTCGCGCTATGCAACGCCGGGTATCAGCAGCGACGACGCTAAGGACCTGTACCGGGTCATGCAGGCGGTTCGCGCGCAGCACCACAAGCTGCCCGTGACCGAATACCACCTCACCGGCTACAGCCTCGGCGCCCTGAATGCCGCGTTCGTCAGCCAGCTGGACGAAACCCGTCGCAGCTTCAACTTCAAGCGCGTGCTGCTGCTGAATCCGCCGGTCAACCTCTACACCTCGGTCAGCAACCTGGACAAGCTGGTGCAGACCCGCGTCGAAGGCATTAACGACCACACCACCTTCTACGAAGTGATTCTGGAAAAGCTCACGCGCTATTACCGTCAGAAGGGCTATATCGACCTCGACGAGGCCGTTCTCTACGACTTCCAGCAATCGAACCTGAAGCTCAGCGACGAGCAGATGGCGATGCTCATCGGTTCGGTGTTCCGCTTCTCCGCCGCGGATATCACCTTCACCTCCGACCTGATCAACCGTCGCGGCCTGATCACACCGCCCGAGTATCCGATCAACGAAGGCACCCGTCTGGAGCCGTTCTTCAAGCGCGCACTGCTGTGCAGCTTCGACTGCTACATCACCGAGCAGGTGATTCCGATGTGGCGCGCCCAGTACGACGGCGGCAGCCTGACCCAGCTGATCCAGCAGGTCAGCCTGTACGCACTGGAGGATTACCTGCGCCAGAGTCCGAAGATCGCCGTCATGCACAACGCCGACGACCTGATCCTCGGCGAGGGTGACCTCGGCTTCCTGCGTCGTACCTTCGGTGATCGCCTGACCCTTTATCCGCGAGGCGGCCACTGCGGCAACCTCAACTACCGCGTAAACACTCAACACATGCTGGAGTTCTTCCGTGGCTAAAGGAATGCTGCTGCCGTTGCTTCTGGCGAGTGGTCTGGCCTTTGCCGACACGCCGAAGGTGGATGAGGATGGTTTCACCCATCCGCTGCGCAATCTGGAGTTCAATCCCGGTCTGGATCAGCGCGAGTTCGAGCGCGCCACCTTCCAGGCACTGGACGTCTACGATCCGTTCGAGTCGGTCAACCGGCGCATCTACCACTTCAACTATCGACTCGATCAGTGGGTGATGCTGCCGGTGGTGCGCGGCTATCGCTACGTCACGCCGCGGCCGGTGCGCACTGGCGTGAGCAATTTCTTCAGCAACCTCGGCGAAGTGCCGACGCTGTTCAACAGCCTGGCCCAACTCAAGGGCCAGCGCGCGGCGAACGCCACTGCACGTTTCCTGTTCAACAGCATCCTGGGTGTGGGCGGCCTCTGGGACCCGGCAACGCGCATGGGGCTGCCGCGTCAGAGCGAAGATTTCGGCCAGACCCTCGGTTATTGGGGCGTTCCCCAGGGGCCGTACCTGATTCTTCCGGCGCTGGGCCCGTCCAACCTGCGCGACACCACGGGCCGCGTGGCCGACTTCGCCGTCGAGCGGCAGGTGGAGTTTCTGCAGTATTCCGAAACCACCGGCGGCGAGTTGAGCCTGACGGCGCTGCGGGCCGTCAATGCGCGGCATGTCACCAGCTTCCGCTACGGTCAGCTCAATTCGCCGTTCGAATACGAGAAGGTGCGCTACGTCTACAGCCGGGCGCGGGATCTGCTGGTAGAGGAATAATCCGCTTTATCGATCTTTTGTAGCGATATAACGCACCCATTGATCGAAGCCACCCACCTACTCTTGGCGAATTCAACCCGAGAGGCATTCGATCATGTCCCAGCGTGAAATTCTTTCCATCACCAGCGGCCGCGCCACGTCCGATGGCGCCGGCGTCAGCCTGACCCGCGTCTTCGGCGGCGCTGCCCCGGAGCGCTTCGATCCGTTCCTGATGCTCGACGAGTTCGGTTCCAACGACCCTGACGAGTACATTGCCGGCTTCCCGCCCCACCCACATCGCGGCTTCGAAACCATCACCTACATGCTCGAAGGACGCATGCGCCACGAGGATCACATGGGCAATGTGGGGTTGCTGGAGAGCGGTGGCGTGCAGTGGATGACCGCAGCGCGCGGCGTCATCCATAGCGAGATGCCGCAGCAGCAGGAAGGCACCATGCGCGGCTTCCAGCTATGGTTGAACCTGCCCTCCCACGCCAAGCTCGGCGATCCGGACTATCGGGATTTCGCCCCGGCCGAAATACCGCAACTCGCCCTGCCGGGCGGCGTGCAGGCCAAGGTCATCGCCGGCGCGTTCAAGGCCGGCGATATCGAACAGCACGGGATCGTGCAGCGGCCCGATACCGAGCCTCTGCTGTTCGACCTGCAGCTTTCAGCCGAGAGTGCCGTCTCGCCGCAAGTACCGGATGGCCATCGGTTGCTGCTCTACGTCTATGAAGGGACGCTGCGGGTGGGTGAGCAGGCGGTGAGCAAAGGCCAGTTGGTTCAGATGTCCCAGGACGGCGAGCTCAATCTGTCCAGCGAACGTGGCGCCCGGCTGATGCTGCTGGCAGGCCGCCCACTCGGTGAGCCGATCGTGCAGTACGGGCCATTCGTGATGAACAGCCGCGAGGAGATCGAGCAGGCGCTGCGAGACTTCCGGGACGGTACGTTGGCCTGACCTGCACGATCTGCCCGGGAAGACGCCAGGCCTGGCGGAAATGGCAGTCCACTAGACGGCCGAACGCGTCTTCCTCTTTTTATACAAGCTGGGCTCGCCTACCGGGCGGGTCTTGAAGCGGCGATGCGCCCAGAGGTACTGCTCGGGTACCGCACTGACCGCCTCTTCTATCCACTGGTTGATCCGCAAGCAGTCCGCCTCTTCACTTTCACCCGGGAAGTCCTGCAGCGGCGGATGGATCACCAGTCGATACCCCGAACCGTCCGCCAGGCGTTCCTGGGTGAAAGGTACGACCCGCGCCCTGCCCAGCCGGGCGAACTTGGTGGTGGCGGTGACGGTCGCCGCCTGGACGCCAAACAGCGGTACGAACAGGCTCTGTTTGCGCCCATAGTCCTGGTCCGGCGCGTACCAAATGGCGCGCCCTGCGCGCAATACCTTGAGCATCGCCCGTACATCCTCACGCTCGATGGCACTCGCATCACGGTTGTGCCGTTCGCGCCCGCGACGCTGGACGAAGTCGAAAAGCGGATTCTTGTGCTCGCGATACATGCCATCGATGGTGTGCCGCTGGCCGAGCAGCGCGGCGCCGATCTCCAGCGTAGTGAAATGCAGCGCCATCAGGATCACACCCTGCCCTGCAGCCTGAGCCTGCTGCAGATGCTCGAGCCCATCGATCCTGGCCAGGCGCTGCAGGCGTGCCTGCGGCCACCACCAGCTCATGGCCATCTCGAAGAAGGCAATGCCGTTGGAGGCAAAGTTCTCCCGCAACAGACGCTCGCGTTGCGCCTGACTCAGTTCGGGGAAACACAGCTCCAGATTGCGCCGGGCGATGTAGCGACGCGAACCGGCGAAACGAAACATCAGTGCGCCAAGCCCGCGCCCCAGTTTCAACAGAACCGAATATGGCAACTGGACCAGCAGCCACAGCACGCCCAGGCCCAGCCACAGCGGCCAGAAGCGCGGGTGCAGGAAGTACGCACGAAACTGAGGACGATCCATGAATAGCTCGACAACCGATGAAGCGACGCATTCTAGCGGCAAACGCCAGCGCTGACCGAGCCCAAGCACACCGGCGATCGCTTCACAGGCCGCTCGCGGGTTGCAGGCAGCGACGCGCCCCGCTATAAGTCCTCGCCATTTACCGTAGCAGACAGACCATGAGCCAAGCCGACCTCACCGATCAGTCCCCAGCCTTCCAGCTCAAGGGCAGCATGCTCGCCATCACCGTGCTGGAACTCGCCAGCAACGACATCGAGCGTCTCGACGAGCAACTCGCGGCCAAGGTCGAGCAGGCGCCGGACTTCTTCAATAACACCCCGCTGGTCCTGGCCTTGGACAAGCTGCCGGAGGCGGCTCGCGAGATCGATATCGCTGCGCTGGTCAGCCTGTGCCGCAAGCATCGTCTGCGTACCCTGGCCCTGCGCGCCAGCGAACCATCCCACCTCGAGGCGGCCGCGGTGCTCGATCTGCCGGTGCTGCCGCCTTCCGGTGCTCGTGAGCGGCAGGTCGACCTGAGCTCGAAAACCCCGGCCAAACCAGCCGAGCCGGTCTATCGCCCGACCCGCGTCGTGACCACCCCCATCCGCGGCGGCCAGCAGGTCTACGCGCAAGGCGGCGACCTCATCGTTCTCGCTCCCGTGAGCCCCGGTGCGGAACTTCTCGCCGATGGCAACATCCATGTCTACGGTCCGCTTCGAGGTCGCGCCTTGGCGGGTATCAAAGGCGACACTTCGGCGCGGATCTTCTGTCAGCAACTCACCGCTGAAATGGTCTCCATCGCCGGCCAGTACAAGGTAGCCGAGGACCTGCGACGCGATCCTCTCTGGGCTGAAGCGGTACAGATCAGCCTCTCCGGCGACGTGTTGAACATCACCCGCCTTTAACGGATACTGCCGCGAATTTTCAAGGACCAAACGGGCAATCCTGACGCTGAAATCGGCGAAAGGTCCCGATTTTTTAAATATTTAGGGTGAATCACCTTGGCCAAGATCATCGTAGTCACTTCCGGCAAAGGTGGCGTTGGTAAAACCACCACCAGCGCCGCCATCGGTACCGGCCTCGCTCTGCGCGGCCACAAGACTGTCATCGTCGACTTCGACGTCGGTCTGCGGAACCTCGACTTGATCATGGGCTGCGAACGCCGGGTGGTTTACGACTTCGTCAACGTCATCAATGGCGACGCAACCCTGACCCAGGCCCTAATCAAGGACAAGCGTCTCGAGAACCTCTATGTGCTGGCCGCCAGCCAGACACGCGACAAGGACGCGCTGACCCAGGAAGGCGTTGGCAAGGTCATCGACGAGCTGGGCAAGAATTTCGAATACGTCATCTGCGACTCCCCGGCCGGTATCGAGAAGGGCGCGCACCTGGCGATGTACTTCGCCGACGAAGCCATCGTCGTCACCAATCCGGAAGTCTCTTCGGTTCGCGACTCCGACCGCATGCTCGGCCTGCTGGCGAGCAAGTCGCGTCGCGCCGAGAACGGCGAAGAACCGATCCGGGAGCATCTGCTGCTGACCCGCTACAACCCCGAGCGTGTCACCAAGGGCGAAATGCTCGGCGTCGAAGACGTCGAGGAAATCCTGTCCATCCGCCTGCTGGGCGTGATCCCCGAGTCGCAGGCCGTACTCAAGGCTTCCAACCAGGGTATCCCGGTGATTCTCGACGACCAGAGCGACGCCGGCCAGGCGTACAGCGACGCCGTGGATCGTCTGCTCGGCAAGGAAGTCGCGCACCGCTTCCTCGACGTCAAGAAGCCGGGCTTCCTGCAACGACTTTTCGGAGGCCGCGAATGAACCTTTTCGACTTCTTCCGTGAACGCAAGAAGAAGGAAACCCCAGCCGCGATCGCCAAGGAGCGTCTGCAGATCATCGTCGCCCACGAGCGTGGCCAGCGCACCGAGCCGGACTACCTGCCGGCCCTGCAGAAAGAGCTGGTCGAGGTGATCCGCAAGTACGTCAACATCGACAGCGATCAGGTCCAGGTTGCACTCGAGGACCAGGGCAGCTGCTCGATTCTCGAACTCAATATCACCCTGCCGGATCGCTGAGCGAAACCGGCGTGCAGAAACGGCGGCCCACGGGTCGCCGTCTTCGTTTGTGGAAAAGCGAATGCCTCTAAGCGCTATCGAGATCGTCCATCAGGACGCCGCCCTGCTGGTCATCAACAAGCCGACCCTGCTGCTTTCCGTACCGGGCCGCGCCGAAGACAACCGTGACTGCCTGGTGACTCGCCTGCAGGAAAACGGCTATCCCGAAGCGCGCATCGTGCATCGCCTGGACTGGGAAACCTCCGGACTAATCGTGCTCGCCCGCGATGCCGATACGCACCGCGAACTGTCCCGCCAGTTCCATGATCGTGAAACGGAGAAGGCCTATACCGCGCTGTGCTGGGGCCAGCCGGGGCAGGACAGCGGCAGCATCGACCTGCCGCTGCGCTACGATCCACCGACCAAACCGCGCCACGTTGTCGACCACGAGCAGGGCAAGCACGCACTGACCTTCTGGCGCGTGCTTGAACGCTGCGGCGACTACAGCCGCGTCGAGCTGACCCCCATCACCGGCCGCTCCCACCAGCTGCGAGTCCATATGCTGTCGATCGGGCATCCGCTGCTCGGCGATCGCCTGTATGCCCACGAGCAAGCCCTGCAAGCCCATGAGCGCCTGTGTCTGCACGCCAGTATGCTCACCCTGACCCACCCGCAAACCGGCGAGCGCCTGCGCTTCGAGTGCCCCGCACCGTTCTGATGACGACAAGCACGTGCCATCGCGCGCACTTACTAGATGCAGGCGGTGCCGGTGCGCTTATTACCAAGTGTCGAATGCTATAGACTTCGTGACCTTGCAGTCCGGAGTCCGAAATGCGCAAAGCTCTCAACCAAGGCCTGATCGAATATCTGCAGGCGTCCCCTACCCCGTTCCATGCCACCCAGAATCTCGCCCAGGCGCTACAGGCCGCCGGCTACCGTGCGCTGGACGAGCGCGAGGTCTGGCATACCGAGGCGGGCGGGCGTTATTACGTTACCCGCAACGACTCGGCCATCATCGCCTTCCAGCTGGGCAGCAAGGCGCTCGTCGAACACGGCCTGCGCTTGGTTGGCGCCCATACCGACAGCCCGTGCCTGCGGGTCAAGCCGCAGCCCGAGCTGCAGCGCCAGGGCTTCTGGCAGCTGGGGGTCGAGGTGTATGGCGGCGCCCTGCTCGCTCCTTGGTTCGACCGCGATCTGTCGCTGGCCGGCCGTGTCACCTACAGCCGTGATGGCCGCATCGAAAGCCAGCTGATCGACTTCAAGGTTCCGATCGCGACGATTCCGAACCTGGCGATTCACCTCAATCGGGAAGCCAATCAGGGCTGGGCCATCAACGCGCAGAACGAGCTACCGCCGATTCTGGCCCAGATCGCCAGCCAGGAAAGCCCAGACTTCCGCGCACTCCTCGCCGATCAGCTCGGCCGTGAACATGGGCTGGTCGCCGACGTGGTGCTGGACTTCGAACTGAGCTTCTACGACACCCAGAGCGCCGCGGTCATCGGCCTGCACGGTGACTTCATCGCCGGCGCGCGTCTGGACAATCTGCTCTCGTGCTTTGCGGGCTTGCAGGCCTTGCTGAACGCCGAACCCGAGCACACCTGCGTACTGGTCTGCACCGATCACGAGGAAGTCGGCTCCACTTCGCTGTGCGGCGCGGATGGCCCTTTCCTGGAGCATGTCTTGCGTCGCGTGCTGCCGGATGAGGACGACTTCCAGCGCGCCATCAGCCATTCCCTGCTGATTTCCGCCGACAATGCCCACGCGGTGCACCCGAACTACGCCGACAAGCACGACGGCAATCACGGGCCGAAGCTCAACGCTGGTCCAGTGATCAAGGTGAACAACAACCAGCGCTACGCCACCAGCAGCGAAACTGCCGGCTTCTTCCGCCATCTCTGCCTGGAGAACGAAGTGCCGGTGCAGAGTTTCGTCACCCGCAGCGACATGGGTTGCGGCTCCACGATCGGCCCGATCACGGCCAGTCAGCTGGGTGTGCGTACCGTCGACATCGGCCTGCCGACCTTCGCCATGCACTCGATCCGCGAGCTTGCGGGTAGTCAGGACCTGGCGCATCTGGTCAAGGTACTGACCGCGTTCTACGCCAGCAGCCAGTTGCCTTGAACCGCACCGGGCAGGTCTGCAGCACTGCAAACCTGCTCGATCCATCAAGGCAAAGCGAAATCTGGCTCCGTCCACATCAGGACGATGCGGATCAGGAAAGCGCGCTATCGATCACCAGGGCCACCTTGCCGGACACGGTGTTGCTGGCCAGCGTTTCGAATGCAGCCTCCACATCACTGATGGCAAAGGTTCGCTCCAGACGCGGCGAAAGCTTGCCCTGGGTGAACAGCGGCCAGACCTTCTCTTCCATTTCCGCCAGCAGCCCGGCCTTGTAATCGGCGTCGCGGCTGCGCAGGGTCGAGCCGATCAACTGGATGCGCTTGGCCAGCAAACCAGCCAGATCCATCTCGGCCTTGCGTCCGCCCATCAAGCCGATCATCACCCAACGCCCATCCAGCGCCAGCAGCTGCATATTCAATGCGGCGTACTTGGCACCGACCGGGTCGAGGATCATGTCGAACGGACCAAAATCGCGTAGCGCTTCGAGCGAGTCACCACGCAGCACACCACCCTGAGCACCGAGCGACTCACAGTAGGCCAGCCGCTCAGCCGAGCCGACACTGACCCAGCAGGGATTGCCGAAAGCCTTGCACAACTGGATCGCCGCCGAGCCGACACCACTGGCGCCAGCGTGCAGCAGCACCTTGTCGCCGGCCAGTAAAGCGCCCAGGCGATAGAGATTGAGCCAGGCCGTGGCATATACCTCCGGGATCACCGCAGCTTCATGCAGTGACATGCCCTCGGGAACCGGCAGCGCGTGACGGGCATCGACCACCACCTCCTCGGCCATGCCACCACCAGCCAGCAGCGTGCACACGCGATCACCCACCTTCCAGCGGCTGCGCCCACTGACCTCGGCGACCACCCCTGCGCATTCCAGCCCCAGGATGTCGGTGACACCTGCCGGCGGCGGATAGTGTCCGCCTCGCTGCAGCAGGTCCGCACGGTTCAGCCCGGCAGCAGCCACACGGATACGGATTTCGCCATCGCCGCACGCCGGAGCCGGTCGCTCGGCCCACTCCAGATGCCCCTCGATACCTTGCAATGCCTTCATGCTGCCTCCATAGTGGTTCCTATCTATGCCCACCCAACTGATCGCTCGCTGGCCTTCTTTGACCACCTCAACCATCGGGCTTGTGCTTTCCACCGCCGGACGGAAAAACGAACCGGCGCCTACTTTAGATGGCCTAATATGCGTTATTCCCTAGCCTTACGTCGCCCCCAAGCCATGAAACGTACGCTGACCTGCACCGTTCTCGCCGTTCTGTTCGGCCTTCACGCTTCCCTGGCGATGGCCAAAGCCGTCAGCACGCCAGAGAACTGGGACTACCTGCAACCCGATCGTGAACAGGTCATCGCCAGCCTGAACGTCGTCGAACTGCTCAAGCGCCATCACTACAACAAGCCGCCGCTGAACGACGCGCGTTCGGCAAAGATTTTCGACAGCTACATCCAGATGCTCGATCCCTCGCGCAGCTATTTCCTGGCATCTGATCTCGAAGAGTTCGGCAAGTGGCGCAACCAGTTCGACGACTTCCTCAAGGGCGGCAATCTCGAACCCGGTTTCATCATCTACTCCCGTCATCTCGAGCGCTTGCAGAACCGGCTGAACTACGCCCTGAGCCTGCTCGACAAGGGCGTCGACAGCTTCGACTTCAGCGTCGACGAGGAGCTGCTGGTCGACCGTGAGAAGGCCGCCTGGGCCAAGGACACCGCAGAGCTGGATGACCTGTGGCGCAAACGGGTAAAGGACGAGGTATTGCGTCTGAAGATCGCCGGCAAGGAGCCGAAGGCCATTGAGGAACTGCTGACCAAACGCTACAAGAACCAGCTATCGCGCCTGAACCAGACCCGTGGCGAGGACGTTTTCCAGACCTATATCAACGCCTTCGCGCAGACCTACGATCCGCACACCCAATACCTGTCGCCGGACAGCGCGGAGAATTTCGACATCAACATGAGCCTGTCGCTCGAGGGCATCGGCGCGGTGCTGCAGAGTGACAACGAGCACGTGAAGATCGTACGCCTGGTGCCGGCAGGCCCGGCGGAGAAGAGCAAGCAGCTGGCGCCAGCGGACAAGATTGTCGGCGTCGGCCAGGCCAACGATGAGATGGTCGACGTCATCGGCTGGCGTCTGGATGAGGTGGTCAAGCTCATCCGCGGCCCGAAGGGTTCCGTCGTGCGTCTGGAAGTCATCCCGGCGAGCAACGCGCCGAATGACCAGAGCAGCAAGGTCGTCGCCATTACCCGCGAAGCAGTGAAGCTCGAGGAGCAGGCAGCGAAGAAGTCGGTGCTGAACCTGGAACACCAGGGGCAGAACTTCAAGCTCGGCGTGATCGAAATTCCGGCGTTCTACCTCGACTTCAAGGCACTGCGCGCCGGGGACCAGAACTACAAGAGCACCACGCGTGACGTTAAAAAGCTGCTCTCCGAACTGGAAGCAGAGAAAGTGGACGGCGTGGTCATCGACCTGCGCAACAACGGCGGCGGCTCACTGCAAGAGGCCACCGAGCTCACCGGCCTATTCATCGATCAGGGTCCGACTGTGCTGGTACGCAACAGCGATGGCCGCGTAGACGTGCTTGCCGATGAACAGACCGGCGCGCTGTACAAGGGGCCGCTGGCCGTCCTCGTCAACCGTCTTTCGGCATCGGCCTCGGAGATCTTCGCCGGCGCGATGCAGGACTACCACCGGGCCTTAATCCTCGGTGGCCAGACCTTCGGCAAGGGCACCGTGCAGACGATCCAGCCTCTCAACCATGGTGAGCTGAAACTGACCCTGGCCAAGTTTTACCGCGTATCCGGGCAGAGCACTCAACATCAGGGTGTGATTCCCGACATCAGCTACCCTGCCGATGTCGACACCAAGGAAATCGGTGAGAGTGCGCTGCCGGAAGCGCTGCCTTGGGACAGCATCCGCGCGGCGATCAATCCGGACATGAACCCGTTCAAGCCTTTCCTCGCCGAGCTGAAGGCACGCCACGAAGCACGCACCGGCGAGAACCCGGACTTCGTCTTCACCCGCGATCGTCTGGCGCTGGCCCAGGAGCTGATGCACGAAACCACCGTCAGCCTCAATGAAGAAAAGCGGCGTGCACAACAGGCCGATATCGAGAAGCGTCAGCTGGCCTTGGAGAATGCATTGCGCCTGGCCAAAGGTGAGGAGCCACTGGCAAAGCTGGAGAAGGAAGACGAAAACACGCCTCACGCGGAAGCGGACAAACCAAAGCCGGAGGATGATGCCTACCTCTCCGAGAGCGGGCGCATTCTGCTCGATTACCTCGGTCTCAGCTCGGCGATGGCCAAGCACTGAATCGAGTGGAACGCCGCGATGTCATCAAATTGACATCACGACATCGTGAAATGAAAGGGCCGCGTTTCGGCCCTTTTCTTTTCACACCCAGAGACCTCCATGACAGTCACCGAGCAGTTGAGCACGCTGGGACATATCCTTGCTCACGGCGACATCACCACCCTGTTCCAACCCATCGTCTCGCTTTCGGAGCGACGCATTCTCGGTTATGAAGCACTCAGCCGTGGACCATCTAACGGCCCGCTGCACTCCCCGATCAATTTGCTCGCCACAGCACGCCACGCCGGCCGGCTTAACGAACTAGAGATGACCTGCCGCGAAACAGCGTGCCGGCGTTACAGCCAGGGGGCGCTACGCGGCAAGCTCTTTCTCAACGCCTCACCGGAAACGCTACTTGACGCGACCCACAAGCCCGGGCGCACGCTCGAGCTGCTGCACACCTATGGCATTTCCGCGGACAACGTGGTCATCGAGCTGACCGAGCAGGCACCGGCCGACGATCTCGAGCTGCTGGACAAGGCGCTTCATCACTATCGCTCGATGGGCTTCAGCATAGCGCTCGACGACCTTGGTGCCGGATATTCGAGTTTGCGCCTGTGGTCCGAGCTGCGACCGGACTATGTGAAGATCGACCGCTATTTCATCGACGGCATCCATCTCGACCCCGTGAAGCGCGAGTTCGTCGAATCCATCCTGAAGATCGCCCGCGCATCGCGTGCCCACGTAATCGCCGAAGGTATCGAACTGCGCGAGGAACTGGCGGTGCTGGCCGGCATGGGTATCGATCTGGTGCAGGGCTATCTGCTCGGACGTCCGCTGGAGTTGCCTGCCCAGGACATCGACGAGGTCCTGCCACCCCCGGAGGCCCAGCAGGCGGTCCTGGGTGAGGAGTCCGGCAACCTGTCCGGACTGCTTATCCGACAACCCGCCATGTCCGCAGAACGTCCGGTCGCTGAAATGCTCGAGGCGTTTCGACTGCAGCCAGCCCTGAACTCGATCGCAGTGTTGGACGTTGACGCCAGGCCGGTCGGCATACTTCACCGCAATCTCATTTCCGACGCGCTGCTCAAGCCCTACGCCACCGATCTGCTGGCACGCAAACCGCTTAGCCGCCTGATGAGCACGGATTTCCTCGCTGTCGAGCTCGACCAGTCGTTGCAACAGGTCAGCCGCTTGCTCACCAGCCGGGCGCGTCAAAGAATCGAGGAAGACTTCGTCATTACACAGGCAGGTCAATACCTCGGTCTGGGCCGCGTCATCGACGTTCTGAGGTTGATAACCGAACTGAAGATTCAGCAGGCGCGCCACGCCAATCCCCTGACACTGTTGCCGGGCAACGTCCCTATCCAGCAGTGCCTGACCCGCCTGCTGCTACAGCGACGTAGGGCGATGGTCTGTTACGTCGACATCGACAACTTCAAACCTTTCAACGATCTGTATGGCTACGCCAAAGGCGATGAAGTGCTGCTGTGCCTGGCCCAATGTCTGAACGACCGGGTCGACCCACAGATGGATTTTGTCGGCCATATTGGCGGGGATGATTTCATGCTGGTGCTGAGCGGTCACGACTGGGAGCAGCGCATTGCCGACTTGCACAGCGCCTTCGCGCTTCGCAGCAGCGCCTTCTACCAGCCAGAACACCTCGCGGCCGGCTGCTTTATTTCCACCAGCCGTGACGGGCGTAAACAGCGCTATGCCCTGCTGTCACTCTCGATCGGGATCGTCAGCGTGCACCCGGAGCACACTGACCGCCTGGATGCAGGCAGGCTCGCCGCCCTTGCTTCGGAGGCCAAGCGCTTTGCCAAACAGGTGAACGGCCCGAGCTTCCACCTGATCGACGCAGGGCAGCCAACGCAGGATGCCTACAACCCCAGTTGCTCCGCCTTCGCCTTGTAACGATCTGCCTGCTGGGGGTCTGCGGCCAGGCCGTGGCCGCCGGCACGATACAGTTGCTCGAGGCGAACCGCCGCCAGTGGATGCCCTGCCTCGGCCGCCTGGGACCACCAGCGCGCCGCCTCACTGCCATCCGGGCCGTGGGAGGCATCTTCGCTGAGGCTGATGACGCCCATCTGATATGCCGCTTTCACATCTCCCGCCTTGGCCGCCAGCCTTAGAAGGCGAACGCCTTCCAGCTTGGCACCATAGCCGCGCCCGCGGAAATACAGGATATGACCGTAGAAACTCTGCGCCGCCACGTCGCCCAGTGCCGCCATCCGCGCGAATTGCCCTTCCATCCAACGCCAGATCTTCGGCTGCTGAACCGCGTAGTGCGACGTCATCAATTTGCGGGCAGTTAAATAACCGAGCCTTGCACGCAGCCTGCCCAGCATCAGAGCTCCTCCGAATAAACGAACTCGAAAACGCGCGCCACTTCTCCCGCATGCCAGGATGCAGCGGCGGCACCGTCCGCCGGCCCCGAGAAGCGTCCCAAGCGCGCAGCACACTCGAAAAAGCCCGTGCGGGGCAAACGACTAGCACCCTGACTGATGACCAGTGCGCTGCGCAACGGGCGCTCCGAGCGGGCGTCCAGCGCAGCGAGGTGCTCCAGCGCGGCGGTAAGGGTTCGCATGGCGGGTGTGGGCAACTGGAGCCGCTCGACCAGCGCACGGTAGGTCACCAGATGCCTCTGCCGGCGAGCGGCATCCAGTTCGGCAAGCAGCGCCTGCCAGTGGTGCCGGCTGATGGATACTGACGTCAAGCGTCGCCCTCCCAGCCGGCAATTTCCAACGCACGTGCCAGTGCTCGACGAATCGCAGCATCGGGTTCGCGCTCTCCCGCCTCGATCAGCCCCAGGTAGGCTGGACTGATCCCCACAGCGCGCGCCAACGCCTCTTGTGAAAGCCCCTTGGCCTCACGCAGAGCGCTCAGCTCGACCAGGGATGGACGTGACTGAGCGCCACTGGGTGCGACATAAGTGGCAACGGCCGATTTGACACCGACCGCATTCAAAAGCGCCTGGTACTCGTCCCACGGCAGTACGGCGTATTCCGGCGAGCCGTCACGCATGATGACCTGTACATTCATCCGTATATCCCCAGGCGTCTTCGATCAGATGCGGAATCTTAACAGCCCTTGCCGCTCCTTGAAGCTACCAACCTGCCGCATGCGTTAGTGAATCGGGATAGAGACCGCAAATGCTCATCCGGCACCGACAAACGGCGGCTACACACGCCGCTGCTATCAGCTCGGCTGGCCGCCGGCCTTCGGTTCGTCCAACGCAGGCAAGCGTTGAAGCGATGCCTGCCGATCCGCAGTCTGGGCCTGCCTCCAGACCCTGAACGCCTCCAACTCACCAGACCACTTGCGCATTACCCAGCCCAGCACAGCCAGATCGTCGACGAACCCAAGACCAGGCAGCCAATCCGGGATGGCGTCGATTGGCGACAGGAAGTAGAGCAAGCCGGCCACCACAGCTATCAATGCATTAGGACTGATGGCCCGGTACTCGCCACGCCACCAAGCTACGCAAATCGCCTGTAAAAGTGCCAGATCTTCTCGCAATCCTTTGAACAGCCCTCTTTTCGAAGAGGATTTGCGGGCCACCGCAAAGAGTAACGCGGGGATCTTTCCGCGTTTGATCAGACGCTGCGCGAGCGGAAAATATCGGATGAAATTCCAGGGAGCCTTCATCTGGGTTGCCTCCAGCCTGCGTCATCCCTGACCTCGTGAATGTTATCCACCGAAGCTGTGGATAACCTTGTGAACAGTTTATGGATGGTTGCCGCTAAGGCCCTGTTTACGGGGCCGCCCAACAGATCGGTGTTTTTTTATCCAGCCGCTTAAGGCCTTAAGAATCAATAGGTTACGTTCATGCTGAAATTGTATTGAAACATGCCTGTAGGACACGCCGCGATCTATTCCGAATGTGCATAACCACGGATTGTCAATGCCTTTACAAGCACTTTGACTGACGACGACACAGGGCGTTCGAACTTCCGGGGGCTAGGAATTGAGGGAGGAGCATCCACGTGAGAATCAAAAAAGAGGTCGATCATTGCGATCGACCTCCCAAAACCTTACTGAATGCTGAGCTGCCCACGAATCTTGTCGAGGGTCGCCGAGCCGATGCCTTTTACCTCGAGCAGCTCATCTACCGAGCTGAACGGGCCATGCTCTTCCCGATAAGCGATGATTGCTTTTGCCTTGGTTTCACCGATGCCTCTCAGCTCACGGGAAAGCGTCTCAGCATCGGCATCATTGAGGTTCACTGGGGCCGGGGCGACAGCCACAGCTGTCGGGGCAGGTTGTGCCTGAGTGGCGGCATAGCCACCGAAAGAAAAGCCGGAGAGTACGGCGAATGCCGCAGCGGCAAGAATAGCTTTACGCATAATCACGTCCTTATGAAAACCAAAGTATTCGTTCGCGGGACTTCCTGCTCCGCGTCAGCCAATCTAGTCGCCTGCCAGCTGATGTCAAAAACGAGGTTGCATATTTGCGAACCTCGTCAAGCTCAGCGCATGGCGTTGAACAGATTCAGGCCGCTGATCTTTACATAGCTCTGCTGCGTAGCCTCAAGGATGACGGTCTGGAACGACAGCCGGGACAGCGCCTCTGCGTAGTCCAGCTCACGCAGCTCGGCCTGGACCGATTTGTTAACCAGAGCCACGTCCTCGTTGTCGGTCTGCGTTGTTTCGATCACGTTCAGACGCGCGCCGATGTTGCCGCGAGCGGCGTCGACGCTGATCATGCCGTGGTCCAGGTTGGTCAGACTCACCGCCACTGAGTCGCGGATGTCGGCGTTGCTGGAGGACGGGTCCTCCAGCGTCATGCGCAGGTTGGCGATGGTTTCCAGGATGCCCTGTTTCTGCTGTGGCTCGCCGGTGAGACTGACAGTAAAAGAATCACCCGCTACAGGCGGGGCGTTCAGGGTAAGTTGGATAGACACTCCATCCTTAGTGATTGGCATGGTCTCAGGGTATTCCAGCACTCCGCTCCAATCACCAAACTCACCGTCATCGAAACTGAAGCTGACCTGCTTACCCGCTTCACCGCTACCCGCGACACCCGCAATCTTGCCAGCCGGTTCCGTTGCCACGGAACTGACTACGGCACCGTTCCTATTGGGCACCAGAATCTGCACCCTATCGCCGACGCTCGGAGTCCCATCGAGCTGAATTTCGATCCCACGGAAAACGAGCTTGTCACTCTTTTCGGCATTCGAATCCATTTGCCCTTGCGCCAACGGTTCCTCGATTTCCGGAGGCGATACCGCTACCCGGGGCAGAGCATATATGGCATAGGCCCCATCTTCCGCAAATTCCAGCTCGATCCCAGTGGGGGGAAATTCTGCCGCGAAGGCAGTTTCATCGCCGACCAGCGGTGCCGATACCTGCAATGACGAGGGATTCGCTGAATCAGCCGGAAGGAATGCACTGTTCAAGCGACCAGCATTCGTTACATTCTCGAATATCGATTTGCCGTTATCGCTGATCGGAAGATTGAGCGAACTGGCGATCTGCAGCTTTCGCTGGCCTTCGTCGCCCTGGTAGCTGTAGCTGCCGTCGGCGGCGCGCACGAAGGGCTGCGTCTTGCCCTGGAAGCCAGAGAACAGGTACTCGCCGCGGGCGTTGCGGGTGTTCATCAACGACAGCAGCTCGTCTTCGCGCTCAGTCAGCTCGGCCGCGATCGACTTCCGGTCTTCCGCACTCAGGCCGCCATTGCCCGCCTGTACAGCAAGCTCACGTACCCGCTGAAGTACGGTATTGACTGAATTGAGCGTGACCTCCTCCTGAGTGAGGCTGTTCTTCGCCGCGGTCAGGTTGGCGTTGTACTGACTCAGCACGTTCTGCTGCTGGTCCAGTTGGAGCAGACGCACCGACGCAACCGGGTCGTCGGCTGGCGTAAGGATGCGATTGCCGGTACTGATCTGCTCCTGAGTGCGGGTCGCATTGGCGTAGTTGCGCTGCAGTCCGGCGACGCCGTTATTGAATGCTTGCAGGGTGGAAATGCGCATAAGGCGACCTATTACCTGAAGGAACTGATCAATGTATCGAACAAGGAGCGGGCAACTTGAATGATCTGGGCCGAAGCGTTGTAGTACTGCTCGAACTTGATCAGGTTGGCGGCTTCCTCGTCCAGGTTCACCGCCGAGAGTGAATCGCGGTTGTCCGTGGCCTGTTTAAGAATCGAGCCCGTTGCTTCGCTATCCATCCGCGCCTGTGCCGTCAACGTTCCGACGCGCTCGACCAGTTCGCCGTAGCCATCGGTGAAGCTGAAGCCAGAACCGGCGACATTGGCGCTCACACCAACAGTTTGCTTGGTTTGCAGGTCGACTAGTTTCAAGGCATTGCGGTTGTCAGAAACGCCGCTCTGGTTGAAGTTGAACGAAAAAGTGTCGTTCGCCGCAGGCCTGCCGCTTACAGTGAACTCGAAAATGTACTGCTGCTGATTGGGTGCAGTACCCGTGGTCAGTGTCAGGTTCAGCGTATTAGTCTGCCCGGCCGTTATGCTTGCAGGCGAAAGGGTTAATCCTGCAGGGGGCGGAGTAGGGAGCGTCAGTCCATTACCGTCATAAGTTAGCGTCAGCTCCTCAAATGCCGTCGATAGCGCAGCCGCGTCGATGGGCGACGGTCCAGATAACAGGTCGGGCTGGCCTATCATGCCTGTTCCGCTGTTCTGCAGCGTGCTCTGGGCGCGTACCGGGGCGGCAAAGGCCAGTTGATCGGCCTGATCCAGCGTCGCCTTGATGTCAGCCGCACCACGACGAGTCGGCTGCAAACTGAACTTGTCGCCTACAGCGGGGGCTGGGTTACCAAGAAGGACCTGGAAGCCCTGATCGACTCCATTCTTGTCAGCTATCGACAGCGTACCGGTTGGGTTCTCCGTTACGTTCATCAGCTGGTTGTCGCTCAGTCGCCGGAGTTCTGGACCGCTCGCGTCGTACTCCATCAGATAATCACTGGTGGTGAGCACGCTGGTGTCGGTGATGTTCAGCACTGGCTGCGCGTTGCTGTTCCCGGCAAATGCATTGACGCGCAACTTCGCCAGCGCCGGCTCGTTGTAGTTACCGAAAAGTGCCGAACCGACCTGTCCTTTCAGATCCAGCCCCTGTCCCAGCTGCGTATTGACCTGATCACTGACGGCCAGCGAAAGGCGCCCTAGGGAGTTCATGGTCGAATCCAGCACTTCCTCGCGATAGCGAATCAGCCCGCCGAGTTCGCCGCCGGTAATCTGCGAGGTGATGCCCTGCCGCGAGCCACCGCTGATGAACTGCACTTCATGACGGTTCGGGTCGCCCTGCCCTGGGACGACCTCCAGCTTGGCTACCGTACTGCCCACGACCAGCGGCTGGCCGCTGCCGATGAATACGTTGAAGCTGCTGTCATCCTGAGGAACAACCGTCACGCCGATGTAGCCCGATAACTGCCGAACAGCCTCGTCACGGGCGTCGAGCAGATCGTTCGGCTGCTTGCCGTTGGCCGCGGCGATGGCAATAGCCTCGTTGAGGCTACCGATGCTGCCTGCCAGACGATTCACCTGATCGGTGACAGCGGACATCTGCTTGTTGGTGAAGCTGTTCTGCTCGGAAAGTCGGTCGTATACGGTATTGAAACGCCGCGCCAATCCCTCAGCCTCCGCCAGCACCAGCTGACGCGCCGGGATATTCGCCGGGTCCTCGGCAGCTGTCTGCAAGGCCGAGAAGAACTTTTGCAGCGAAGGCGTGATACCGGTGGTGGTGCCAGCCAGCAATGAATCGAGCTGATCGATCTGGCTTTTGTAAGCCTCGACATCACTGTTCAACGATGTACTGCTACGCAGCTGGCTGGTGAGAAATTCGCTGTAGGAGCGACGCACGTCTACCAGCGAGGTACCCGATCCAATGTAACCGGCACCGCTGAACTGCGGCGAGCGTGTCGCCTGGCTCGCATCCTGGCGGCTATAGCCAGGCGTGTTGACGTTCGTGATGTTGTGTCCGGTGATGGAAAGTTGGGTTTTGCTGGCAGACAGGCCGGAAAGGCCAATGCTCAATAGGTCAGCCATGATTTAGCCTCTGGTCCGCATGGCGGGCACCGAATTCGCGTCGGCAACGGTCTGGTAAGTCTGCATCTTGCGGGCGATCTGGCTGATCTTGCGCGCGTATTGTGGGTCGGTGGCGTAGCCGGCTTTCTGCAGCTCCTTGACGAAGCGTTCCGAATCGCCGGTATTGCTCGCCACCTGAATGGCGGTCCGATAACGGTCGTTGTTTTCCAGCAGGCTGACGAAGTCGTCGAAGCTCTGCTCGAACGAATCGTAGGCGCGGAAGCCCGCTCTCTCGCGGGTTGCCGTACCGTTGACGTACTCGGTGGTCATCACGGTAGCCGACTCCCCTTTCCACCCGGTCGCCTTGATGCCGAACAGGTTGTGGCTGTTACTGCCGTCCTTCTGACGGATCATGGATTTACCCCAGCCGGTCTCCAGCGCAGCTTGTGCGACCAGGAAACGCGGCTCGATGCCCAGGCGTTCGGCCGCTTTCTCTGCCATGGGCAGCATGGTGGCGATGAACTCTTCGGACGAATTGAACCGCGTCTTGCTCGGCGCGTTGGGCGCACTTTTCTCGACACCATTGACGACCAACGGCTTGTCCTTGGGGGGCACGAACGCCGTGGCGGGGTTCCAATCGAGGTCGACCAGAGGCTGTGCACCTTCTGCGGCAGCTTTCTGCGCAGTCGCCGATACATCTGCCACTTGCCGCTCGATCGCCCGGCCTGGTAACGCAAGACGACGCTGATTCAGCAACCGGGAATCATCTCGTGCGGACTCGACGGCAGCGGCCGGCTTGCTCGGCCATGCGGCGCCTTCGGTCTGCGCAACCTGGGCAAAGGGATTGTTGCGTGTCGCGGTTTCGGTCTGCTTGCTCAACTGGCGCACCAGTACGTCCGCCAGCCCGATGCCACCGCCTTCCTTCGAAAGACTGACAGACAGCTGCTGGTCATACATATCCTGGTACTGCTTGCTGGCCTGACTGTTCAGCGGGTTGTCCTTGGCCAGCACTTCGGTTGCCGAACGCATCGACTTGAGCATTTCGTTGAGAAACAACGACTCGAACTCCTGCGCAACCTTGCGCACGTTCTCCTCACCGTCCCGATCCTTGCCAACTTTGAGCTGGCTGAGACGATTGAGGTCGTTGTAGCTGCCGCTGTCGAGGCCGCGCGCTCCGCTTCCGAGACGATTTTCCATATCCCTGCCCTTAGATCACGATCAGGTCGGCTTGCAGAGCGCCAGCCTGCTTCAGTGCTTCAAGAATTGCCATCAGGTCGCTGGGCGCAGCGCCCACCTGGTTCACCGCCCGGACGATCTCATCCAGCGTGGTACCCGGGCCGAACTTGAACATCGGCTTGGCTTCCTGATCGGCTTTTACCTTGCTGTTGGGCACGACGACAGTCTGACCATCCGAGAAGGGCTCCGGCTGGCTCACCTGTGGATCTTCGCTGATGGTGACGGTCAGGCTGCCGTGGGTAACGGCGGCAGGTTGCACCCGCACGTTCTGGCCGATCACAATCGTCCCGGTACGCGAATTGATGATGACCTTGGCCACGGCCTGGCCAACCTCTACTTCGAGATTTTCCAGAATCGACAGGTAGTCCACGCGCTGACTCGGATCCAGCGGCGCGGTCACGCTGATCGAGCCGCCGTCGAGCGCCTGCGCTACACCCGGGCCGAGCAGGTCGTTGATCTGATCGACGATGTTCTTGGCCGTGGTGAAGTCCGGACGGTTGAGATTCAGCGTCAGTGTATTGCCCTGATTGAAGCCGCTCGGCACCGGCCGTTCGACCGTCGCGCCACCCGGGATCCGGCCAGCCGACGGCGAATTGACGGTGATCCGCGAGCCATCGGCGCCACCGGCATCGAAGCCTCCTACCACTAGGTTGCCCTGGGCGATGGCGTAGACGTTGCCGTCGATACCCTTCAGCGGCGCCATCAACAGGCTGCCGCCACGCAGGCTCTTGGCGTTACCGATAGACGAGACGGTGATGTCGATGGTCTGTCCCGGCTTGGCAAAGGGTGGCAGTTCGGCATGAATCGACACCGCCGCGACGTTCTTCAGCTGAATGTTGCCACCGGCCGGCACCTTGATGCCGAACTGGGCCAGCATGTTGTTGAAGGTCTGCACGGTGAACGGCGTCTGGGTGGTCTGGTCACCGCTACCGTTCAAGCCGACAACCAGACCGTAGCCGATCAGCTGGTTACTACGAACACCATGGATGGTCGCGACATCCTTCAGACGCTCGGCCTGTGCGCCAGCACAGAGCGTGAGCAAACCCGCGAGCAGAAGCAGTTTTTTCCACATGACATCAGCTCCGGTCAGAAGGGCCACATCGGGCTCATGAAGAATCGGTCTAGCCAGCCAGGCTGGCTCGCATCGGCAAAGGCGCCGGTGCCCGAATAGGTAATGCGTGCATCGGCAATGCGGGTAGACGGGACCGTGTTGTCGGTAGAGATATCGTCTGCGCGAACCAGGCCCGCAATGCGCACCAGTTCGTCGCCGGTATTGAGCGTCATCCACTTCTCGCCGCGCACGGCGAGGATGCCGTTGGGCAGCACTTCGGAGACGGTCACGGTGATCGAACCGGACAGGCTGTTGCTCTGTCCGGCCTGTCCAGAACCGGAAGTATCTCGTGACGCGTCGTACTCGGCGCCCAGACTCATCGAGTTGCCGGTCAACGGATTGGCCATCGAGACGGCTCCGCCGAACAGCGAGCCAAGCCCGATGTTGGCGCTGCTGTCCTTCGAAAGCTGCGACGAGGCGTTCTTGCTGGCCTGAGTACGCTCATTGAGCGTGATGGTGATGATGTCGCCGACCCGATGGGCCTTGCGGTCATCGTAGAGATTGGTCTCGAAGCCTGCCTGATAGATTGCGCCGTTGTTCTGCGCCGCCGGCAACGGCGTGCGCGGCAGCACCGGTGCGTAGTACGGATCGTTCGGTTTCGGCGCAGGGGCAACACATCCGGCCAGCGCCAGGGCGGACGACATCGACACAACGATCAGCAAACGGCTCATAAACACCTCAAGCCATGACAGGCCATCGAAACTACTGCGAGCAGCACAAGGCGTGCGTGCCCGTATACAACGGCGAACGCGCGATCAGAGCTGCTGCGTGACGAACGACAGCATCTGGTCGGCGGTGGATATGACCTTGGAATTCATCTCGTAGGCACGCTGGGTGGTGATCATGTTCACCAGTTCCTCAACGACGCTGACGTTGGAATTTTCCAGGGTGTTCTGCAGCACCGTACCCAGACCATTCAGGCCTGGCGTGCTGACCTGAGGCGCGCCGCTTGCAGCGGTCTCCAGGAACAGGTTGCTGCCCATAGCCTGCAGACCTGCCGGATTGATGAAGTCGGCCGTCTGCAGGTTGCCGATGATCTGCGGCTGCGGATTGCCCACGGTGGTCACCGAGACAGTGCCGTCCTCGCCCACGGTGAAGGTCTGGGTCTCCGGCGGTACCACGATGGCCGGCTCCAGCGCATAGCCGTTGGAGGTCACCAATTGGCCATCGGAGCTCAGATGGAAGCTGCCGTCACGGGTGTAGGAAACCGTGCCATCGGGCAGCAGTACCTGGAAGAAACCGCGACCGTTGACCGCCATGTCCAGCGGCTGCTCGGTGGTCTGCAGGCTACCGGCGGTGAAGATCTTCTGCGTGCCGGTCACCCGCACACCGGTACCCAGCTGAAGGCCGGAGGGCAGTTCGCTGTCCTGGCTGGACTGACCGCCAGGCTGACGGCGAATCTGATAGAGCAGGTCCTGAAACTCGGCACGGTCACGCTTGAAGCCGGTGGTAGAAACGTTGGCCAGGTTGTTGGAAATGGTCGTCAGGTTCATGTCCTGAGCGGACAGTCCGGTCTTGCTGACCCAAAGTGCTGGAAGCATGAGCTTTCTCCTCGTGCGCCGCCGGCGCCACGCTATTAGCTGAGTTGCAGTACGCGCGCCATGGCAGCCGCGTCATCTTCGGCGGTGCGCATCATCTTTACGTGCAGTTCGAACTGGCGAGACAGCGCCAGGATGGAAGTCATTTCGGATACCGCATTCACATTGCTCGCCTCGAGAAAACCCGAGACGACCCGTACGTTCGCGTCAGGCTCGATAGGCTGGCCATCCTTCAGCCGAATCAGGCCATCAGTGCCCTTTTCCAGCTGCTGCGGATCAGGGTTGACCAGCTTGATGCGATCCACGGTGACCACAACGTTCGGGTCCTCGCCCAGCGCGCGAATACTGATGGTGCCGTCATTGCCGACGTCCACCTTCTCTTCCGGCGGAATCGCGATCGGCCCGCCATTGCCCAGCACCGGCATACCGTCTGCGGTACGCAACATGCCAAGCACGTCAATATTCAGGCTGCCGGTGCGGACGTAGGCCTCACTGCCATCTGGCGCCTGCACCGCAATCCAGCCCTCGCCTTCGACGGCGACATCAAGATCACGGCCGGTTTCCTGCAAGGTGCCCGGCGTGAAGTCGGTGCCCGGACGCTCGGACATCGCATACACCCGCGCAGGATGACTGTCGCCAAAGACCTGCATCGAACGGGCTTGCTCGAAATCCCGGCGAAAGCCGGTGGTGGAAATATTCGCCAGATTGTTGGCATGGGCCTGCTGGGCCCGCGCATTCTGGCTGGCACCGGTCATGGCCACGTAGAGCATCTTGTCCATCGACATCTCCGAGACGCGAGTTTGACACTTGCGATTCTGTTGCAGATGAAAAATGCAAGGCGCGTGCCATCACCGAAAGAGCCACTTAAGAAGCTGATTTATATAGGTTTTACAGAAACAAAGAAGGCCCTTACGGGCCTTCTTCGAAAGGAGCGGCGGAATAATGCCGTCAGCGGCAACCGTTCTTTGCCGCGGGCTATCACCGCAGATTGATGATGGTCTGCGTGATAGCGCTTTCGGTTTCGATGGTCTTGGCGTTCGCCTGATAGTTGCGCTGGGCGACGATCAGATTGACCAGTTGGTCTGACAGTTCGACGTTGGAGTCCTCCAGCGCACCGGCCTGCAGTGCACCGAGCGTACCGGAGCCAGGCGTACCGACCACGGGCTCACCTGACTCGAACGATTGCACCCACTGCGACTTGCCCACCGGGGTAAGGCCTTGGACATTGGCGAAGTTCGCCAGGATGATTTGCCCCTGCACCTTGGACTGCCCATTGGTGTAACGGGCGAAGATCACACCGCTGTCGTCGATTTCCAGCCCTGCCAGCTCGCCGGTGGTGTAACCATCCTGAGCGACACTGTTCACCGCGAAGGCACTGGCGAACTGCGATGACTTGGAAAAGTCGAGAACGATGCCGTCCGGGTTGGCCAGCGCGCCGTTGGGCGACCATGTAGCGGGAGTACCGCCGTCGGATATGGCAGGAATCCAGCCGTCCGGATTGGTCGCGCTAGGACTATTCAAGGTAACTTTGAGATCAGCCCCAACGGTAAAAGGGCCAGCCTCCGGATTCCCAATGCTGGTTAGAGCACCGGAAGAGTTGAAAGTCAGTCCCATCACATAGGGCTCTGGCGGCTCTTGACCAGGAGCAGCCGGATTACGACCATCAATCAGCACCTTCATATCCCAGGTATTGGCGCTAGTCTTGACGAAGTACTGCGTCATGACGTGCGCGTTACCCTGCGAGTCGTAAATGTTCAGCGACGTCGAACTGTTATATGTGGTCGGATCGGCCGGATTGAATGTCGCGTCTGCTGTGCTGAGCGCAAGAAGCTTTACAGCCTCAGTCCCCGAAGCGGCCTTGGCAACCTCTACAGCCGCAACTTCCGCAGCAGCTATAGCCTCGACGACCTTTGGACCAAGCTCTTCATCAGGAATCGCGATACTTCCAACGCTGGATAACATCACGTCGTCGTAAGCTGTCCGATCAGCGGCGGGAACATTTATCAAAGCGTCCTTGTAAGCGCTTGCTCGCTCAGCGGCGGTCGGTGCTGACGGAATAACTGCGTTTGTAGTCAACCAGCTGTTCATCGCAGTCACCAACTTCGAATCAGTCGTGAAGTTGTCGCGATAAGCCTTGTCGATCACACTATCGTACGATGCCTGCCATGTTACGGGCGCTTTCTGTGTCGAGTTCAGGTTGAACGCCGTATCGATCTGACTGGTAGCCTTCGGCGCCTGATTGGTCGTCTGCACCTGCAAGTCACCCACGACGCCGTTCTGCAGATTGCCGTTGTCATCTACCGGGAAGCCTTGCAGCTTGTAGCCGAAGTTATCGACCAGGAAGCCCTCACGGTCGGTACCGAAATAACCCGCGCGCGTATAGCTGACTGCGCCATTGTTGCTGACCTGGAAGAACCCGTTGCCATTGATCGCCAGATCCAGCGCATTCTGCGTGTAGTTGATGTTGCCCTGATTGAACTGCTGAGAAATGTTCGACATCAGCACACCGCTGCCCTGCGGGTTTTTCCCGGTGCCGAGCACGGAGGCCGCATACACATCGGAGAACTCCGCACGCGATTGTTTGAAGCCCACGGTGCCGGCGTTGGCAATGTTGTTGCCGGTGACATTGAGATCTTTACTCGCCGCACGCAGGCCGCTAAGACCGATATTGAAGGACATTGAATCGCTCCTTTGCCGAAGTGCCGGCGGTTATTGTCCGATGACCTGGACTTGAGAAAGCCCGATGCTGCCAACACCGGCAAGGTTGAGCATCAGCTCCCCGCCGTTCTGCCCGAGGGTTACGCTGTCGACGTTAGCCGGCAGCAAGGTATACAACCCCTTGGTTTCGCCCTGATACGTAGCCTGCGCCTCGAATCGATAGGTGCCGGGCGGCAAGACCTTGCCGCTGGAATCCTTGCCATCCCACATGAAGGAGATGTTCCCGGCCTCTTGCGCACCCATGTTCACGCGACCAACCGCAGCGCCGGTACTGTCGTAGATGTTCACGAACACATTGCTGCTCGACGTCGGCAGCACCAGGCTGGCCTTGAAGGTTTCACTGGTATCGACCACGGCCTTGTCGGCCGGCACGATCACCTTGCGCCCGACCAGGGACGAGGCCTGGAGCGCCTGCGAAGACTGATAGCCGGAAAGGATGGTTTCCATACTGGAATTCAGTTTCTCGACACCCTCGACGGTGCTGAACTGCGCCAGCTGACCGATGAACTCGCCGTTTTCCTGGGGTTCCAGTGGATTCTGGTTGTTCATCTGGGCAACCAGCAGTTCAAGGAACTCGTTCTTGCCAAGGTCGTTCCCCTTGACCTCGCGATCCTCTCCGAACTGGTACTGCTCGAGTATCGAACTGGTACCGCCAACGCCGCTTGTAGTGCTCATGAATGCGCTCTCGTAACGATCACTGACCCAGCGTCAGCACTTTCTGCAACATGGTCTTGGCCGTATTCATCAGTTCGGCGTTGGTCTGAAACGCACGACTGGCTGAAATCATGTCGGCCATCTCTTCCACCACATTGACGTTCGGGTAATACACGTAGCCTGCATCATCAGCGGCCGGATGATTGGGTTCGTAGCGCGCCTGCAGCTCGCCCTGATCCTCGACCACACCCAACACCTGAACACCTACGCCCGCCTGATCCTGCTCCGCGAATAGCGACTGGTCGGGCTGGCCGCCGGCCTGCTGAAACACGGTCGCAAACACGGGATGCCGAGCGCGGTAAGTCTGATCGACGCTGGATGAAACGGTTTCGGCGTTCGCGATGTTGCTGGATATAGCGTTCAGACGGGTGCTCTGGGCACTCATGCCACTACCGGCAATGTTGAAGACGCTGCTTAGAGACATGGGAAACTCCTTTACTCGCCGCGCAGGGCACTGATCAGCCCTTTGAACTTGCTATTGAGCAGGGTGAAGCTCGCCTGAAAGTCAACGGCGTTCTTCGCGTAGTTGGATTGCTCGATCTGCAGATCGACAGTGTTCTGATCAAGCGAGGGATGCGCGGGAGTGCGGAAGCGCAAGGAGGCATCGGCAATCTCCAACCCCTCGGCGGCAATATGCTTGTCACTGGTCCGCGTTACCCCGAACCCACCCTGGCTGCGAGCGGACTGCTCGGCAAGCACGCTGCTGAAGTCCAGATCGCGAGCCTTATAGTTAGGCGTGTCGGCGTTGGCGATATTGTTCGCCAGCACTTCGGCGCGCTGCGAGCGAAAACCGAGTGCCTTCTCGTGTAAACCCAGTGCCTTATCGAAACTGATGCTCATGATCTGGCCCTCTGCCGGATACAAGTCTGCTTACGCAAACACCAGCAAAGCTCATGCCACTGAACGCAAACCATTGATTTTATAAGGCTAACCAGAGAACTCTTGGTTAGAGGGCGTCAAAAGCGGCAAGGCTTTACCGCTTTTTTGCCGCACCCGCCATGTTGCATGACGGTTTTCTGCCGCCGGCGTCATGCCGGCTATTTCGCCTTGTAGATGATTCCCGGACTGCACTGGACCATCTGATACAGCTCAGGCAGGCCATTGAGCGCTTCGGAGGCGCCAAGAAACAGATAGCCGCCTGGGCGCAACGTCGCATGAATGCGCTTGAGAATGTCCTTCTTCACATCGGCGGAAAAGTAGATCAGTACGTTACGGCAGAACACGATGTCGAACTTGCCCAGCGCGGCATAGCTGTCGAGCAAATTCTGCACCCTGAACTCGACCCGCGAACGGATCGCGGGCTTGACCGCCCACCGCCCTGGTGCCTTGACATCGAAGTAGCGCTGCAGGCGGTCACTGGACAGGCCGCGAGCAATTGCCAGACTGTCGTATTCTGCCGCCTTGCACGCCGCAAGCATCGCGCCGGACAGCTCGGTAGCCACGATCTGCACCCCGGTTTTCGCCTGACTGGGATTGCTGCGCTCGTACTCATCGATGGACATCGACAGAGAGTACGGTTCCTGCCCGGACGAGCATGCCGCCGACCAGATCCGCAGACGCTGCCCCGCACCAGTCTTGAGCATCTCTGGCAGTACACGACTCTTGAGCACTTCGAAAGGGTAGGTGTCACGAAACCAGAGCGTTTCGTTGGTCGTCATAGCATCGACGACCAATTCCCGAAGCCCGCTACGTGGCTGTGCCTGAATCTTCCGGACCAGATCGCCCAGCGTCTTGATGCCCTGTTGTTCCATCAGCTTGTTCAGCCGACTGGACACCAGATACTGCTTGTTACTGCCCAGCAGAATGCCGCACGTCTTTTCAAGAAACACCCGGAACTGCTCAAAATCCAGATCGACTGACACCAATCAAAGCCTCACCATCATGAGAGAGGAACTAGCCTCAGTTTGCATCCGCCTGCCTGATCCGCTCAGCCACTCGGGCAGCGAGATCATCAGGCTGGAACTTGGCGAGGAAGTCATCCGCCCCCGCCCGTTTCACCATGTTCTGGTTGAACACGCCGGAAAGGGAAGTATGCAGGAGTATATGCATACCTTGCATGCGCGGATCGTGCCGCACCTCGGTAGTCAGGGTATAGCCATCCATTTCCGGCATTTCAATATCGGAAATCATCATCAGAAATTCTTCAGCCGGTTTCTTGCCCTCGTCAGCCATTCGCTTCAGATAATTGAGAGCCTCCCGTCCATCATTCAGCTTGACGACCTCGATACCGATATTTTCCAGGCAACGAGCAATCTGCTTACGCGCCACAGACGAGTCGTCGACGATGAGCACGCGACACGAAAGCGCCCTGGCACGGGTATCGTCATCGACCACATCGGCTGACACCTCTTCGGAGGTCGGTGCAACTTCTGCCAGCACCTTTTCCACATCGATGATCTCCACCAGCTTGTTGTCGATGTGAGTTACGGCCGTCAGGTAATGATCGCGCCCTGCACCCTTTGGCGGAGGCAGGATCGCTTCCCAGTTCAGATTGACGATCCTTTCAACCGAGCTCACCAGGAAACCCAGCGTTCTGTTGTTGTACTCGGTGATGACAGCGAAAGAATTCTGCAAATCCATCAGCGCCGACTTGCCCGTGGCGAGCGACAGATCGAGGATAGGCAGGGTGCTGCCGCGAATGCTTGCAACGCCCCGTACCACCCGGCCGCATTTGGGCATCACGGTCAGGCGCGGGCACTGCAACACTTCGCGCACCTTGAACACGTTGATGCCATATAGCTGCTCGCCTTCGAGACGAAAAAGCAGCAGCTCCAAACGGTTTTGCCCCACCAACTGGGTACGCTGGTTAACCGAATCCAATACACCGGCCATGCCAGTCTTCCTCTCTGCTTGCAGATTATTGGGGCCGAGGACGCGGCACGCCCCTTGCTTTGGTTGGGATATGAACGTCCAAATGACCATTTTCCGGCGCGGCCGGCTACCGTACAGAAATGTGCTGCTATCAATGCTGTGCGTGTTTTCTCAGTTCACCCACGCGTCAACCTTGTCACATCCTCAGCAGCTTATCGACGTGACCGAGCAGTTTCTTGAGCAGACAGTAAGCGAGTATTTAAGCCGCAGCGCTATCGATGCACGCTACGAGGTCGAAGTAGCCAGGCTGGACCCTCGTTTGCGCTTGAATCAATGCGATCAAACTCTCACGACCAACCTTGGCAGCACCGCTATCCCTGTAGGACGTGTGAGCGTACGGGTAAGTTGCGAAGGCAGCAGCCCATGGTCGGTATTCATCCCTAGCCACGTCCGCCTTTATCGTCAGGTCCTTGTCGCCAGCAAATCACTTCTGCGCGGCACAGTATTGACCGATGCCGACGTGAGGCTAGCCGAACGGGACGTGTCCATCCTTACTCAGGGATACCTGACAAGACACGACGAGGCGCTGGGTAACAAGCTGACACGGCCGGCTCAGCCAGATCAGGTCATCACGCCTAATCAGCTGGAAATGGCGAAGGTAGTACGCAAAGGTGATCAGGTGGTCATCACGGCCAGGTCGGGCTCGATAAGCGTACGCATGCCCGGCGAGGCGATGGCCGATGGCGTTACGGGCAAACAGATCCCGGTCAAGAACCAACGTTCCGGTCGCACTATCAAGGCCCGAGTGACTGGCCCAGGGCAGGTTGAAGTGGCAATGTAGCATGTCCGCATGCCGCAGTTTTCCAGTGTGTTCGCTGGAAAAAAAGGCTAAAGTTTCCTCCATTGTTGCCGAACACATGGCAAGCGTCCTGATTCCTTCGAGGTTTGCATCATGGTCATCGACTTCAATCGACCCAACAGTCCACTGAACGCCCCTAACGGGCGCAGCGGCGTACAAGGCAACGAGCGTACTGCCGGCACCCAGCAAGGGCCTGCTAGCGAAGCGCCTAAAACCGACAGCGTCAACTCCAACACTAGCGACACCGTTCAACTGAGCCCTGAAGCCCAGCGCCTGCAGCACGCGGCTGACAAATTGAACGAGCAGCCCGCAGTGGATCAGGAGCGCGTTGAGAAGCTGAAACAGGCGATCGCTGATGGCTCCTACCAGGTTGATAGCCAACGCGTCGCATCCAAGCTGCTCGCGTTCGAGACCCAGCGCTGAACCTGAGCCGACACATACACGCGAGCAAGCCCAGAGCACGAAATGCAAGAAACAGCCCTGCTTGAGCAGCTAACCGATGATATCGGCATCGCACGCCAGCTCCTTGAACTCATCGATCAAGAGTTCACCGCACTGGGTGAACGCAATCTGGCGGAGCTAGAGGCGATATTAGCGAAGAAGCAGCCGTTACTGGCACTGCTTGGACAGCATGGCACTCAGCGTAGCCAGTGGCTTGCGGGATTGCAGCTGACGCCTGATCGCGCCGGACTTGAAGCGGCCGCAAATAGATCGAAGGACGGTGCGCTCACCCTTGAGCGAGCGCTATCGCTGGAGACAGAGCTTGAGCGCTGCCGTAGCGCCAATGAAAGAAATGGCCGTCTCATCCGAGCCAATCAAAGCGCCCTCGGCGGAATGCTGCACATTCTCCAAGGCAAGGACGATACACCCGGCCTGTATGACAATCGTGGCGGTTCCGCCAAGAACAAGCCGCAACGGCCTCTGAGCCAAGCCTGAACGATAGACCGCCACAAGGACGCAACGCGATGGTGACAACAATGCGCCGGAGAGCATCGGCCCGTGTCTAGCTTATTCCTCGGCGATGAAGGCCCGCAGCCTCCCAAGGCACTGACGGCGCCACTCGAGATTTACGCCAATCTGCGTCCCCTTCTGGACAACAACACCCCCCTCACGCTTCGCTTCCATGAGCGCAACCAGCGCTACCAGAGTTTTCTGGTTGAAATGAACCGTGAAACCGGCTGGATAGCGCTCGACGAATTGATCCCCAATGACGGCGAGAGACTGCTATTGCAAGGCGAGCCGATTCATATAGAAGGATTCTACGAAGGCGCACGACTCTCCTGGACGAGCGACCAACAGGTTCATACCGGCGAGATTGATGGCGCTCGCTGCTATTGGATCCCAACCCCGACAACGCTCACTTACCATCAGCGCCGCAATGCTTATCGCGCACAGCTGAAAGAGATCACCGTCGCTGCGCAACTCGGCGGCTCAACAATAAGAAAAGCCTTGGAAGGCAGGCTGCTCGATATATCGGCTACTGGCTGCAAGCTGAGCGTAAAGGGCGACCAACAGGCCATCCTTCAAACGGGACAAGTCTACGAGATGATCGCGAAGCTGCCCATTGGCGCGATCCAGACGGAAGTCGAGCTTCGTCACGTGGCCATTGATGAAAAGTCTGGAACTTCGATCTGCGGGCTGCGCTTTCATCGCCTCAGCGGACTGACGCAACGGCAGATTGAAAAGCTCGTGTACCAGCTTCAACGCGACGCACGCCGCGACAATTCCGCCTCACCGTTCGGCTAACGCGCCGCGCAGCGCGCCTTGCCAGACCACCGCTCAGCTCAAGGCTTGTCGCGGAAAAGCGGCACAGCCGAGTCACAAGCCTTGCTATCTGCACGTGATCGCTGTGCGACATCTTATGGCGTCCCAGGCGAGGTTCGAACTCACAACCTTCCCCTTAGGAGGGGGATGCTCTATCCAATTGAGCTACTGGGACATCACGCGGCGGGCATGGTAACGAGCCAAGCATGATTTGTCATGCGCATCGTAAACCTGATGCCATGCAGCCTCCTACAGCCGAATACGCCTCTCACACATAGCAATGCAAATTGCATGACCGCTATCAGCCGTCCGTGCAAAGCGCAAGCAACACTCGCCCCAACATAACGCCAACTTATTGATTTATAACAGTTTTTATCCAGATAAACTTTGGCACAGCTACTGCAATAGCTAGGCAAAGTTAACGTGACGCGAAGGATAACGCTCATGATCAAGTCGGCTTTTCTTCTTACTACAGGCCTTACATTTGCCGCCCTGACAGCCTCGCAGCTGCCATCCACCGAACCGCAGCAACAGCGATACGAGCCCTCTTCCCAGTTCTCAATTCAGCGCACGAGTAATTCGGAACGCGCACAGATCACCACCCTCAACTCAGGCGAGGCGAGCGTGCTCACTCAACCGCAACGCTGGGTATTCTAAGGATTTAGTTGAGCGCGGATGGTTCCGCAAAAGGAGTTACTCATGTCCAGATTTGCATTGACTTGCTTGCTTCTTACCGCAGCGTGCGGCTACGGTGCCTTCCTGGCCCCCCAAAGCCTGGCGACCTTGGATACCTTGTGCAAGGCAGGACTTGGCATATTCGGAAGCTTATCCCTGATCGCACTCATGATCGGACGCAGGATCAAGTTCGATCCAGTGCTGCGCTAAGACCCCACAGTCGGACGATAATTAGACTGGTTCACAGTAAAGGCATTTTGATAGCACGAGCACTTTACTAATCAGAATATCGACGTACAATTGGCGTCATGAAGCCGTCTCCTAATTTTTAACCTGGCTGACGGAACAGCGAGTACTGGTGGTTGTCAGACCGGTGACTACCCCGGCAATACGCCAGCACGCCCACCTGACTAACCGGTTAATTATGCGCCCTATGAAACAGGCAGTTTATTCCAGCCGTACGGCTGACAAATTCGTTGTTCGGCTTCCCGACGGCATGCGTGAACGCATCGCCGAGGTAGCGCGGAATCATCACCGCAGCATGAACTCAGAAATCATCGCCAGATTGGAGCAGAGCCTGTTGCAGGAAGGCGCACTGGATGAAGATCTGAGCATGCGTCTCGACAGCCCAGAGCTGTCTCTTCACGAGCGAGAGCTTCTGCAGCGCTTTCGCCAGCTCGCTCACCGCCAGCAGAACGCGCTCATTGCATTGATCGCTCAGGACACCGAGCTCGCCAAAGAAGATTGACCTCGGACCAGCCACCAGCTGGAGACAGGTGACTGGCTCCAGCTAACGCTGTCTCTGATTACCCCCTGCTTCCGGCTGCCACTCTCAGGCGGCCAACAAGTCAGCCAGCCGCATCAGTTCACCCCTTCATCATCGTCTTAGCCAATCAAGACAGGCACGAATGCGCTTCGGACACACGGGTTGCGCCGAATCCATGGTCGACCCAAGATCCGCGCTCGATAAGAAGTTAGAACTTGGATGCAGCAAGGCGCCCCCGCTGCAGAGGCGCCTATACAACTAGCCTACAAAGTTGAGCAGCACCCCGGCCGCAACCGCAGAGCCGATGACACCTGCCACGTTGGGCCCCATGGCATGCATCAGCAGGAAGTTCTGAGGATTGGCCTCTAGCCCCACCTTGTTCGATACACGTGCAGCCATCGGCACAGCAGAGACTCCTGCGGAACCGATCAACGGATTGATCTTGTTCTCACTGAAACGGTTCATCACTTTGGCCATGAAAATACCCGCTGCGGTACCACCGCAAAAGGCAACCATACCCAGCACGAGAATCCCCAAGGTTTTCATCTGCAGGAAGGCCTCGGCCGATAGCTTCGAACCGACTGTCAGACCAAGAGCAATGGTGACGATGTTGATCAGGGCATTTCGTGAAGTATCCGCCAGGCGATCCACCACACCACATTCGCGCAGCAGATTACCGAAGGCGAACATACCCACCAGCGGTGCGGCATCCGGCAGTAGCAAGCCGACCAGCAAGCAGAGCACCAGCGGGAATACTATCTTCTCGACCTGCCCGACATGACGCAGTTGCATCATGACGATTGCACGCTCCTCTTTTGTGGTCATCGCACGCATGATCGGCGGCTGAATCAGCGGCACGAGGGCCATGTAGGAATACGCGGCAACCGCAATCGGACCGAGCAACTCTGGGGCAAGCTTGGATGTCACGAAGATCGACGTTGGACCGTCTGCCCCCCCAATGATAGCGATCGACGCTGCCTCGCGCAGCGTGAACTCCATACCAGGAATCCCGGCAGCGGTCAGAGCAAGAGCGCCTAGCAGGGTCGCAAAGATTCCGAACTGCGCCGCTGCACCAAGCAGCAGGGTCTTTGGGTTGGCAAGCATGGGGCCAAAGTCGGTCATCGCGCCAACGCCCATGAAGATCAACAGCGGAAAGACGCTGGTCGGTAACCCTACTTCATAAAACAGATGCAGAATTCCGGCACCCTCGCCCATGTTGGCAACCGGGATGTTTGCCAGGATGCCACCGAACCCTATAGGGATCAGCAACAAAGGTTCGAATCCCTTCCGAATCGCCAGATAGATCAGCCCCAGACAGACGAAGATCATCAGCGCCTGCCCTGGCTCCAGATGGTACAGGCCGGTTCCGTGCCACAGCTTGAGCAACTTTTCCATGGGACTCCCCTTAGCCGATGCTCAGCAGACTGTCACCGACCGAAACCGCGTCGCCCACCTTAACGCTGACGGAGGCGACGGTGCCGGCCTTGAACGCACGGATCTCGGTTTCCATTTTCATGGCTTCGAGAATCATCACCAGATCGCCCTCTTGGACCACCTGTCCGGGCTGCACCAGCACTTTGAATATGTTGCCCGCCAGCGGCGCCGCCTGGGTTTCACCAGTGGCAGGCACGGCGGCAGAACCAGCAACCGCGCTGGTAGCGCCGCCACCAGCGCCGAGAGGCTTGATGCCCTCGATATCGCCGCCATCGCTCACTTGTACGACGAAAGATTTGCCGTTGACTTCAACGGTGTAGACCTCCGGCTTGCCCGCCTCTCGCGGTGGTAGATCGCCCCCGGTTGGCGCCGGCTCGAACGCGGATGGGTTTCCACGGTTCTCCAAAAACTTCAATCCGATCTGGGGGAATAGTGCATAGGTCAACACATCATCGATCGAATCCGTAGCGAGCTTGATGCCTTTCTCTTTTGCGATCCCTTTCAGTTCGGCAGTAAGTCGATCCATTTCCGGCTGCAGCAGGTCTGCGGGACGACAGGTGATCACCTCGGCCCCCTCCAGCACGCGAGCCTGCAGCTCGGAATTGAAAGGCGCAGGGGCCGCACCGTATTCACCTTTGAGCACGCCTGCCGTCTCTTTGGTGATCGACTTGTAGCGCTCTCCCATCAGCACATTGATCACCGCCTGGGTACCGACGATTTGCGACGTGGGCGTCACCAGCGGGATGAAGCCGAGGTCTTCACGAACGCGAGGGATTTCAGCAAGCACGTCGTCGAACTTGTCCAGAGCACCCTGCTCCTTCAGCTGACCTTCCATATTGGTCAACATGCCGCCGGGCACCTGAGCCACGAGGATTCGCGAGTCGACACCGCGCAGGGTGCCCTCGAATTTCGCGTACTTCTTGCGAACCTCGCGGAAGTACGCCGCGATTTCCTCGAGCAGCTCCAGGTTCAAGCCGGTATCGCGCTCCGTGCCCTGGAAAATAGCCACCACCGATTCCGTCGGAGAATGTCCGTAGGTCATCGATAGCGACGAAATGGCTGTATCGACATTGTCGATACCCGCTTCTACTGCCTTGAGGATGGCGGCCGTCGACAGGCCGGCTGTAGCGTGGCACTGCATATGGATCGGAATCGCAAGGCTGGACTTCAAGCGCGACACCAGCTCGAACGCCATGTACGGCGTAAGGATGCCTGCCATATCCTTGATCGCCACCGAGTCGGCGCCCATATCCTCGATCTGCTTTGCCAGATCGACCCACATCTCCAGCGTATGCACCGGACTGGTGGTGTAGGAAATGGTGCCTTGTGCATGCTTACCCTGTTGTTTGACGGCACGCAGGGCAGTTTCGAGATTGCGCGGATCGTTCATAGCGTCGAATACGCGAAAGACATCGACGCCATTTACAGCGGCGCGCTCGACGAATTTTTCCACGACATCATCGGCGTAGTGCCGATAGCCCAGCAGGTTCTGGCCTCGCAGCAGCATCTGCTGGCGCGTGTTGGGCATGGCCTTCTTGAGTTCGCGAATGCGCTCCCAAGGGTCTTCTCCCAAGTAGCGGATACAGGCATCGAAGGTCGCGCCGCCCCAACTTTCCACCGACCAGAAGCCAACCTGATCGAGCTTGGCAGCGATCGGCAACATGTCTTCCAAGCGAACACGGGTAGCTAGAATGGATTGGTGCGCATCACGCAGCACCACATCGGTTATGCCGAGCGGCTGTTTAGCAATGGTCATGGAAGGAACTCCCTTTCCAGAGTCAACCGCGTCGCGCGCGGTGTTGATGAATCGCGGCCTGGATGGCTGCAAGAATATCCGCATCTGTTTCAGCGCTCGCAACCTGAGCGGCCGCTACTCGAGGCGCCGGCTCAGTGACGAAGCGGCCGGCGAGGTAGGACATCAAGCGAATGCAGAGGATCAACAGAACGAGAAAGGCGAAGACGAAACCGATGCCGAACAGCATGAGTTCGACGCCTTCGAGCAGGAGTTGGCTGGGGGTCATCGGGAGTTCCCTTGTCAGCAGCTCAAGCTGCTTGTTATTCGCTGCGTGGGTTCGGCACGTTTCGCGACACACGAAACGGCCGAACCTTAGCCCGAAACAGCGAAATAAGGCAAACCCCAATAAAGCGCGAAAAGTACCGCTACAGCAGAAAAATGGTCGCCAATCCAAGGAAAATGAAGAACCCGCCGCTGTCTGTCATGGCAGTGATCATGACGCTTGCCCCCATTGCCGGATCGCGCCCTAGGCGCGCCAGCGTCATAGGAATCAGCACGCCCATAAGCGCAGCGAGCAGCAGGTTCAGTGTCATAGCCGCCGTCATGACTACCCCCAGAGACCAGCTGCCATACAGCCACCAGGCCACCGCACCGATCACACCACCCCAGACCAGCCCGTTGACCAGGCCAACCCCGACCTCCTTGCGCAACAGTCGGGTCGTATTACCGGTACCCACCTGATCCAACGCCATTGCGCGCACGATCATGGTGATTGTCTGATTACCCGAATTTCCGCCAATGCCTGCGACAATTGGCATCAGGGCCGCGAGGGCAACCAGCTTCTCGATCGAGCCATCGAACAGGCCGATTACCCGGGAGGCGATAAATGCAGTGACCAGGTTGACCGCGAGCCAGGCCCAACGGTTACGGACGGATTTCCAAACGGAGGCGAAGATGTCTTCCTCCTCGCGCAGACCGGCCATGTTGAGAACTTCGCTTTCACTCTCCTCACGGATCAGGTCAACCATCTCATCGATGGTCAGACGCCCGATCAGCTTGCCACCCTTGTCGACGACCGGCGTCGATACCAAGTCATAACGTTCGAAGGCCTGCGCCGCGTCATAGGCGTCTTCATCCGGGTGAAAGGTAACAGGGTCGCTGGCCATCACCTCCGCGACCTGCTTGTCCGGATCGTTAACCAGTAAACGCTTGATCGGGAGCACGCCCTTGAGCACGCCGTCGTAGTCGACCACGAACAGCTTGTCGGTGTGGCCCGGCAACTCCTTGAGGCGGCGCAGATAACGCAACACCACTTCGAGACTGACATCCTCACGGATGGTCACCATCTCGAAGTCCATCAGTGCCCCGACCTGATCCTCTTCGTAGGACAGCGCTGATCGCACGCGCTCGCGCTGTTGCGCATCGAGGCTTTCCATCAACTCATGAACGACGTCGCGCGGCAACTCCGGCGCCAGGTCTGCCAGCTCGTCGGCGTCCATTTCCTTCGCCGCGGCAAGCAGTTCGTGATCGTCCATATCGGCGATCAGCGTTTCCCGAACTGCGTCGGACACCTCGAGCAGGATATCGCCATCTCGCTCGGCCTTGACCAGTTGCCAGACGGTCAGTCGCTCTTCGAGCGGTAGCGCTTCGAGAATATGAGCGACGTCAGCAGGATGCAATTCGTCGAGCTTGCGTTGCAGCTCGGCGAGAATCTGACTCTCGTCGTAGATCTCACCCTGCTCGCCGTCCTGCCGGTACTCCCCGTCCTCACCGAGGCGACGGCGCTGCAGCAGATCGACCACCTGCGCCAGGCGATCCTGCAGGGTCTCTTGGGGCTTTTTTGCTTCTACTTCTGTCATGGCGCACTCCACCCTGGCCGGGAGCACGCCAGGGAAAATCAATCAATCAGTACGTGATTGGCAAATTGGAAACGTGAACGACTACTGGGTAAGTCCATAAAGAAAGGTTGTTCCACAAACCCTGAGGGGCAGATGCGGGCATCATAACATCGCAATCAGCGGCCCGACGCGCTCAAACACGGCCATCACAAGGGCTGCGTCAAAGATGCAGAAAAGCTTGCGACGGAGAAGCCGACATTCTGTCGACGCCTTCACGCTGCGAAGAGACACGAATGTACGAGCAGCTTTTATTGAGTAGCCTGAATGGACAGTTGTTCAGTCATGGAGGACGAGAATGAGAGCACTGTCCATAGGTGTGAGCCTGCTATTGCTATCCACCCCCGCATTTTCAGCAAGCGTATTTCGCTGCGTCGACCAATCCGGGCATGTCACCTTCAGCCAGCAAGGCTGCCCGGAAAACCAAAGACAGCAACGGCAGCGCGCAACCAATCCAACACCCAGTTCAGGGAAAGCCGTGCCAATGGCGACCCTCAAGACCAGGAAAAGCCCCGCCGGCAGTGAAGGCGAAAGCCTGGCGATAGTCGCCGAACGAGATGACGGTTGCGGCAACAGAGTAACCAGCAGCGAACGGCGCAGCGCAATCATCAACAAACAGATCCGCACCGGCATGACTCGCAGTGACGTCGAAAGCGCATTCGGGCGACCGGAGAGCATCACAAGTAGCAACGGGCGGGAACGCCTGCGCTTTCGCAGCAGCAGCGGCCAGGTACGCACCGTCAGCTTCGACGAGTTCGGCTGCGTTCTTGGTAGACGCTAACGCTCGAAAACGAAAAAGGGCCTGCATCGCTGCAGGCCCTTCTCTTAGCTGGCGCACTCAGGAGGATTCGAACCTCCGACCGCTCGGTTCGTAGCCGAGTACTCTATCCAGCTGAGCTATGAGTGCG
>NZ_AOFQ01000035.1 GCF_000495915.1 Stutzerimonas chloritidismutans AW-1
CCCCCCCGCCGTGACCACCGAAGGTCTTACCAAGACCGACGGTCCGGGCCCCCGGTGCTCACGAGGCGCCGCGCGAAGAAGCCGTTATCATCGGCCAGACGAATCGAAGAGACCACGCCCAGGCGTGGTCTTTTTCGTTGTGGGCGTTGTGGTGGTGCCTTGGAAATGGAATCCGAAAACTCCAATCACCGCTTCGGCGGCGCTACCTCAAGCGGATCGGCATGCACCAGCACCTCCGCATTCGGATAGCGATCGTGAATCGCGTTCTCCACCGCCACGCACAGATCATGCGCCTGCGACAGCGGCAGGTCCCCCGGCAGCTCGAGATGCAACTGCACGAACCAACGGGTGCCGGAAATGCGTGTGCGGAAGTCATGGCAGCCATGCACGCCCGGCACTTCGCAGACCAGCTTCTGCATCTGCTCGCTGATCTCCGGCGACAGTTCGGTATCCATCAGCACCGCGCCGGCCTCACGGACGATGGTGATGGCGCTCCAGAAGATGTACAGCGCGATACCGATGCCGAACAGTGCGTCCAGTCGCTCCCAGCCGAAGCTGGCCAGCACCAGCGCGAGCAGGATGCTGGTGTTGAGCAAGAGGTCTGAACGGTAGTGCAGCGAGTCGGCGCGGATGGCGGTGGAGCCGGTCACCTTGACCACGTGATGCTGATACCTCAGCAGAATGGCCGTCATCAGCAGTGAAAAGATCATCACCGCGATGCCGACGCCCTGGGCGCCCAACGGTTGCGGATGCAGCAGGCGGTCGACGCCTTGCACGCCAACGAGTATCGCGCTGACGCAGATGAATGCCGCCTGGCCCAGCCCGGCCAGAGCCTCGGCCTTGCCGTGGCCGTAGCGATGATCGTCGTCGGCCGGGCGCAGCGAGTAGTGCACCGCGAGCAGGTTGAGCAGCGACGCGGCGCCGTCGAGCAGCGAATCGGTGAGGCCGGCGAGCAGGCTCACCGAGCCGCTCAGCCACCAGGCCACGGCCTTGCTCAGCGCCAGCAGGATCGCCGTCGCCAGGGCCGCAGCGGTCGCCCGGCGCATGAGCCGGGCGTGGTCGCGGTTGATGCTCATCGCCTGTTAGCCGTTCTCGACATCAGGCAGCGGGGCGCAGACCGAAGGCGGCCAGCTGCTCGACGCTGCCGTTGTGCTGGATCAGGCGCGGGTCGGCCAGCGGCAGGCTGCGGCCGGTTTCCGCCTCGATAATGGCTTTCAGGCGCGCCGGGTCGATCTGGCCGTCGGCGCCGATGGCTTCCTGCAGTTTTTCCGGAGCCACGGAGTACTGATCATCGGGCAGGTAGATCGCGCCAGTGGTGAAGTCGATGCCGAAGGCAATCAATCCAGGAATGATTCCAAATATCAGCCCTACCGCGTTGAGGGCCGCAATCGCCGGGTCGATGCGGCCTTCGATCTGCCCGCGGCGATCCGGGTAGAACAGCGTGCCGCAGGCGGCCAGCTGGGTGAACAGGGAAGCGGCCAACACGCCGCCGATGATTCGGTTACGAGTACGCATAAGGACCTCCTGGAAAAGTGGCGCAACTATACAAGGGCCGGAAGACAGCTGGATGATGTTTTCTCGATATCAGACCATGCCGCGGGCTCGGGTGTTCGGCGTGTGCGCTGACGCATGGGGTGGCTTTACCCAGTCCTTACCGAGGCCTGACGGACCGCTGCATCGGCCGGGCAGATAATCGCGCTGCGATTTCATCCCATCCCGGAGTTCAATCATGTCCAGGTCACTGCCGCGCGCCGCGCTTGGCGCCGTTCTTTCCCTCTGCATCGCCTTGCCGGTCACCGCCGCACCTCCCGGTCCCGGGCCGGGTGCGCATAGAGGGCCGGCGGGACCGGGGACGCAGCATGTGCCGGGCCCGCGTCACAGCCACGGCCTGCCGGCCGGTGCGCGGGAAATCTGGATCGGCAGCATGCTCTACTTCATTGCCGCCGGTACCTATTACCTGTGGAATGTAGAGCGCAATGTCTACGAGCCGGTCAGTCATCCGCCGCTGCCGGCCAGCGAGGCCACGCGATATGATGTCATCGCCTATCCGGCCAAGGACCAGAGCGCCGAGCAGCAGAGCCGCGATCGCTACGAGTGTCATACCTGGGCCGTGAGCCAGAGCGGTTTCGATCCGGCCAGCGCCCGGACGGCTCCGGCGGCGAGCGTTGCCGACATCTACAAGCGCGCCCTTGGCGCCTGCCTGACCGGACGCGGCTATAGCGTCAACTGATGCGCCCAGCTTCGGGCGGGCGCCTCGGTTGTTGAATCGTCTGCCCGAAGCGAGTGCCCATGAATTCCCTACCGATCGACGAAGTCCTGCCGGCGTTGCGCCAGGCCCTGCAACAGCGCGACGAAGCCGTTCTCGAAGCACCGCCCGGCGCCGGCAAGACCACTCGCGTGCCGCTGGCGCTGCTCGACGAAGCCTGGCTGGGCGGGCAGAGCATCATCATGCTGGAGCCGCGCCGTCTGGCTGCCCGCGCAGCGGCTGAGCGGCTGGCCAGTGAGCTGGGCGAGCGCGTCGGCGAAACCGTCGGCTACCGCATCCGGCTGGACAGCAAAGTCGGGCCGAACACACGCATCGAGGTAGTCACCGAGGGCATTCTCGCGCGGCGGCTGCAGGACGACCCGGCGCTGGAAGGCGTCGGCCTGGTGATCTTCGACGAATTCCACGAGCGCAGCCTGGACGCCGATCTGGCTCTGGCGCTGACGCTCAATGCGCGGCAACTGCTGCGCGACGAGCCGCTCAAGCTGCTGCTGATGTCGGCGACGCTGGAGGGCCAGCGCCTGTCGGCACTGCTCAACGATGCGCCGGTGGTGCGCAGCGAAAGGCGCATGCACCCGGTCGAGCAGCGCTGGGGCCGTCTCGTTGCGGCGAATGAGCGTATCGAGCCGCGCGTGATGCAGACGGTGCTGCAGGCGCTGGAGGACGAGCAGGGCAGCGTGCTGGTGTTTCTGCCGGGGCAGGCCGAGATCCGCCGCGTCCACGAGGCGCTCGCCGATCAGCTGGGCGGGCGCGGCGACATCCTGCTCTGCCCGCTGCACGGCGAGCTGGAGCTGGCGCAGCAGCGCGCGGCCATCGAGCCGGCGCCGGCGGGCATGCGCAAGGTGGTGCTGGCGACCAACATCGCCGAGACCAGTCTGACCATCGAAGGCGTGCGCATCGTGGTGGACGCCGGACTGGCGCGGGTGCCGCGCTTCGATCCAGGCAGCGGCATGACCCGGCTGGAAACCCGGCGCATCTCCCGCGCCTCGGCCACGCAGCGCGCTGGTCGCGCCGGGCGCCTGGAGCCGGGCGTCTGCTATCGGCTGTGGTCCGAGGATCAGCACGCGCAGCTGGCGGCCTACGACGAGGCGGAAATCCTCCAGGCGGACCTTGCGGGTGTCGCGCTGCAACTGGCGCGCTGGGGTGTCGAGCCGGACGAGCTGGCCTGGCTCGACCGGCCGCCGGCGGCGGCTTACGCCCAGGCTCAGGCGCTGCTCGAGCGCCTTGGCGCATTGCAGCACAACGAACATGGCGGCTGGCAGCTGACCCGCCACGGTCAGGCCATGGCCGAGTTGCCGGCACACCCGCGGCTGGCGCACATGCTGCTGCGCGGGCATGGCTTGGGTATTGGCGCGCTGGCGGCGGATGTCGCGGCGCTGCTGGTCGAGCGTGACATTCAATCCGGCGGACAGCGCAGCGGCGGCGCCGATCTGGCGCTGCGTCTGCACCAGTTGCAGAGCGGCCGTGGCGCTGCGGTGCAGCGAGTGCGGCAGCTGGCCCGGCAGTTTCGTGGCCTGCTGCGCGGCGCTCCGGGGCAGGGCGACGGAGCGCTGGACGAACAGCACGCGCTGGCCACGCTGCTGGCTTTCGCCTACCCCGACCGCGTCGCCCGGCAGCGCCGCGACGGTGGCGGTGGTTATCGTCTGGCCAACGGGCGCGCGGCGCTGTTCGGTGAGCCGGATGCATTGATGAAGGAGCCCTGGCTGGTGATCGCCGAGTTGGGCAGCCATCAGGGACAACGCGAGGAGCGCATCTATCGGGCGGTCGCGCTGGACCCGGCGCTGTTCGACGGACCGCTGGCCGAACAGGTGTCTCTGCGCGATGAGCTGGAGTGGGACGAGCGCGAGGGCGTGCTGCGCGCCGAACGGCAGCGGCGGATCGGTGAACTGGTGCTCAGCCGCGAACCACTGCCGAACCTCGACGATGACGCCCGGGCTCGCGCGCTGCTCGGCCTGGTGCGGCGCAAGGGCCTGGAACTGCTGGCCTGGACGCCGGAGTTGCGCCAGTGGCAGGCGCGCATCGACCTGCTGCGTCAGCTCGATCTGGACGCAGGCAACAGCAGCGACTGGCCGGACGTCAGCGATGCTGCACTGCTGGAACGGTTGGGCGACTGGCTGCTGCCCTACCTCGGCAAGGTGTCGCGCCTGGCGCACTTCGCCCAGCTCGATCTGGCCGGCATGCTCGCCACGCTGCTGCCCTGGCCGCTGCCGCAGCGCCTGGATGAGCAGGCGCCGGTGGCGGTCAGCGTGCCGTCCGGCTCGCGCATTCGGCTGGACTACAGCGAGCAGCCGCCGGTGCTCGCGGTGCGTCTGCAGGAGCTGTTCGGCCTGGCCGACACGCCGCGGATTGCTGGTGGCCGACAGGTCGTCAAGCTGCACCTGCTGTCGCCAGCGCGGCGTCCGGTACAGGTCACCCAGGACCTGGCGAGTTTCTGGGCCAACACCTACGCCGAGGTAAGGAAGGATCTGAAGGGGCGCTATCCCAAGCATTACTGGCCGGACGACCCGCTGATCGCCGAGCCGACCGCACGGGCCAAGCCACGCGGGCAGTAGGCTCAGTCCGAGGGCAGGCTGAGGTCCTCGCCGGCGACGCGCAACGCTTCATAGGCGTCGTCGAGCGCAGTGACGATGGTCGCGGCGTCGCGTGCATGACGCGAGACGATGAAGTGGATCGGCACCTGGGCCAGGCGCTGGTAGGGCAGCGCTTCCATCCGTAGTCGTTGGCGGGCCTGTTCCACTGGAATCTGGTAGTCGAGCAGGTAATTGCCACGGTTGCGCTGCAGCATTTCCAGCGCGGAAAGGTGATTGCTGGTGCGCAGCAGGCGCAGGTCGAGGCCGGGATCGTCCAGTAGCGCGTTGACGTTCGGCCAGTAGCTGTAGCCGCCGATCAGGATCAGCGACTTGCCGGCAAGGTCGTCCGGCAGGCGCGGCGCCGGCGTACCGGCAAGGCGGTAGAGGTTGAGATTGATCTGGCTGAGCGTATGCCGGCCTTCCAACGTATGGGTCGCCAGTTCCGGTTTGCCTTTGGCACCGGGCCAGAGGTCGATGCTGCCATTCTCCAGCGCCGCGTAGAGGCGGGCACCGGGCAGCCCTCGAAAGCGCACGCCGTAGCCGGCCTCACGCGCGACGCGGCGGGTCAGTTCGGCCAGCTCGCCGCGTGCCATGCCCTGGGCATCGGTGTAGATGGCCGGGGCGAACTCGTAGTAGCCGACGTTGAGGACGCGTTGCGAAACGGGATTGGCCAGGACCGCGGCTGGTAAGCCGAGAAGGGAGGCCAGGGCCAGATAGATGAATGCTTTCAATGGATCGATCGCTGCCTTGCGCTGTTCCAACAAGCATGCGCAGCCGATGCCCGGTTGTCCATGAGCCATATTGCTGCAGCAGCGTGAGGAATGTCGGCCTATATCGACCTATGCTCATACCGAAAGGCAGGCGTGCGGCACGAAGGAGTAGGGGTATGCAGCGCAAGGTGTTCGATCGCAAGGTGTTCAACCGCAAGCTGGTGGTGATCACCGGCGGCTGTGCCGGGATCGGCCGCGCGCTGGCGGTGCGCATGGCCCAGGCTGGCGCGCGGCTGGTGATCTTCGATCTGCATCAGGATGCGCTGGATGGCCTGGTGCAGCATCTGGCCGATCACCACAATGCCGATGCGCTGGGGTTGTGCTGTGACGTCAGCGATGCCGAGGCGGTGCAGCGCGCGATTGCGCTGGTGGTGGAGCGTTACGGCGGCATCGACGTGCTGGTCAACAACGCCGGCATCACTCACCGCAGCCCGGTAGCGAATACCAGCCTGGCAGTGTTCGAGCGGGTGATGGCGGTGAATTTCTACGGCGCGCTGCATTGCACTCAGGCCGCGCTGCCCAGTCTGATCTCCCGCGGCGGGCAGATCATTGTGCTCAGCTCGCTTTCGCAGTATTCGCCGGTGCCCAACCGCGCAGCCTACAACGCCAGCAAGCATGCCCTGCACGGATTGTTCGAGACGCTGCGTTGCGAGCTTCGGGAAACCGACGTCAACGTCATGCTGGTCTGCCCCGGCTACACCGCCACCGATCTGCGCAAGAACGTGCTGGTCGGCGATGGTTCGACAGCGCCCACGCCGGTGCTGGACATCGGTCGGGTCGCTTCGCCGCAGGACGTGGCCGAGGCGATCTATCAGGGCGCGCTGCGCCGGCGCCGGCTGCTGGTGCTGTCGAACCTGGACTGGAAGGCCCAGCTGCTGGCGCGCTGTTTTCCGCGGCTGTACCAGAGCCTGCTGTTACCGCGGCTGCTCGGCGGGCGCGCCTCCTGAGCGCAGCGGGCTAGCTGCCGCTGCCGTAGAGTTGCTGCATCAGCGCCTCGTCCCAGTAGGACGCCTCGATCTTGTGGCCGTCCAGATCGCGTACGAAACAGCCGTAGTAGGGCTCGCCATATTCCGGGCGCGGGCCGGGTGCGCCCTCATCGCTTGCGCCGGCGGTGATCGCCGCGCGATGGAAGGCGTCGACCTCGGCCTGATTCGCAGCGAAAAAACCGACATGGGTGCCGTTGCCCACCGACGCGCTGCCGCCGTCGATGGGTCGTTGAATCCAGAATTCCGGGTATTCACGGCCCCAGGCGACCGCGCCGGGGTGTTCGAGGATTCGCTTGCAGCCAAGGGTGGCGAGGACCTGGTCGTAGAAGGCAACCGCTTCGTCGAAGCGATTGCTGCCCAGTGAAATGTGCGAAAGGATGCTTGGGTTCTGGTCGGCCATGGCGGGGTCTCCTGATGTGGCCGGAGCAAGCCTAGCAGGCTCTGCGCGCCTCGCCTGAACCTCCGTCGAAAGACCGCTCAGCCGTTGTCCGGCTGGCGTGTCGGCGGCTCGGTGCAGAGCATGAAGCAGCGGAACAGCATGATCGTCGGCAGCAACTGCAGCAGGCCGACCACGGCGTCCAGCAACATCGCCGGCACCAGTGGTGGCGTCTGCTCGGCGAACAGCTGGGCGGCGATCCAGATTTCCAGCATCCAGATCGGCAACAGCACGGTCATCACGCAGCCCAGTATCAGCAAAAAATGCCCGCGGGTGAGGGCGAAGCTCTCCTTCAGCGCCGCCAGCGGTGTTTGGCCACGCAAGACCAGCAGGTACTCGGCGAAGGCGATCTTGACCATGACCCAGATGCCGGGCAGCACGAACAGCGAGGCGCCGAGCATGATCAGCAGTGAGCCGAGCCCCGAGAGCACGGCCAGCGCTGGCCACAGCGGCAGGGCCCGGGCGTAGACCGCACGCAGCGCCGGATCGTGGCCACGGCTGCGCGCATCCAGGTAAAGGATCAGCGCGCCGACGTACAGCGGATAGAAGATCAGGCCCACCAGCAGGTCCAGGGCGGGCAGGACGTTTTCGCCGAGCCAGTGATCGAGCGCCAGGCGTGTCGCGCTTTCGAGCAGGATCAGCGGCAGGCAGAGCCGGACGATGGTCAGGAAGTGGCGGGAGTAGAAGAACCAGGCGTCACGCAGGATGGCAAGAACGTTCATTGCAGACCGAAGGTGAGTAATCGTTTCGGGGCGCCACTGTAACGGATGCGGCAAGGACGGGACATGTGCGATTTCGCCGTCCATACTGGAGCCCCCTTTCAGATTCGGGCCGCCGCGTGAAGAAGATTGCCCTGTTCGCCGATGTACAGAACCTCTACTACACCGTGCGGCAGGCCCATGGCTGCCACTTCAACTATTCCGCGTTGTGGGCCGATGTCAGCCGTCGCGGCACCATCGTCGAGGCCTATGCCTACGCCATCGAGCGCGGTGACGCACGCCAGCAGCAGTTTCAGCAAATCCTGCGCAACCTCGGTTTCACGGTAAAGCTCAAGCCCTATATCCAGCGCAGCGACGGCTCGGCCAAGGGTGACTGGGATGTGGGCATCACCATCGACGTGCTGGATGCGGCGGCACGGGTCGACGAGGTGGTGCTGGCGTCCGGCGATGGCGATTTCGACCTGCTGCTCGATCGGGTGCGGGCCGGCGGCGCCGAAGCGACCGCCTATGGCGTACCGGGACTTACCGCGCAATCGCTGATCCGTGCGGCGACGCGTTACGTGCCGATCGAGGGTGATTTGTTGTTGCGTGGCTGAACATCCGCCCACTTTGAGGGGAGCGAGTCTGCCGATAGTGCGACTCGGAGTGGCCAGTGTAGGGTGGATGACGCTTCACCCATCCACCGCAGCGCGGTAAACGCGGCGTGGCTTCTCGCTACGACTCAAATGCGTGTGGCGTATACAGGGTGGATGGTCACCCGTGGAAAATGCTGCGCAGTTTTCCACCCTGCTTTGCTGCGCTGCCGGCTCGGAGGTGATGCGATCGTAGGGTGGATGACGCTCCACCCATCCACCAAAACGACGTCAGGCTTTGCCGAGTGCCGCAAGCCGCTTGCGTACGGCCGCTTCGATGCCGGCCGCATCCAGGCCGCACTCGGCGAGCATTTCGCTGGGCTTGGCGTGCTCGACGTAGTAGTCGGGCAGGCCTAGATGCAGCATCGGTTTGAGAATGCTTTCGCCAGTGAGGAACTCGGCTACCGCGCTGCCGGCGCCGGCCATGATGCTGTTCTCTTCGATCGTCACCAGCAGCTCGTGGCTGCCAGCCAGTTCGCGCAGCAGGGCTTCGTCCAGCGGTTTGACGAAACGCATGTCGACCACCGTGGCGTCCAGCGCCTCGCCGACCTGCATCGCTTCGGGCAGCTGCACACCGAACACCAGTAGCGCCACCTTGCTGCCCTCACGGCGCACCACGGCCTTGCCGATCTCCAGTGGTTCCAGCCCCGGCTCGATGGCCGCATTGGGGCCGCTGCCGCGTGGGTAGCGCACCGCGGCCGGGCCCTCGAAGTGATAGCCGGTGGTGAGCATGCGGCGCATCTCGTTCTCGTCGCTGGGCGTCATCACCAGCATGCCGGGGATGCAGCGCAGGTAGGACAGGTCGAAGCTGCCGGCATGGGTCGGGCCGTCTTCGCCGACCAGGCCGGCGCGGTCGATGGCGAACAGCACGTCGAGGTTCTGCACCGCAACGTCGTGGATCAGCTGATCGTAGGCGCGCTGGAGGAACGTCGAGTAGATCGCCACCACCGGCTTCATGCCTTCGCAGGCCATGCCGGCCGCCAGCGTCACCGCGTGCTGCTCGGCGATGGCGACATCGAAGTAACGCTGCGGGTAGCGTTCGCTGAAGGCCACCAGGTCCGAGCCTTCCTTCATCGCCGGGGTGATGCCGGTCAGGCGCGGGTCGGCGGCGGCCATGTCGCACAGCCACTGGCCGAACACATTGGAGTACTTGGGCCCTGAGGGCTTCTTCGGTTTGACCGGGGCGCCGACCGGCTCCAGCTTGCTGATCGCATGCCAGGTGATCGGGTCGGCTTCGGCGGGGGCGAAGCCCTTGCCCTTCTTCGTCACCACATGGAGGAATTGCGGGCCGTCGAGGTCGCGCATGTTGCGCAGGGTGGCGATCAGCGTCGGCAGGTCGTGGCCGTCGATGGGGCCGATGTAGTTCCAGCCCAGCTCCTCGAACAGCGTGCCCGGCACCAGCATGCCCTTGGCGTATTCCTCGGTGCGGCGGGCGATTTCCCAGGCACCCGGCAGGCGCGAGAGGATCTTCTTGCTGCCTTCGCGCATGCTCGAATAGGTGCGGCTGGACAGGATCTTGGCCAGGTAGTTGGACAGCCCGCCGACGTTGCGCGAGATCGACATGTCGTTGTCGTTGAGCACCACCAGCATGTTGGCGCCGACTTCCGGGGCGTGGTTGAGCGCCTCGAAGGCCATGCCGGCGGTGAGCGCGCCGTCGCCGATCACCGCGATGGACTTGCGCTGCTCGCCTTTCAGACGGGCGGCGACCGCCATGCCCAGGGCGGCGCTGATCGAGGTGCTGGAATGACCGACGCCGAAGGTGTCGTACTCGCTCTCCGAGCGGCGCGGGAAGGCGGCCAGGCCGTCCTTCTGACGCAGCGTAGCCATGCGCTCGCGGCGCCCGGTGAGGATCTTGTGTGGATAGGCCTGGTGGCCGACGTCCCAGACCAGGCGGTCGTCCGGCGTGTCGTAGACGTAATGCAGGGCGATGGTCAGTTCGATCACGCCGAGGCCGGCGCCGAAGTGCCCGCCAGTGTGGCCGACGCTGTACAACAGCTCCTGGCGTAATTCGTTGGCAAGCTCTTCGAGTTCCGCCTCGCCCAGTCGGCGCAGCTGTTCGGGGGTCGCCGCTCGGTCAAGAACGGGCGTCGCGGGGCGAACCCGAGGGATCTCGTGAAAAGTCTTGGGCATCAGGCGGATCGTTGTTGTTGAAAAAAGAGCGGCAGTTTACCCGATGGGCCGTTCGATAAGAACGGCCCCGGGTCCGGTAGGGGTTTGACTGCTATTTCGGCGAAAGGCTCAGTTGCGTCGTTCGACAATGTAGCGCGCCAGCTCGCGCAACGGCTCGGCGGAGATATCGAACGGGCGCAGCGCGTGCAGTGCCTGGTCGCGCAGTTCCAGCGCATAGGCCTTGGCCGCGTCCATCCCGAGCAGTGCCGGATAGGTGGGCTTGTCCCGGGCGATGTCGGCGCCCTGGTGCTTGCCCAGGGTCGCGGTGTCGCTTTCGACATCGAGAATGTCGTCCTGCACCTGGAAGGCCAGGCCGATGGCGCGTGCGTACTGGCTCAGCGAGGCGAGGTTGTCGGCGTCGGCATGGCCGCTGGCGAGCGCGCCGAGCTGCACGCTGGCTTCGATCAGCGCGCCGGTCTTGTGCCGGTGCATCAGCTCCAGGGCGTCGCGATCGAGCTTGAGCCCGACCGAACCGAGGTCGATGGCCTGACCGCCGACCATCCCGGCCGGCCCGGCGGCGCGGGCCAGTACGGCGAACATGCGCAGGCGCAGCGTGGCGTCCTGCGGATTGTGCGCGGCCTGGGCCATGGCCTCGAAAGCGAGACTTTGCAGGCCGTCGCCGGCGAGGATCGCGCAGGCCTCATCGAAGGCCTTGTGCGTGGTGGGCTGGCCGCGGCGCAGGTCGTCGTCGTCCATGGCCGGCAGGTCGTCGTGCACCAGCGAGTAGGCGTGGATCAGCTCGACTGCGCAGGCGGCGCCGTCAGCGCTGGTCTTGTCGCCGTTCAGTGCTTCGCAGGCGGCATAGACCAGCAGCGGGCGGACGCGCTTGCCGCCGTTCATCACGCTGTAGCGCATGGCCTGATAGAGGCGTTCGAGCTGCGGCAGCGGCGGGACGAACAGGGTTTCGAGGCAGCCGTCGACGCGCTGCTGACAGCGTTTCTGGTAGTCGCCGATCATCATGCTTCGGGGTCCGACTCGAAGGGGGCTTCCTGCAGGCTGCCGTCGCGTTCCAGCAGGATCTGCACCTTCTGCTCGGCCTGGCTCAGCGCAGCCTGGCAGTCGCGGGTCAGGCCGATGCCCTGTTCGAAACAGATCAGCGAGTCTTCCAGCGAAAGCTCGCCGCTTTCCAGGCGTTCCACCAGCTGTTGCAGCTCGGCGAGGGATTGTTCGAAATCGAGGGCAGCTTTCTTGCGGGCCATGCGGGAACCTGTCGTCGGCGGCGAGTCGGAAACGGGCGCGACATTAGCAAAGAAACGCCCGCGGCAGCCACAAGGTTCGCCCGCGTGATGTGTATCCAGCTGCGTAAGGTGTCGGGACGCTGCCTGAGGTCAGCGAGCGCTAACCATGCTGCTCGCGCAGGCGTCGAGTGCGCTCGGCGAGCGGCAGCTTCGGGCAGCTGTCGAAGAGCTCGCCATCGGCGCGGCGGAAATGCTGGCAGCAGGCCTTGCGCTGCAAGCCGAGACGGGTGCCGCCATCGGTCAGCTGCACCGCCAGCAGGCCGCTGGCACCCGGCATGCCGCACGCATCCAGCCAGGCATCGGCGCGACGGCAGAGCTGCAGGTTGCCGCAACCATCGGTCCGTTGCGCGTGCAGCAGCGCGGCCATCACGCAATCCGCGGCGAGGCGTTGCGCGAGCTTCGGATGCAGACCGAGCAACGCGCCGCAAGCCGCACGGGCCTGGGCGCAGAACTGGCGGATCTGCTGCCCGGCATGGCGCAGCAGGTGCTGGGCGTCGGCGCGCAGCAGCTGATGATCCGGCAGGCAGAAACCGGCGACGAAGCCCTGCTGCATACCTTGCGCGATGCCCTCCAGTTCGGGCGACTGGTCGTCGAGTTGCACGGCCAGCACCTGCAGATAGATCGGCTGCCAGACCAGCAGCGTCCAGCAGCGCGCCGCCCAGTAGTGCCGGCCCGCTTCCGGGTGCGCTGCCTGCCAGTGCCCCAGCAAGTCCGCCAGTGGCTGCGGGCGATCGAGCATCAGCTCGTCGGGTCTTGGCGAGCCGACGCGCCCGTCCAGTCCCGGCAGGGCGCTGCGCACCCGCAGCAGCAGGTCGTTCAGCGCCTCGTCATCCGCCCATTGGGTTTCAGCGTTCCGGAGCATAGGGCGCGACGGGGTTTTTCAGGGTGCCGGCGAATTTCAGTGCACCGGCCGGATCGGCCAGATCCAGCATCTGCCGGTTGTTGCCCAGTTGCAGACGGTTCAGGCAGGAGCGGGCGAATTCCTCGGCGAACAGGTCGTAGCGGGCGAACTTGTCGCGCAGCTGAGGCTGGCTGGCCTGGTAGTCGGCGATGCAGTCGGCGACCTGTTGCCAGAAGCGCTGTTCCGGCAGGTCGACCTGCTCATCGAGAATCTGACTGAGGTAGCGGAAGAAGCCGTCGAACACGTCGGTGAAGATCGACAGCACCTTGAGCTCGTCGGGCACCGATACCGCGAGACGGCCTACGGCCTCGGGGATCTGCGCGTCGCCATCGAGAATCACCGCTTCCTCGCCGATGTCCTTCATCAGCACGCGAACCGGTACATGATCTTCCAGCACCAGGATCAGGTTCTCGCCATGCGGCATGAACACCAGATCGTGGGCGTAGAAGCAATGCAGCAGCGGCGTCAGATAGGCGTTGAGATAGCGGCGCAGCCAGCGGTCGGCGGTCAGCCCCGAGGCGCTGATCAGCGTCGGCAGCAGGGCGCGTTCGTCGCCATCGCTGTGCAGCAGCGCGGCCATGGTCATCAGCCGCTGGCCGGGTTCGATGTGACCCAGCGGGCTCTCCCGCCACAGCGCCGAAAGCATCTTGCGATAAGGACTGCTGGCCGGCATTGCCTGCTCGTAATAGGGATTGCGATAGCCGATGGCCGCGACTTCGCGCAGCAACTGGAAGCCGCAGTCGCGCAGCAGCGGGTCGTTGGCCACGCGCTCGGCAAGGTAGGCGTTGATCGCGGGCGTCGCCTGCATGTAGTAGGGCGACAGCCCGCGCATAAAGCCCATGTTGAGGATCGACAGGGCGGTCTTCACGTAGCGCCGCTGCGGCTGGCTCTGGTTGAAGAAGGTGCGGATCGACTGCTGCGCGAGGTAGCGGTCATTGCTCAGGCCGAGATGGACGATCTGCCGGTTGGCGATCTCTGCGGCGAAGCCGATGGCGAGGATGTTGTGCCACTGCCAGGGATGCGCGGGCATCAGCAGGTAGTCGTCGGGGTCAAGCTGCAGCGCTCGCAGCTGGCTATGAAACACCTCGAGCTGACCACCCAGCTCCTCGCGTAGCAGGGTCGGCTGGTCGAGCCCGTCGATGGCGCTGTAGCTGGCGCGGCTGCGGTGCACGGCAAGCCAGGCCAGGCGCACCGGGCTTGCCGCTTCCGGCGCGTAGGCGCGGTAATCCTGAGCGTCGAAGCCCATCCGCCCGTTGTTGGCGACGAAGCCCGGGTGGCCTTCGCGCATGCCAGTCTCGATCTGCTGGAAGTCCGCCAGGGCCAGCTGGGCAGCGCTCAGCGGGCTGTTGGCGAGCTTGTAGGCGCTGCCGAACAGGGTGCTGCTGATCTCGTCGAGGTAGACCGGCAGGTTGTTTTCCGAGATGCCCAGGGTGTCGGCGAACTCGATGATGAAGCTCAGCGCGTCCAGTGGCTGCGGCTGGCCATTGCTGAATTTTTCAATGGAGTCAGTAACGATGGACCAGTGGTCCAGCGCCAGCCTTCGTGCCTTGAAGCGGTACTCGGTTGAGCTGTCCGGCACTGCGACGCGGTAGTGGCTGTCGCCCAGCGGCTCGGGGCTGAACAACTTTTCGTGGCTGAATTCAGCCAGGGCTTTCTTCAGCAGCAGGCGATTGGCGCGGGCCCAGTGTTCGGCCTGCAGGTGTTCGGTGGCCAGGTCGCCGGCGGCGGTTGGCAGTTGCACGAGCTGATTCATTGCGGATTCTCCTGAAGGGTGGCGAGGAACTGCGCGCGGGTGCAGAACGCCAGGCAGGCGTCCTTTTCCGGTAGGTGCAGCAGGCGCTGGTAGACGAAGCCGACGCGCTGGTTCAAGGCATGCACCTTGGCGTTGCGCGCGTCGGGCTCGACGACGATGCGCCGCGCGAATGGGTCGGCGAACTGATAGGCGAGGATGCTGCGTATGACTTCCAGGCTGAAGCCGTGCACGGGCTTTTCGCAGGGTGCGAGCAGCAGGTGCATGCCGCGGTCGCCGGGGCGCACCTGGTAGTGATCGGCGAGGCGGTCATGGGCTGGGTGATAGCCCTCGAAAAGGAACGCGGGTTCGCCGTTGCACATACCGATGGCAATGTCGCGATGGCTGCTGCGCTGGATCTCGCCAACATAGTCGGCCAATTGCGCCAGGCTCAGATGGCTCATGGCCCAGAAGCGCGCATAGTCGCGGCGCAGCCAGTCCTGCAGCAGCGGCAAATGCTCCGGCTGCACGGTCTCGAAGTGCATGGCGCCAAGCGCGCAGTAGCGAACGAAGCGCGGACCATCCGCGCGGGAAAGAGCGGTATTCATGATTTGGCTCCACAGAGAGACGCGCTGACTGGTGCTGAAACCAGCAGCCAGCGCAGTACGTAGGCGGTGAGAACGAGGCCGAGGGCGGACAGGAAGAACGGCGCGGCGAGGCCGGCATCGCGCACCACCAATCCGGCGAGCCACGACGCGGCGAGCACGCCGAGGTTCTGGAAGATGTTGATCAGGCTGTAGTCGCGGCCGTAGTGCTCCGGCCGGCTGAGGGCGAACAGTCGTGCATCCAGCGCGACGGTGAGCTGGTACAGCGCCCAGCCGAATAGCACGCGCCCGGCCAGTACCAGCGGCATCTGCTCGATGCCCTGCAACGCCAGCCCGGTCGCGCCCAGCAGCAGCCAGGCGGTCAGGTGCTGCCCGGCGTGGTAGTGCAGGGCCAGGGCGAGCAGCGCCAGCATGCCGGGAATGGCATAGACCAGGCCGGTGATCCAGCTTGCCTGAGGCCCGCCGAGCTGTTCCCAGTACACCGTGAAGAACGGCCGCGCCAGGTAGATGCAGAAGTAGAACGCCAGCATCAGCAGGCACAGCCGGGCAATGGCCAGGTGCTCCCCGCGCGGCCGCGGTGGCGTGCTTGCATCGACCCGAGTCGGTTGCGGCGCATGGCGCAACAAGAGCAGGCTGACAGCCATCTGCACGAAATCCATCAGGCCCATCAGCACGAACATCCGCGCCGGACTGAGGTAATGCAGCACCCCGCCGCCCAGCGTCGCGCCTGCGATTGCGCCCAGATGCACCACCACCGAGAGCAGGCCGATGGTGCGCACCTGCTGGTCGGTGCCCACCAGGCCCATGACGTAGGGATACATCAGCAGGTAGCTGGCCTTGAAGGCGATCATCGTCAGCGACACCGGCCAGAACAGCCATTGCTGCTCGATCGCCGCGCAGGCCAGCGCCAGCAGCCCAGCCATCAACTGGCCGAAGATCAGCAGGCGCAGCGGATGCGCATGCCTGGACAGGCGCACCCACAGCGGCAAGGCAAGCATCGCCACCAGGCATACCGCGGCCAGGTACAGGCCGACCTGCTCGCTGCGCAGCTCGCCGAAGCGTTCGGCGAAGTACTGCGGATAGAACGGCATCAGCAGGCTGTCGCCGAGCACCGCCAGCAGCGTCATGCCGATCAGCGCGCGTCGCAGCGTCATCGCGCCGCCACCGCGCCCTGGGGTGTCACCGGCTGCGGCAGGCTGAACTGCTGGAAGGCGATCTTCGTTTCCACCGCGTAGTGCTCGCGCCCGCAGATCTCGCGCAGGATTGAGGCATTGCGGTAGCAGCCCATGCCGAGATCCGGCGTCACCAGGCCGTGATCGACCAGCCCGGCGTTCTGTACGAAGACCTCACCGCCGTTGCGGTCGATGCTGTAGTTGCGCGCCACGGCAAAGCGCTCCGGCGCCTGCCAGGCGATGCGCTCGGCTATCGGCTGGATGCAGCGCGGCAGGCGGTACTGATACCCGCTGGCCATCACCAGTGCGTCGCAGCGGTGGCGATAGCTCTGCTCCAGTTCGTGCTGGAAGAACTCCAGCTCCAGCGTGCCATCGCTCAGGCGCTGGCAGCGACGCAGCTCGGCGTTGGTCAGCAGCTGGGTCGGCACCTCGCCCTTGAGGCTCTGGTTGTACAGCTCGTCGTAGATGGCGTTGATCAGCGTGGCGTTGATGCCCTTGTACAGGCCCTTCTGGCTATCGATGAGCTTTTCCCGGGTGTTGCGCGGCAGGCTGTGGAAGTAGTCGATGTACTCCGGGCTGGTCATTTCCAGCGTCAGCTTGGTGTATTCCAGCGGGAAGAAGCGCGGCGCGCGGGTGATCCAGTTCAGCTGGTAGTCGTGGCGGTCGATTTCCTGCAACAGGTCGTAGTAGATCTCCGCCGCGCTCTGGCCGCTGCCGACCACGGTGATCGAGCGTTTGCCCTGCAGTCGCGACTTGTCCTGCAGGTAGTTGCCGCTGTGGCTGACGTGCTCGGCCAGTGCCTCGCAACAGGTCGGCAGATGGGGCGTGGTGCCGGTGCCGAGCACCAGACGGCGGGTGAGGAACTCGAAGCCCTCGCCGCTACGCGTGTGCACGCCGCGCACCCGGTAGCAGCGGCGCTCGTCGAGGTAGTCGACGTGCTGGACGAAGTGCTCGAAGCGCAGGCTGTCGAGCTGCTCGACCACCCACTGGCAGTACTGGTTGTACTCGCGGCGCATCAGGAAGAAGTCTTCCTTGATGTAGAAGGCGTACAGCCGCCCGACCTGCTTGGCGTAGTTGAGAAAGCTGAAGCGGCTGGTGGGGTCGGCCAGGGTCACCAGATCGGCCATGAACGGCGTCTGCAGGGTGGCGCTGTCGAGCATCATGCCGGGATGCCAGTTGAAACCCTCGGCGCGGTCGAGAAACAGGCAATCGAGCCCGTCGATGGGTTCGGCCAGGCAGGCCAGGCCGAGGTTGAACGGGCCAATGCCGATGCCAATGAAGTCATACATCTTGTTCATGTGCGATCTCCTTACTGGTTGGCGGCGGTGGGTAGGCCGTCGAGCAGGCGAGTGCCGTGGCCGCGAATCAGCTCGACGATGGTGCGCAGGTCGTCCAGCGTGGTTTCCGGGTTGAGCAGGGTGAACTTGAGGTGCTGCCGGCCCTCGACCACGGTGGCGGCGATCACCGCCGCGCCGGAGCGGAAGATCGCCTTGCGGATTTCGCGGTTGATCGCATCCAGGCGCTCGTCGGCCACGCCCGGGGCGACGAAACGGAACACCAGCGTGCTCAGGCGCGGGGCGAAGACCTCGAAGGCCGGGTCTTCGGCGAGCAGGCGATGGGTGTCGGCAGCGCGGTCGATGACCTCCTCGAACATCGCCCCGATATGCTCGGCGCCGAGGATGCGCAGGGTCAGCCAGAGCTTCAGTGCGTCGAAGCGGCGGGTGGTCTGGATGCTCTTGTTGACCAGGTTCGGCGTGCCCTCGCGGGTCTGGCTGCGCGGGTTGAGGTAGTCGGCGTGGTGAGTGATGTAGCTCAGGTGCTGACGCTGGCGAACGAAGAAGCCGCTGCAGCTGACCGGCTGGAAGAACGACTTGTGGTAGTCGACGGTGACCGAGTCGGCGTGCTCGATACCGGCCAGCCAGTCGCGGTAGCGCGGTGCGACCAGCAGACCGCCGCCATAGGCCGCGTCGACGTGCAGCCAGACGCCATAGTGCTGGCACAGCGCGGCGATTTCCGGCAGCGGATCGATGCTGCCGAAGTCGGTGGTGCCGGCGGTGGCGACCACGGCCATGGGCAGCTCGCCCAGGCGCTGACAGTCGGCCAGGGCCTGGGCCAACGCCGGCACGCTCATGCACTGGGCACTGTCGGTTTCGATGCTGCGCACGGCGTCGTAGCCCAGCCCCAGCAGCGCTGCGGATTTCTGCACACTGAAGTGGCTGGCGCGGGAGGCGAAGATACGTAACCCGGCGGCATCGGCCGGTAGGCCATGACGCAGATTGCCGCCGTGGCCGGGCAGGCGGTTGCAGACGTGCTCGCGGGCCAGCAGCAGGCCCATCAGGTTGGACTGGGTGCCGCCGCTGGTGAACACGCCGTCGGCCTGACCGCCGAGGCCGATACGCGCACAGGTCCAATCGATCAGGCGCTGTTCGATCAGCGTGCCGCCGGCGCTCTGGTCCCAGGTGTCCAGCGAAGAATTGAGCGACGACACCAGCACTTCGGCAAGCAGCGCCGGCAGCACCACCGGGCAGTTGAGGTGGGCGACGTAGCGCGGGTGGTGGAAGTACACCGCGTCGCGCAGGTAGAGCTGATCCAGCTCGCGCAGCGCGGCGCCGGCGTCGCCCAGCGGACGCTCAAGATCGACGCGCTCGAAATCGGCGGCCAGTTCCTGCGGAAGGATGCCGCTGAACGGCTGCTGCTGGCGCTGCAGACACTGCTGCACCAGGTTCAGCCCCTGCTGCATGAGCTGGCGGTAGTCATCGTGATTGCTGCGGGTGAACAGCCCGTTGCTGACGGGGCCGGGGGCGAAGGGCACTACGGTACTGGACGGGGTCATGCACATTCCTCGGGCCGAGCGCGGCCGCGACCCGGAGCGGGCCGTTTTCGCGGCTTCGGTGGTTTCTTGTCTGGCGGCTGGACCGCACGAAAGCATCTGCGAGGATGCCGGTTAATCGAGAATAACTCTCAATTGCGCAAGGGCACAGGCAAGACGAATCAGCGCGGAAAAACCATTACGGCGTCGAAGAAAAAAGTTACGGCCGCTCCAGTCGCTGGCGCGCCTTAGCAAGCTGGGCGATCACGGTATTCACCGAGATGGCAAGGCGTCCGGCTATCTCGGCCTGGCTGAGACCTTCCAGCCGGGCCAGTTCGAACACCTCGCGGCAACGCGGCGGCAGGTCATCGAGCTGGCGTAGCACGCATTGCAACGCGCAGTGGTTTTCAACCAGAGAGCAGGGGTCGGCCTGCACGGCTTCGATGAGTTCGAGCGGAGCTTCGTCTGATGCACCGAGCAAGGCGCGATGGCGCATGGCGTCGCGGAGCAGATTGGTGGCGATGCGAAAGAGATAGGCCTTGGGATTGTCGAGACGCTGCTCGCGCATGACCTGGGCGAGCTTCAGCCAGGCATCCTGCGCCAGGTCCTCGGCCAGCGCGCGACAGCCGCCGAGGCGCGTGAGGTGGGCGACCAGTTGCTGGCGATGATGGACGTAACACTGCAGGCAGGAATCGGAAATCTTGTTGTTGTCGCGCATGGGAGCGTGCCACCGAGAGGGGCAACGAAACTATCCCAGATGCGAACCGTTCGCAATTGCAGGCTTAATGCTGGCACGCCGGTCGGTGCTTATCCGTCCAGCGGCAGCTGCAGGTTGATCGGTCGACCGTTCTGCTGCAGGCGGCACTGCGCTGCCGGCTGCGGCCGTGCGTAGTGGAATCCCTGCAAGCTGGGGCAGCCGTTGAGCCGCAGGAACGCCGCCTGACGCTCGTTCTCCACGCCTTCGGCGACCACGTACAGGCCGAGGTGGCTGGCCATGGTGAGGATGCCGCGCACCAGCGCGACCGACTGTTCGCTATCCGGCAGCCCGCTGACGAACTCGCGGTCGATCTTGATGCCATCGAAGCGGAAGCGTTGCAGATAGGTCAGCGAGGCATAGCCGGTGCCGAAGTCGTCGAGCAGCAGCGGCAGCCCGGCGGCCTTCAGGCGGCCGAGGGTCTGCTGGACATGCTCATCGGCTTCGAGCAGCGCACTCTCGGTGACCTCCAGTTCCAGCATGCTTGCTGATGCGCCTTCTTCCTCGAGAATCGCCAGCAGGCTGCCGGCCAGATCCGCCTGGCGGAAGTCCAGTGGCGAGAGGTTGACCGCAATGCGCAGCGCATGCCCCATGGCGTGCCAGCGACAAGCCTGTCGGCAGGCTTCACGAAACACCCAGCGGGTCGCCTCAATGATCATGCCGCTCTCTTCCAGTACTGGAATGAACACCCCGGGCGGCACCAGGCCGCGGTCCGGAGAAGCCCAGCGCAGCAGGGCCTCCATGACTTCCGGTTCACCCTGGGCGTTGACCTGCGGCTGGTAATGCAGCACGAACTCTTCGTGATCCAGCGCGCGCCGCAGTGCCTGCTCCAGTTCACGGCGGCTGGCGGCCGCGTCGCTGAGTGCTTCGTTGTAGATGACGGTACGATTGCGTCCGGCATCCTTGGCCGCGTACAGCGCCAGGTCGACGCGCTTGAGCAGCTCGGTGGTGCTGTGCCGGCCGTCGCTGACCGCGATGCCGATGCTCGGGCTGACGAAGCACTCGTACTGACCGATGCGCACCGGCAGCTCGAAGCGGTCGATGATGACTTGCGACAGTTGTTCTGCACGCCGGGCATCGCTGCCGTCGATCAACAGCATGAACTCGTCGCCGCCTGTGCGCGAAAGCAGGGATTTTTCAGGCATCAGCTGGCCGAGGCGATCGCCGATCTGTATCAGCAGCTTGTCCCCGACTTCATGGCCGAGGCTGTCGTTGATGCGCTTGAAGTGGTCCAGATCGAGGTAGAGCAGGCTCAGCGGTAGGCGGGCTGCCAACAGCTGGTCGAGGCGCTGCATCAGGTAGTTGCGGTTGGCCAGCTGGGTCAGCGGATCGAAATGGGCGAGAAAGCGCAGTCGTTGCTCGGCGCGCAGGCGGTCGCTGATATCGCGCAGCAGGACCAGGAAATGGCGCACGCCGTAGCGCTGGAATGGCGTGCAGCTGATCTCCAGCGGAATGTCCTGACCGTTTCGGCGGCCGGTCAACTCCAGCGTCGTGTTCGCCGGCGTGCTGCGCAGGCGTGCGGTGGCATCGCGTTCGGTCAGGCGGTCGTCCGGCACGTTGCCGACAAGCTCCTCCGGCGTGCAGCCGAACAGTGCGGCAGCCGCGGGGTTGGCTTGCAGCACGCGCAGTTCGCGGTCGACCACCAGCATGCCGATCGGCGCCGTGTCGATCAGGTCGCGTAGCAGCTGTTCGCTTTCGCTGAGGGCCAGCTGCCGCTCGTGCAGCTGGTTCATCATGCGACTGAGGGTGGCGGCGAGCCGGCCGATCTCATCGCGGCCGGCCACCGCCAGGGTCTGTGGTCGCTGGTCGATGGCGAACTGCCGTGCGGCCTGGTCGATGCGCGCCAGGCGGCGCGTCAGCAGGCGTCCGTAGATGCGGTTGAGGATCAGGCCGAGCAGCAGCAATAACGTCAGGGTCTGGGCCAGATAGAACCATGCGTCACGTTTGGTCTGCGCGAGCATCGGCGTGAAGTCGTATTCGGCCAGCAGCGCTTCGCGCACCGGCTTGCCGTTCTGTGCGACACGGTCCAGCGGGTAGATCGCCAGCTGTCGCGCGCCTTCGCCGGCCCAGGCGGGACGACCGCTGTCGACATGGGACTTGAGCGCGGCGGCGTCGATCAGCTCCAGGCGCTCGGCGGTCAGGCCCAGCCGGGTGGTGGCGATTATCTGCAGGTCAGGGTCGATCACCATCGCCCAGCGCACCCCCTCCAGGCTCGCCAGGTCGGCCAGCTCCGTCTCCAGCTCGGCGTTGCGCCCCAGCCGGCGATGGTCGCTCAGGCTGCTCTGCAGCAGGGCGAGGTGCTGTGCAGTGTGGTCGCGCCAGTCGGTGAGCGTTTCCTCGATGCGCGTCGGCAGGTGCCAGGTGGTCAAGAGCACCGTGAACATCAGGCCGAAGATGCCCAGCAGCAGGGGCAGCGATTTTCGCAGCGACAGTCTTGTCAGCATTCGAGCACCTCACAGCGGGGGACCAGCCCCTCATGCCGGACGTTGTTCAGCAGTTGTCGTTCGCCCATGTACTGGTTCAGACGTTCGATGCTGCGGTGTAGCTGGCCGTCACGGAGCCATTCGCGATTGACCGCGCGATCGCCCATGAGCAAGCCGTCCAGCGTGACCTGCAGCGCAGCGGGCGTCAGGCCCAGGCGTGCGAGCAGGCGCGGGTCGGCTTCGTTGCGATGATCCTGCCAGGCGCGCAGGGCGTCGAACCAGAGCGCTCTGAGGCGCTTGCGCTGCTCAGGATTGACCCGCTGGCGATCAACGACCAGAACGTCGACGATCTCCCCCGGCAGTTGGCGGCTGTCGAAGATGCGGCGCGCGCCGCTGGCCTCCAGCGCCGGCCCTTCCGAGGCGAAGGTGATAACCGCATCGACACGTCCGGCGGCATACGCCTCGACCTGCTCATGCACCGGCAGGCTGAGCACCTCTAAGTCTGCAATGGTCAGCTGCGTCTGATCCAGCACACGGGAAAGGAAATAGGCACCAAGCGCAGTGTTCTCCACGCCGATTCGCCGGCCGCGCAGATCGTCGACCGTGGCTATCGGGGCGCGGGCGAACAGGACGTCCGCGCCGGCGGAGACATTGGTGACCAGAATGATCTCCAGATTCAGATCGGCGCTGGCCTGCAGTAGCAGCGTTTCGTCCAGGGTCAGCATGGCGGCATCCAGCATGCCATTGCGAAAGCCGCGCAGCACACCGGTGGTGGTCGGGTATTCGACCAGGCGAACACCGCTCGGGGCCGTCCATTGCAGCTCGTCCGCCAGATAGAACGGTGCATAGCCGAGCCAGCGGTTACTGCCGACCCGGACGGAGTCCGGGTCGGGCTGGCAGCCGAGCAAGGCGATGAACATCAGCAATAGGATTGAGCCCCGGACCATGCGATCACTCCGTGATACCTGAATGCCACCATAGCGAAACCGTACGGTCACGGGAATCCCTGCTAAAGCAGTGGGTATAGCGGCGCCAATAAAGTGGCTAAATTTTTTTTTAGGATAAAAGAATGGCGCTATGACATCATCGCAATGCCGTAGCTATTTGAGTGCGGGGAGCTACACCCTACGTGTGGACTAGGTCCTGAGTCCCGACCTCGACGGCTGCCTGCATTCGGCATCAGAGAACTTTTTGTAGGTCTAAAGGTAGTAACGCTTGAAACGTAAAGCAGGGCTATTTGCAGTTCTTATTCTTGTATTCGCACTGGTTCCGATGTGGTCCTTCGTTTTGGATGAGGTCAAACATCAGCGCACATTGGCTATGGACACGGCGCGCAATGATGCAATGAACCTGGCTACAGCCTTCGAAGCGCATGTACAAAGCGTCATTGGGCTAATGGATTTCGTGTTACTGGACATGCGCAAGCATATGCTTGAGCGCTCTGCCTCTCAGAGCTACGTATACGAGGGATTGCTGAACTACGGAAATTTCGTCAAGCAGGTTGCGGTGATAGACAAGAACGGCTTTTTGGTTTTTTCCAATCTCGCCTCTTCCGAAAAGCCTGTGAACTTGAGTGATCGCGAGCACTTCCGTGTGCATCGCGATCACCCGTTAGAAGATCGTCTGTTCATCAGCAAGCCGGTTCTGGGGAGGGTGTCGAAACAATGGACGATCCAGTTCACCCGCCCGATTCACCAAGATGGTGAGTTCTCCGGTGTGTTAGTGCTCTCTGTGCCCACCAACTTCTTTGCTGACTATTACCAGCAGATCAACGTTGGCGCGAACGGCAGCATCGCCTTAGTTGGCACCGACCGCAGTTTGCGAGCTATCGCCTCAGGAGTTGCGATACCTGGTCGCTACGGTCGCTTTAAAGTGCCGGAAGACAGACCTTACTTCGATCAGAATGCTCCGGCACATGGTTTCTACGAAGGTGTAAGTTCTATAGACGGTGAGTATCGCTTGGGTGCCTACCGGCGGCTGACGGATGGCGATGTCGTGGTTGTGGTGCTGTTGTCGCCGAAGGACTTCATGGCGGCGTTCCATAAGCGCAGAGAGTTGCTGATTGCCTCGGCTGGCATCATCTCGCTGCTGCTGGCAGTGGTCGCGCTGCTGATATTCGTCCTGAGCAGTCGCTATTTCCAGAGCACGGAAAAGCTGCGCCAGTCTCACGATCAACTGGCGCAGCTGGCCAATACCGATGTGCTGACGGGGGTGAGCAGCCGTCGATCGTTCCTGACCGGCCTGGAGGCCGAGCTTGCCCGGGCTCGCCGCCACGATGAAAGCCTCAGCCTGCTGATGCTCGACATCGACCACTTCAAACGCGTCAACGATGTGCACGGCCATCCGATCGGCGACGCGGTACTCAAGCAGTTCACTGCGACATGCGCCAGCATGCTGCGCGCGCACGATCTGTTCGGCCGTCTCGGTGGAGAGGAGTTTGCAATTGCACTGCCGCATACAGATCCCGACGGCGCACGCAGTGTGGCCGAGAAGATCCGCATGGCCATTGAGCAGGCGCCATTGACGACCGCAGCGGGCAACATCGAGATCACGGTTAGCATCGGCGTGGCCCAGACGCAGGCCGGGCAGCATGAGATCGATCAGTTGATCGCGTGGGCGGACAAGGCGCTCTATGACGCCAAGCACGGAGGTCGAAACCAGGTTCGCGTCGGCCGCCCGGAGGACGAAGCGGAAGGCTAAATCGCGGGCAATAAAAAAGCCGGCTTGTGGCCGGCTTTCTTGTCTTGTATATCTTTGATTTTAAATAATTTTTATTTTAAAGGTCATATAGACCCATACTTTGACCCACACTGAGGTGGGCCGCTGCCTGGGGGAGGTGATCTCAGATGTTCCTTGGGCTCATCATTTCATGCTTCGCTACGATGGCCCTGATTGCCTCCTGGATCTCGCGCATTCGCTTCTCGGCAATCTTGTTAGCTTCGGACTCCTGCTCAGAGGAAAGCTCGGGTGCCTGCTCGTTAAGATATACCTGCCAGCCTGACAGTCGTTTCAAGCAGGTGTCTAGGTGTCTCGTGGTCGCGTCGAGTCTGATTTTGTTCAGCTCTTGCGCAAGCTTGCTTGAGTTGCGGGTGATTGTTTTCTCCAGAGCCCAGCGCCGCTTTTCCTCTTTCCGATCTTGGCTCGATTGCTGAGCTTCTTCGATCAGGCTTTCTATGATCGCTGTTTCGGTAGTTCCAGCGCTTTTTGCCAGGCCCTTTAGCTTGGCCTTGGTGTCGCGCGGCAAGGTGAAAGAGCATGTGGCCCTCCCTTTTGCCGATGCCCTGTACCGCTTTTGCCTGAGATTGTTTCTCGCTCTGCCGATGAGCTTCAACCCCTCAGCCATCGTCTCAAGCTTGCGGATACTTTGGATCAGCAGAGCTGCATTGGGCAATTTCCGTTTTTTTATACCCGGTTGCGTACCCGGTTTCGTGGTTTTCACTATGAGCGTTTCGAGTTGGTCGAGCATGCGCCGACGTCGGCTGCTGCGAGCGCATTTACTAATGTAGTTGGTGTAGGAAGGGTATGGCTACGATACAAGAGCAGTCGCCAGGGCAGTCGCATGAACGTTTTTTAACGTTAACACCAAGAAAAGCTGGTGATATTGATCGCTTGCCATCCTTGTTGTTGGTCGAACTCGGCGCGTGAATCAGCGTGGCATCGATAATGGTGCCTTGGCGCAGCGACAGGCCACGGTCGCCCAGGTAACCATTGATCACCGCCAGAATCCCAGCCGCTAACTCGTGCTTCTCCAGCAAACGACGGAAATTGAGGATGGTGGTTTCGTCGGGAATACGCTCCAGGTTCAGCCCGGCAAACTGGCGCAGGATCGTGGTCTCGTACAGCGCCTCTTCCATCGCCGGATCGCTGTAGCCGAACCAGTTCTGCATCAGATGTACACGCAGCATCGCCATCAGCGGATACGCCGGACGGCCGCCTTCACCCTTGGGGTAGTGCGGCTCGATCAGGGCAACCAAACCCGTCCACGGCACCAGTTGATCCATCTCGATCAGGAACAACTCCTTACGGGTCTGCTTGCGCTTACCGGCGTACTCGGCGTCGGCAAAGGTCATCTGCTTCATCGGGAAGTTAGGGCGGCTGAGGTCGGGCTATTTGCGAATCAGGAAGTCTTTTTCAGAGTTTCCTTAACTTGCTGCGTATATGAAGATGCCCAGCCTGCGAGATGCTTCAATTCCTTGGAAGAGTTTCACTCGGTTAATTCAACTGCCCAAGAATATTAGTCATCGACTACAAGCCGGACGTAGTTCACGATTCAGGTAGGTGAGCAGTTAAAACCGCCTCTGTTGTTATTCGCCGATGTTAGAGGGAACCTCAAGAGGGCCGGATATATTCATATCCTCTACTGCAGCTATTTTCTCCAGCATCCCAATTGGAGCGAAGTACGTTTTCCTGTTTCTATTAGTTCTATTTATATTTTCAGCGAGGTTGTTGTTAAGCTTGCAAAGTTTTTTCTGTGATCTGACAAGATCATCATTCAAGGTGGAAAGGGTATCCGTGTCTTTCGTGTCATTAGTTGAACTGATTTTATTTTCTGGGAGTTTCGGTGAAGAACGTTCTAGTGGGGGCTCTTTTTTATAATTTTCTTTGTGGCTCTTCGCTGTATCACTACGGTTACCCATTGGGATTTTTGCTGGCCGTGCGCGTGGCTGCTTTGCTTGCTTTCTTATATGGGCCTGGTATGCCTTTTCTATCAGGTTTTCTACTAGTGCTGTTGCGCTTATATTTAGGTCGCTGGCCATTTTTTTTAGGTTGTTTTTAGTTTCTCTGTTTAGTGTGAATGCACAGACTAAATGACCTTCCTGCTTTTTCTTGCTCCTGCTCCTTTGCTGCCGCCAAGCATCTTTCATATCTTTCAGCAGTTCTCGCGCGCCAGCGCTTCGCTCAATTTCTGTGCCTACATGTAGCATTTGTTCATGTGAAGGAGGCTCGTCTGGACGAATTTTTTGTTGGAAATAAAAAAGTTGCTGATAGCCCCTCGCCCACAAAAAATCTATTGCCCATTTGCGTTGATTTATATCCTCTGGATTAAGCCACTCCAAGCCAATTGCTCTTTTTCGTCCCAAGAGTTTGCACCCGTTTTTTGGAGGGATTTCATCCTAGCGTCCACAGCAGGTCGCGGCAACACGTTTTCAATAACGTTATTGCATAACGGTAATGTTTCGGATAGGGTGTCATCACGATACAAAATCGGTGTTAAGCATGTCTTTCCTGCGTTTACTTCGGGTCGCTTGCGAGAGGCTTTCGCCTGAAGAGCGGCTGGTTCTGGCCTCGTTCGCAATGCATTTTGAGGGCTGTGGTCCCGTGCAGATGACCCAGCGAGAGTTGTCCGGGCGCTTAGGGATTTCTATGCGTGTCGTTGCGCGGGCAGTTTCGAGGTTGTCGGCTGAGGCACATCTTGTTGTTGATAAGGTGTCTGTGGGTAGAGGTCGCCCTTCAAGCACGTATGAGTTATCAGCGATGATGCAGGCTCGCTTGAATGATGGGCGTGGAGAAAGTTATCCACTAGTTTGTGAGCAGGCTATTAAAAATCTCCTCTCTGCCAAGAATGAGCAAAGCGGTAAGGGCTACGGTGGTACTGCTCCGGGAAAAAGTGTTGGCTTCAAGAAACCCCCAAGCAGAAGTGATATCGATCAGCCTAGTGCTAGCGCTAGATGGCTTCTGGCTGTGCTGTTCAGTTATTCGGATGAGCTTGGTGTCGTGCGTGGCACAACGACGTCCGAGCTTCGGCGAGCAACCGGAATGGGCAGGGTGAAACTTAAATCGCAGTTGCAAGGTCTTGTGGATAGGGGTGTGATAAGAAATTGCATTCCGGGAGCATCGAACACGTTATTTGTTGGAACCAAGGTCAGTACGACCTACTTTCTTAACTTGAATCACCCGTTCCTTGGGCTCGATAGAGATGCTAGTGCGATTTTGGCACTCAAGGAGGGCGGTTGCGATCGTCGCGACCTTGTGTGTGTAACTGCCCCACCTATCGTGGAGCGATTTCTTCGCGGGATCGAGGGTCAAGCCTTCGAAGTTTTCTGCTTGCGGGTGGACGAATACGCATCATTTTTGCTAACCAATCACTGGGCGGAGCTTTCAAATCCAAGGTGTCCTGAATTAACTAAACTGGTAGAGGGTATGGTCTCGGCTGATTTTCAGAGGCCTGATGGAAACGCAGCCGATGGAGCGGGTGTAGATGAGGCCACTTGGGCAATGGTGGTTGAGCATATTGGTTGGTTGGCGCTATATCGCGCAGGATGGATCCGAGAACTAGTTATACGCATGCCTTCGGGTGGGGTTGATAAGACGCGCATTCAGATTAGTCCTGCTCCGAAGATGGATGATGAAATTCAGGTTACTGTGCTTCTAATGGAGCGCTCCCCTGTACCCCAAGTCAATTGCTTGCTTTTCAACTTTTTCCCTCCCCCTTGTGTTTGTAGTTTGTATGGAGAAGAGGCTGAAATTCCTGTTGATGAGCGATATGACTTTGGCTTGCTGACTCGGCCAAAGGGTTAGGTTCAAGTCATTTTTTACACCCACTGCACATCCTCTGAGCCATACAGAGGAGCACGCTCATGCGAATCATCCGTCTGAAAGAAGTCATCGACACAACTGGTTTGTCTCGGTCAACCCTGTACAAGTACATCGGGGAAGCCCGGTTTCCGTCGCCGGTCTCGTTAGGCGATAGGTCGGTCGGATTTGTCGAAAGCGAGGTGCACGATTGGATCTTGGCAAGAATTGAGGAGCGGGATCTGGCTGAAGGCGCACCCACGCGTTCAACCGGCCGTCTGTGCGTGGCCTGCTAGGGAAAACTAACCATTACGCCATGACCAGCCGTGGCTGGTCATGGCGTTTATGCCGCAGCTCAGTGTACTGCGCTCCCAGCTAACTCTCTCAAAATGCAATGTGAAAAATCCCCCGGCAGGCTTGGCAATGTTGCTCCCCATTGCCCCGCCTAGCCGGGATGCTTGGTGGTTGGCAGTACTGCATCTATTAATATAGCTATTAACTATCTACTCTTATCAATCAATAGCAACCATCACTCCCTATCACCACTGACTACACCAGAGGGAAAGAAGACCAGTAAAAAGAAACAGACCACGTACCTGGTATGCACCAACAACCAACCAGGTACTCAGCCATGAACAACCGCAAGCTAACCACCCACCTCTCCCAGTCCGACATAGCCCTGAAGATCGAATCACTCGTCCAAGCTATCGAACACAGCGATACACCCGCATTCCGGATCACGCATAAACGCTCAGGCTATGAGCAGGTCGAAAAGACCAGGCTCTCCCAGCACTTCACCCACGTGCAGCAGATGTGCAATCTGTTCGATGATCGAGTGCCGTACGACTACAGTGAGCACCTGCAAGCGTTCCGGGAAGCCTGTGATGACATCAGCCTTCAGCGCTCACCCAATGGCCCTGTCTGCATGAGTGAGACGGGTACCTACTGGCTAAGTCATCAGCAGAGCATGAACGTCCTCACCGAACGTATACGTGAGCTGACACGAGAGCAGTGGTATCGGCGTAGAAAGTGGGACCGACAGGAGTTGGCCAAGCAGCAGGATAGGGACATCACCGAGTACACGGATGCGATGATGAGCCGATACTCGCGTACGACGATCATCAGGTTGAACCTGTACTACTGGTCTGAGGCCCAAGCCAGGCTGCGTATCGAGCAAGTGTTCGATCACTTGGATGCCCTGATTACCAAGCACCACCGCCATCCGATCTTCAAGCACCTGATTGGCTACACGTACTCAGTGGAGCAGGGGGATCGCAATGACGGGAGGGGCTACCACATCCATGCGGCCTACTTCTTCAATGGCAACCAGGTGTGCCGGGATGTCTGGAAGGCGATTGAGATCAGTGAGCTATGGGAGGAGGTCACGCGTGGTCAGGGCTATGCCCACAGTTGCAATCACGACAAGGATCAGTACGGCGACAAGCTAGGCATTGGCCAGATCCACAGGGACGATCAGTCGAGACGGCCCCATACGCACTACGCCATGAAATACCTAGTCAAGGACGATCAGCACCTGCGCTTGAAGCCTGCAGGGGCGCGCTGTCTGCGTAAGGGAACTCTGAACCGTGCTCGTCGCGGATAAGTGAATGCGAAGGCTACTTGGCTTTTGCGACCATTAACTCAGACCAGCGAGTGGTATAGGCGGGGGAAAGCAACTCTCTGCGCATTGCCCACTCGACTGGCTTGGCTATGCGTCCTGGCTGCAGTGTGCCGCGTCCCCAGCGATTGTTGATCGCGTCCAGAGTGCTCATCAGTCGCTCGGTTTTCACGGGCTGCTCGGGGGCGAACAGATCCGGGGTGTACTCATTCTTGCGACACAGATCCAACAGCATCACCTGAGCCTTGGCGTAGCTGAATCCCTCTCTGTAGACCTGCTGCAATCCAGCCTGGACGGCCTTGATGATCAGCCTGCTGTCATCGGTTGGATAGGGCAGTTGGCATAGGACGCCATTGGCATATTTCGCTTCAGCTGGATTGAACATCCCGGTGCGCAGACTGACCCGCACCTGTCTGCAGAACGACTCCTGCTTGCGGAGCTTTTCAGCAGCGCGCGTCGCATAGCTGGTGACGGCCTCTTGGATAGGCGCTAACTCTCGCAGGCGCTTGCCGAATGAGCGGCTACTGCAGATCTCTTGCTTGGGTTCGATTTCGTTCTCGATCTCCAGGCACGCCACACCGCGCAGTTCGCGCACAGTTTTCTCGACCACGACATTGAATCGCTTGCGCAGTGTCCAGGCATCCATCTGTGCCAAGTCCCAAGCGGTTTTGATTTGCATGCCTTCCAGATGCGCACGCATGCGGGGGCCGACGCCCCAGACTTCTTCTACGGGCATGGCCTTGAGCAGCTTGTCACGACGCACGGGGTCACGAATATCTACGACGCCTCCGGTCTGCTTCTGCCAGCGCTTGGCGGCGTTATTGGCGAGCTTGGCCAGTGTCTTGGTTGTGGCGATACCAATTCCAACGGGTATGCCGGTCTTCTGCCTGATCTCTGCTTGTACCTGACGGCCTATCGACTCCAGCGGTTCGGGTAGACCGGTCATATCGGCAAAGGCCTCGTCGATGCTGTAGACCTCGATGCTTGGAAAGCAGCCCTCCAGGATCGTCATCACGCGCTCGCTCATGTCGCCATTTATGTGTAATAGAAAGTCAATAAGAACCGGGCCATGCTCGCCCTTGGAGCTTCTCATACCCAACCGGTATGGCTGTAGCTTCTGAGGAGATCGCCGTCGCTCACCGGATCATCCGGTCATCCTGTTAGTAACCGGTCAAAGCTGATCTGTTACATCGAAGGCGGACACCTGTCCATCGACAACACCCCTGCCGAGCGGTGAACCGCCCTCCCATGTACATATGACCAAAACGTCGCCGTTATCCTACCGTTCTGTCATGCCTACCCACGACGGAGTATTGACGGTCTCCGTCCTATAACATAGCTTTTCCGAAAGGCGCTCAAGTACATATCGTCATGTGCATACGAGCCTCGTGTCGTTAAAAGAAATGGTTGGTGCCGCATGAAAGTGCTCTTCATGATGCCGTTCGGCGTGTCGAGCTTCTCCGCCCCCATCAAGATCAAGGCTTCGTCTTGGTGTTAGTGCCAGATGCACGTCACCTTGCGGTGCAGGAATGGAGTGTGAACATGAAAGCAGAAACGGAATCGCGGATTTTTTCGGTGGACGAATATGTCCGTCCGTCTAACGGCGAACCGATCCGTTCAGTTGTTCTGGAGACCAACGATTCTGTCGTTGTAGTTTGGCACGCCTACCCTAGGCAGGAAATAGCTGCCCATGTCCATCCTCACGGCCAAGATACTTGGACGGTTATCTCAGGTGAGGCCAAGTATTATCAAGGCAACGGCGTAGAAATTCATCTTAAAGCTGGAGATATTGCCATTGCAAAACCTGGGCAAGTACATGGTGCCGTGAACTCTGGTCCAGGACCTTTCATATTTGTCTCCGTGGTTGCGCCGGGCAGTGCAGGTTTTGCGTTATCTGAGAAATAGGCGAAAGGCCTGAGAGGAACCTGATGAATACACGAGTATTTACGTTCGCTGGTGGAGAAACGGGGGTTTGGCGCGTTGTTGCGATGAATGCCGTGGCAGGAGCCCCTCTCCCTGGAATCCCACGGCTCAACGTAGCCGCTGGCTCTGTTTCGCCGCAGCCTCCGGGCACCAAATGGCTCCTTCGCGGGATAACGAGTAACGAGCGCTATGTCGTGCGTGAAGAGAAGGATCGTCTCGTGGCGAAGCAGCCAAGCTTGGGTCGAGCAGAGGCTACCTGCGCCGCCCTGATCCCTATCCGGAAAAACCCCTCATGGTGGGGACTGTCTCAAGACGAACGCCGGAAGATTTTTGAGGAACAGTCCCGTCACATTCACATCGGGCTCCAATATCTCCCTGCTGTGGCCCGCCGCCTCCACCATTGTCGGGACCTGGGCGAGAACGAACCCTTCGACTTCTTGACTTGGTTCGAATATTCCCCGTCTGATGAGACGGCCTTTAACAGGCTTCTGGCCGAACTCCGAGCCTCGGTGGAGTGGCAGTATGTCGACAGAGAAATCGACATCCGGCTAGTGCATGAGCCGGCCTAGCATCAGGTTTAACTTCGATCTACGTGCGGCACACTCCTGCGACACCCGCAGCCCAGCAAAACCCCGAAAAATCTAGTGTGTCGCATAACTTAGGAGTAACGCGACAGGTATGTCTAGCGAGCCACTAGTCGCTTAAGAACTTTTCTACTTATAGCCTCCTCTTTCTCTCATCGATCTCCTCGGCATCCTGCCGTCTAGAGCCGGCACATTGTCCAGCTTTCGAATGAGGCTCTCCAGCTTTTCCAAGTCGCCCTCGGCAATGGCTCGCTCGTCGGGAGTTAAAGGCACGGCCTCCAAGTACCGTCCGATAGACGATTTGCTTTCCAATGCTTGGGCCCTTGCGCTGGCTTTCGGCAAGTTGAAGTGTAACCGTCCGCCGAACCCATCTCCCCGCTTCTTCCCGATAACGGCATGGTGTCCACCTATTTTTGGTGGACACCATTTCAAGCCACTTTCTGGAGGGTTTCGTGTCTCGACAGCGCCGTACATTCCCCAAGGCTTTCAAGGCCCAAGTCATCGAAGAGTGCGCCCAGTCCGGGGCTTCCGTCGCCGGCGTGGCGCTCAGTCACGGGCTCAATGCCAACCTGGTGCATAAATGGATTCGCAAGCAGCGCGAGCCGCTACCGGTCGTGTCTGCACGCTTTGTCCCGGTGCCGCTCGGCTTTCTGCCTGCCGGGCGTACCGGCTCCGAGGAGCTGACGATACGAATCGAAATTCCCTACCACGCCGGCAGTCTGTCGGTGCACTGGCCGGTGGAGGACGGCGAGGGCTGTGCACGTTTGCTTCGCGGGCTGCTCGCATGATCCGCATCGAACGCATCTGGCTGGCCACCGAGCCACTGGACATGCGCGCCGGCACTGAAACAGCCCTGGCGCGGGTTGTTCAGGTGTTCGGTGCGGCGCAGCCGCACACGGCTTACCTGTTCACCAACAAGCGCGCTAACCGGATGAAAGTGCTGGTGCACGACGGCTTCGGTGTCTGGCTCGCGGCCCGCCGCCTTAACGAGGGCGGCTTCGTTTGGCCCGGTCGCGAGCAGGGCACGCAGCGCGAGCTGAACCCCGAGCAGTTGCAAGCGCTGGTGGTCGGCCTGCCTTGGAAACGGCTGGGGCAGGACGCCGCGATCAGCCTGCTGTAACACCCGCATCGGCTATCAACCATCGCTGCGCGGCAATTCACCGAACGCCTTATCGTCAGGTAAGGACGGGGCCGTCACAATCGGCCACATGCCCTCGACGACCTTCGACCATCTGACCCCCGAGCAACTGCGCGAACTGGCCGCGCAGTTGGCCGAGCGTGTCGTCCACCTTGATCAGCAGGTATCCGGTCTCAGCCAGCAGGTTCACTTCCACAAGACCCGCAACGAGCAGTTGGCCCACGAGATCGCGATCCTCAAGCGTCACAAGTTCGCCAAGCGAAGTGAGCAACTGAGCCCCGATCAGATCAGCCTGCTTGATGAACTGCTCGACACCGATATCGCCGCTATCGAGGCAGAACTGAAAGCCGTAAATCCCCCAGCGGCCCAGGGCGAACCCCGCCAGCAGCCCAAGCGTGCGCCGCTACCGGCCCAGTTTCCGCGCACCCTGATCCATCACGAGCCGGACAACACCCAGTGTGCCTGCGGCTGCCAGCTCAAGCGGATCGGCGAGGACGTCAGCGAAAAGCTCGACTACACGCCGGGCACCTTCACGGTGGAACGGCACATCCGTGGCAAGTGGGTCTGCGACCAGTGTGAGACGCTGATCCAGGCACCGGTGCCAGCTCAGGTGATCGACAAGGGCATCCCCACTGCCGGCCTGCTGGCTCATGTCATGGTGGCCAAATACGCCGACCATCTGCCGCTGTACCGGCAAGAGAAGATCTTTGGCCGTGCGGGTCTACCTATCGCGCGCTCGACATTGGCACAGTGGGTCGGACAAACCGGCGTGCAGCTCCAGCCGCTGGTCGACGCCTTGCGCGAAGCGGTACTGGCGCAAGGTGTGATTCACGCCGACGAAACCCCGGTGCAGATGCTGGCCCCAGGCGAGAAGAAAACCCATCGGGCTTACGTTTGGGCTTACTGCACCACGCCCTTCGCCGACCTGAAGGCGGTGGTCTACGACTTCAGCCCGAGCCGCGCTGGCGAACACGCACGTAACTTCCTCGGCTCCTGGGGCGGCAAGCTGGTCTGTGATGATTTTGCGGGCTACAAGGCCAGCTTCGAGCAAGGCATCACCGAAATCGGCTGCATGGCCCACGCCCGGCGCAAGTTCTTCGACCTGCACGTAGCTAACAAAAGCCAGTTGGCCGAGCAGGCGCTGCACTCGATCGCCGGCCTCTATGAAATCGAACGGCAGGCGCGTGACTTGAGTGCTGAGGATCGGTGGCGGATACGGCAGGGAAAAACCTCGCCGATCCTCAACGCGCTGCATAAATGGATGCTGGCCCAGCGCGACCTGGTGCCTGATGGATCAGCGACCGCCAAGGCACTCGACTACAGCCTTAAACGCTGGAAAGCGCTGACGCGCTACCTGGATGACGGCGCCGTGCCCATCGACAACAATCGGGTCGAGAACCAGATCCGGCCTTGGGCGCTTGGACGCTCGAACTGGCTGTTTGCCGGCTCGCTACGCAGCGGCAAACGGGCGG
>NZ_AOFQ01000036.1 GCF_000495915.1 Stutzerimonas chloritidismutans AW-1
CCCGCCACGGCCGCCCCAATACCACCCCAGAAGCCGCTGAAAACCCAACCGGAACCGCAAGGCACGCCGCAGTTACCGACGTCGTTCAAGGGCACCCAGGTCGATGGCCAGTTCCGTCTGGATGAAGCCGGCAACCTGCTAATCGGCGCCGAACTTCGGCATCTGTTCGATTACTTTCTCGCCGCGGCCGGAGAGGAGCCGTTGAAAAACAGTATCGAACGCTTGCGCCGATACATCGTCGCCGAACTGCCGGAGCCGGCCCAGAGCCAGGCTTCAGCAGTACTCACCCAATATCTCAACTACAAGCGCCAACTGCTTGATCTGGAAGCGACTTATTCGCGAACCACGGACATTTCAGCGCTACGCCAGCGCTTGAGTGCCGTGCAGGCGTTGCGCGCACGCGTGCTGGAGCCGGCTGTTCACCAGGCGTTCTTCGCCCTGGACGAGGCCTATGATCGCTTCAGCCTGGAGCGCCTGGCCATTCAAGCCGATTCAGCGCTGGACAGCGACGCCAAGGGCCGCGCCATCGACCAGCTGCGCGCCGGATTGCCCGGCGACCTGCAAGAGCTGCTCGTGCCGCAGCTGCAAAGCGAGCTGCGAGAGCAAACTGTCGCCTTGCAGGCCCAGGGCGCTGATGCGCAGCAGATCCGCCAGCTGCGCCAGCAGTTGGTGGGCAGCGAGGCTGCCACCCGACTCGAAGCGCTGGATCGACAGCGCGCGCAGTGGCAGCAACGGGTCGCTGTCTATCGGCAGGAACGTCAGCGTATCGAAGCCACTCGCGGCCTGGACGATGTCGAGCGTCGCAGCGCTATCGAGCGGCTGGAGGCCGAGCAGTTTGACGAGGGCGAACGCTTGCGGCTTGTCGCTGCCTTTCAGCAGCAGGAAGTGGCGGAGCGCTGAGAGCGATCAGTTGGCCGCGGTCTTGCGGTCGGCCTCGAGCAGATAGCGCTCGCGCTGGTAGGCCAGGTAGTACTTGTTGACGCTGTTGACGTATGCCACTACGCCCATGCCAACGGTTTCCATGGCAATTCGCTCGACCTGGAAGAACCACTGATCCGGGTTCAGACCGCGCCGACGGGCTTCGGCGCGCATGCTCTGCACCCGCTGCGGGCCGAGGTTGTAGGCGGCGAGAATGAACGCCATGCGCTCACGCTCGTTCAGTCGCGGGCTGGCGAAAAAGTTACGACGGATGTTCGCCAGATACTTCGCACTGGCCTGCACGTTGTTGTCCAACTGGTGGATGTTGCTGACACCCATCGCACGAGCCGTGGCCGGCGTCACCTGCATCAACCCCGTGGCACCGCCGGCGCCCCGCGCCGCGGGGTTCAGGGTGGACTCCTTGAACGCCAGGGCGGCGAGGTTCAGCCAGTCCAGCTCGATCTGTTCGGCATAGCGCTGCAGGGTCGGACGAACCTTTTCCAGACGCTGGCGGCCTACTCGGTCGAGCGGGTACTGGACCTTGTACAGACGCCGGTAGACGCGCTCGAAGGCGGCATCCTGGTTGTCTGGCAGGTCGAAATCCTTGAGAAAGCGATCAGCACTGGCGCGCAACATGCTGGCGTCGTTTCGCACGAACCAGTGCATGCTGGCCTTGTCGCCCAGGCTCAGGTGCTGCTCGATGCGCAGTTTCGGCATGACCTTGGCCCAGCGCTCGGCGATGGTCTGCTCGACCACGGTCGCCGGATAGACGCCGGCCTGCACCATCTCCAGCACATCCTCGACGGCCAACGTGGGGTCGACCCACTCGGCAACGATCGGCGCCAGCTTGCGCTCCATCAGTTGCTTGTTCAGCCGCGCGAGCGCCGGCCCTGCGGCGCTGCCAGGTGGCAACGCAAGGCTGCGCCCGGATAGCTGGTCCAGACGCTGATAGCGTGGGCCGCCCTGGCGGCCGACCAGCACCAATGACACGTTGCTGACTACCGGCCGGCTGCGGCTGATGCCTTTCATGCCCGCCAGCGGCAGTAATTCGCCGGGCGCTACCAGATCCCCCTCGCCGCGCTGCAGCGCGCCAAGCAACTGATCCTTGGCTTTGGGAATGATCTTCAGGGTAATCGGCCGCGCGGATGCAGCATTGCGATTCAGGTACTGCTCGAAGGCCCGCAGCCGCGCGTACTCGACGCCAATCGCTTCGCCTTTCACCTCACCGGAGCTGTTCCGGCTCTGATTGACCAGCACGCGCAGTACGCCACTACGGCGAATTTCGGCCAGATCACGTACCTTGTCGTTCGCTTGCCACGCCTCGGGACCCGCCACGCGCGCAGTCGCCATCGTTGGCATCAGGGCCAGCAGCAGGCAGAACATGAGTGGCAGCAATCGTGGCATCGGGATGCACCGGTGTGAAGACGCAGAGAACGCTGGTGCGGTGCTCCCTGCCCGCAAAAGGTGGCAAAGGTTCTCACAGGTTGGCTTATTCCGCCAGTTTACTCTCCAAACTGGTTTAGCTATAACTTCTATATTATTGATTTAGTTAGTTTTTAATTTCGAGGTATCCATGCAGCTTATCGACATTGGCGTCAATCTGAGCCACCCGACATTCGCCTCCAGCGTACCTGCGGTCGTCGAGCGCGCCAGAGCGGCCGGCGTCGTGCAGATGGTGCTTACCGGCACCAGCCTCGAAGAAAGCGAAGCTGCTCTCAAGCTCTGTCGCCAACTGGACGAGTCCCGCCTGCACCTGTTCAGTACCGCGGGTGTGCATCCGCATGATGCGAGCCACTGGACGACTGACAGCGCCAGCCAGTTGCGCGGCCTTCTCGCCGAGCCCGAAGTGCGCGCAGTCGGCGAATGCGGCCTGGACTTCAATCGCGATTTTTCACCGCGACCGCTACAGGAGCGCGCGCTGGAGGAACAGTTGCAACTCGCCGTCGAACTGCAGTTGCCGGTCTTTCTGCACGAACGCGACGCCAGCGACCGGTTGCTGGCGATTCTGCGACCGTTTCGAGACCACCTCCCTGCGGCGGTGGTGCACTGTTTCACCGGTGAAAAACAGGCGCTGTACGGCTATCTCGACCTGGACCTGCATGTCGGCATCACCGGCTGGATATGCGACGAACGCCGCGGTACCCATCTGCATCCCCTGGTGAAGGACATCCCTACAGGTCGTCTGATGCTCGAGAGCGACGCGCCGTATCTGCTGCCACGCACCCTGCGACCGAAGCCTAAGAGCGGCCAGAACGAACCGGCCTACCTTACGGAAGTACTGCGCGAAGTCGCGCTCCATCGCGGCGAGAGCGAAGCGTCGCTGGCGGCGCACACCACGCGCTGTGCGCGCGCGTTCTTCGGCCTGCTGGACCTCGACTGAGTCACAGAAATTTCTCAAGCTCTGCCTTAGGCGGCCGTTAAATGTTCAGCCGCAGTGCAAGCAAGCGTTCCGCTACGCGCGCGCAACCTCCTATAGAAGAAGAGCAGTCATGGCCGTTTGGATTCGCGATCTGTCGCTCAAGTACAAGTTCTGGGCACTGAACATGGTGACCTTCGTCATCGCGTTGCTGCTGGTGCTTTACGCCGTACAACTGGAGCAAAGCGCCCGTAGCACCGACGCCGTCGCTGCAGCGCAGGCGCGTGCGTCGCTGCTGGCGAGCTGGCCGGCCGATGCTGCGCTGCCGCAGGGTGCGGACCTGATCGCGTTCCAGGCAGATCAGCGCGCCGCGGTCGAGGGTCAGGCTATCGCCGAAAGCGGCTGGACCACCCTCGCCCACGACCGACTGTTCTCCAGCAATCCCGTGGTCGGCGCCCACCTGATCTCCGCGACGAATGGTCAGAAGCTGGCTGTGCTGGCCCGCGCGCCCAGCGCTGTTCAGGTACTGAGCCAGCACTTTTTCAGCTACGCCGTGGCGGTCGCGGTGCTGATGCTCGGTCTGCTCGGCGCTTCGCAACTGCTCATCCGCTTTCTGCTCAGCCACCTCAACACGCTCAAGGACGTCATGCTGCACGTGGAGCGCAGTGGCGACCTGCAGGCACGGGTTCCGCTGGACAGCCGTGACGAAGTCGGCCAGATGGCCAGCGCATTCAACGCCATGCAGGGCGGCTATCAACGCGTGGTCAGCACCGTCGCCCAGGCTGCCGCGCGTCTCGATGAGGGCGCCAGCCGGCTGGCCACGAGCATGAATGACGTGCACAAAGGCATGCGCGGTCAACAGGGTGAAACCGACCAGGCGGCCACGGCGATCAACGAAATGAGCGCCACGGTGCACCAGATCGCCGAGCATGCACGAGAAACTCGCGATCAATCACAGAACGCCGACCGCCTTGCGGGCGATGGCCACCGGGTCGTCGGCCGTGTGGAGAAGTCCATCTCCAGCCTATCCCAGGGCGTGCAGCAGACCGGCGAGATGATCGAGCAGCTCGCCGCGGACAGCCAGAAGATCAACGGCGTGGTCAACGTGATCCACAGCATCGCCGAACAGACCAACCTGCTAGCGCTCAACGCCGCAATCGAAGCAGCACGGGCCGGTGAACAGGGCCGCGGATTCGCCGTGGTTGCCGATGAGGTACGCAACCTCGCCAAGCGTGTGCAAAGTTCCACCGATGAGATCACCCAGATGATCTCCGGCCTGCAGGCGATGACTCGCGACGCCGTGGAGTTCATGCAGGAGAGTTCACTGAAAGCCGACGATTGCGTGCGCGAGGCCCATGAAGCAGCGCAGGCACTTGAAGCCATTGCCGACGCGGTCGCACAGATGCGCGAAAGCAATACGCAGATCGCCGTTGCCGCCGAGCAGCAGAGCCAGGTCGCCGAAGAGCTCAACCGCTCGGTTACCGGCATCCGCGACGTCACGGAACGCACCGTGGAGCAGACCGTAAGCTCGGCCAGCACCAGTGCCGAGCTGGCTGCGCTGTCCACCGATCTGAGCCGTGCCATCGGCCAGCTCAAGCTCTAGCTTCCTGCCAATGCGGCGTTGCGCTCGTGCAACGCCCTCCGCGCTCGAAAAGCATGCACCGCCTCGAGCGCAGCCCCAAAACAGGGCATTCCCCTAGTCCCGCCCTTCCCCACGACGCCTGCAGCGCGCATTTTTTGTGCATTGGCATCGCTCTTGCTTTGCATCCTTTGCGAAGAAAAGCTGCTGCACCTGCGAAGACAATTTGAAATAGCTGACTAGGGTTCCGACTCGTTGACGCGAGTGGCTGGGCCGAGAGTTGGCGACCTCCAGCGAGGTTACACGGCGGGATAAAAGCCCGGGAGACAGCGTGATTGCACGCAGCTCCTGCGCTATTCCCAACACTGGAGGGTTTGCCATGTGCCCGCTCGAAACGGCTTTGCCGTTCTCCGCTCTGCCTTGCGCCAGGGCCTCTGCCGCACCCGAACTTCACAGTATTCCACCAGTTGCCGCGGCCGTTGCACGGGGTATCTGCCTATGCGTCTGATCAACCGCACTCCCGGACGTAGCGGCTGGTTGGCACTGGCGATTCTGCCCTTCGCCCTGCTGCTGGCGCTGTACCTGACCAACTCGGTCCAGCGCCTGGAACTGAACCCCAACGACAAGTTGCTGCCCAGCTTCGGCCAGATGAGCGCAGCCGTCGAACGCCTCGCTTTCACCCCCGACAAACGCTCCGGCGACTATCTGTTCTGGCAGGACACCGCCTCCAGCCTCAAACGCCTCGGCACCGGTCTTGCCATCGCGGCAGTGGCCGGCCTGTGCCTGGGTATCGTTGCCGGCACTCTGCCGCTGTTCAGCGCGCCGCTCTCGCCGTTGCTCACGGTGCTGTCGATGGTGCCACCGCTGGCGATCCTGCCGATCCTGTTCATCGTCTTCGGCCTGGGCGAACTGTCCAAAGTGATGCTGATCGTCATCGGTATCACGCCGATCCTGGCTCGTGACCTTGAACACCGAGCACGAGAAATCCCCCGCGAGCTGCTGATCAAGGCGCAAACCTTGGGCGCCAACACCTGGACCCTGATCCTGCGCCTGATCCTGCCGCAGCTGATGCCGCGCCTGCTGATCAGCCTGCGCCTGGTGCTCGGTTCGGCCTGGCTGTTCCTCATCGCCGCCGAAGCCATCGCCTCCACCGATGGCCTGGGCTACCGCATCTTTCTCGTGCGTCGCTACATGGCGATGGACGTGATCCTGCCCTATGTCGCCTGGATCACTCTGCTGGCCTGGGCCATGGACTACCTGCTGCGGCGCCTGACCCAGCTGCTGTTCCCCTGGTATGAAGGAGCCAAGGCATGAGCGAGAACAACGCCAAGGTGCCCGTGGCCGCACAGTCGAGCCAATGCACAACGCAACTAGGGACTCGCGCAGGCGGCGACCCCAGCTCCTTCATTCAGGTGAAGAACGTCTGGCAGCAGTACGGCGATCAGGTCGTGCTGGAGCGCCTGAATCTGAACATCGCCGAAGGCGAGTTCTGCACGCTGGTCGGTGCCTCCGGTTGCGGCAAATCCACCTTTTTGCGGCTGCTGCTCGGCCAGGAAGCGCCCAGCCGCGGCGAGATCCTGCTTGATGGCCAGCCGCTGGCAAACGAACCGGATGCCAGCCGCGGCGTGGTCTTTCAGCGCTACTCGGTATTTCCGCACCTGACCGTACTGGACAACGTCGCCCTCGGCCTGGAACTGCCGCGCGCCCCGCTGCTGGGCCGTCTGCTTGGTCACCGCAAGCGCGATGCCCGCGAGCAGGCCGCGCAGATGCTGCACAAGGTCGGCCTCGGCCATGCGCTGGACAAGTACCCGGCGCAGTTGTCCGGCGGCATGCAGCAGCGCCTGGCCATCGCCCAGGCGCTGGTGATGAAACCCCGTGTGCTCTTGCTCGACGAGCCCTTCGGCGCACTCGACCCGGGCATCCGCAAGGACATGCATGAGCTGCTGCTGGAGCTGTGGCGGGAAACCCGGCTGACGGTGTTCATGGTCACCCATGACCTCTCGGAAGGCTTCACCCTCGGCAGCCGCATCCTGGTCTTCGACAAGCCGCGCATCGATCCCCACGCCCCGGGTGCCTATGGCGCGCGGGTGACCTACGACATTCCCTTGCACGAGGGCCGCCACGCGCCCGGCGCGGCCGCTGGCCTGCCGGCCACCCTCAGCGAGAAATTCCGAACTGCCTACCAAGGAGCCTGACATGAGCGCTTCACTCGCGATCCGCCCCACGCTGTACGAAGAAACCGTTCCCGGTGGCGGCCACACCTCCTTCGTCCTCAAGCGTGGCCAGCTGCTGCGCCTGACCGATCTGGAAGGCGGCGCCAACGTCAGCTTGATGCTGCTCAACGCCCAGGAGAAGAGCGAGCGGCTGAACCTGCCCGACACCCTCAAGTGCCAGCACACCGCCAAGCTCACCGCCGGTCATTGCCTCTACTCGGACATGGGCCGCGTACTGGCTGCCATCACCGCCGACACCTGCGGCTGGCACGACAGCTTTGGCGGCGTGCTGAACGCCGATGAAGTCGCCGAGAAATACGGCCAGGGCCGCTACCAAGAGCTGCGCAACGGCTTCTTTCGCAACGGAACGGACAACCTGCTGGTGGAAATGGGCAAGTGGAACCTGAACCTGCAGGACCTGCTCATGGTGCTCAATCTGTTCAGTCGCGTGGACGTCACCGCTGACGGTGCCTTCGCCTTTCACAGCGGTAATTCCAAAGTGGGCGACTACATCGAGCTGTACGCGCCCATGGACACCCTGGTGATCCTCACCGCCCTGCAGCATCCGCTGGACCCCAATCCGCTGTACGCACCCAAACCGGTGCAGCTGAGCTGGCACAAGGTCGAGAGCGATGGCATCAGCGTGCTCTGCCGCACCTCGCGCCCGGAAAACGGCCGTGCCTTTCACAACACCGAACGCCTGTACATCTGAGGAGGTGGCCGTGATGAGCCTTACCGAAAGCAGCCTGCACCCCGAAACCGCCGCCTTCCGCCATGTGATCCCGGCCGGCGAACCGTACCTGTTCGAAGTCAAGGCCGGGCAGACCCTGCGCCTGCTCGATCTCGAAGGCAACCAGGCGGTGGACACGCTGTTCTTCAGCGCGAAAAACCCGCGCGAGCGCTACGACCCGCAGCGCACCCTGCGCCGGCAGAACCGCGTCTACCTCACCACCGGCACGGTGCTCTATTCGAACCTCGGCAATCCGCTTCTGACCATCACCGCCGACACCTGCGGCCGCCATGACACCCTCGGCGGGGCCTGCGCCCAGGAGAGCAACGTGGTGCGCTACGCGCTGGACAAGCGCTACATGCACAGCTGTCGCGACAATTTTCTGCGCGCCAGCCTGCACGACGGCCGACTGGAGAAACGAGACATCGGCGCCAACATCAACTTTTTCATGAACGTTCCGGTGACGCCCGAGGGCGGACTGACCTTCGAGGACGGCCTTTCCGCGCCGGGCAAGTACGTGGAGCTCAAGGCCGAGCAGGACGTGATCGTGCTGATCTCCAACTGCCCGCAACTGAACAACCCCTGCAACGGCTGGAACCCGACGCCCGCCGAGGTGCTGGTGTGGGACTGATGGCGCTGTTACGACGCCACCTGCTGCCGCTGCTGCAGGCGCGCGCCGGCCAGCGCCCCGAGCTGCCGGCAGCGAAGAAATCCTCCCCAACCACGGACGGCCGTGGCGCAGATGAATAAAGGCGGGACGGCCCGCCGGCCCTTCGAGGGTACTCTAGATGTTCGACAAACTCCTGATCGCCAACCGTGGCGCCATCGCCTGCCGCATTCTGCGTACGCTGCGCAACCTGAATGTGAACGGCGTGGCCGTCTACTCCGAGGCCGACGCCGCCAGCCTGCATCTGCAGCAGGCCGACGAGGCCCACAGCCTGGGCGAAGGCCCGGCCACACAGACCTATCTGGACGCGCAGAAGATTCTCCGCATCGCCCGTGAAACCGGCGCGAAAGCCATCCACCCCGGCTACGGGTTTCTTTCCGAGAACGCGGCGTTTGCCGAAGCCTGCGAGGCCGCCGGGATCGCCTTCGTCGGCCCGACGCCGGAACAGCTGCGGGTGTTTGGCCTCAAGCACACCGCCCGCGCCCTGGCCAAACAACGCGGCGTACCGATGCTGGAGGGCACCGAGCTGCTCGACAGCCTCGCCGATGCCCTCGGCGCAGCCGAGCAGGTCGGCTACCCGGTGATGCTGAAAAGCACCGCTGGCGGTGGCGGTATCGGCATGCGCGTGTGCCGCTCGGCGGCGGAGCTCACTGATGCCTTCGACGCGGTCAAGCGTCTGGGGCAGAACAACTTCAGCGATTCGGGCGTGTTCATCGAGAAATACATCGAGCGCGCCCGCCACCTGGAGGTGCAGGTGTTCGGCGACGGCGCCGGCGAAGTCATCGCCCTCGGCGTGCGCGACTGCTCGGTGCAGCGGCGCAACCAGAAGGTGCTGGAGGAAACCCCGGCGCCGAACCTGCCGGCCGGCATGGCCGAGGCGCTGTGCCAGGCGGCGATCACCCTGGCCAAGGCGGTCAGCTATCGCAGCGCCGGCACCGTCGAGTTCGTCTACGACGCCGAAGCCCAGCGTTTCTACTTCCTCGAGGTGAACACCCGCCTGCAGGTCGAGCACGGCGTCACCGAGCAGGTCTGGCGCGTGGATCTGGTGCGCTGGATGATCGAGCTGGCCGCCGGCGACCTGCCGCCGTTGGCCGAGCTGGTGAAGGATCTCAAGCCGAGCGGCCACGCGATCCAGGCGCGCGTCTACGCCGAGGACCCGGGCCGCGACTTCCAGCCAAGCCCGGGCCTGTTGACCGCCGTGGCCTTCCCAGCCGCCGACGGCAAGAGCCTGCGCATCGACACCTGGGTCGAAGCCGGCTGCGAGATCCCGCCGTATTTCGACCCGATGATCGCCAAGGTCATCAGCTGGGCGCCGAGCCGCGAAGCGGCCCGCGTCGCGCTGGACGCCGCCCTCGGCGACACCCTGCTCTACGGCGTGGAGACCAACCGCGAGTACCTGCGCCAGATCCTCGGCTTTGCCCCCTTCGCCCTCGGCACGCCCTGGACCCGCTGTCTGGAAGGTCTGCGCTATTCGGCCAACACCTTCGAGGTCATCAGCGCCGGCACCCAGACCACCGTGCAGGACTTCCCCGGTCGCCTCGGCTACTGGGCGGTGGGTGTGCCGCCGTCCGGCCCGATGGACAGCCGCGCGCTGCGCCTGGGCAACGCCCTGCTCGGCAACCCCGAGGACGCTGCCGGGCTGGAAATCACCATGAGCGGACCGATCCTGCGCTTCAACACCGACGCGGTGGTGGCGCTGACCGGCGCCGCGATCCCCGTGAAGCTCGATGACGTCACGCAGCCGATGTGCACCGCCATTTTCGTCCCGGCCGGCAGCACCCTGACCATCGGCACCATCGCCGGCGCCGGTGCCCGCTCCTACCTGGCCGTGCGCGGCGGCGTGCAGGTGCCGGAGTATCTGGGCAGCAAGAGCACCTTCACCCTCGGCCAGTTCGGCGGGCATGCCGGCCGCGCCCTGCGTGCCGGCGATGTGCTGCATCTGGCGCCGCTGAGCGACTCGTCTGCCGGCGCACGGCTCCCCCCCC
>NZ_AOFQ01000037.1 GCF_000495915.1 Stutzerimonas chloritidismutans AW-1
TGGCCCCCCTCCACCCCCCCCGCCGGTACGCTGGCCAGCAAGTCGATCCAGCCCCAGCGCATGAAGCGCAGCTTGTCGTCGGCTTCCTGCAGGCGCATCCAGAAATCGATGAAGAAAAAGAAGCACACGATGTTGTCCAGATACCCGAGCAGAGTCGATACGTCGTCGGGCAGGTCGAACACCAGATCGGCCACCAGCGCACCGATCACGTAGACCGATAGCAGCAGGATGAAGATCTGAAAGGGTGTGATGGCGCGCTGCTTCATGAGTCAACCGGGTTCGTGGGGCAGGTGGGCGCAAGTTTAAAGCACACCGAGGTAACCGGGCCGGAACGATGGGAAGGAGTGTTGGGGATTTAAGTGCGCAAGATGATTGGTATCGGCTGTGCCGGCTGGAGCCTGCCGCGCGAGGCGTGGCCGGCATTCGCTGAGCAAGGTACGCACCTGCAGCGCTACAGCGGAGAGCTATCGGTGGTCGAGATCAACAGCTCGTTCTACCGACCGCATCGTCCGGCCACCTATCGCAAGTGGGCGGCGAGCGTGCCGGAGGACTTCCGCTTTTGCGTGAAGATGCCCAGGCAGATCAGCCATGAGCTGCGCTTGCGCGAGTGTGACGAGGCGCTTGAGCGCTTTCTCGGCGAATCGACCGAGCTGGCTGAAAAGCTCGGCTGCCTGTTGCTGCAATTGCCGCCATCGCTGACCTTCGATCCCCAACGGCGGAGGACTTCTTCGCTGCCATGCGCGCACGCTACGACGGTGCACTGGTACTCGAACCGCGGCATGCGAGCTGGCTGGACGCCGGTGAGCTGCTCGAGCGTTGGCGTATCGCACGAGTGGCGGCAGATCCTTCGCCAATTGCAGGAGCAGAGCAGGCGGGCGGCTGGTCGGGCATGCGCTACTACCGACTGCACGGGTCGCCACGCATCTACCATTCTGCGTACTCGGCCGAATGACTGGAGCGGCTGGCTGGTGAGTTGCGGACGTCTGCTCGGTCCGGCGTGCCGTGCTGGTGCATCTTCGACAATACCGCCAGCGGCGCTGCGGTGAGCAATGCGCTGGCACTGCAGGCGCTGCTGGCAGACGAAACCGCCTGGTCGCCCTAGCGCGGGATGATGCGTACGCGACCTGCGGTGTTGTCGCGCCGGGCAGCCTTTTCGTTTTCCGCGCGGCCGGGAATCGAGCCGAAATCAGCACCGCGATCCGGTGTCGAGCTGCCGTCCAGTTCGCGCTCGTCGACGCTGATCGAGGTGGCGTCCGGGTAGCCGGTGGTCAGCGTCTCGGTGCTGGCGGTCACCGGGGTGGCATCGTCGTCGTCCCACTTGGCGCTGCGCTCGTCGATATCGATGGCGCCGTTGCGCTCCATGACACGCTCGACTGCGGAAACCCGGCTGTCGTCCTCCAGCGTTACGGTGACGATGGTCGATCCGCGGCGGGCCGCTTCGGGGTAACGACCGGCATGCTGGCTCGATCCGTCGCCGAAGACCTTTTGAAAGAAACTGCCGATCTTGTCGGCCACTGTTGCGTCTTCACCCGGCTCTTCGCCGACCACTTCCACACGGCTGCTGTCGACGGTGTCGCTGTTGAAGGATGCCGATATCTGGATGTCGTCGCTGGACACCCCCTCGCTCACGAGTTGGGCTTTCACTTTCTCTGCTTCGGCATAGCGGTCGAAAGCGGCAATTAGAATCTGGGTCATGAGTTCACCTTTCATATGCAGCGAGGCTGCGGTGGCGGGCGTCTGGACCGATAGCGGTCAACGCATGGGTACTGATCGTTGGGCGCGGCAAGCCGCACGATGGTTCCGTTTGGACTCATTACCCGATGCTTCGCTTAGGGCTGGCCCCCGACTCGACCCCGGCGCGGCTTCCGGCCGCTGGCTAGCCGTTGACCACCTTGCCGCCATTGATATGAATGGTCTGGCCGCTGACATAGGACGAGTCCTCGCAGGCCAGATAGACATAAGCCGGACCCAGTTCGGACGGCTGGCCGCAGCGGCCCATGGGCATCTGGCTGCCGAAGTCTTCGAGCATCTGCGGGTCGTGCTTGCCGAGCGACGGCGGCTGCAGCGGCGTCCAGATCGGGCCTGGCGCGATCTGGTTGACGCGGATCTCGCGCTCGATCAACTGCTGTGACAGCGCCCGGGTGAAGCCGTCGATCGCGCCCTTGGTCGAGGTGTAGTCGACCAGCAGCGGGTGACCGATAAAGGAGTTGATAGAGGTGGTGTTGATGATCGAGGCGCCGGCCTGCAGATGGGGCAGGGCGGCACGGGTGAGATAGAAGTAGCCGTGGATGTTGGTGGCGAAGGTCTTCTCCCACTGCTCGTCGGTGATGTCCTCGAGGCGGGTCTGCACCTCCTGGCGGCCGGCATTGTTGACCAGCACGTCCAGCCGGCCGAAGGCCTTCACGGTTTGTTCGACGGCATCGTTGCAGTGGCGGCTGTCGCGGATGTCGCCAGCGATCAACAGGCAGCGCTGGCCTTCGGCCTCCACCATCCGCTTGGCGTTTTCGGCGTCCTCGTGTTCGTCGAGATACATGATCGCGACGTCCGCACCTTCACGAGCGAAGTGCACCGCTGCCGCGCGACCGATGCCGCTGTCGCCGCCACTGATCAGCGCGACCTTGCCGGCCAGCTTGCCACTGCCCTTGTAGCTGTCGCGGATGAACTCGGCCTGCGGGTGCATTTCGGTTTCGCGACCGGGCAGACGGTCCTGCTGCTGAGCGGGAATCTTCGGGTAAGCCATACGTACTCCAGTCCTGAAATGGGTTCTGTAGGTACGGCTGGCGCTCGCCTGGAAAGTTTCGCCAGGATGCCGAACGGAAGTCAGGCAGCGGCAGAGCGCAGTGACGAACCACCGGCAGCAGCGACGCCTTTGCGGCCACTCGTCGTGGCGCACGTTTGCGACCTGACATCAGTGGATGGCGGGCGTAGAATCCGCGCCGCTTCGACTGTCCCGTCCCTAACTCCATCTGCTCCCGCTGCCTTCCTGCTCGCTTCGCGCGTGCGGGCCGCGTGTGTCATGGCATTCGGGCAGGAACCGTCGCCCTTACACGCTCATTCGTCGCGCTTTGCTTCGACTGAATCGATACCAGACCCACTTCTCCATGAACGAATTGCAAAGCTCCCCGGCCGGCAGCTGGCTCAGCGTGATCGCACTGGCGCTGGCCGCCTTCATCTTCAACACCACCGAGTTCGTCCCTGTGGCGCTGCTCAGTGACATCGGCCGCTCGTTCGACATGCCGCCATCCCAGGTCGGGCTGATGCTGACCATCTACGCCTGGGTGGTTGCGCTGATGTCGCTGCCGATGATGCTGCTGACGCGCAATTTCGAGCGCCGCACGCTGCTCATACTGGTCTTTGTGGTGTTCATCGGCAGCCATCTGGTTTCGAGCGTGGCATCGAGCTACGGCATGCTGATGCTCAGCCGGATCGGCATCGCCCTGGCGCACGCGGTGTTCTGGTCGATCACCGCATCGCTGGCGGTGCGTGTCGCGCCCGCAGGCAAGCAGGCGCAAGCCCTGGGCCTGCTGGCGACCGGCAGTGCGCTGGCGATGGTGCTGGGCATCCCACTGGGGCGCGTGGTGGGCGAGGCGCTGGACTGGCGCACCACCTTCCTGGCCATCGGCGTGATCGCCGCGCTGGTGCTGGTCGTCCTGGCGCGGACGCTGCCATCGCTGCCGAGCCAGAACTCCGGTTCGTTGCGCAGCCTGCCGGTGCTGTTCAAACGCCCTGCGCTGTTGACCGCCTATGTGCTGACCGCGTTGGTCATCACCGCGCAATTCACCGCCTACACCTACATCGAGCCCTTTGCGCAAACCGTCGCGCACCTGAGCGGCGACATGACCACCGTCCTGCTGTTGCTCTTCGGCGGTGCCGGTCTGCTCGGTTCGTTGCTGTTCAGCCGATACAGCGGACGCTATCCACGGGGCTTTCTGATCGTGGCGATCTCGGTCATGGCGAGCTGCCTGCTGCTGTTGCTGCCAGCCTCGCTTGACAGTTCGCTGCTCGGTGCGGTGGTGGTGATCTGGGGGATCGCGGGGATGTGCTTCGGCCTGGCCGTGCAATCGAAGGTACTGAACCTGGCTTCGGACGCGACCGACGTTGCCATGGCCATGTTCTCCGGCATCTACAACGTCGGAATCGGCGGCGGCGCCTTGCTCGGCAGCCTCGTTGTCAGCCATCTGGGGTTGCGTGAGATTGGCGTGGCCGCCGGCTTGCTCGCTGTCGCCGGCCTGTTGCTTTGCAGCTTTGCGACCTATCGCTTAGCCAGGCCTGCCAGCGGCACGGCGGTGTAGCTGGGCTACGTGTGATCCGCTGTCGGGCTTGGTTGTTGCGGTGGGATCAGCAGGTTTCCGCAGAGTTAGCTTGGAAAGCTGTGGCTATTCATGCGTAGCGGTGCTTTCGAAAGATGCCTGCGGTGTGCTGTGGGCGGCATGGGTGCGTGCGATATCCAATGCCGCACGCTCCAGGCAGCGGCCGATTACCCGGTCACGATGCTGGTTGCTGCGGATGCCGTCCAACAGGGCTAGAACCACATATGTAACCGTGGCTAACGCCAGCACGAATACGATGCCTTTTCCGGCGATCCAGGTATCGGTTAGCTTGATGACGTCCGTCGACAGACTGACGATCGCCGAAACCAGCATGACGATGACGAGATTCTGGGAGACCCAGCGTTCCTGAGGTGGCGGGCCGGCGATCTCGGCGATGCGCGCCAACTCCTGAATGTCCGCTGCGTTGAGCCCGCGCTCTACAAGGGTATTTCGGAATAGTGCGTAGCGCAGCAGTTCTTCGCGGCGTAGAAAACCGTAGCGGTTCAGCGTTTCACGGGCATAGATATCCCGGTAGTACCACGCGCAATAGCGCTCCCGGGCCAGCAGCATGCCAAACAGAGCAAGCAGTGCGCCGGCCATGGCAGCCAACCCCTGCAAAGGTGACTGGCTATTGAGCAAGGTCCCAACCAGCAATATGCCGACAGCGAGCGTCAGCGCCCAGGAAGGCCAGACCATGCGCAGCCCGCCATGCGTGAAGCTCGCCGTGAACACGCCGGGTTGGCATTGTCGATAGAGCGAGCGGATCTCTGCCCATGTCGCAAGTACAGTCACGGCAGCGCCTCCCCGGATGTATGGACGTCAGGCGTGCGGCTTGTTGCGGATTGTCTTCATCAGATCGTCCGGCGTGATGTGCCCGACCACGCTGCTGCCGCTGCCGCTGCCTGGCAGCGGCAGGTCGAGGATATGGCCCTTCATCTTGCCCACCACGTGCATCTCGCAGGGCTTGCAGTCGAAGGTCAGGGTCAGCACTTCGTCGCCGTGCACCAGTTGCATCGGTGCGACCTTGGTACGCACGCCGGTGACGCCCTTGGCCTGCTTCGGGCAGAGGTTGAAGGAGAAGCGCAGGCAGTGCTTGGTGATCATCACCGGCACCTCGCCGGTTTCCTCGTGGGCCTCGTAGGCCGCGTCGATCAGCTGCACGCCGTAGCGGTGATAGAACGCCCGGGCCTTCTCGTTGTAGACGTTGTAGAGGAACGACAGGTGCGACTCCGGATAGACCGGCGGCGGCACGCTGACCGGCTTGCGCCCGCCGCGCGGACGGATGGCTTCGCGCGCTTCGCCCAGCGCCTCGATGGCTTCGCGGCGCAGCGCCTTGAGTTGCGAGTTGGGGATGAAGAAGGCCTGCGGTGCATCCACTTCGACTTCTTCGGCGTGGTAGATGGTGGTGCCCAGCTGGCTCAGCAGATCGGCGATCTGGCCGGGCACCTGCTCGGGCTTCTTCGCTTCGCCGAACGGGCCGGCCAGCGACACGCTGGCATAGGCGCCTTCCTCGCTGGTGACGTGCAGCTCCAGCTCATCGGCGCGCAATTTTGCCAGCCAACGTACGCCGATACGGCGCTCGGCGGAGGTCTTGAGCAGCGCGTTCTGCCAGTTGTGGTCCAGGTTGCGATTGAGTGGATGGTTCGGGCGCACCTGACGCATGGCGGCGGGCATTTCGTTGGGTTCGACGCGGTACTGCCAGAACGACTGACCGTCTTCCTCGAACTGCTTCAGCGGCTCGACCACGCTGGCGCGGAAACCCACCACTTCGCGTTTGATCAGCACATTGAGGCCATCACCATTGGACAGGGGCTCGCGGGTCTGCACGGTCAGGTCATGCTTGCCCACCTTGAGCACTTCGCCGACCGCAAGGCCGGTGAAAGTCGGTGAGTCGAAGGCGCCGATGTCGATCTTGCGGTCGGTGACGAAGTAGTCGGTGCTGCCGCGGTGAAAGGTCTTGTCCGGGTCCGGCACGAAGAAGTGATCGGTGCGGCCGCTGGAGGCGCGGGCCAGGTCAGGGCGTTCGGCGAGGATGCCGTCCAGGCGCTGGCGGTAGTAAGCGGTGATGTTCTTCACGTAGCTCACATCCTTGTAGCGCCCCTCGATCTTGAACGAACGCACGCCGGCGTCGACCAGGGCGCTAAGGTTGGCGCTCTGGTTGTTGTCCTTCATCGACAGCAGATGCTTTTCGAAGGCCACCACGCGGCCCTGATCGTCCTTCAGCGTGTAGGGCAGGCGACAGGCCTGGGAGCAGTCGCCGCGATTGGCGCTGCGCCCGGTCTGCGCGTGGCTGATATTGCACTGCCCGGAAAAGGCGACGCACAGCGCGCCATGGATGAAGAACTCCAGGGTCGAATCCACTTCATCGTAAATCGTGCGGATTTCCTGCAGGTTCAGCTCGCGGGCGAGAACCAGCTGCGAGAAGCCGGCCTTGTCGAGGAACTTGGCCCGTTCCAGCGTGCGGATGTCGGTCTGGGTGCTGGCATGAATCTCGATGGGCGGAATATCCAGCTCCATAATGCCCATGTCCTGCACGATCAGCGCGTCGACGCCGATCTCGTACAGTTGGTGGATCAGCGTGCGCGCAGCTTCCAGCTCGTCGTCATGCAGGATGGTGTTGATGGTGACGAACACCCGCGCATGAAACAGGTGGGCGAATTTCACCAGCTCGGCAATGTCCGCCACGCTGTTCTCGGCGTTGTGCCGCGCACCGAAGCTCGGGCCGCCGATATACACCGCATCGGCGCCATGCAGGATGGCCTCGCGGGCAATGCTGGCATCCCGGGCGGGGGCGAGCAGTTCGAGATGGTGCTTGGGAAGGGACATGGCGCGGACCGGACTTGAATCGAAAGTCGCGCATTGTAATGGCTTGCGGCCGGTTTGGGGGTGGCCGCTGGGCGAGCTTAAGGGCGCGCAACCGTGACCAAGTGCTGGGTGAGGACGCAGGAGCGTCCGGGCGGGCGTTCCCACGCGGGAGCGTGGGAACGATCAAAGTCAGCTGCTGCTGCGTGGTGGAATTCGAGGCGGTCGGGGCGCGGCTCGCCCGCCTGCAAGAATTCGATTGCTCCAACGCTCCCGCGTGGGAGCACCGCTCGGGACGCTCCGCGTCCCTACGGATTCAAGCCCAGCGAGCGATTTTCAGTAGCCCTGGTGCGCCTGCATAGTTGCGTGCGCTTGAATAGCGCCAGTGTTCCGCTAGATCTACGTAGCCCCGCCTGACGGGGTTGTAATGGATGTACTCCAGTTTCTGGTGCATCACCGCCTCGCTGCACACCAGTTCGGCATGGCTCCCTTCCTGCCAGAACTGATACTCGCGGTCATGTTTGTGCATCCGTTTGGCGACACGCAATCGCTCCAGCGCCTTTGTCGCACCGATGCTGTGCAGGTGCTCGATGGCTTTTCGCGCAGTGAACGATTTGAAACTGGCAACACAGCGGCAAAGGTCGTCGGCCTGGGCCAGGTAATGCAGGTGGTTTTCCATGACCACATAGCCGTAGAGCTGTAAACCTTGGTGCTTTTGCTGGTAACGCCAGCAGTCCAGGACGATTTCGACCAGCGCGGGGCGGCTGAACAGTGGCAGCCACTCCATCACCGTGCAGGTGAGGAAGTGAGGTCGGTCGGGTTCGGTGATGACGTAGCGGCTACGACCCATGAGTTCTTCCTTGAACTTGGTGTCCGGACGCTGGAGCGTCCAGAGCTGACGTTCCCACGCGGGAGCGTGGGAACGATCGGGTGGCTCCTGCTTCTGAACAGGACCATCAGCTTGACGCTCTGCGTTACTGTGCACATACAACCCCAACAGGCGATGTTGGGCAAGCTCGGTTTGTCCAGGCTGTTGGTTGATGCACATACCTTGAAGGAATGAACGCGGAGCGTCTTGGCCGGCGCCCCACGCAGCTGCGCCCGGCGTCACTGCGGCACTACCCAAGCGCAACAATCGTTAGGGGCAGGCCGCCCCAGCTGTTAACTGTTGCACTTACTGTGAGGCCCAGGACGCAAGAGCGTCCCGGCCGTTGCTACCCTGCAGCGTGGATCGACCCAGCTACACGACACTCAGAGTGTCAGCAGCAGCCGATGCTGCCCCCCATCCAGCGCAAGCCGCACGCATCCCTCATCGCATTCGAGGGTGTTGTCATTCAACTGCGCATGCTTGATGACACGATTGGCCTGCGCGGGGTTTTCCACGCGGATGGCATAGCGGGTTTCGCCCAGAGTGATGTTGGCCTCGAATGCCGGCCATTCGCTGCTGATGCAGGGGTCGATGAACAGCCAGTTACCTTCGCGGCGGATGCCGAGGATGCCTTCGACACCGGCGCGGTACATCCAGCCGGCAGCGCCGGTGTACCAGGTCCAGCCGCCGCGGCCGTTGTGCGGTGCCACGCCGTAGACGTCCGCCGCGACCACGTAGGGTTCGACCTTGTAGCGCTGGCTTTCTTTCGGTGTCAGCGCGTGATTGATCGGGTTCAGCAGCTTGAACATCCCACACGCTGCATCGCCATCACCGAGCTTGGCAAAGGCGAGCATGGCCCACATCGCAGCGTGGCTGTATTGACCGCCGTTCTCGCGTAGGCCCGCCGGATATCCCTTGATGTAGCCGGGCTCCTTCGGCGTCTTGTCGAATGGCGGGGTGAACAGCAGGGCCAGACTGTCATGCTCGCGGATCAGGTGGTGCTGCACGGAAGCCATGGCCTGTTTCGCGCGGGCGGGGTCCGCTGCGCCGGACAACACCGCCCAGGACTGAGCAATGGAGTCGATGCGGCACTCGTCGCTGTCTTTGGAGCCCAGCCAGGTGCCGTCGTCGAAGGTTGCGCGGCGGTACCACTCGCCATCCCAGGCCTTTTCTTCCAGCGAATCAGCAAGTGCCAGGGCGTGTTCGCGCCAGCGTTCGGCGCGCTGGGCGCCAGCCACGCTGCCTCGCTGCTCAGCCAGCGGCGCGAAGAGTTCGATGGTGCGCAGCAGCAGCCAGCCGAGCCACACGCTCTCGCCCTTGCCATTTTCTCCGACGCGGTTCATGCCGTCGTTCCAGTCACCACCGCCGATCAGCGGCAGGCCGAGTTCGCCGGTCAGCTCCAGGCACTGATCGAGTCCGCGAGCGCAGTGTTCGAACAGTGAGGCAGCCTCGTCCGCGATCATCGGCTGGAAGAAGGCATCGTGCTCGCCGGGCTTGAGCAACGGTCCTTCGAGAAAGCTCACCGGCTCTTCGAGAATCGCTGCGTCGCCGGAAACCTGAACATAGGTTGCCGTGGCGAATGCGAGCCATACACGGTCGTCGGAAATGCGCGTGCGCACACCCTGACCGGAGTGCGGCAGCCACCAGTGCTGTACGTCGCCTTCGGGAAACTGGCGACTGGCCGCGCGCAGGATGTGGCTGCGGGTGGCCTCGGGCTGGGAAAAGGTCAGTGCCATGCCGTCCTGCAGCTGATCGCGAAAGCCATAGGCGCCGCTGGCCTGGTAGAAGGCCGAGCGCGCCCAGATGCGGCAGGCAAGGGTCTGGTAGAGCAGCCAGCCGTTGAGCATGATGTCCATCGCCCGGTCCGGTGTTTTCACCTGTACCGAGCCAAGGGCGCGGTGCCAGTGGTCCGTGACTTCACGCAGCACTGCGTCGAGATCGGCCTGGCGATAACGCTCGACCAGCGCACGCGCCTCATCAGCCGACGCGCACTGGCCAAGGAAGGCGACGATCTCGACGCTCTCCCCAGGGGCGAGCTGGACCCCGCACTGCAATGCCGCGCAAGGGTCCATGCCTGCGCCGACGCTGGCGGATAACGGTTTGCCAGTAAGCAGCGCCGCCGGCGTGGCGGGGCCGCTGTTGCGACCAAGGAATTCACTGCGATCAGCCGTCCAGGCCGTTTGTCGTCCACCCAGATCGGCGAATGAAATACGCCCGGGGAAGGCGCTGCTCCAGGGGTTGTGCGCCAGCAACAGGCCGCTGCTGGCGTCGCGCTGGGTGACGATGAAAGGCCCGGAGGCGCCGCGGGCGGTGCCGAGCACCCATTCGCTATAACTGGTGACCGACAGTCGGCGAGGCTCGGATGACAGGTTGCGCAGCGTCAGTCGGGAAATCTTGATCGGGTCGCCAAGGGCGACGTATTGCAGCAGATCCAGCGCAATGCCTTCGGCCTGGTGCTCGAAGCGGCTGTAGCCGTGGCCGTGCCGCGCCACATAGAGGCCGTCATCGCGAATCGGTTGGGCGGTTGGGCTGAACAGCGCGCCGCTGCGTTCGTCGCGTACATAGAAGGCTTCGCCGCAGGGATCGGTGACCGGGTCGTTGGACCAGGGCGTGAGCTGATTTTCCCGGCTGTTTTCCGCCCAGGTATAGCCGCTGCCCTGCGCCGAGACCTGAAAGCCAAAGCGCGGGTTGGCGATCACGTTGATCCAGGGCGCTGGTGTCGTGCTGCCCGACTCCAGCAGTGTCACGTATTCGCGGCCGTCCTTGTCGAAACCGCCGAGGCCGTTGAAGAACTCCAGCCCTTGCGCCAGTTCGCTGCCGGTAGGGCCCGGTGTCGCAACGACCGGCCGCGAGGGCGGGGTAGCGAAATGCGCTGCCACGGCGTCGCCCAGGAGCAATGTGTTGGCCAGCTGCTTGTCGATCGGCCCGCGGCGGGCTATCAGTGCTACGCGAGCGACGCTGCGCAGCAGGGCGCGTGCCTCGCCGCTCAACAGGTCGGCGCGCAGCATGTACACCGATCCCTGGGCAAGCTCGGCGCCGAAGCGCGGACGCGACTGGCTGCTGCGCACCGCGGTTTCGATGGCGATCTGCAGATCCTGCAGATAGGAACTGGCGTGCTCGTTGAGAATCACCAGGTCCACCGCCAGGCGCTTCATCCGCCAGTACTCATGGGCACGGAGTAACTGGCGGACCTGGGCGATGTCCTGGATATCGTCAATGCGCAGCAGCACGATGGGCAGGTCGCCAGAAATCGCGTGAGGCCACAAGCCGGATTGGGCGCCGGCGCCCTGGATGACCGCGGCCGACGGCGCGCGAAACTGCGGGTCGGCATAGAGGATGGGCGCGGCCAGGCGCTGAAAGTCGGCGGCTTCGGCCGGTTTGATATCGAGATGGCGCAGCTGCACCTGGGCCTGAGTCCAGGCCAGGGTCTTGGCGCGGTCGTAGGCGCTGCGGTCGTGGTGCTTCTCGATCAGGCTCAGCAGCTCGTCACGCGAGTCGGCGACCAGGGTCCAGAACGCCACGCGGGCGACCTTGCCCGGCGCCACCCTGATCCGGTACTTGAGCGAGAAGATCGGGTCGAGCACGGTGCCGACGCTGTTCGACAGCGGCTGGCCTTCGGCGACCACCGCGGCAGCGGCCACGCTCGGTCGCTGGCCGATGAAGCGGGCACGATCGGTCTCATACTGCGGGTCGGATAGGATTTCGCCTTCTACCACGGCGAAGTGCGCGGCCCAGATCGGCTGCTCGCCCTCGCTGCGCAGGCGGCGGGTGGCGGTCAAGGCGCCGAACTCGGGCAGGTATTCGGTCACCACGAACAGCTTGGCGAACGCCTGATGCGCGTTGTCGGTGGCGGGGGTGGTCAGCACCACTTCGCTGTAGGACGTCAGTTCGATGTCCCGCGCCTCGCGACCGCTGTTGGCGAGCGAGACGCGGCGCACTTCACTGTCGTCCTCTCCGGATACCAGCACGTCCATCGTGGTGGTCAGGTCCAGATCGTGACGAATGAACTCGGCATGATCCTCGCCGAATATCACCTCGTGACTGAGCGCATCGCTGCCCAGCGGCTGTCCGCCTGCGGGCCAGACCCTGCCGTCCTCGGTATCGCGCAGGAAGACGAAGGAGCCGTAGTCGTCCCGGCTGACGTCCTCGCGCCAGCGCGTGATCGCGAGGTCGCGCCAGCGGCTGTAGCCGGCACCGGCTGCGGTGAGCATCACGGCGTAGCGGCCGTTGCTGAGCAGATGGGTAACCGGCGCGCCGCTCGCGGCTGAGCCTTTCAGGCGGCGCAGTGATTGCGGATCACCGCCGCCCTCGACGGCACGAATCTTCACTTCTTCGGCACGCGGGTGGGCGATCGCGACATCGCGCGGCATGCGTTCCTGCAGCAGCAGTTCGCAGGCCTGGATCATCGGCTCGCGATGGAAGCGTGCGCGCATCTGGCCGTCTTGCAAGGTATTGGCGATGGCGACGATGGTCATGCCCTGATGGTGCGCCATGTAGTTGCGCACGATGACGAACGCCTGGCCATCCGGCAGGCGTGTCGGGGTGAAGTCCAGCGCTTCGAAGAAGCCGTAGCGCCCGAGCGCACCCATCTCCGTCATGCGCCGGAAGTTCGCCTGCGCACCGGTTGCGTCGACCATGGTCGCGAGCCCGGTGGCGTAGGGGGCTATGACCAGGTTTTCTGCCAGCCCCCGCTTGAGGCCCAGGCCCGGCACGCCGAAGTTGGAGTACTGGTAGGTGAACTCCATATCGCGGGCGTTATAGGCCGATTCCGAAACGCCCCAGGGCGCGTGGTGGTCATTGCCGTATTCCTGCTGGCGCTGCACGACCAGTCGATTGGTCTGCTCCAGTAGGCTGCCCGCCGGGGCACGCATGACCAGTGACGGCATCAGGTATTCGAACATCGAGCCCGACCAGGAAATCAGCGCGGATGCATTACCCAGCGGTGTCGCCGTGCGGCCCAGGCGGAACCAGTGCCGCGTGGTGACATCGCCCTTGGCAATGGCGAACAGGCTGGCCAGGCGTGCTTCGGAGGCCAGCAGGTCGTAGCAGCTGGGGTCCAGGCTGTTGTCGGCCAGCCCGTAGCCGATCGACAGGAGCTTGCGCTCGGGGTCGAGCAGAAAGGCGAAGTCCATATCCAGCGCCATCTGCCGCGCGTTGGCGGCGACACCGCGCAGGCGTGCCTGCATTGCAGCCAGCGACTCGGCGGATTGCTGGCGATCACGGCCGTGTTCGGCCAGCGCCTGGCACAGGGCGTTGATCCAGAAGTGAAGCGCCTGGGCATCTTCGTCATCCGTAGCGGATGGGCAGATTTCCTGGGCGACGCGAGCGGCTTTCTCGGCCAATTGCCGAAGTGTTGCCGAACGGGTGTCGAGGGCTTGCGTGTCGCCTATTTGCGTGGCGATCTCATCGAGCACGCCGAATAACGGCTGGCCGCGCTCGCCATTGGCTGCCGGCAGCGCGGCGATGGCCTGACGCGCCAGGATCAGGTTGTCGTGCAGGCCCTGACGGGCATGCGGCGCCTGGGGCTGGTCGAGCCATTCTTCGCAGGCATTGGCGAGGGCGATCAGGTGGCCGGCGAGATTGCCGCTGTCCACGGCCGAGACATAGGCGGGTTCCAGCGCGCGCATGTCCTCGGTGGCGTACCAGTTGAAGAAGTGGCCGCGGTGTCGCTGCAGCCGGCTCATGCTGTCCAGCGTCGTTTCCATTCGTTCGAGCGTCTGCAGCGTGCCGGCCCAGCCGAAATCACGTGCGGCAACGGTGGAGAGCAGATACAGCCCCATGTTGGTGGGCGAGGTTCGGCGTGCGACTACAGGCTTCGGGTCTTCCTGGAAATTGTCCGGCGGCAGCATGTTGTCGGCGACGGTGACGAAGGTTTCGAAGAAGCGCCAGGTGCGCCGTGCAATCAGGCGCAGCTCCTGGGCATCGGCATCAGCCAGCTTCTGACTGGGGGCGACGCGTGGTGAGCGGCTGGCCCACAGCGCGAGCGCCGGAGCACCCAGCCAGAGCAGGGCGAACGGCAGCACCAGCGGCCATGACGCCGGTGCGACCAGCAGCGCCAGCAGTGCAACGCCGACACCGAGCACGGTGCCGCCGGCCATGCCGCGGTAGAACCCGCTCAGTTTCAGCCGCGGACTGATGGCCGATTGCGCGGCGGTGGTCCATTCCAGGAGGTGGCTGCGACTGCCATAGAGCCGTGACAGCGTGCGAACGATGGCATCGCTCATGCGCCAGGCCTGGTCCGGCAGAAATGCCAGGTTCAGTAGGGTTTGTGAGGCGGCCATGCGCAGGTCGCCGAGCAGCCGGTGCAGATGGCTTTGCGCGCTGACGCCGCTGCGAGATGGCAGCAGCGTGAAGCACAGCGGCAGCAGCCCGGGAATTGCCAGCGCCCCGAGCACCAGCAGGGTGCCGATCAGGGCCGCCGGCAGGGGCAGCATCCAGCACAGGGCCAGCGCGAGCAGACTCAGCGGCGCCAACAGCGAGCGGCGCAGGTTGTCGAGCATCTTGAAGCGCCCGATGATGGGCAATGCCTGGGGGCCGCGGCGCGCGCCGAAGATCCACGGCAGCAGCTGCCAGTCGCCGCGGGTCCAGCGGTGCTGGCGCTTGCCCGATACGTCGTAGCGCGAGGGAAACTCTTCCACCACCTCGACGTCGGTCGCCAGTCCCGCGCGGGCAAACACACCTTCGAACAGATCGTGGCTGAGCATGCTGTTTTCCGGCACTCGTCCGGCCAGCGCTGCCTCGAAGGCGTCAATGTCGTAGATGCCTTTGCCGGTGTAGGAACCTTCGCCAAACAGATCCTGATAGACGTCGGACACGGCGGCGGCATAGGGGTCCATGCCGCCGGGGCTGGAGAACACCCGTTGATAGAAGGAGCCTTCGCGGCCCACTGGCAGCGACGGCGTGACACGCGGCTGAAGAATTGCGTAGCCATTGATCACCCGCTGTTCGGGTACGCTGAATCGCGGCCGATTCAGCGGGTGCGCCATCTTGCCGATCAGGCGCATGGCGGCATCACGCGGCAGGCGCGTGTCCGCGTCCAGGGTGATCACGTAACGCACATCCGCGGGAATCCGCTGCGTGCAGCCGGCCAGGGGCATGTAACTGGTGTCGGTCGCGCCACGCAACAGCTGGTTCAGCTCATGCAGTTTGCCGCGCTTGCGCTCCCAGCCCATCCAGCAGCCTTCGCTGGGGTTGTACTGCCGGCGCCGATGCAGAATCAGGAAACGGCTGCCGCCGGGCGCCGGGCCGTAGCGCTGGTTGAGTCGCGCGATGGCATCGACCGCGACCTCCAGCAGCCGGGCGTCGCTGTCGAGAGTTTCCTGGTCGGCGTCCAGGCCATCGGTGAGCAGGGCAAAGGTGAGGTCGCCCCCGGCGCCGGCCAGGTGATGCACTTCGATTCGCTCGATCTGTTCCAGCAGGTCCGCTTCATTGGTCAGCAGCGTCGGCACCGCGACCAGGGTGCGCATCGACTGCGGCACACCGGCGGTGAGGTCCAGGCCCGGCAGCGTGCTGGCGCCGAAACGCCAGGTGACCACGCGGTTGACCAGCGCCGAGGCCAGGTCCGTGATCGGCAGAAAGGCGACCAGAGCCAGCAGCGCGAGCCAGCCCGCGCCCACGCCGGCACCGCCCATCGCCTGCAGCCCGAGGGACAGCAGCAGGGTGGTAACCAGGAGGATGGCGCCAACATAGCCGACGATGCCCAGCTGCACGTGAAAACGGCTCAGGCGCAGCCCCAGTGGTGGGCGGAAGCCGAGGCTGCGTTCGAGACCGAGACGGCCTTCGCCAATCAGGTGGTAGCCGGGGTCGGCCACGCGCTCGTCGTCGGCGATGTCACGGCTAGGCGCGGCGTTGGCGGCGTTGGCGGCGTCCAGCGCGGCGCCGGCTATCTCCAGTTCGCTGGCGCTGGAACCGCGTGCCAGTTGCTCGATGGCACTGCGATAGAGGTTGCGTGTCGGGAAGTCCATGGCGGCAAAGGCACTGCCGCCGCGCAGCCGCTCATCCACCAGGCTGACGTCTTCGAACAGCTCGGTCCAGTCGATATCGGAGATCAACCGCATGCTGGTGATGACGTTACGCACGCTGACGTTGGAGGCGCCCTGACGCTGCTGCGAGTGCTGTACCACCTGTTCGATGGAGGTGTCCTGGCGGCCCAGCTGTTCTTCCAGCCAGCCCAGTGACGGCGTGGTGCGCGGGTCCTGGTCGCGCAAGCGCTTGGCCAGTTCCGCGGCGAAGACCTCGGACAACGGCGCCGTGCCACGCGCGGCAATTTCATCGTCCAGCGCCTTTTCCGGCGAGCTGGCCGAGAGCAGCCGGTTGGCCATCTCGTCGGCGGCCATTCGGGTTGCCCGGCCATCGGTGATCTGATCGCTCAGACGACGCAGGTTCTCGATCAGGACGATGCGCAGGGTAATGGCCACAGCCCACAGCTCGCCGATCGTCAGCGGCTGGACCTGCTGGTAGGCATTGATGAAACGGCGCAGGGTCTCGGGATCGAAATGACTGTCGGTATGGGCCACGAACGCCCAGGCCAGGCCGAAGATGCGGGGATAGCCGACGAAAGGCCCGTCAGCCAGCTTGGGCAGTTGGCGGTAGAAGCCTGGCGGCAGGTCGTCGCGAATCTCGCGGATCTGCGCCTCGACCAGGTGGTAGTTGTCCAGCAGCCACTCTGCGGCGGGTACCACGCTGCGACCACTTTCCAGCTCGGCGGCGCTGGCGCGGTAAGCCGCCAGCAGCACCGTCGCGTTGTCGTTCAAGCGCGCGTGCAGCGGCAGCACAGCCCGAGGGCGAGGGGTGACCGGCTGGGCGGCGGCCAGGCTCCGGGCGTGATGCTCGAGCCGCTCCGGGCCGAACAACTCATCGCGAACGGGAGCGAGATCGCTCCAGACGGGCGAACGCTGATGGCGCCCGAGGATGTGACGGAAAACTGAGGTCATGAGCGCCTGTCCGACTAGCGGAGATAGGGGAACAGGCGTTAGTGCGCCGGCTCCTGTCGGGAGGAACCACGGCGGCAAGCTTTCGGAACAACGGGAAACCGATTGCCGGTTTCTGCCAAATCGCCGTACGGCCTCGTGCATGCACCAGACCGCGTGGCGGTATGGCAGAGGCTTCAAGAATCGGCGAGCCATGAAAGCGGAGGGCCCTTCGGCCACTCCGTTTGCAGGAAGAATGCTGTCGCAGCAATTGCTCCACGATACAGCATAGGCACTTTTATTGTCGGTGCTTCGCCGCCTGGCCCTCAGGCGCGATCGGCATGCCGGCTCTGGCCAATCAAGGGGGCGAGACCGGTTCGGGCGAGGCTGGTGTTACCCCTGTCAGAGGCCACCCAGCAGGTCGTGCGCATCGAGCAGGCGCCAGGCGATTTCCGGGTGTTTTTCCAGCCCGCGGCGCACGGCGGCGGCAATGGCGGGGCGGGTCTTGCGGCAGAGGCCGGGCTGTTCAGCGAATTCGATGGCGATGCCGCGCATGCTGCGCACCTCGTTGTGGCCGGGGGCGACGGTCATGCGGATGCCGAGCTGGTCGAGCATGCGTTTCTGCACGCGCTCGAGATCGTCCAGGCTCTGCACGTTTTCCAGACGTTCGAGCAGGCGGCGTTCTTCGTGACGGGTCAGCATGAGAATGCGCACGTCGGCGCCGGCTGTTTCCAGCAGCTCGTCACGCCGGCAGGTGCAGGTGCCGGGCGGGCAGGATGGGCGAAGCGGCGGCAGGCTATTCATGGCTTTCGATCATAGCCAAGCCGGCGCAATGCGCACAGCTAGTGGCGTTGTGCCTGCGCGGAGATGACAAGCGTGGCAGCGTCGCGCACCATGGCGCTTCATTTCTGCGCCGGGTGCGCCTCGTTCCGTCAGGGATTTTGCTGGAGAACTGTCATGCGTGTTCTGTCATCCGTCCTGCTGATCGCAACCTTGTGCGTTGCTGGCGCTGCTGTGGCCGAGGAGGCCCGCCTGGTCGAGGCGATTAATGCCTACCGTGGTGAAGTGCAGCGCTGCGGCGACAAGGCGAGCGAAGAGCTGCCGCCGCTTACCGCCGACTCGCGCCTGAATTTGCCGGTCGATGGCGCAGGCGACCTGCAGCAGGCACTGTCCCGCGCGGGCTATCCGATGGTGACCGTGCAGGCGATCACCCTGTCCGGCCCGCGGGATGCCCAGGCCGCGATGCAGGCGCTGCGCGAGAGCTTCTGTCGGGTGATCCTCGACCCGCAGTTCGCCGATATCGGTGTGAGCCGCAACGGCCGTGACTGGCGCATCGTGGTGGCGCGGCCGTTGCTCGATGGTCGTCTGGGTGACTGGCAGGCCGAAGGGCAGAAGCTGCTGGAGCAGATCAACACGGCCCGCGCCTCCGGCCGCCGTTGCGGTAAGCAGGACTTCGCCGCAGCCGGGCCGCTCAGCTGGAACGAGACGCTGGGCAGCACCGCCGAAGCCCACAGCCGGGCCATGGCCAATGGCAACTTCTTCAGTCATCTGAGCGAGGACGGCCGCACCCCAGGCGACCGCGCCGAGCTGGCGGGGTACGCCGGCAGGCAGGTTGGCGAAAACATCGCCGCGGCGCTGCCGACTACCCGCAAGGTGCTGGACGGCTGGCTGGCGAGCCCCGGCCATTGCGCGAACCTGATGAATCCCAAGTTCAGCGAGTTCGGCGGCGCCTATGCGGTCGATCCGCAGAGCGACGCGGCCATCTACTGGACGGTGATGTTCGGCGCGCCTTGAACAGTCGTTCAGCGACCACCCCCGCAAAGCCGGCGTTGGCTGGATTGTTGAGCGATCCGGCCGAGCGCGCTGTCAGACAAACCTGTTCCCATCAGCAGGGTTGCCCTTGACCGATATCCCTACCCCCGAGCAACTACCCGCCGTGCTGGCGGGCCCGCTGCTGCGGCGTACCGAGCCTGGCCTTCTGACCTTCTGGCTGGTTGGCTCGCGGCCGCTCGAGCTGTCGCTGATTCTGGAAAGCCCGGCGGTCGGACTGCAACAATGTGTGTCGCTCGGCGAGCTGAGCTGCCAGCGCCTGCCCATCGGCGAGCACGCCGTGCTGCACCTGATTCATCTGGTGCCGGACGCACCGCTGCCCACCGATTGCCTGATCGAGTACGACCTGCGCATCCACGATGGTGCAGTGGAGCAGGGCATCGCCGACTGGGCGCCGCATCTGCTTTACGACGGCGCGACGCGGCCGAGCTTCGTCATCAAGTCGCGGCTCGATCGCGTGCTGCATGGTTCCTGCCGCAAGCCGCACCACGCCGCGACAGATGGTCTGCTGTGTGTCGACGAACTGCTGAGTGACGCGCTGGACAGTCCGGCCGAGCGCCCGGCCGTGCTGTTGATGACGGGCGACCAGGTCTATGCCGATGATGTCGCGGGGCCGATGCTGGTGGCGATCCACGCATTGGTGCGCCGGCTGGGGCTTTATGGCGAACAGCTCGAAGGCGCGGTGGTGAACAATAGCGATGAGCTGATGACCCATCCGGCCAGCTATTACCGTCGCGAGCAGCTGTTGCCCGCATTCAAGTCCAACGACGCGTTGCGCGAGCGCTTCTTCGGTGGCGTGGAAAAACCGGTGTTCACCACCGCCAACGGGCAGAACCATCTGATCAGCCTGGGCGAGGTCATGGCGATGTACCTGCTCGTCTGGTCGCCGACGCCCTGGTCGCTGATCGCCCCGCAGATGCCCGCGCTGGAGCCAGCCGAGGCCGAGCGTTACCGGAGTGAAGGGGCCTGCCTGCAAGGTTTTATCGCGGGACTGCCGAAGGTGGCCCGCGCCCTGGCTCATATGCCGTCGCTGATGATCTTCGATGACCACGACATCACCGATGACTGGAATCTCTCCGCGCGCTGGGAAGAGACTGCCTACGGCCATCCGCTGTCGCGCCGCATCATCGGCAACGCGCTGCTCGCCTATCTGCTGTGTCAGGCCTGGGGCAACGATCCGACGCGTTTCGCCGAGTTGCTGCTGCCGGTGCGTGAGCTGCTGGCGACGGCGAGCGATGGCTGGCTGGATTGCGCGGCGCAGGATCAGCTGATCGATAGGCTGTTCAGGCTCGACGGCTGGGGCTACGAGTTGCCCACCGATCCGCCGCTGGTGGTGCTGGACACGCGCACCCGGCGCTGGCGCAGCGAGCGCAACCTCAGTCGACCGTCCGGCCTGATGGACTGGGAGGCGCTGAGCGAATTCCAGCAGAACATTCTCGACAAGCCGTCGGTACTGATCGTCTCGCCGGCACCGATGTTCGGTGTCAAGCTGATCGAGGCGGTGCAGCGCGTGTTCAGCTGGGCCGGCCAGCCGTTGCTGGTCGATGCGGAGAACTGGATGGCCCATCGCGGCGCCGCCCACGTGATGATGAACATCTTTCGCCACACGCGAACGCCGGGAAACTATGTGGTGCTGTCCGGCGACGTGCATTACTCGTTCGTCTACGAAGTGCACATTCGCGGTCGCGATACGGCGCCCCAGCTGTGGCAGATCACTAGCAGCGGCGTGAAGAACGAGTTTCCGCGGCGCCTGCTGGACTGGTTCGATCGCCTCAACCGCTGGCTCTACGCGCCCTGGTCGCCACTGAACTGGCTGACCAAGCGCCGCCGGCTGGAAGTCGTGCCGCGCGTGCCTGACCGCAGCAACGCCGGCGAACGGCTATGGAACGGCTCGGGTATCGGCCTGCTGCTGCTCGACGAGCAGGGTAGGCCGCGTGAGATCTACCAGTTGAATGCCGATGGCACGGCACCAGTGGCGTTTCTTGCCGAGCGCGCTCGCCCTCAGGGCGAGGCTTAGTCGCGCGTGCCCCGCGGGATCACGCGCGTCGCTCCACATCGCTGACCGCCATCCGTTCGGATCGCAGCTCTTCCAGAGCATGGCGGGTGATCTGCACCGCCGCGCTGATGGAGAGCAACGCCATGATCGTCGCCACGATCAGATCGGGCCAGCCGGCTCCGGTGCCGAACACCCCCAGCGCGGCCAGCATCACCGCCAGGTTGCCGAGCGCATCGTTGCGGCTGCATAGCCAGACGCTGCGCATGTTGCTGTCGCCTTCGCGGTAGGCGTAGAGCATGGCGGCCACCGCGATATTGGCCAGCAGCGCGATCACGCCGACGACGCCCATGGTCGAGGCATGCGGCACGCTGCCATCGACGAAATTGCCAATCGCCACCACCAGGATGAACACGCCGAACAGGCCCATCGTCAGCGCCTTGGCCAGCGACGCCCGCGCCCGCATCACCACGCCCAGGCCCAGCACGAACAGGCTGACGCCGTAGTTGGCCGCATCGCCGAAGAAATCCAGCGAGTCCGCCAGCAGCGATACCGACCCCGAGCGCACGCCTGCGCCGATCTCGACACCGAACATCGCCAGGTTAATCAGCAGCGCAATCCAGAGAATGCGCCGATAGCGTCCGCGTGCCGCCGTGGTGGCGCAGCCGCCGCTGCAACAATTTCCCGCCATGACATCGCCTCCAGTTGTCGATGGCGCTACGCTAAACCCTGTAGCCACTACAGGGTCAAGCGATGCCACTCACCATCGGCAAACTCAGCAAGGCCACGGCAGTGAACGTGGAGACCATCCGCTATTACGAGCGCATCGGGCTGCTTGCGGCGCCGTCGCGCACCGAATCCGGCTATCGCACGTTCAGCGAGCAGGACGCCGCGCGGCTGCGTTTCATCAAGCGTGGGCGGGAGCTGGGGTTTTCCCTCGACGAGATCCGCACCATGGTCGAGCTGGCCGACCAGCCCGAGCATGCCTGCACCGATGTCGATCGCCTGGTGCAGACGCATCTGGTCGAAGTGCGCCAGCGCATCGCCGATCTGCAGCGGCTCGAAGCGGAGCTGCAGCGCTTGGCGGGCTGCAGCGAATCGTCGGTCCGCGAGTGCCGCATCATCGAAACCCTGACGGGAGTGCGTCGGCCCTAGGTCCGCGGTGTTGCGCGACTCGGTGCGCACGCACCGCACATCGAGATGTCCAGCGCTGACGAAACGCACGGTCTGCCCTAGGGTTCCAAGGCAATGTCACCAAAGCCCATTGTTGCCAGAGGACAGCTGCCATGATCGATCCAGACGACCCACTCAAGGATGGCCTGACCCCGCCGAACTACGACGAGTACGGCGATGTGCCGGACTCGGGCGAAAACGATTCAGGCGCCGATTCGAACGACCAACCGGAAGCCGATCAGAGCCCGCTCGGCTAGACGCCGGCAAGGCGTGACCTCGCGCGAATGTTCATCCACTGGACAATTCGACCCGCCCGGCCTAAAAAGGCGCGCTGCGCCGAGAGGCGTGAGCGCCAAGCGGCAGCAGCGTGTTTTCCAGAGCCAGGTGAATCGTGAGAAAGAAAAAGCCCGTAGACCCCGTCCGCCAAGCCCAGAAGAACCGCGCCCATCGCATCGGCTGGCTGATTGCCCTGGCTGGCATCGTGGTGGGTTTCGCGCTGGTGATGATGAAATCGGCATAGCCAGGACGTGCCGGCGGTTTCCGTAGCCGCTCACGACGCTGCTGAAAAGCACAGTGCTTTACGAGTACGGCCGTGCGCAGCAGACAGCCCGCGGCTGTCCGCGCGGGCTGCCAGCACCGAATCATCACGAGAGGAATTCCATGCCAACCTACGACTACCGCTGCGAAGCCAATGGTCAGGTTTATGAAGTTCGCCATGCCATGGCGCTACGGCCGAAAACCTGGGGCGAACTGCGCGCGGCCGGCGCGCTGGCCGAAGATTCGAACATTCCGGACGACGCGCCGGTGACCAAACTGATGACGGCTGCCGGGGTGGTCAACAGCCGCGTATTGAAGAATCCGGAAGCACCGGCATGTGCCCGCGGGGGCTGTGCCGGCAACTGCCGCTGAGTTCAGCCGCGGACATGGATGCGGCGTCGCTAGGGTGGAAAACGGCGAAGCCTTTTCCACGCGGTTTCCCGGGTTGTTTCGTTAGTAACGCATCTCCAGCGTGACCCGGGTCGGTTCGCCGGCGGGCACCTCGAATGCGCTGTCCTCGAAGGACGGCGGGCCCATAACCTTGGGATTGTTCGACAGCCCGTAGCCTTCCGTTGGGATCATGCCGAAGCGGCGGTCCAGCTCGCCGTTGCCGTTCTCGTCATGGTAGGCCAGCACCGCGTAGCGTCCGGGCGGCAGGTCCTTGAACACCAGGGTCACGGCTGCTTGCTCGGCCTTGGCCTTCTGCGCGGCGAACGCCTGGTCGTCCTTGCGGAAGGTTTTCGCGCTGGAATATACCGCCACGGCCACCTGACCCTTGTCGTGCTGCAGGCCGTCGAGCGTGACCTGCAGTTCCTCGGCATAGGCCGAGGGGACCAAGAGTGCGAGGGCAGCGCCCAGAATCGAAAGTGCTTTCATGCTGTGCTCTTGAAGTCGAGGATGCGGAAATCGCCGGATTCAAACGTGGCCGGCGACGCTTGGGTCGATCGCCGCCATCTTCAGCGAACAAGCGAAGCGTTGTCCACGTGCGGCGTGTACCGCATCGATCGTTCGATCAGAACTGCGGCCCGGAGCGGGTGTTGTTGCCCTTGGCCAGGCGGTCGTAGAGCACCACGTTCACCGTCGCGGCGAGGTTCATGCAGCCGTTGGTGGGGATGTACACCACATCCTCGCACCAGTCGCGGAGCTCCTTGCTCAGCGAGCCGTCCTCGGCACCGAAGATGTACAACGCGCGGTCCGGGTGGGTGTACTCGGGCAGCGAGCGCGCGTCTTCGACCAGCTCCACCGCAACCGGCACGCAGCCGAGCGGGAGAATCTTGCGCAGGTCGTCGATGTTGATCAGCGGAATGTCCTGATGGACCTTCTTGGTGTCGGTGACGAAGTCCTTGGCGCGGTCGTAGCGGGTGCCGGTGTAGAACACCGAAGCGGCGCCATAGCAGCCCGCGGCACGCATGATCGCCCCCACGTTGGACGGCGATTTCGGGTTGCTCAGGCCGATGCAGGCATAGCGTTTGTTGCTCACGGAAGGGGACTCGCGCGGAAAACGCGCGAGTATACGGGACGGTTTGGTCGGCAAAGGGTTTTTAGCTGCGCGACCGGGTCAGGGAATGAGCTTGCTCGCCTGCAGCCTGGCGAAGACATCGAAGAACGCCTCGTCGCTGGCCTGGTAATCCAGAAAGCCGAGCTTGCGACTCTTCGACATATCCGTCACCACCTCGATCGGGCGGCCCAGATCGGCATCGGTGTGCCACGGCGAGATGAGCTTGCCGATGTCCGCCTCGGCGAGACCGAACTGCTTCGCCATGTCGCTCCAGATTGCCGCGTCGCCCGCCATCTGCTGCTCCAACGGGGCCGGACCATCGAACGGCGCGGCGTCGATGCCGAACCACTCGGCAATGCGCGACCACATCCATTTCCAGCGAAACACATCGCCATTGACGACGTTGAAGGCCTGGTTGGCGGCTGCCGGCGTGCTGGCGGCCCAGCGCAGGTGCCTGGCGAGCTGAGCGGCGTCGGTCATGTCGGTCAGGCTGTGCCACTGCACGTCCGAGCCCGGAAAGCGGAAAGGCCGCCCCGTATGGCGGCAGATGGAGGCGTACACGGCCAGCGTGGTGGCCATGTTCATGGCGTTGCCGACCGCGACGCCGGTGATGGTGTGCGGGCGATGCACGCTCCAGCTGAAGCCATCGCGCTCCGCCGCGGCGAACACCTCATCTTCCTGGGCGTAATAGAAGTTCTCGACATCCAGCCGCCCCTGTTCCTCGCGGAACGGCGTCTGCGGCAGCGCGCCCTTGCCGTAGGCTTCGAACGGGCCGAGGTAGTGCTTGAGGCCGGTGACCAGGGCGACATGGCGCAGCGTACCAGCCGGCCGGACGGCTTCGAGCAGGTTGCGTACCATCTGCGCGTTGACGCGGATATTCTCCGCCTCGCTGGCCTGGCGCGCCCAGGTGGTGAGGAAGACGTGAGTGGGTGAAACGCCGGCCAGCGCCGAGTCAAGCGCCTTGGGGTCCAGCAGGTCGGCGCTGATCGGCGTGACACCCGCGTCGGTATTCGGTCGGCGAGCCAGTCCCGCGACGTTCCAGCCTTCATCGGCCAGCAGGCGCGACAGCGCGCTGCCGACAATGCCGCTCGCTCCGACCACCAGTGCTTGATTTGTCATGTGCAGACCCCCACAAAGCGAAACAGGCCTGCACCTTACCCACTCGAAAATGCCGATCCAAGTCGGCACCAAATGGTGACCATCCCCCATGCAACCGGGCTCTGACGAAGAACAATGGCGCGAAGACTGCGCACCAAGACGCGTGCTCGAGCTCTTCTCCACCAAGTGGACCAGCATGATTCTGCACACGCTGCATGCCCGGCATGGAGGCACCTCACGCAGTGGCGCATTGCATCGCAGCCTGCCTGGCATCTCCAAGAAAATGCTGATCCAGACGCTTCGCGAACTGGAGCAAAGCGGCCTGATCGAGCGCCACACGCTCGATTCGGTGCCGCCGGCGGTGAGCTATGCGCTCTCGCCGCTGGGCCAGCTGATGGTTGAACCCATCGAACTGATCTACGACTGGGCAAGGCAGAACTCCGGCGCGCTGGATCAGCTGCAGCCCAGAAGCACGTCGCGCAGGCGGGGCTAGATCGCGTTGACGATCTGCTCGCGCAGCCATTCATGGGCCGGGTCGCGATGGGCGCGTTCATGCCAGAGCATGGCCATTTCGTATCCCGGAATCTCCAGCGGCGCCTCGACGACCTGCAGTGCAACACCCTGAACCAGCCGTTCGGGCAGCATGGCCACCAGGTCGGTGCTTTCCAGCACCGAGCGCAGGAACAGGAAATGCGGCACCGACAGCACCACGCGCCGTTGCAGGCCATGCGTGGCCAGGGCATCGTCGGTGGCACCGTGAAAGCCGCCGCCATCCGGTGAGACGATCACCTGATCCAGCGCGCAGAACTGCTCTAGCGTCGGCCGTCGCCGCAGGCGGGGATGCCCGGCACGGCCGGCCAGTACGTAGCGCTCGGTGAACAGAACGCGGCGGCGCAGGTTGGACGGCGAACCATCGACGGTGTGCAAGGCGAGGTCGATATCACCCTGTTCTGCCTGGCGGGCGATGCGCGAAGGCTGCATCTCGACCACGGCTATGCGGGTGCTCGGTGCGGCGGACCGCAGGCCGGCCAGAGCGGGTAGCACAATCGCGGACTCGCCATAGTCGCTGGCTGCGATGCGCCAGACGTTCTGCGCGGCGCCAGGGTCGAACGGGCTGGCTGGGGCGACGGCTTGCTCCAGCGCCTCCAGCGCCAGGCGCAGGGGCTCGCGCAACGCTTCAGCCCGTGCAGTCGGGCGCATGCCTCGCGGCCCAGGTATCAGCAGAGGATCATCGAAAATGTCCCGCAGCTTGGCCAGGTGCACGCTCACCGAGGGCTGGGAAAAATTCAGGCGCTCTGCGGCGCGGGTGACATTGTGCTCAGCCAGCAACACGTCCAGGGTCACCAGCAGATTCAGATCGAGACGTCTGAGATTATTCATGGCAATACCTGAGATATGGCTTATTCATTTCAAACATACCTGGGCAAGCGACATTCTGCAGCCGTCCCGCTACGGAGGTTTCCCATGAATGTTCTGCTTGTTTATGCCCATCCCGAACCGCGCTCGTTGAATGGCGCGCTGAAGGAATTTGCCGTCCACCGTCTGCAGGCGGCTGGCCATCAGGTCCAGGTTTCCGACTTGTATTCCATGGGTTGGAAGGCCGTGATCGATGCCGGCGACAGTCTAGATCGCGACCCCGAAGCGCGTTTCGATGCTTCCGAGGATTCCCGACGCGCGTTCGCCAGTGGCCGGCAGAGTTCTGACATTGCGGCTGAGCAGGACAAGCTGCGCTGGGCGGATGCGCTGATCCTGCAATTCCCGCTCTGGTGGTTCTCGATGCCGGCGATCCTCAAGGGCTGGGTCGACCGGGTATATGCCTACGGTTTCGCTTATGGCGTCGGAGAGCACTCGGATGCGCGCTGGGGCGATCGCTACGGCGAGGGCTCGATGGTCGGCAAGCGGGCGATGCTGATCGTGACTACCGGCGGCTGGGAATCACACTACAGCCCGCGGGGGATCAACGGGCCCATCGAGGACCTGCTGTTCCCCATCCATCACGGCATCCTGCATTACCCGGGCTTCGAAGTGCTGCCACCATTCGTGGTGCACCGCACCAGCCGTATCGATCCGGCGCGATTCGACACACTCCGCGACGAGCTGGGCAAGCGCCTTGACCACCTCTGGCGCACTGAGCCCATCGCCTATCGCAAACAGAACGGCGGCGACTACGACATTCCGGCGCTAACGCTCAGGGCCGAGGTGGCGCCAGGGCAGGTCGGCTTTGTCGCGCATGTCGAACAGCCGTAACAGCTCCAGGGGCAGGGGCGTGTTCTGTCGTTACGTCGTCAGAGTTCCTTGGCGAACCGTTCGACCGCACTGACCACCTGCTTGGCGGCGTCCTGAATCTCGACGATCACCGCGCCGGCCTGGTTGGCCAGCCCCAGGCCCTGCACCGCCTGTTCGCGGCTGGCGAACATGTTGCGCACGGCCTCGTCGGCCAGCGCCTGGTTCTGTTGCACCACATTGACGATCTCGTCGGTAGCGGTGCTCGTGCGCGCGGCCAGTTGCCGAACCTCGTCGGCCACCACCGCGAAACCGCGACCCTGGTCGCCAGCCCTGGCGGCCTCGATGGCCGCGTTCAACGCCAGCAGGTTGGTCTGTGCGGCGATGCCGCCAATGGTCTGGACGATGGAGCTGATCAGCAGCGACTGCTTGCCGAGCGCCTCGATGCCATCGGTGGCGGACTGCACCTGGTCGGTGATCTTCTGCATCGTCACCAGGGTGTCCTTCACCACGCTGGCGCCGCGCTCGGCACTGACGTCGGTCTGCAGCGAAATGTCGTAGGCAACGCCCGCGGCTTGCCGCACTTCAGCCTCACGCATGACCTGCTCGGTAACCACGTTGGCGAACTTGACCACCTTGTAGAGGTTGCCTTCGGTGTCGTGCACCGGGTTGTAGGTCGCTTCCAGCCAAACCTCGCGGCCGTGGCGGTCGACACGCTTGAAGCGGTCGGCGACGTACTCGCCGCGGTTGAGCTTCTGCCAGAACGCCTTGTAATCCGCCGAAGCGGCATCTTCCGGCGCGCAGAACAGACTGTGATGTTTGCCTTTGAGCTCCGCGAGCGAATAGCCCATGGTCTGGAGAAACTGCTCATTGGCCGTGACCACCGTTCCGTCCAGATTGAACTGGATAACCGCGGTCGAGCGGAGCAGGGCGGTAATGAATGCCTCGTTCTCCTTCGCCTGATACACGGCCTCGCTGATATCGCTGCCGAAACCCTGAATATGCGAAAGCTTCCCGTCGGCCGTTGCGATCGGATACCAATGGATCTTCAACCAGGCGAGGCTGCCGTCGGCGCGCAGGTAGCGGTAGTCGTCGCTGACCGGCTCGAGCTTGGCCACCGCGGCGCGAAAGTTGTGAAAGCAGGGCAGGTTCTTCACGTAGGGCGGAACGATCTCGGCCAGGGGCCGGCCCTGGAGATGCCCGTGTGAGTAACCCAAGGTACTGGCGAATCGATCATTGAACGCGCAGATCTTGAAGTCGGTATCCAGCGTGACCGACAGCATGTCACCGTTCATCTTGCCCATGAGCTGGCGCAGGATTGCCAGCTCGGCATCCTTGGCTTCCAAATCCTTTTTCAAGCGGTTGTTAAACATGCAGGGCATCCAATCGATCTAGTTGTGCTTCCGATATCGGCGAAGAGTGCGGGCGCTTGAGCGACTTCGTGTCGCGCCAGCGAAAGCCGTTGAACCGACGCGGTGCGTGCCGAAGCGAGTGAAAGGGTGCGATTACCACGCGTTTGTCTTCGCCCCACATGTGATGTGAGCCGTCATCGCCCTCAGAGCTGATCGGCAACTGCCTTCTTGTCGATCACCGACCACACGTTGCGGATCTTTCCCTCGAGGAACTCGTAGAAGACGTTTTCGGTAAAGACCACTCTCTTGCCATTCACAGCAAAGCCAAACAGTTCGCCTGTGGGCGTGCAATCGAACCGCAGCTGTGCCGCCACATGGGGCGGCTCGACGATGAGCAGCCCGATATTGAACTGCAGATCGGGGATCGCCCGAACGTCGCCGTCGAGCATCTGGCGATAGCCGTCCAGCCCGACGAACTGGCCGTTGTAGTGCACTTCTTCATGGACGAAGCGCTCCAGCTCTGCCCAGCGCCTGCCGTTCAGGCAGGCGATGTAGCCCCGGTAGCAATCAGCGATCTCGTTGCCAGTCATGATCGTTCCCCGCAAAGAAAGCCCGATAGTCAGGCTAGCGACTGGCTCGATATACGCCAGCCGCATCGACCGGCCGCACTGGCTGAGGTTATCTGCTCGGCACCGATTACCTGGTCAGTCGAGCACCACGGCGTGGCCCTCCAGAGGATTGATGGCGCCTTTGATCAAGGATTCTGCCAGCGCCTGTGCGGACTCCAGGCCAGCGTGTTCGTGCACCTGCATCCAGGGTTGCTGCGCATCGCTCACCCGAGCGATGAAGGCCAGCTGCGCCTCGTTGAAGCGGCGGGTCACCTCGGCGGGGCCCCAGTCGGCGTTGCGTTTCTTGATCTGATAAGGCGCGAAGTAGGGCTGTGGTTGCGGACCGGCCAGCGTTGGGTCCGTCTTTCTGTATTCATGGTTCTGGGCTGACCCGGCGAAGCAGTCGTACACCAGGGCATCCTTGAAATGGCTGTGGATCTGCCGGCGTAGATCGGCGCTGCCGGAGAAGTCGATGTAGAGCGTGGGCACGCTCGGGTCCAGTGAAGCGAGTTGGTCGTAGCCAACTGCCTGGCGGTAGCAACCCAGGCCTTGTACGAAGCCGGTGTTGCCTGGGGAGGTCAGTCCGATCGTTTGCACGGCCGGGTTGTCCTGCAGGCAGAACGCCGTGCCGTACGCGGTCTTGCTCGAGGCGCTCGACATCAGGATCTGGCGCGCGCCGAAGAAGGCGTTGTCGTCAAGGAAATCGGCCAGCATGAACGAGGTGATGAACAGCGGGCGCAGCAGCATCTGGTAGTTTTCGCTCTCTGCGCGATAGGCGGCGTCGCTACTGATGCGCTGGTACTGGTTGTAGGCCGAGGTGAGTTCGAGTCGATGTTCGGCGCCGTCGTAGAAACCGCGCTCGGAGGCGCGCACCGGCTGCATCACGACATGGCTGGCGATCGGCCAGAAGCCGTAGAAGCGCTCACCCTTCGCCAGGCCATCGACGGTGCTCTCCACGACTTCGGCGAAGCCCCACGCCGGCATGTGGAACCACTCGCTATCGCCAGTGGGGTAGAAGTCCCAATAGCGCAGGTGAGGTGTCTCGCCGAATGCGGCGTAGGTGACATTGTTCGTGGTCAGTGCCAGCCGGCTGATACGCAGCAGGGCTTCGCCGGCTTTCAGCTCCGGCATCGGTCGGGTTTGAATGCGGGTCTGCTGCATGTCTTTCTTGTTGTTCTGCAACTGGCGGATGACGCTCATCGATGGCACCTTGGGTTCGTAAATGGACGGCTTCGACTCTATCCCTTTCGTTTCACCGCCGGGTTCGGATTTCATGAGCACACGATTGCCGAGCGCCAAGCCGCTCAAACGGCCGACTCAGCAGCGCGCCAAGGTCACCGTTCAGGCGATTTTCGACACCTATGTTCGGATATGGCAGCGCGACGGCTGGTCGCGATTGACGACCCGCGCGGTGGCACTCGAAGCCGGCGTGGCCATCGGCACCCTGTACGACTATTTCCCCAGTAAACATGCGCTGCACTCGGGCTATGTGCGCTATTGCGTCGAGCAACTGCTGGAGGCCGTCGACGCGCAAGCGGTAGCGCCAACCGCGCTTGCCTGGCCCGAGCGCATCCGGCGACTGGTGCGCACCCTTGCCGGGGTCGAGTCGCGGCTGCCCTGGTTCCACCCGGATATGCTCGAACTGGAATCGCTGGTGGCCGAGCCCAAGCATCAGCGCAGGGCCTACGAGGATCTGTTGGCCGCCTGGCATCGAGTCATCGATGCGGCGACCGATCTGCCGGTACGCCCGAGCGCTGCGACGCTGGAAGCACTGCATCTTTCGGTATGGGGCGGTCGCCGCTACGCGATGCTGGTGCAGCTTGAAGCGGAACGCATGAGCGATTGGGCCAACTGCATGGAGCAGCTGTGCCTGGACAGGCTCGCTGGCCCGTCGCCCCAGCCTGAGTGCGATCGATCATGAGGCAGCCTGTCGTTTCGTTCAGCTGACTCGCTAAAGAGAAGCGAGCATACGGTCGCCGGGTATCTGGAGGACGGGCAACAGGATGTGTCAGCGCGGCGGTAATTGCCGGGCGATTTCCAGCCGGCCGGGATAATATGCGCGCCCCCATCGTTTCCTCACACATCAGGTCATCATGCCCGGCGATGCTCTCTATACCGACTTGTCGGGTTATTACGATCTCATGTGTGCGGACATCGACTACAGGGCGCAAAGCCACTGTGTCCACAGGTTGCAGCAGCTGTTCGGCAACGGCGGGACGAGGCATCTGGACCTCGCCTGCGGCACTGGCCCGCACGTCCGCCATTTCATCGATACCGGCTATACCAGCGGCGGGCTCGACATCAACCAGCCGATGCTGGACAGAGCAGCCGCGCGCTGCCCGCAAGCGCAGTTTTCCCTGCAGGACATGTGTGGCTTTGCGGTCGAGCAGCCGGCCGATCTGATCACCTGCTTTCTTTACTCCATTCATTACAGCGCCGAGCTTCAGCGATTGCAGGCCTGTATCGCCAGCGTGCATGCCGCGTTGGCCCCGGGCGGGCTGTTCTGCTTCAACGCCGTGGACAAGCGCCGGATCGACAATGCCTCATTCGTCTCGCACACGGCCAGGCATGCGGACGGCCTGTTCACCTTCAGCTCCGGTTGGCATTACCCGGGTGAAGGGGAGCAGCAATTGCTGAGGCTGCGAATCGAAAAGACCATCAGCAATGAAAGCCAGGTCTGGCACGACGAACACAGGATGGTGGCAGTGAGCTTTGCCGAGCTGAGCGAGCTGCTGGAGCGGTACTTCGAAGTGCATGTGCTCGAGCATGACTACGAGAAGATCGTGCCCTGGGACCAGGCATCCGGGAACGCGATATTCGTCTGCGTGAAGATTTAACGGCGAAAGCCAGGCCCTTCGTCCAGGTCCGTGGAGTGACCAAGCGCTTTCTCGCCCAGTGGCCAGCCTTACGCGCTGTACTGGTATCGCCGCTTCCGACTGTGCCTTTGCGCGCGCCTGCCTCGCTTTGAGAATAGGTCGACTCACCAGCGCTGGACCCAGCCATGCACATTGCCATTGTTACCTTTGACGGCTTCAACGAACTGGACTCGCTGATTGCGCTCGGCATCCTGAACCGCATCAAGCGGCCGGGCTGGCGCGTGGCGCTGGCTTCGCCGAGCGAGATGGTCACCTCGATGAATGGCGTGCGGCTCTATCGACAGGCTTCTCTAGACGAGCTCGAGTTCTGCGACGCCGTGCTGGTCGGCAGCGGCATCAGAACCCGTGAAATCGCTCAGGATCTCGTCGTGATGCAGCTGCTGGCGCGGCTCAATCCCGCACGTCAGCTGATCGGCGCCCAGTGTTCGGGCACTCTGTTGCTTGCCAAAGCGGGTTTGCTGAACGGCGTTCCCGGCTGCACCGACCTCACCACCAAGCCCTGGGTGCAGGAAGCGGGTATCGAAGTGCTGGAGCAACCATTCTTCGCGCGCGACAACCTGGCAACCGCCGGCGGCTGTCTGGCGTCCATCTATCTGGCGGCTTGGACGTTGGCACGGCTGGTTGGGCTCGATGCGGCAGCCGAGGCGCTGCACTACGTCGCGCCGGTAGGGGAGAAGGAGGACTACGTAGCGCGAGCGCTCGCCAATATCGAGCCGTATCTGAACTGCGCCTGATGATCGCCAATTGGTTGATCAGGTATCTCGATACGGCTGCGTCATACCGGTTGCGCCTCTCGCGACGGCGCGGTGAGCTGCAACGCCAGACCCATCAACAGCATGATGCCAACGGCCATCAGCAGCCAGGCATCCGCCAGGCTCGCCAGCCGGTCGCGCAACAGGCCTGCTCCCAGCGGTGCCAGGCTGGCAATCAGGTAGCCGCCGCCCTGAACGAATCCCAGCAGCGAGCCGGCGTCGGCCGAGTCCCTTGCATGGTCCATGGCCAGAATCAACGAGAGCGGGAACAGCGCGCCGATACCTACACCCAGCAGAATTGCCGTCGGGATTGCCAGCGCCAGCGGCGCCAATGCCAGGCACAACAGCCCGGCCAGCACCACGGCCAGCACGCCCAGCACCAGCGGCCGCCGCTGCCGGATTCGTCCGATCAGCGCGGAGAGCAGCAATCCGGCGCCCACTTCCGCCAGGCTGATGCCGCCGAGCAGCAGGCCACTGTCCGCAGCGCTCCAGCCCAGGCCCGTGTAATAGGGCGGCAGCCAGGCCAGCACCAGGGTGTAGGACGCCGTACCGATGCCGAAGAACAGCAACAGCCGCCAGGCGTGTGGCGATTTCAGCGGCAACGGCCGGGAGGCGGTTCGCTCTGTCGCGATCGGCGGGCGCGCCAGGCTCCACCAGATCGACAGGGTCAGTACGGCCGGAATCGCCCACAATGCCAAGCCATTCGCCCAACCGAATCGTTCTGCCAGCGGCGCGGCACTGGCAGCGGCGAGAGCAGCGCCGCCCATGATGCCGGTGGTGTAGAGCCCCATCAGCGCGCTGGTCCGCTGCGGATGGCAGCGGTGGATGTACGCCGGTATCAGCGCCTGCACCAGGGCAATCCCGACGCCGCCCAGTGCCGCGGTGAGGATCAGCCCCGCACCGTTCGGAGAGCCCCAGCGCAAGGCACTGGCCAGCGCCACCAGCGTGAGCCCGAGCGCTACGCCACGGCGCTCGCCCAGCTTCGCTTGCAACATGGCGCCGCCAAGTGCGCAGAATCCCATGGCAGCGATGGGCAGGGTGGTAAGTGCGCCTGCACCGGCGCTGCCCAGACCGGTCGCGGCCTGGATTTCATCGAGTAATGGCCCGATGGCCGCTAGGATAGGCCGCAGGTTGAGGCCTACCAGCAGGACGAGCATGACCGCCAGTAACGCCTCGCCGGCCCGCGATAGTGAAGATGACGCGGGTGATCGAACGGAAAGCATGGCAATCTCCAAGTTGGCAGTTAATGTCTTTGCGATAAGTATCTTAACATCAAGATAAATAGACGAGGTATCCGGTGATCGATAGAGCTCAACTCGCCGTTGAACAATGGCAACAGCAACGGCCGGACCTGGACACCTTGCCCATGCGCCTGATCGGCCGGCTCGGCGAGGCGGTGCAGGTGCTCAACCGAGACGTGCTGCAACCCTTCTTCGATGAGCACCGTTTGCACTACGGCGAATTCGATGTGCTGGCGACCTTGCGTCGCGCCGGGGCGCCGCATGCCCTGAGCCCGACCGCGCTGTATGAGGCTGCGATGATTTCGTCAGGCGGCATGACCAATCGACTCGACCGCCTCGAGCGTGCCGGGCTGATCGAACGCAAGCCGAACCCCGAGGACCGTCGTGGCACCCTGGTCGCCCTGACCGAAGCCGGCTTCACTCTGATCGACGGCCTGATGACCGCCCACGTCGAGAACGAAAAAACGGCCCTCGCCACACTCAGTCGCGACGAACAGGAACAGCTCGACAGGCTGCTGGGCAAGTGGCTGGCCGGGCGCTAGCGCGACGCTTGGCGTAAGCCGCGATAAAAGAACGCGCGGTTCGACAAGGCGAGGCGTATATCCGCGATGGATTGAGGTGTGGCTCGTGAATGACGCAGCTGCGCGGGCTCGGTATCACCCGAGCCTGGTGACGCCTCGCGCGATCAATGCAAGCGCCGAACGCTCGATTGCTGCACCAGGTCCTGCGCCTGGCGCGCCAGTTGATCGAGCAGACGGTCGCGTTGTTTCTCCGCCTCGCTCATCGCCTTGCGGCCATTCTGCTGCACCAGGTAGCTGTAGATCTGCCGAACTTCCTTGGACTGGAAGATCGGCTCCAGATCCTGCACCGCCACCGCACCGTTCGAAGCCTCGTTACGGGTATTCATCACCACCTGCGGGCCACGCGACGCCAGCGGCTGAAAGCCCAGTGCGCTGAAATACGGCACCTTGCCTGCAACGCACGCCACCTCGGCATGGGGATAGCGCGTCACCATCGCTTCGACCATGCCCCGGCCGATGCCTTGGCGGCGATGGCCGGCGTCGACCGCCAGATAGACCAGCGCGCAGGCTTCGGGATCGTCCACAAATGGCAAATACAGCGCGAAGCCGAGCAGGACCGCCGGGTCCTCAGCATCCAACGCCATGATCAGCTCCGGCTTGCCGGCCTGCGCGCCGTCCATGCTGTCCAGATAGCGATGCACCTCGAAGCCCACCACGTACTGATACAGCTGATACAGCGGGTTACTGGGCTGCAGCGAGACGGGGCTGATGTCGCCGAGATAATCCACCACCATCTGCAGCACCTGGCTTTTCAGCGATTCCGGCGGCGGGGTGTCGAGGTGAGAAAGGACGAACATGGAAGGCTTCGAGCGCGACGCAAAAGGCGGCATTGTAGCCGGCGGGGCGCTCGCGGTGAGGTGGTTGAGGCTGGGGAGGACTGCCTGAGCCTGATTGTTCTGTGCCGTTCGATTCGGCTGGAGATTGCCCCTGAAACCGCAGAACAGTAATGTGGCGACCGGCCACTATCCGTGGTCGATCATGCCCGGCGTTCGAACGCCTACGTTCGAAAAGGCGACGGATGCCCACTACACAAGGACTTGTAAATGAACGCTGCTTTTTTTGCTCCCCTCAAAACTTCGCTGCTGGTTTTACTGGCGGTGAGCATGGTGGGTTGCGTTACCAGCCGCTCTGTTGTCGATGTTTCCGTTCCGAACCTCACGGGTACGACTGGGCAGAAGGTCGTTATCACGACGATCGACGAACGGACCTTCGAGGCCAAGCCTCGTAGCGCCGACATTCCTTCCCTCAAAGGCGGCGAGATCAACGACAGTTCGGTCACCGGGCGCGCCTATGCACGCAAACGCAATGGATATGGCAAGGCGTTGGGTGACGTTGTGCTGCCTTCAGGCCGCACGGTCAGCCAACTGGTCGGTTCCGCTGTCGCCAACGCCTACGCGCAGTCCGGCTATCAGGTGGTAGAAGAGCAGAATACGGATGCCCGCCAGGTCACGGTGCACATCAAGGAATTCTGGACCTGGTTCTCGCCTGGTTTTGCCTCGGTGTCCGTCAACAACAAAGCGAACCTGATCATCGAATCTGATGGCCAGGCGCCAATGGCCATCGCCACTGAGGTGAACGACGGTATGCAGCTCGTGACGGATAGCGACTGGGCGAAGGTGACCGGCCAGGGTCTGCAGGAAGTCACGGCCGCCGTTGGGCAAAAGCTCGAAATGAGTCGTGCCCAGTAGCCAAGGCCTGCCGGCTACCACGCACCTGCATAGCGTTACGTGGTAGCAGATCCGCAAGGCTGCGTTTGCATTCAGCATCAAACCGCAGCCTTTCGCCCCGTCACTCCTGCACAAGCTCAGCCTCACGTCGATAGGCCTGACCAAGCGACGTTTCCTCGATTGCCCCCTGCAGCTCCTTCACCAGCGCATCGACCTGGCGCAGCGCCTCGGCCACCGAGGCGGCCAATACCTCGCCACCGGTTTCCTGACCTTCAATCGCGATCTGATGGATGCGGGTAATCCCGATGAAATTGAGTGCCGTCACCAGGTTCGGCTCCAGGTGATTCATGTGCGCCATCTCCCCGCCGGGACCAAAGCCGATGCCGCCGCGGGCGCTGAGGATGACCGCATGCCGTGGCCGGTCCGCCAGCAACGGCACGTACGGGTCAGGTAGTTTGCTTTCGTCGACCTCGACCGTCCGGCCCGGGCGCACGATCTGGTCGATCCAGGCCTTCAGTGCCGCGGGCATGCCGAAGTTGTAGAGCGGCGTACCGATGACCAATACATCGGCGGCGATCAGCTCATCGACCAGCTGGTCGCTTTCCGCCAGCGTATCCCGCATCCACGGCTCGCGGCGCTCTTCCGGCGTAAAGCTGGAGGCGATCCAGTCATGGCTGATAAACGAAGGCGGGTTCTGGCCTATATCGCGGTAGACGATGCCGTCCTGCGCGCGGCGGGCCGCCCACTGGCTGACGAAGCGGTGGGTGAGGTTACGGCTGTGGGAACCGTGCTCGTCCTTGCCGGCAAGCCCTGGGCGGGCGCTGGCATCAAGGTGCAGAAGGTGCGTCATGGCGATTCTCCTCTGTGATTGAACTCATCTGTCGTTCGCGGTAAATCCAGCCTAGGGCTAGGCTGTACGAGCGACAAACGACCATTTCTTCCAACTACAGATGAGAGAAACTCAGCCATGGCGCATCGCCGGTTACCTTCGCTTTCTGCGCTGCGGGCCTTCGAAGCCGCGGCCCGCCACGAGAGCGCCAAGCAGGCCGCCGAGGAGCTGTCCGTCACGGCCACGGCGATCAGCCACCAGATTCGTTCGCTGGAGGAATCCCTCGGCGTGGCGCTGTTCCTGCGCAAACCGCGGAAGCTGGAACTGACCGATCCGGGACGGGAGCTGCAACAGACGTTGGAAACGGCCTTCGACAGCATCAGCGCTACGGTCGAACGCCTGAGCGCGAAGCCCTGCCGCCAGGCGATCACCCTCAGCACCACACCGGCCATCGCGGTGCGCTGGCTGGTGCCCTGGGTCTGCCTGCTGCGCGATTCCCATCCGGATATCGATCTGCGCTTCCATACCTCCCATGAGCCAGTCGCGCTGGATGGCGTCACGGCGGATATCGCCATCCGCTACGGCGACGGCCGCTGGTCCGGGCTGGTGGCGGAGAAGCTGTTTGACAACACCTTCGTCCCGGTCTGTAGCCCGCACCTCGGCTTGCGGGATATTGCCGAATTGCCCAAACACCCGTTGATCCACTTCCGTGCGCAAGCCGCCTTGTCCGCTCCGATTCATTGGGCGTCGTGGCAGAAGCTCGCCAACGTGCCGGGGCTGGATGTGAGCGCCGGGCTGGTCTTCTCCGACGAGACCCACGCAATCTCCGCCGCCATCGGCGCCCAAGGCGTGGCGTTGATGAGTCGGCAGTTGATCGAAGACGAACTGAGGGAAGGGCGGCTGGTGCAGCCGTTCGGGCCGGAGATGGAGGGCAAGCCGTTTCACCTGGTTTATCCGGAGAGCCGCCGGGATGACCCGACGGTGCGGGCGGTGAGGGAGTGGGTGATGGCGGTGCCGGGTGGCTTGTGTGAGCTGACCGGCTAATTCGCCGCAGCGTAGGGGGGAAAACGGCGAAGCCTTTTCCACTCGTCACTTCCAGGCTACTTGCTCGGATCGTTTCCGAGTTGCTTCTGGCATTGGTTCCGCCCCGCTGGGCGGGTCCCTTTTGGCAGTCGCCCGGATGGCCGGCCCCGCCAAAAGGAACCAAAAGGGCTTGCCCCAGCATCCGGCCCTGCGCTTCGCTCCGGGTTCGTTACTCGCTTCGCTTCATCGCCATTCCAGGCGCATGCCGCGAAGGGCCATCCCTGGCCCATCGCGGCTCTCGCGGCATCCATGCCGCTCAACCCCCTCCACGACGATTCCGCTCACCCTCCTGAAAGGGGCGGTTGGTGTCGCCTGCCGGTCAGTGCAGAAGAAGCAAATAAAACCAAAGAGCTCTCGGGCGACTCGAAGTCCGTCCCCGTCAGTTGGCCGAGTGGAGGTGTTGCGTAGCAGCGTAGGGTGGAAAACGGCGAAGCCTTTTCCACGCGTCAGTCCGCATCCTTTGCGAATCCCTCCGCCTCATCACCGCACCAATCAACTGGGTAGATCCCAGCTCCGACGGCTCGATGAAAACTCGAATAGGGCCAGTCGGCGACACGCTCCACCAAGCCGTGCTTTAACGGATTTCGATGCACATAGTCGACGTGATGCCGATAATCCCGTTCATCCTGGATCAGATGCTCCCAATAGCGCCGTTGCCAGATCCCGCGTTCGCCGCGGGAGCGCTGAGTTGCCGTCAGTACTTCGGTCTTAGGCAGGCGTCGGGCGAAAGCGAACTTGATGACTTTCCAGCGCAGGGCGAAATCGGCGTCGCCATCCGGGAGCGTCCAGATGCAATGCATGTGGTCGGGCAGAACGACCCAGGCGTCGATGTGGAAGGGATGGCGTGAGCGTGTGGCTCGTACCGTCTCGCGGAGCAGGTCGATATGGCGGACCAGCAGGTCGCTGCGTCGGTTGAGCAGATTGACGGTGAAGAAATACGTGGCGCCCGGCACACGGGCGCGGCGGTAGCGGGACATGGCGGCTCATCCTTGAGCGTTGTGTTGGCAGTGAGGTTGTATCGGTGGATAAGAAAAGCGTTATCCACCCTACGACATCTCAACCACTCGCACCGCCGACGAATCGACGTTGCCGGAGCGTAGGGTGGAAAACGGCGAAGCCTTTTCCACGCGTCACTTCCAGGCTACTCGCAGACGGGCATGACTCAACGTGTCATCTATCGCGCCGTACATCCAGCACTTCGTTTTTACCAATCCTCTCCAGGAACCGTTGCCGGAAAGTCAGCTTGCTCTCCTGCAATGGTTGAAGGCCAAAACGCTGACGTTCGTTATCAACCAGGCGGCGCGGAAGATGGGCCTCGCAGTAGTGCGCATACTGCTCGAAGTAGATCCTGCTATACGCACCATCCTTGATTTCGACTGGCTCATTTAGGGCCTTGCGTTTGTGTTTGACCCACGGCTCCAACGCATACCAGCAGGCGAGATACATCGGGCCCCAGATATTCATGAAGTGGTTTCGGGAAACCAAGTTGTGAAGCGCCATGTAGCCGATGCGTTGCAGATTGACCCCAACGACCTGGGCTGCATCGAGCTCCTGGCTGGTCCAGCCGTTCGGGTTTGTCTCTGGGTCTTGCGGCAGCCCGCAGTAGCTATGCCGCTTGTGTGCGTCGGTGAGTAGCCTTATCTGCGGTTTGAGGGTGTCCATTTCCGACATGGTCCAGCGGAGAATGTCAGCGTCCCGTGATATCGACGATTCGCGAATGTTCTTTGCGCCCTGCCTCAACCCTGCAAGTAGAACCAATGTGAGCAGCACCATTACCACGTCGGACAGGCCGGATACGCCGCTCCAGTCAAACTTGCTGAGCTCGATTTTTATTTCGGTGAACATCGTTGTCCTTGAGTCTTTGTATGCGCTGTTGATGCCGTATGTATCGGTGAGTCTGCAAGTTGCGATAAGCGGTTTTTGATTGGCACAGAGGGCGCTACGTCGCGCTATGCCAAATTGTATCGGCGATAGTGCAGATTTCTGGAGGCTGTGGAAGGGATCGCTCTGCAAGTGAAAGGGGGGCGTGAACGTGTGGCTCGCACTGTCTCGCGCAGGTCGACATGGCGGACGAGCAGGTCGCTGCGCTGGTTGAGCAGATTGACGATGAAGACGTGTGTGGCGCCCGGCGCTTGGGCGCGGCGGTAGCGGGACATGGCGGCTCATCCTTGAGCGTAGTGTTGGCGGGAGGTCCGTATTGGTGGATAAGCAAAGCGTTATCCACCCTACGACATCTCAACCACTCGCACCGCCGACGCATCGACGTTGCCGGAGGTAGGGTGGAAAACGGCGAAGCCTTTTCCACGCGTCACTTCCAGGCTACCTCGTTACCTTGCCATACGTCGTTTAGCGTAGTTGCACTCGTTAAGCGCGAACGCTTTCTCGTACAGCTGCCGCTTCTCTTCGCGACTATCGCCTTTGCTGGTTCGGGTTGCTTGGAGAATGTAGATTTCTGCTAGAAAATCATTCATCGAACCCCACTGATATTGCACACCCTCCGGTGGAACTTTCATACATGCAAGGCGAACAGTGGGCTGAGGGTAAGTGTTCTCATAATGGTTGATCTGAGACACGGCATTCTCCAGCAGTGCTTCGTACTCCGGGTTTGGCCCATAGCCGACACAGCTTGCGGCGAGGCGTACAGCAGCTGGTGCAAATGCTTGCTCCGCGCTCCGGTTATAGAGCTCGCAGGCAGCGCCTTCGCGTTCCGGTAGTGCTTCGTATATCAAGGCAAGACGGTATTGCGCCGTGGCGGAGCCAAGCCGGCTGGCTTCTTCAAGCTTCTGTATGGCTGGCAAGATTGCTCGACCGTAGCGATCAGACATAAGCGGAAGGTTAGCCTGGTCGTTGTTGCCTATTGAGGCTTCGATCTGGTGCATGATCGGCTCCGCTTGCTCAAGTAACTCAACGGCTTGTGAATAAAGAGTTTCTGCTTCTTCCCGCGTCGATGTGTCTGCCACAGCGTTCAGTGTTGTTGTCAGGATGAAGAATGAAAGAAGAAGGTGTCGTGTCGACATAATATTGTCCGAAAACTGAATGAGATAACGAAAATATTTCGTTTAATGGGAAAAATAAATCTGTCCCCTTTTTTCCACCCTTTTCCCCACGCTGATATTTATGTGAAAGCTATCTTCTTTAGTGCGTAAGAAAGAATAAGAATATTGCCTATTGTTATTGAGAAAAGTTTTATCCAGAAGAAGGCGAGGCTTGGCCAGTTTAAGTAAATAGATGCTTGAATTTCTTCGTTCTGCTTTATCCCTTGTTTTTCTTTGGTTCTATGGAATACGCCCCAGATTGCTGAGGCGGAGAAGTATTGGAGTAGGTCTGATGTGAGGCCAAGAATTAATAGGATTGCTGGCCACAGTAGCTCTGTAGGTAAAGTGATAGAGCCTGTAGATTCTCTTTTAAATATCCATATAAAAGCTATTCCGGCGAATGCTATTTGTCGGGCTACGCTGCTTGCGCTTGCAGTGTGGTCGTAGTAAGAGCTTTTATAGTCTGATAGTTTCATTCTTGATTTTTGTTTTTAGTGGGCGTGCGAGGGCCTGTGCTAGTGGTTTTTCCATTGTCGTTGTTTACCTGGACGTTTGTTGGATTTTCTTTTTTCCAAACAATTTCGCGTTTAACGACTTTTTCTTGGTTCTGATTTTTTTCTTTATTCGACATTTTAGAATCCTTATAGAAAGCCCCGCACTAGGCGGGGCTTTTAGTGTTTCTCGCTACCCCGGACATCCGTAATCAGGTAAAGCGCTTGTAATGTGTCCTAACGGTCCAGACCCAGGAATCAATCCCAACTCAACGCCCCACCAGTCTGATATTCAATAACCCGCGTCTCAAAGAAGTTCTTCTCCTTCTTCAGGTCCATGATCTCGCTCATCCATGGGAACGGGTTGGTAGTGCCTGGATACTCTTCCTTCAAGCCGATCTGCGTCAGACGACGGTTGGCGATGAACTTGAGGTAGTCCTCCATCATTGCGGCGTTCATGCCGAGGACGCCACGGGGCATGGTGTCGCGCGCGTATTCGATTTCCAGTTGGGTGCCCTGGAGGATCATCTGGGTTGCTTCGTCCTTCATGTCGGCGTCCCACAGGTGCGGGTTCTCGATCTTGATCTGGTTGATCATGTCTATGCCGAAGTTTAGGTGCATGGACTCGTCGCGCAGGATGTACTGGAACTGCTCGGCGGTGCCGGTCATCTTGTTGCGGCGGCCCATGGAGAGGATCTGGGTGAAGCCGCAATAGAAGAAGATGCCTTCGAGTACGCAGTAGTAGGCGATGAGGTTGCGCAGGAACTGCTTGTCGGTCTCCGGGGTGCCGGTCTGGAAAGTCGGGTCGGAGATGGAGCGGGTGTACTTGAGGCCCCAGCTGGCCTTTTTCGCGACGCTCGGGATCTCGTGGTACATGTTGAAGATCTCGCCTTCATCCATGCCCAGCGATTCGATGCAGTACTGGTAGGCGTGGGTGTGGATCGCCTCTTCGAAGGCCTGGCGCAGGATGTACTGGCGGCACTCGGGGTTGGTGATCAGGCGGTAGGTGGCCAGTACGAGGTTGTTGGCGACCAGGCTGTCGGCGGTGGAGAAGAAGCCGAGGTTGCGCTTGACGATGCGGCGCTCGTCTTCGCTGAGGCCGTCCTTGCTCTTCCACAGGGCAATGTCGGCGTTCATGTTCACTTCCTGCGGCATCCAGTGGTTGGCGCAACCATCCAGATACTTCTGCCAGGCCCAGTCGTACTTGAAGGGTACGAGCTGGTTGAGGTCGGCGCGGGCGTTGATCATACGCTTCTCGTCGACGCGTACGCGGGCCGATTCGCCTTCCAGTTCGTTGAGACCTTCCTGGATGTCCAGGTCGTCCAGCGCGCGCTTGGCGCGGGCGATGGCGTCGGAGTCACTGGCGGCAACGGCGCGGGCTTCTTCCACGGAGCCGGCGGCGTCGTTGTCCAGCTTGGCTGCGGTCTGGCCTGCCGGCTGCGCGGCAGCGGGGGCCGGCGCGGCGGTGGTGGTGTCTTCTTCGTTGAATTCGTCCCAGCTCAGCATGTGCGATAGCTCCTGATCGGGGACCGGGGCTTGGCCGGTCGGATGTGTTTGGGTGCTTTTGGTTTGCACGCAAAAGCGGGTATTTGGTTTGGGCCGAGATAGGTCCGGCCTTTTGCATCGTCTGGTGGGGCTGCCCCTCACCCTGACCCTCTCCCCGGAGGGGCGAGGGGACGGTCAGGTGTCTGGTCCGACCGCTTGTGTTTGTCTGGAGGGTTGCCCCTCACCCTAGCCCTCTCCCCAGAGGGGCGAGGGGACTGGTTTGGTGTTGGCGTCTGGCTTGTTCGATCGGTAGCCACTGCGTTGGTTGTAAGTACCTGGCAAGCGAGAACGGGCCGTTCGCTTCGTTCTTAAAAAACCGCTCGGTGTGAGCGGGTTCCAGAGCGAGGTCGCGCTAGGCGCCCGTCAGTCCGGAGCCCCTGAGCGTACGCATGTACGTGATGGGGGCCGGGCTGGCGGGCAACAACGCGCGGACCGCTCTGGGGGCCGCGACTTTGAAGTTATTGGCAGGCTTCGCAGTCGGGGTTATCGATCGAACACGCCAGCGGCACCGGAGCCGGCTGCGGCTCTGCAGCAGCCGGAGCGGCGCTGGCGGAGTTCGCCGCCTCGCTGCCACCACTGGACACGGCGTTCAGCTTGCCGGTGTTGATGGTGGACTTCTCGGTGCTGGTCGCGGCCAGGGCACGGAGGTAGTAGGTGGTTTTCAGGCCACGGTACCAGGCCATGCGGTAGGTCACGTCGAGCTTCTTGCCCGAGGCGCCGGCGATGTAAAGGTTCAGCGACTGCGCCTGGTCGATCCACTTCTGGCGGCGGCTGGCGGCGTCGACGATCCACTTGGTTTCCACTTCGAAGGCGGTGGCGTACATGTCCTTCAGATCCTGCGGGATGCGCTCGATCTGCTGTACGGAACCGTCGTAGTACTTGAGGTCGTTGACCATGACCGGGTCCCACAGGCCGCGGGCCTTGAGGTCGTGGACCAGGTACGGGTTGATCACGGTGAACTCGCCGGACAGGTTCGATTTGACGTACAGGTTCTGGTACGTCGGCTCGATGGACTGCGACACGCCAACGATGTTGGAGATGGTCGCGGTCGGGGCGATGGCCATGATGTTCGAGTTGCGAATGCCTTTCTTGACGCGTTCGCGGATCGGCGCCCAATCCAGGGATTCGGTCAGGTCGACGTCGATGTACTTCTGGCCACGGGCCTCGATGAGGATCTGCTGGGAATCCAGCGGCAGGATGCCCTGGGACCACAGCGAGCCCTGGAAGCTGGAGTAGGCGCCGCGCTCGTCGGCCAGGTCACAGGAAGCCTGGATGGCGAAGTAGCTGATGGCTTCCATGGACTTGTCGGCGAAGTCGATGGCGGCGTCGGAACCGTAGGCGATGTGCTGCAGGTACAGCGCGTCCTGGAAGCCCATGATGCCCAGGCCCACCGGACGGTGCTTGAAGTTGGCGTTCTGCGCCTGCGGCACGCTGTAGTAGTTGATGTCGATGACGTTATCGAGCATGCGCACAGCGGTGCGCACGGTGCGCTCCAGCTTGGCGGCGTCGAGCTTGCCGTCCTTGATGTGGTTGACCAGGTTGATCGAGCCCAGGTTGCAGACGGCGATCTCGTCCTTGTTGGTGTTCAGGGTGATCTCGGTGCACAGGTTGGAGCTGTGCACCACGCCGACGTGCTGCTGCGGGCTGCGCAGGTTGCACGGGTCCTTGAAGGTCAGCCACGGGTGGCCGGTCTCGAACAGCATCGAGAGCATCTTGCGCCACAGGTCCTTGGCCGGCAGGGTCTTGAACAGCTTGATCTTGCCGTACTTGGTCAGCTCCTCGTAGTACTCGTAACGCTCCTCGAAGGCGCGGCCGGTGAGGTCGTGCAGGTCGGGGACGTCGGACGGGGAGAACAGGGTCCAGGGGCCGTCGTCGAAGACGCGCTTCATGAACAGGTCCGGAATCCAGTTGGCGGTGTTCATGTCGTGGGTACGGCGACGGTCGTCACCGGTGTTCTTGCGCAGCTCGAGGAATTCCTCGATGTCCAGGTGCCAGGTTTCCAGGTACGCGCAGACCGCGCCCTTGCGCTTGCCGCCCTGGTTGACCGCGACGGCGGTGTCGTTGACCACTTTCAGGAAGGGCACGACGCCCTGGGATTTGCCGTTGGTGCCCTTGATGTAGGCGCCCAGTGCGCGTACCGGGGTCCAGTCGTTGCCCAGGCCGCCGGCGAACTTGGAGAGCAGGGCGTTATCGCGGATGGCGTCGTAGATGCCGCCCAGGTCGTCCGGCACGGTGGTCAGGTAGCACGAGGACAGCTGCGGACGCAGGGTGCCGGCGTTGAACAGGGTCGGCGTCGAGGCCATGTAGTCGAAGGACGACAACAGGTTGTAGAACTCGATGGCGCGGGTTTCTTTCTGCTCTTCCTCGATGGCCAGGCCCATGGCGACGCGCATGAAGAAGATCTGCGGCAGCTCGAAGCGAACGTTGTCCTTGTGGATGAAGTAGCGGTCGTACAGGGTCTGCAGGCCGAGGTAGGTGAACTGCTGGTCACGCTCGTGGTTGAGCGCGGCGCCCAGCTTGGCCAGGTCGTAGCTCTTGAGCTTGGAGTCGAGCAGTTCGAACTCGACGCCTTTCTCGATGTAGGCCGGCAGGGCCTTGGCGTAGAGGTCGGCCATCTCGTGATGGGTGGCGGCTTCGGCAACGCCGAGGAAGCCCAGGGCTTCGGCACGCAGGGTGTCCATCAGCAGGCGCGCGGTGACCTGGCTGTAGTTCGGCTCACGCTCGACCAGGGTACGGGCAGTCATCACCAGGGCGGTGTTGACGTCCTTCTCGGCCACGCCGTCGTAGAGGTTCTTCAGGGTTTCACGCTCGATCAGCGCGCCATCGACCTCGGCCAGGCCTTCGCAGGCTTCGGTGATGATGGTCTGCAGGCGACCCATGTCCAGCGGCTGCTGGCTGCCATCGGCGCGGGTGACGCGGATGCTCGGGTGCGGCTGGGCGATGTCGTTGGCCGCGGCGCTCTTGCGCTCCTGGCTACGGGCTTCGCGGTAGATCACGTAGTCACGCGCGACTTTCTGCTCACCGGCACGCATCAGGGCCAGTTCGACCTGGTCCTGAATTTCTTCGATATGGATGGTGCCACCGGAGGGCATGCGACGACGGAAGGTGGCGCTGACCTGCTCGGTCAGGCGCGCGACGGTGTCGTGAATACGCGAGGAAGCGGCAGCGTTACCGCCTTCCACTGCGAGAAAGGCCTTGGTGATGGCGACGGTGATCTTGTCGTCGGTGTAGGGGACGACCGTACCGTTGCGCTTGATCACGCGCAGCTGGCCCGGGGCGGTAGCCGCCAGATCCGGTGCATCGGCTGACAGCGGGTTCTCGCGAGTGGATGGGTTCTGCATGGGGGCTCCGGATTCTCTCTTTTAGTCGCGGTTCTGGTTCTGTCTGCGCGGGCCTCGTTGAGCCCGTGCGTCGTTACTGCATGAGCCATGCCCCGCATCGCGGTGCATGGCGGTATCGCAAGGAATAGTCCTGACTCGGCCGCTGACGAGCTAAGTCGTTGCCGGAAGGATAGTCAGGCTGGAAAAACTGTCAACACAATATGTTGTGTTTTGTCTTGGCTCCGAGCACAGCTGCTAGTTCCGCGCTTGAAGTCAGGGAGACGACTGTCGAAGGCTTGCATTAATGCTTGACCTGAGGCTGCCGACGGTGTTGCAGAGCAATGGGAGGCAGGGCGATAGCCCAGCTCTCGAAAATGTCTCGATTGTGTCAGTTGCGGTGCCCAGGCCCAATATCTAGGGGTCAAGGCGCGCAGGAGCGACAAGATAATGCTGGCTCCGGGCCAATGCAAGGCAGCCGCCTGGGATAACCTGTGGATAACATGTGTGCGGATTGTGGGTGAAAGCGCGGCGTCAGGCCGCAGGCCGCATGCCTTCGGCGCTCGGCCGAATACCGACGAAATACGTGCCGCCGGGCATATTTTGATGATGGTCAATGACACTACATGTTGTGTTTGCCGCTGCCCGCTTTTTGTGCATCGTGCCGGGCCGGGCGTTGGGTACAATGCGCGCTGTTCGTTTGTGGCCTGACGGTCTGACAGGGGGCGGGGATGGAGCAAGAGACGTGGCGGATTCTCATCGTCGAGGACGATCGACGGCTGGCCGAGCTGACGCAGGAATACCTGCAGAGCAGTGGCGGCTTCGAGGTGTCGATCGAATCGGATGGCGCCTGCGCCGCCGGGCGCATCATCGAGGAGCGTCCGGATCTGGTGGTGCTCGATCTGATGCTGCCCGGCGAGGATGGCCTGTCGATCTGCCGGCGGGTACGTGACCGCTACGATGGCCCGATCCTCATGCTCACCGCGCGGGCCGACGATCTGGATCAGGTGTTGGGGCTGGAAACCGGCGCCGACGACTATGTCTGCAAGCCGGTGCGTCCGCGTCTGTTGCTGGCGCGCATCCGCGCCTTGCTGCGTCGTCAGCCGCCAGAAGCACCGACCAATGCCAAGCGCCTGCAGTTCGGCCCGTTGGTGATCGACAGCGCGTTGCGCGAAGCCTGGCTGCGTGAACAGCAGATCGAACTGACCGGCGCCGAGTTCGACCTGCTCTGGCTGCTGACCTCCAACCCCGGACGCATTCTTTCCCGTGAAGAAATCTTCGCCGAGCTGCGCGGCATCGAATACGACGGTCAGGACCGCTCCATCGATGTGCGTATTTCGCGTATCCGCCCCAAGATCGGTGACGATCCCGATCATCCGCGGCTGATCAAGACGGTGCGCGGCAAGGGCTATCTGTTCGTTTCCGAAGCTGCCGTGGCGATGGTGTAGCGCCGCCGCCCATGAACTCGATCTTCCTGCGCATCTATGGCGGCATGCTGGGGGTGCTGGTGCTGGTGGCGCTGCTCGGCGCCGGCGGCCTGCACCTGCTCAACCAGCACCGCGCGGACGATCACCGCGAGCGCCTGGCCAGTGGCACCTTCCGCCTGATGGCGCACAACATGAGCAGCATGACGCCGATCGAACGGCGCCAGGCGGCGAACCTCTGGGGGCGGCTGCTGGGCATACCGCTGCGGGTGCGCACGCTGGATGATGTTCGCCTGGAAAGTCGCCTGGAGGCGCGCCTGCTGCGTGGGCAGGTGCTGGTCGAGCAGATCCGACCGCAGAGCACCACGGTCTTCAGCCTGGTCAGTGCACGGGATCGCCTGGTGCTTACCGGTGAAGTCGAGCAGCTCAGCGAACAGCTGGCGCGCGCCACCATCTATCTGCTCATCGACGAGCTGATCCGCTATCCCGAAGCCGAACAGCCGCAGCGCTTGGCCGAGCTGAAAAAGGCGCGTGGTTTCGGCTTCGATCTGGAATTGCTGACACGCGACAGCGCCAACCTCGATGACGACCAGCGTCGGCGGCTGGACGAGGGCGACACGGTGATGGCGCTCGCTCGCGGCGGTGATGCCGTGCGGGTGTTCGCGGCCATCGCCGGCACCGGCTGGATCATGCAGCTCGGTCCGCTGTACCAGATGAATCCCTATCCGCCGCAGTTGCTAATCTTGATCGGCCTGCTCGGCCTGTCGTTGATCGGTCTTACCGTGTACCTGCTGGTGCGCCAGCTGGAGCAGCGCCTGAGCGTGCTGGAAGGTGCGGCGACCCGTATCGCCGCGGGCAATCTGGAAACCCGCGTGCCGGATGTCGGTACCGATTCGGTCGGGCGCCTGGCGGCGGCGTTCAACGGTATGGCCAGGCATCTGCAGCGTTTGCTGGCGGTGCAGCGGGAGATGGTCAGCGCTGTGGCCCATGAACTGCGCACGCCGGTCGCGCGCCTGCGTTTCGGCCTGGAAATGAGCGCCGAGGCGCAGACCGACGAGGCCCGGCGCAAGTACCTGGAAGGCATGGACGGCGACATCGACGACCTTGATGCGCTGGTCGACGAAATGCTGGTGTATTCGCGGTTGGAGCGTGGCTCGCCGACCCTGCATTTCCAGCAGGTCGACCTGGGTGCGCTGGTCGATCAGGTGATCGGTGAGCTGGCGCCGCTCCGCGCCGATGTCAGCGTCAGCCGCGGAGAATGCACAACGGCAGCCGATGGCAGCTGCTGGGCCGAGGCGGAGCCGCAGTACCTGCGCCGCGCCCTGAGCAACCTGATCACCAATGCCATGCGCCATGCCGAGAGTCGGGTGCAGGTCAGCTTCACCATCGATGGGCAAACGGTGCGGCTGGAGGTGGACGACGATGGCCCCGGCGTGCCGGAAGCGGATTGGGAAAAGGTCTTCACCCCGTTCCTGCGCCTGGACGACAGCCGTACCCGCGCCTCGGGCGGGCACGGGCTGGGCTTGTCCATCGTGCGGCGGATCATCTACTGGCACGGCGGTCGCTCGCAGCTGGGGCACAGCGACCTGGGCGGCGCGCGTTTCAGTCTGGTCTGGCCGCGGCGCAGGGCGGACCGAGCAGCGGGTGGCTGAAACCAGCGCAGCTCGACCCAATCTCTCAGAGCAGTCCGAACACCTTTTTCGCCAGGCTGGTGGCCGCGGCGGCGGGGTTCTTGCGAATGCTCGCTTCCTGCTCGGCGATCACGGTGAACAGACCATCGAGCGCCTGTTCGGTGACGTAGCTTTCGATATTCGCGTAACTGCCGTTCATGCCAGCCGGCACCTTGGCGGCGACGGCGTTGTATTGCTGCGCCAGGCCGACCTGGTCGGTGGCCTGTTTGACGATGGGCAGGAACTTCGCGCGAATCTGCTCGCGGCTGGATTGGTTGAGGTACTGGGTGGCCGAGTCATCGCCACCGGCGAGAATGGCCTTGGCGTCCTGCACGGTCATCTTGCGCACGGCATCCAGCAGCAGTTGCCGGGCTTCCGGCACGGCCTTCTCGGCGGCCAGGTTCATGCTGCTCTCCAGCTGTTCGACCTGCGCACCCATGCCGAGCATCTTCAGCATCCGCGAAGCCTTGCCGATGTTGCCCGGCAGCTCGATACGCACGTCCGGATCGCTGCTGAAGCCGCCAGGGCGGCCGAGCTGCTGCACCGCGACCTTGGCGCCCTGGCTCAAGGCATCCTTGAGGCCGGCGCTGGCGTCGCTCTGGGTCAGGTCGGAAAGTGAAAGGGCGAAAGCGCTGGCGGAAAGTGCCAGGCCTGCAACGAGAGTGGTGATGCGCAACATGGCGTTAACCTCATGTTCATTGAATGGTGCAGAAGCGGCGGGCTGCTAACTGCCGTATGGCCTGGCGCCGATGCTAAAGCAATGCCGGGCAAGGCGCAGGCGTTTACCAGCAGTATGGGTCAGGCAGGCGGGGGACAGGTTGTTACTGATGCGCTAAGGTTGCGGGCCCGTCGTTATGGAGCCGACTCGCATGATCCGTCCCTTTCGCCCCGATGACCTGGAGCCGGTGCTGGCGATCTGGCTGGCTGCATCGATCCGCGCCCATGACTTCATTGCCCCGGCGTTCTGGGCGTCGAAGCTGGATGACATGCGTGATATCTATCTGCCGGCGGCGCAGATCTGGGTCGATGAGCGAGAAGGTGCGGTGCTGGGATTCGTCGCGCTGGTCGGGGACGTCCTGGCGGCGATCTTCGTGGCGCCGAGCGCCCAGGGCGGCGGTATCGGCTCGGCGCTGATCGAGCAGGCCAAGACCGTGCGTGAGCGGCTCGAGCTGACGGTCTACAGCGCCAATGCCGCCAGCGTCGCCTTCTATCGCCGACATGGCTTTGCCGTGATCAGCGAACAGCTGGACCCGCACACCGGCCATCCCGAACTGGCGATGGCCTGGCAGCGGGACTGAGCGTTTCAGGCAGCCTCGGGAGGCGTCGAATCGGAATCGTCATGATGACGCTCCAGCGCCACCTGACGGATCGACAGGCGAATCTCAGCCGGTAGCACGCGCTTGGCCGCGCCCTCGGCCAGTTCCGCGAGCTTTTCGTGATAGCCGAGCCGGCCGTTTTCGTCCGGGCTGACCACGCCCTGTTCCTGCATGCTCTGGATGAAATGGCGGAACAGCGCCTTGTCGAAGAACTCCGGCGCGTTCAGCCCATGCAGGATCGACAGGCGCTGGGCCATGACCGTGCAGAGGTTTTCCAGCTCCTCGGCGCTCAGGCTGTGCTGGCCACTGTTGAGCAGCAGCGAAGTGGCCATGTAGAAGCGCTGCAGGGTCTGCACCACGACGCGAGCGAGAAGGGTGAGCAGGACGAACTGCCTCGAGCTCGGGGCCGGGCGCACGTAGTGGTTGCCGTCCACCTTGAGCAGGCCGCGCTCGACGAAGGCCGCCAGCCACTGGTCGACCACGGCTTCCAGCTCCTCGACTTCCCAGCGCATGAACAGCTCGGCACGCAGGTACGGGTACAGCGCCTCGGTGAAGCGCTGGATCTGCTCGCGGCTGATGCGCGAGCTGCTCTGGAAGAAGCTCGCCAGCAGCGCCGGCAACGCGAAGATGTGCATCACGTTGTTGCGGTAGTAGGTCATCAGGACGGCGTTCTGCTCGTCCAGATAGAGGATGTTGCCCAGCGCGTCCTTCTGTTCGGCGAGCAGGTCGAGGCTCTTCACGTACGCGATCAGCGCGTTGCCGTCGCCTTCCGGCAGCGTGGTGTGCGGCGAGTAGGGCACCGCACGTAACAGCGCCTGATAGAGATCGAGAATCCGCGCCAGGGACTGCTGGTCCAGGGCCTGGCGGCTGGTGGAGAGCATCGCCAGCGCCACCAGGTTGACCGGATTGACCGCCGCCGCCTCGTTCAGGCGCTGGGCGATGCGCTCGGCCAGGCGATTGGTGGCGTCGTTCAGCCATTCGGGACGGTAATCCGGCGCGTAGGTCTGCTGGCGCCAGCCGGGCTGCTCCTGGTCGAGGAATTCGTTGAGCTTGAGCGGTTCGCCGAAGTTGACCCAGACCTGGCCGAAGCGCTGCTTGAGCGCACCGATGACCTTGAAGATGTCGAAGATCGATTCCTTCTTCTTCGCCGCGCCGCGCAGTTCACCCAGGTAGGTGCGGCCTTCCAGTACGCGCTCGTAGCCGATGTAGACCGGCACGAACAGGATCGGCAGGCGTGACGAGCGCACGTAGCTGCGCAGGGTCAGGGCCAGCATGCCGGTCTTGGGTTGCAGCATGCGGCCGGTACGCGAACGGCCGCCCTCGACGAAGTACTCGACAGGGAAGCCGCGGGTGAACAGGTTGTGCAGGTATTCGTTGAACACCGAGGTATACAGCGGGTTGCCCTTGAACGAGCGGCGCATGAAGAAGGCGCCACCGCGGCGCAGCAGGCTGCCGATCACTGGCATGTTGAGGTTGATGCCGGCGGCGATGTGCGGCGGCGTCAGGCCGTTGCGGAACAGCAGATAGGACAGTAGCAGGTAGTCGATATGGCTGCGATGGCAAGGGACGTAGATCACCTCGTAGCCGCGCACGGCTTCCTGTAGCGGCTCGATATGGTTGACGCGGATGCCGTCGTAGATCTTGTTCCAGAACCAGGACAGCACCACTTCGAGGAAGCGCACGGCGGTGTAGGCGTAGTCTGAGGCCACCTCGTTGCCGTAGCGCAGCGCTCTGGCTTCGGCCCGCTCGATGGAAATGTTCTCGCGCTCGGCCTCGTCGCGAATCGCCTGCCGGACCTGCGGTGCGTGCACCAGGCCCTTGACCAGATTGCGCCGGTGCGACAGGTCGGGGCCGATCACGGCGGTCTTCTGGTTGCGGAAGTGCACGCGCAGCATACGATGGACCATGCGCAGGGTGCGCTCGTGGCCCTTGTTCAGTGCGATCAGCTCGTTGAGCTGGATTGGTGCGGAGAACTGCACGCGGGTCTTGCGGCCCAGTACCAGGATGCTGAGCAGTTTGCGCAGGCGCCCGGTGACCGCCCAGCTGTCGGCGAACAGCAGCTTCCAGGCGCTGGTCTCGCGATTCGGCGACTGCCCCCAGAACACGCTGACCGGGATGATCTGCGCGTTTTCCACCGCGTTGTGCTCCAGTGCGCCGACCAGCCGGACCAGCGTTGGCGGCGCCACCAGACGCGTGCGTCTGCCAAACCAGCTCGTTGCCGGATTGAGAAAGAAGAACGCGGCCGGCTCGACGTGGTCGCCCACCGCCACATCGGCCACCGGGCGTGGTAGCCCGGCCTTGCTGCACTCGACGTCCAGCACCGCGAGATCGCTCAGCGAGGGTTGCTGCAGCACGTAGAACACCGGCTTGCTGCGGTCCAGCTTGAGGGTGAAGGCAGACTGGTTGATGGTCTCCGAGCGCACCCAGAAGTACAGCACGCGGCGCAATACGGAGAAGATCAGACGGCGAAGGGGGGAGCGAGTCATACGGCAGATTCGGCTATGGAAGGGGCAATGCCCTCGAAGGCGGCAAGTGTGCCGCAAGCGGGGAGGGCGGGCAAAACTCTCTGCCGGCGAACCGCCAGCGATTGGCAGGGCTACTCGACGCCCGGATTCTCTGCGCAGACCTAACGCGGACACTGGAGTGTGAGGCGTAAATGGGGCGATAGGATGCGCTGTTTGAGGCTGCGCCTATCAGGCCGATAGGGAAATTCCATACGCGCCATTTCAGCCGCAGTCCGGGTAGCTGGAAGCCGCTTGGTTGCTGCGCTGGCGCCGTTTTCAGCTTCGTTCCTGCAGCCCTGAAAACGCCGTCCTGGCCTTTTGTTCGTTCATGGGCTCGGTGCTAGGTTGTTTCAAGCGGCGCCTGATCGCGTCATCGACAACCGTGAGGAGCAGAACATGAACGAAGAGACTGGCGAAAAGGCGGGCGGTGTATGCCCATTCGGTCATGGCGCTGGTGCGCCCCGCAAACGCCCGGGCAATCGCGACTGGTGGCCTGAAGCGCTGAGCCTCACGTCGCTCAACCAGCATTCGCCACGTTCCAATCCCTACGGTGGCGATTTCGACTATGCCGCGGAATTCAACTCCCTCGATCTCGACGCTGTGATTGCCGATCTTCACCAGGTGATGACCGATTCCCAGGACTGGTGGCCGGCGGATTTCGGCCATTACGGCGGGCTGTTCATTCGCCTGGCCTGGCACAGCGCCGGGACCTATCGGATCACCGATGGCCGCGGCGGCGCCGGTGGCGGACAGCAGCGCTTCGCACCGCTCAACAGCTGGCCGGACAACGCCTCGCTGGACAAGGCCCGGCGCCTGCTCTGGCCGATCAAACAAAAGTACGGCCGCAAGCTTTCCTGGGCGGACCTTTACGTGCTCACGGGCAACGTGGCGCTGGAATCCATGGGTTTCAAGACCTTTGGTTTCGCCGGCGGCCGTGCGGACACCTGGGAGCCGGAAGAGCTCTTCTGGGGCCCGGAGGGCACTTGGCTCGGCGATGAGCGTTACAGCGGCGAGCGGCAGCTGCATCCGGGGCTGGGCGCCGTGCAGATGGGCTTAATCTACGTGAACCCGGAAGGCCCCAACGGCAATCCCGACCCCAAAGCCTCGGCCATCGATATCCGCGAAACCTTCGCCCGCATGGCGATGAACGACTATGAAACCGTGGCGCTGATCGCTGGCGGCCATACCTTCGGCAAGACCCACGGTGCGGGTGACCCCTCGCTGTTGGGCCCGGACCCGGAAGGCGCCGTGATCGAAGACCAGGGCCTGGGTTGGCGCAGCCGATTCCAGACCGGTGCGGGTGCCGATGCCATCACCTCCGGTCTCGAAGTCATCTGGAGCCAGACCCCGACGCAGTGGTCCAACTACTTCTTCGAGAACCTGTTCAACTTCGAATGGGAGCTGACCAAGAGCCCGGCTGGCGCGCATCAGTGGGTCGCAAAGGACGTGGGGGAAATCATTCCCGACCCCTTCGACCCGAACAAGAAGCGCAAGCCAACCATGCTTACCTCGGACCTGGCGCTGCGTTTCGATCCTGAGTACGAAAAGATCTCCCGTCACTTCCTCGAGAACCCGGACGAGTTCGCCGATGCCTTCGCCAAGGCGTGGTTCAAGCTGACGCACCGCGACATGGGTCCCATCGGCCGCTACCTCGGGCCACTGGTGCCGCAGGAAAAGCTGATCTGGCAGGACCCGATTCCAGAGCGCGATCACCCGGTGATCGACGAGGCGGACATCGCCGCGCTGAAGCAGCAGCTGCTCGGTATGGGCTTTTCCGTGTCCGAGCTGGTGTCGGTAGCCTGGGCTTCGGCCGCCACCTATCGCGGATCGGACAAGCGCGGAGGCGCCAACGGTGCTCGTATCCGCTTCGCGCCGCAGAAGGATTGGGAGATCAACAACCCGGCCCTGCTGGATCGCGTGCTGCAGAAAATCGACGAGATCCAGAACGCGTTCAACGCCTCGGCCAGCGAGGGCAGAAAGGTCTCCATGGCGGACCTGATCGTGCTCGCCGGCTGTGCCGCCATCGAGAAAGCGGCACAGGACGGCGGCGTGGCCGTCACCGTGCCCTTCACGCCAGGGCGGATGGATGCGCTCGAAGAGTGGACCGATGGGCCCTCGTTCGAAGCGCTGCGGCCGGTCGCCGATGGCTTCCGCAACTACTACCACGAGTCCCACTTCATGGCGCCCGAGGAAGCGCTGGTCGACAAGGCCCACCTGCTACGGCTGAGCGCGCCGGAAATGACCGTGCTGGTCGGCGGCATGCGTGTGTTGGGCACCAATGCGGATGGCGGCAGGGAAGGCGTCTTCACCAAGCGCGTGGGCACGCTTTCGAACGACTTCTTCGTCAACCTGCTGAGCATGCAGAACGAGTGGGTCGCGACTGAGCACAAGAACCGCTTCCAGGGCCTCGACCGCAAGACCCGCCAGCCCACCTGGACCGCCACCCGCGTGGACCTCATCTTCGGCGCGCAATCGGAGCTGCGTGCCCAGGCCGAGGTATACGGCATGGCCGACGGCAACGAGAAGTTCGTGCAGGACTTCGTCAAAGCCTGGGACAAGGTAATGAACGTGGACCGGCTCGATATCGGCAAGCCCGCCGATAATTTCAGCCAGAAGCTCTCAGCCTAGAGCTCGCGGCGGCGCCATCAGGCGCCGCCACGGGGTGGCCGCTGCTTTCGAGCCTGCCATCTGGTTCGGGCTCGGGAGCCGACATAGGCACCGGCGAGAAAGACCAGGGAGCACAGCAGCACGAACACCAGCCCGACGGGGAGCAATGGCCCTGTCGGCAACCAGCCGAGCAGATACAGAACCTGCCCGGCGACACAGCCAGCGTAGAGCGGCCACAAGGGTTTCGGCGAAACGGAGCCACACAATCCGCCGCCCAGGGCCAGCGCTACGGTGTAGTACAGGCCGCCGGCATCCCAGGGCTCGACGTGGCCCGTCAGCAGCGGCGACAGGCTCCAGATCGCCGCACCGACCAACGTGGCGAGAAGAAAAGAACGCAACGCGGATCGCTTCATGCTCGGCCGATAGGATGCAGCCGCCATGCCGCGGCGTTATTGCGCATCGACCGTTGACCGCGTCGAGTACCAGGCGTGAATCAGCCCGGCCTGGTAGAACAGGACGGGGTCGGTGAAGCCGCCGGATTCGATGATCGCTGCGACCTGCTCGCGAGGCAGCACCGCCACATCGCGGGAGTAGGCTGCGCGCATCTGCTCCACACCGGCGGCCGGGATGCGAGCCACGGTCATCATGTTCATCCAGGTTTCGAGCAGGGCGGTGTATTCGACCGAGGCGATATCCGATGCCAGGTCGGAGCTGGCCAGGCGTGCGCCCGGGCGAAGCCGGCTAGCGATGGCACGGAAAAACTCCGCACGGGCCCCAGGCTCCAGAATGAATTGCGACACCAGAAAGCACGTCGCGGCATCGAAAGCGTCCTGCTCGGGCAGCGATTGCAGATAGCCCTCATGAAACTGGCAGCGCTCGGCGTAGCCGCCCTCGATCGCCTTGTTGCGGCACACCTCGAGCATTGCACCGGAGGGCTCGACGGCGGTGAAGCTCCAGCGCGGGAAGCGCCTGGCCAGATAGGCGATCTCTTCGCCGGTGCCGGCACCGACGCACAGGACTCGGGCGTCGGCTGGAAGGTTGGCAAAGACGGCTTCCAGAAGGAAATGCAGGGCCTCGCGAATCGGCGCGGTTCTCGCCCAGCGCTCGTCGTAGCTGGTTGCCTGCTGGTCGAAGATGGCCTTGATTTCATCGTTGCGCATGGCGGATTTCCCAGGAGGTTGTTCAGGATGGGCGCCTAGGCGCACCACCCGGGTTGCTGCTGAGTTGCTTCAGTCCGCCGGCAGAATGCCTTTGGCTCGCAATGCGTTCAGGGCGATCTGCTGACGCAACGGCAGGTCCCTGACGGTTCGGGTGTCCAGGTTCAAGGCGAACAGCCAGGTATTCTCACCAGTCTCCACGTAGCCGATGTACCAGCCGGTGCCGGGCGTGCTGCGGGCGGCCCAGCCGGTCTTGGCGTAAAGACGATAGTCCTTGGCGGCTTCGGTGAGCATCACCGTCTTCAGGGTGTCGTAACTGCTGGTGCGGTACGGCAGGCTGCGCGCGGTCACGCGTTTGAGCAGCTCGATCTGTTGCTCGGCGCTGATGGTCAGCGAGCCATCCAGCCAGAACTCGGTACCGTTGAAGGGCTCGCGCAGCTGACCGTAATGCGCCTGGCGGATGTGTGGCGGATAGTCTGCCGCACCCACCCGCCGCGCCAGCCACTGATAGCACCAGACGCAACTGACCTGGAAGGCGCTCTTCAGCGTCTGGTCGCGGTTCCAGTCCTCGATCTCGTAACGGGTGTTGTCCCACGGGATGATCTCGTCGGCGCCGGCGATGGCGCCTTCCTCCAGCGCGATCAGCGTATTCAGCACCTTGAATGTGGAGGCGGCGGTGAACGGCTGCTTCGCGCGGGCTTCGTTGTGAACGTAGCGCTGGCCGGTTTCAGCCGATTCGATCACCAGTGTTCCGCCCACGCCAACCTCGTCGAACAGCCGGGCGATATCGGCATCTTCCGCATGAGCGAAGCCGGAAAAGCCGAGGAACAGAAGCGCGAGGAACAGCTGAGGCATTGAAGAATATCCGTAGGGTGGGGATGAGGGTCCGGCTATGCGCGTGCCGTTCTAACAGGGTTTCCAGCGAAGTCCAGCCAATCGTGAATGAACGGTCATTCAGCTGCAGCCAACTGCGCCGCAAAGCGTTCGCGATCCAGTCGATACAGGCAGTGCCGGCGAAGCGGATGGCCGATTGGCACTCCTGGATGCTCGAACTCCTCCGTTTCACGCATGCCAAGACGGGCCATCACGGCGCGTGAACGTCGATTCTCGATAGTAGTGAAGGATACGATTTCGGAAAGATCGAGCGTGCCGAACCCTGTCTTTAGCGCGACCCACGCCGCTTCGCTGGCCAATCCCTGGCCCCAGTAATCAGCCGCCAGGCGCCAACCTATTTCCACACACGGCGAGAACGGCAAGGTTGCCGACGGCGTATGCAGACCGACGAAGCCGATGAATGCGCCGCGGGCTTTCAGCTCGACGGCCCAGAATCCCCAGCCGCGTTCTTCGATCAGCGCCTGGCAGCGGTCAGCCATTGCATCGCTCTCGGCCCGGCTGAGCAGGGCGGGGAAGTGCCGCATGACCCTGGGGTCCGCATTCATCGTGGCGAACGGTGCGCGATCGGCTGGGGGGGGGGGG
>NZ_AOFQ01000038.1 GCF_000495915.1 Stutzerimonas chloritidismutans AW-1
AACAGCAGCGCCGGCGGCCCCAGCCAGACCACGAACCGATTGAGTTCGGAAGCGCCGGTTGGCCCCATCCTGCCGCTACGGCGGCACAGGTAACCGAGCAGGATCAGCGCAAAGACGGGCAAGACGACATTGACGACCGAAGACATGGACTCTCATCTGCAAGCTGGCGGCGCGGCGCAGGGCCACGACCGAAACGGCCGGCCACCATAGCAAATGCGGCGGATCGTCGCGCTCAGAGTCGACCAGGCACTACCCAGCCAACCCTGGGTTTCAGCTCAATGAAGCGACGGCGAATAGCCGTTGGGCGCGGCCCGCGCGGCGGCGAACTCGGCCTCGACGCTGCCACGCATCTGCGCAGTGCCGCCGGGGAAACCGCTGCGGTCTCTGTAGTCCCATTCGACCACCGGCACCTGCTCGGCATCCAGACCCTTGGCGCAGCTCAGGTCCAGCGCAGTAATGCCGGCCACCGCGCCGGCGGCAATAGCCGCATTCGCCGGCTCGTGGCCGTGCTCGATGCTCCAGCCGAGACCGGCCAGGTCCAGTGCATCGCCGCCGATACGACCGTAGATCCAGGGTTTCGGATCATCCGCCAGCAGGATGCCGACACCGGTGGCGATCTCGCGCAGCCCGCAGGCGCGGACCAGCCCGTCGCTGCCGGGCATGCCGATAAAGCGTGCGACCTGCCGCGGCGCCACCAACTGGACGACGCCCAGACCGATACTGAACCAGCCCAGCCCCCGCGCCAGCGTGCGCGCGGAATGGTTGGGCCGGGTGACTTGACGTGGAATGCTCATAAAGACTCCTCGCTCGATAACGTGGCTCGGCCGATCCCTACGTTAGGGATCGGCGACCGGTTCATGGCTTGAGGACCACCTTGATACAGCCGTCATGCTTGTCGCGGAAGGTCTTGTACATCTCCGGACCCTGCTCGAGGCTGACGCTGTGGGTAATGACGAAGCTCGGATCGATCTCGCCTTCCTGGATGCGCCGCAACAGATCGTCGGTCCAGCGATTGACGTGGGTCTGGCCCATGCGGAATGTCAGGCCCTTGTTCATCGCCGCGCCGAACGGGATCTTGTCGATCAGCCCGCCGTAGACGCCGGGAATCGAAATGATGCCGGCCGGGCGGCAGACGTAGATCATCTCGCGCAGCACGTGCGGGCGGTCGCTCTCGAGCATCAGCGCCTGCTTGGCGCGGTCGTACATCGAATCGATCGAACGCGCAGCGTGCGCCTCCATGCCCACCGAGTCGATGCACTTCTCCGGCCCCTTGCCGCGGGTCAGCTCCTTGAGGCGTTCAAGCACGCTCTCTTCGTCAAAGTTGATGGTGATGGCACCGCCGGCGCGGGCCATGGACAGGCGCTCGGGCACGTTGTCGATACAGATAACCTGCTCGGCGCCCATCATCACCGCGCTGCGGACGGCGAACTGGCCGACCGGCCCGGCACCCCAGACTGCCACGGTGTCGGTGGGCTGGATGTCGCATTGCGCCGCGGCTTGCCAGCCGGTGGGGAGAATGTCGCCGAGGAACAATACCTGCTCGTCAGTCAGACCATTGGGGATCACCACGGGACCGACATCGGCATAGGGCACGCGGACGTATTCAGCCTGACCACCGGCATAACCGCCGGTGAGGTGGGTGTAGCCATAGAGGCCAGCGGTGGTGTGGCCGAAGACTTTGTCAGCTACGTCCTTGTTGCGGTTGGTTCGCTCGCACACCGAGAAATTGCCGCGCCGGCACTGGTCGCACTCGCCGCAGACAATGGTGAAGGGCACCACCACGCGGTCGCCAACCTTGAGCTTCTTGTTCGCCGAGCCGACCTCCATCACCTCGCCCATGAACTCGTGGCCCATGATGTCGCCGTGCTGCATGCCGGGCATGAAGCCGTCGTACAGGTGCAGGTCGGAGCCGCAGATGGCGCAGGACGACACCTTGATGATGGCGTCGCGAGGGTCTTCGATGGAGGGGTCGGGGACGTGGTTGTCGCAGCGGATATCGTGCTTGCCGTGCCAGCGGAGGGCTCTCATGGACAATCTCCTGGTCGGGTTTCGGAAACGCCGTCTCGGTGATTCTCCTTTGCTGCCTCGCTGTAGCTCCTCTGTCACGGTGCGGCGTGCTGTCAGGATTTTAGTAAGCAGCGCCGCACCAGAGTTGCCCGATTACCGACGGGCTGCACTAATGCCGATTGCGATCCAGCGAAGCGTAACCGTCGCGATAGCTGGGGTACCTGGGTTTCCAGCCCAACGCACGGGCGCGGGCATTGCTGCAGCGCTTGCTGCCGGCGCGGCGGGTCATGCTCTGCTCGGCCCAGTGGGTGACGCCCAGGCGTTCGCGCAGCCAGTCGACCACCTCGTGCAACGGTGCCGGGTCATCGTCGACGCCCAGATAGCAATCTTCCAGCGCAGCACCACTGGCGTCGCTCTGCAGCAGAAACGCCAGCAGCCCGGCGGCGTCGTCGCGATGGATGCGATTGCTGTACTGCGGCGGATCGCGCTCGACACGCAAACCGGCGCGCACCTGATTCTGCAGCCAGGGGCGCTTCGGGTCGTACAGCCCACCCAGACGCACCCGCGTTACCGGCAGGGCGCTGTCGAGCGCCAGCTGTTCGGCCTCGAGCATCACCCGACCGGTGAAGCCGCCGGGCTCGGTGGCCGAGTCCTCGTCGATCCACTCGCCGTCGCGCTGGGCGTACACACCGGTGCTGGAAACGAACAGCAGCCGCCGAGGGCGCTGGTCGCGCTGCTGTAACCAACCGAGCACATTGCGCAGGCCTTCGACATAGGCCTGGCGATAGCCGGCTTCGTCATGTTCGGTGGCGGATGCGGCATAGACCAGATAGTCCAGCGAGCCGTTGGGCCAGCAGCGCGGACAGGTCGGCTCGGAAAGGTCGCCGTTGACCGGCAGGATCGGCACTGCCAGCTGGGCGGCGTTGCGCCGCAGGCCGTACACCGTCCAGCCATCCCGACTCAGTTGCAGACCGAGACGACTGCCAAGGTCGCCACAGCCTGCGATCAATACGCTAAGGCGCTTGCCCATGTTCTGCTCCCTCAGTTGTAACCCGCCGCGCGGGCCGCACGAAACCGCAGTGTACCGACTTTCGAAGCCTGGCCGACCGGTTGGTTCTGCGCTGCGCAAAAGGCTATGCTTGCCGGCACATTGATGGATGCTGACTATGACTCTGACCGAATTGCGCTACATCGTGACCCTTGCCCAGGAACAGCACTTCGGCCGCGCCGCTGAACGCTGCCACGTCAGTCAGCCGACCCTTTCGGTCGGTGTGAAGAAGCTCGAGGACGAGCTCGGTGTGCTGATCTTCGAGCGGACCAAAAGCGCAGTGCGCCTGACCCCCGTCGGCGAAGGCATCGTCACCCAGGCGCAGAAGGTGCTGGAGCAGGCACAGAGCATTCGCGAGCTGGCCCAGGTCGGCAAGAATCAGCTGGCCGCACCGCTGAAGGTCGGCGCCATCTACACCGTCGGCCCTTACATGTTCCCGCACCTGATTCCGCAGCTGCATCGTGTGGCGCCGGACATGCCGCTGTACATCGAAGAGAACTTCACCCACATCCTGCGCGACAAGCTGCGCACCGGCGAACTGGACGCGATCATCGTCGCGCTGCCGTTCCAGGAAGCCGACGTGCTGACCAAGCCGCTCTACGACGAGCCGTTCTACGTACTGATGCCGGCCGACCATCCGTGGACGGCAAAGGAAACCATCGACGCCGAGATGCTCAACGACAAGAGCCTGCTGCTGCTCGGTGAAGGCCACTGCTTCCGCGATCAGGTGCTCGAAGCCTGTCCGACCACCCGCAAGGGCGAGGCACCGAGCCACACCACGGTGGAATCCAGCTCGCTGGAAACCATCCGCCACATGGTCGCCTCGGGCCTGGGCGTGTCGATCCTGCCGCTGTCGGCGGTGGAGAGCCACCACTACTCCCCCGGTGTGCTGGAGACCCGCCCGCTGACGCCGCCGGTGCCGTTCCGCACCGTGGCGATCGCCTGGCGCGCCAGCTTTCCGCGGCCCAAGGCCATCGAGATCCTCGCTGACTCGATCCGCCTGTGTTCGGTAGGCAAGCCGCCATCGGCGAAAGCCTGAGGCCATGAGCGAACTGGCGACCGTTCCGGTCACCGCACTCAAGGGCGTCGGCGCCGCACTGGCCGAGAAGCTCGCCAGGGTCGGCCTGGAAACCCTGCAGGACGTGCTCTTCCACCTGCCGCTGCGTTACCAGGACCGCACCCGCGTGGTGCCCATCGGTGCCCTGCGCCCGGGGCAGGACGCGGTGATCGAAGGCGTGGTGTCCGGCGCTGATATCGTCATGGGCCGCCGCCGCAGCCTGCTGGTACGCCTGCAGGACGGCAGCGGCACCCTGAGTCTGCGCTTCTATCACTTCAGCCAGGCGCAGAAGGAAGCCATGAAGCGCGGCACCCAGCTGCGCTGTTACGGCGAAGCGCGGCCCGGGGCCTCGGGGCTGGAGATCTACCATCCGGAATACCGCGCACTGACCGGCGAGCCGGCGCCTGTCGAGCAGACTCTGACCCCGATCTACCCAACCACCGAAGGCCTGACCCAGCAGCGCCTGCGCAACCTCAGCGAGCAGGCTCTAAGCCGCCTCGGCCCGCACAGCCTGCCGGACTGGCTGCCCGCCGAGCTGGCCCGTGATTATCGGCTCGGCCCGCTGGATCAGGCCCTGCGCTACCTGCACCGTCCGCCGGCCGACGCCAATCTGGAAGAACTCGCCGAAGGCCGCCACTGGGCCCAGCACCGCCTGGCCTTCGAGGAACTGCTGACCCATCAGCTGTCGCTGCAGCGCCTGCGCGAGCGGGTGCGCGCGCAGCAGGCGCCGGCGCTGCCGCCGGCGCAGAAGCTGCCGCAGCGCTTTCTCGCTAACCTCGGTTTCGCGCCCACCGGCGCGCAGCAGCGTGTCGGTGCCGAGATCGCCTATGACCTGGCCCAGGACGAGCCCATGCTGCGTCTGGTGCAGGGTGATGTTGGCGCCGGCAAGACGGTGGTCGCCGCCCTCGCCGCCCTGCAGGCGCTGGAAGCCGGCTACCAGGTGGCGCTGATGGCGCCGACCGAGATCCTCGCCGAGCAGCACTTTCTCAACTTCAGCAAGTGGCTCGAACCGCTCGGCATCGAGGTCGCCTGGCTGGCCGGCAAGCTCAAGGGCAAGGCCCGCGCCGCCGCGCTGGAGCAGATCGCCGGCGGCTGCCCGATGGTGGTCGGCACTCACGCGCTGTTTCAGGACGAGGTGGTCTTCAGGCGCCTGGCGCTGGTGATCATCGACGAGCAGCACCGCTTCGGCGTGCAGCAGCGCCTGGCCCTGCGCCAGAAAGGCATCGACGGTCGACTCTGCCCGCACCAGCTGATCATGACCGCCACGCCAATCCCTCGCACCCTGGCGATGAGTGCCTACGCCGATCTCGATACCTCGATCCTCGACGAACTGCCGCCAGGGCGTACGCCGGTGAACACCCTGGTAATCGCCGATAGCCGGCGCCTGGAGGTGATCGAGCGGGTGCGCATCGCCTGCAACGAGGGGCGCCAGGCGTACTGGGTGTGCACCCTGATCGAGGAATCCGAAGAGCTCACCTGCCAAGCCGCGGAAACCACCTTCGAAGACCTCTCGGCGGCGCTGGTCGGGCTGCGCGTCGGGCTGATCCACGGGCGCATGAAACCGGCCGAGAAGGCCGCGGTGATGGAGCAGTTCAAGCGTGGCGAGCTGCAACTCCTGGTCGCCACCACCGTCATCGAAGTGGGCGTCGACGTGCCCAACGCCAGCCTGATGATCATCGAAAACCCGGAGCGCCTGGGCCTGGCCCAGCTGCACCAGCTGCGCGGGCGGGTCGGCCGTGGCAGTGCGGCAAGTCATTGCGTGCTGCTGTACCATCCACCGCTGTCGCAGCTCGGCCGCGAACGGCTGGCGATCATGCGCGAAACCTGCGACGGCTTCCTGATTGCCGAAAAGGATCTAGAACTGCGCGGCCCCGGCGAGATGCTCGGCACCCGCCAGACCGGCCTCTTGCAGTTCAAGGTCGCCGATCTGATGCGCGATGCCGAGCTGCTCCCGGCGGTGCGCGATGCCGCCCAGGAATTGCTGGCGCGCTGGCCGCAGCACGTCAGCCCGCTGCTCGAGCGTTGGCTGCGTCATGGCCAGGAATACGGCCAGGTATGACAACCATCCGTCGCCACACCATCCGTGGCTGACGGCTTCGCTATACTCCGGCAGGTCACTACAACGGGTCCGCTCATGAATTCTGCTGTCGACACCGAAAGCTGCTCCGAACTGCCCCTCCTGATCACCAAGCTGTTGAAAGACCTCGGTGTGAGTTACCAGATCCAGCGCGATCGCCCCAATTTTCCCGCCGCCCAACGGGTTCAGGCAGTGCTGCTGGACGACAGCATCGGCGCCATGCTGGTGCTCTTCCCCCAGAACCATCTGCTCGATCTCGCGCGCCTGGCCGAGCTTACCGGCCGCGAGCTGGCAGCTGTAAAGCCGGAGCGACTGGCCCGGATGCTGGGCAAGCACCAGTTGAGCCGCCTGCCTGGCCTGCCGCCGCTGACCAGTTCGCCCTGCCTGTATGAAGAATGCCTGATGCAACAGCCACGGCTGCTGGTTGAATCCGGCCAGCCTGGCCTGCTGGTGGAGGTCAGCAGTGGCGACTTCAAGCGTCTGCTGAGCAAGGCCACGGCCGGTAGTTTCGCCGTACCGCTGAGCAGCATCCGGCCGAACCTGGACCGCCCGGACGACGACCGCGCCGAGATCAGTCAGGCGGTGCAGAGTTTCACCGCGCGACGCATCCAGAAGCGTCTGGAAGAAACCATCGAGATTCCGCCGCTGCCGCATACGGCGCAGAAAATCATCAAGCTGCGGGTCAACCCCGACGCCACGGTCGACGACATCACCGGCGTGGTGGAAACCGACCCGGCATTGGCGGCGCAGGTGATCAGCTGGGCGGCCTCGCCCTACTACGCCGCTCCCGGGCGCATCCGCTCGGTGGAAGACGCCATCGTCCGCGTGCTCGGCTTCGACCTGGTGATCAACCTGGCCCTTGGTCTAGCGCTGGGCAAGACCATCAGCCTGCCGGACGACAAGCCGCAGGACGCCACGCCCTACTGGCAACAGGCGATCTATACAGCCGCGGTCATCGAGGGGCTGACCCGTGCGATTCCCCGCGAACAGCGCCCGGAACCCGGCCTGAGCTACCTCGCCGGACTGCTGCACAACTTCGGCTATCTGGTACTGGCGCACGTCTTTCCACCGCATTTTTCGCTGATCTGCCGGCACCTGGAAGCCAACCCGCACCTGTCGCACAGTCACGTCGAGCAGCATCTGCTGGGTATCACCCGCGAGCAGATCGGTGCCTGGCTGATGCGTCTGTGGGGCATGCCCGAGGAACTGGCGGCCGCCTTGCGTTTCCAGAACGACCCCGGCTATGACGGCGAAGATGCGGCCTATCCGAACCTGGTCTGCCTGGCGGTACGCATGCTGCGCAACCGTGGCATCGGCAGCGGGCCGGATACCGAGGTGCCGCAGCAGCTGTTCGATCGCCTGGGTATCACCCGCGAGAAGGCCAACGACGCGATTGCCAAGGTACTCGCCGCTGAAGCCGCCTTGCGCGCCCTGGCGATGCAGTTCAACTCGCCACACTGACAGCCCGCGCCGCCGGGTCTGTGCCTCGCGCAGGCCCGGCGACGGATCAGGGCGCCATCAACTCCCCGCGCGAAAGCTCACCCGCGCATTCACCAGCCCTTCACCGGCGCGCTCCAGGCTGACGTCAGCAATGCTCACGCCCTGCCCCTGCAGGGTGTCGAACCAGCGCAACAGCAATGCGTACGATGCCCCCGGCAGGCTCACCTGCAGGCTGCCGTCGCTGCCATTGTCGAAGCTCTCGATTCGCAGGTTGCCCTGCTGCGCGCTTTCGGTGATCACCCCCTGCAGCTGCTCCGGCGCCAGCTCGACCTGGTTGCTGCGCTCCATCTGCCGCGCCAGTTCGGTGTTCTGCTCCATGTAGGCATGCAGTTCGCGCTGCGCCTGGTAATACGCGCGAGCGTCGGCGGCCTGGCGTTGCGCCGGCAGCCACAGCCAGAGATAGAACAGCACGGCGAGCAGAAAGGCGCCGAGCAGGCTCAGCGAGGTGCGCTCACGGGGCGCCAGGCGCTGCCAGCGCTGCCACAGCGGCGAATCGGCGAGGCGCACGGCCAGTTGTTGCTTGAGATTCATCATCAGCCTCCGATCACCACGCGCGCGCTGACGCCATCGCCTTCTCGACTGGCCGAGCCCAGCTGCACGCTCTGACCGGTGTCACCCAGGCGTTGGCGCAATGTTTCCAGCGTGGGAAAGTCCATGGCCTGCACCTGCAGCGCCAGATCGCCGCGATCCTGGTTGTAGTCGAGCTGGCCGATGGTCACCGGAATGCCGTCCTCCAGTGCCGCGGCGGCGTGGTCGAGCAGGCGCAGAAAGCCCGCCTGGCCACCGCTGCCGCGGGCCAGATGATCATCGAACTGCGCGCGCATGTTGACGATGCGGATGTCCTCGGGAAACAGCTCGCGATACAGCGCCAGACTGGCCTCGGCGTAGGCATCACCCTGGCGCTGGAAATACCAGGCCTGGCTCAGGTTGAAGCCCAGCTGCACCAGCAGGATCAGGCCGGCGACGGCGAATAGCGGTTTCCAGTAACCGAGGCCGGTGTTGCCGACCTCCACGGCGAAGTCACCCTGGGCGAGGTTGATCGCTGCCGCGCGCTGCGAACCGAGAAACGCATAGGGATCGTCCACCTGCCGGTAGTCGTCGAGCGCCAGCGGCGGCTCGCTTTCACTGCCCTGGGCATGCCAGGGCGCCGGGCAGAGGCCGGACAGCTGCGGCCAATCCTCGGTGGCGAAGGCCAAGCGCGTTTCGCCGACGCCGCCGAGCAGGCCACGCTCACCGATGAACAACAGCTGCGTGCCCTCCCGCGGCAGCAGATCGGCGTCGACATGAATCGCCACGATCAGCAGGCCCAGCTCGCGCAACTGGCCAAGCCAGTCATCCAGCAGCTGGCGGCGGATCGCCACGACCCGCAGGCGGCCGTCCGGCAGTGCTTCGCCGAGGGCCAGATGCAGATCGTCGACGTTCTCTGCCAGCAGCTCCTCGGCGGCGTAGGCCAGCGCCTGCTGCATCCAGCGCGCCTTGCGCGTCGGCAGGGTGACGGCGAAAAAGCTGCAGACTTCCGCCGGCAGGATCAGGCTGATCGCGCCATTGCCTGCGGCGCATTCGCCCAGTGGCTGCCAGCGGCCGGGTTCGTCCTTTGGCAGCCAGTAGGCGCGGGTCTCGGCATCGAGCCGGGCCGGACTGTCGGCGGGCAGAAACAGGCAATCCATGGTCTAGCGTTCTCCGTCGGATGGGAGGGTCTGCCGGGCAGGCTGACCGAGATTTCGCGCGAGCACGCGGACACTGCCGTCCTGCTCACGTTGCAACAGGCTGACCAGCGCCAGCCGGCGGTCGCCCAGGCGCACTTCACTGGTGGCCTGGAAGAATTGACTGCCAACCGCCAGCGCAGTGCCCTGCAGCGTAGTCCCGGCCAGCGCCGGCTGCGCGAGGAATGCCGCGCTGTTGCGAAACGGCGCGGCACGGCGCAGCTCGACCAGCGACTCGGCCGCGCCGAGGCTGAGGTTGTCGCTCAGGCTGGAAAGCACCATCGCGCTCGCCGTGTTGACGTTCAGCGGCACGTTGGGCGGCAGCGCGACGACATAGGGCGCCAGGCGCTGGAAATCTTCCTCGCGCATGTCCAGCAGTAGCCGCAGCTCGGACAGGTCATGCAACCGGCGACCGGCGCTGCGATAGGGCGTATCGAGGCCGAGATAGGCGTTGTCTTCGGCACCCAGCTCACCGCTCGGCTGCTGGTCGGGGTCGATCCAGTCGAGCAGGCGCTCGGCATAGGGCGCGCTGATCTGCAGACGCAGCAGCAGCCGGCGGAACTGCTCGACCGCGGCGGGGTTGGGCTGCTGGTCGCGCAGCAGGTCGTTGAGGTTGAAGCGTCCGGCGAGATCCTCGATACGCACGAGGATCTCGCCCTGATCGATCTCGAACGCCGGCAGCGGCTGCGCCCAGGGCTCGAGCAGATGATCGACGGCCGCGGCCTCACCATTAGCGCCCGTCTCGCCCGTCGCACCAGCCCGCAGATCGCGAGCGAGCATGGCCTGGGCCAGCGCTTCGCCGCCCAGCGCGTAGTGCCAAGCCTGGCGTGCCTGCAGCTGGTTGCTGCTGGCACGAATGCTGAGCTGCTGACGCGCCACCATTGCCGCGCTGACCACGGTGACGATGGCCACCACCAGCAGCACGGTGATCAGCGCCACACCGCGCTGGTGCTTCATTGCGGCAGCTCCCCTTCGAACGGCTCGGGCACGCCCTCGGCGCCGGGCAGCGCCTGCTGCGTCGCCTGCTCGACGGCGTCGGGCAGGCGCAGCAGACGGGTGATACGGCCGTAGCGGGCGTGCTCGATATTCAATTCCAGGGCGATCGGTAGGCGCTCGGCGGCATTCTCCGGGCTGCCGCGGCCGAAATCGAACGGCGGCCACTCCTCGTGCCACACCGCCTCTTCGTCCAGGTAGCGCAACTGCAGGCCCTGCACGTCTTCCAGTACCCGCTGCACGCGCGGCTCGCTGTCGAGGTCACGGTCCAGCACCACCCAGTAGACGCGCTCGAGGTTGTCGCCAGCCAGGCGCCAGCGCACCCGCTGCAGATTGGCGCGACGCAGCCCGGTGGGATTGCGCCAGCCGGCACGGGTCAGCTCCAGCACCGGCGCGCCGTCTTCGCCATCGAGCTGCCCGATGAAGGCATTGCGCTCGTCGCCGAACTCATCGCGGATCGGCCGCCCGATCACCTGCTGCAGGTCACGTTCGAAGGCCCACACCGCGCGGCTCAGCTTGCGCAGCTGCAGCTCCTGGGCACGCACCGCCTCATCGCTTTGCAGCACCGCTTCGAGCATGCGATAGGTGCCGAGGCCAAGCAGCGCGAAGAGGGCGATGGCAATCAACAGTTCGAGCAGGGTGAAACCGGCGCTGGTGCGCGCATGAGCGTTCATTGGCGCGCGGCTCCCGGGCCGACACCGATGAATCCGGTAAGGCTGGTGACCGCGCGCTCGGGTACCGGATCGCTGCGGCCACGCGATGTCTGCAGCGCAACCCAGACGGTCACCCGCAGCAGGCCCGGATCGGCGCTGGCCTCGATTTCGCTGAGGGTCTGCCACTGGCGGCCGCCGTATTCCAGCGCCTGGGTTTCGCGGCCGATGGCAGGCGGGGTCTGCTGCAACTGCAGTTCGCTGATGCGGTTGTCGGCGATCCAGCCGGCCAGGGTCAGTTCCTCCAGCCGCCCGGCGTTGCTCAGGCTGCGCCCGGCCGCGGTGAGCACCACGGCCGACACGCTGGCGAAGATCGCCAGTGCCACCAGCACTTCCAGCAGGGTGAAACCGCGGCCGGCCCTGGCCAGGCGCCTGCTCATCGCCTGTCCTCGATGACTTTTGCCTCAGGCAGACGGAAGCCGTCGCTGGTGACCAGCCAGCCACCGCCGCGCGGCTTGCGTTCGGACAGGCGCAGGCTGAACGGCGACAGCTCGCCGCTGGAAAGAATCAGCAACTGCGGCTCCAGCCGCGGCGCACGACGTTCGGTTCGCTCGCCTTCGCGCGACAGCCCGGCGCGGTCGTCCTCGCGCTGAGTCGGGGCCACCAGTTCCAGCGGCGTGCCGTCCAGCTCAAGGTCCAGGCGCATCCACTCCGGGACCTTGTGCACCTTGCGCCGTTCGACTTCCAGCCAGCGCGTGGCAGCTTCGTCGTAACGCAGTACGCGATAGCCCTCGCTGTTGACCAGCAGACCGTATTCGCGACTGTCGAGTACCGCCTCGTCGCTGAGCACGCCGATCAGCGCGGCCAGGCGGCGCGCCTCGTCACGCAGCTCGCGCGAGGTGCTCGAACCGCCGACACTGAGCACCGCCACGCTGACCAGAATGCCCAGCAGGACAATCACCACCAGCAGTTCGATCAACGTGAAGGCGCGGGCGCGCTGCCGCATCGATTAGAGGTCCCAGTTACCGATGTCGGCGTTGAGGTCGCTGCCGCCGGGCTTGCCGTCGGCGCCGAAGGAGTAGAGGTCGAACTGGCCCTGGGTGCCTGGCGAGAGATACTGGTAGTCGTTGCCCCACGGGTCCTTGGGCAGGCGCTTGAGGTAACCGTCGCGGTTCCAGTTCTTCGGCTGCGGGTTGCCGGAAGGCTTCTTCACCAGCGCCTCCAGCCCCTGCTGGGTGCTCGGGTAGGCGAAGTTGTCCAGCTTGTACATGTCCAGCGCGGCGGCGACGGCCTTGATGTCGCCCTTGGCCACGGTGACCTTGGCTTGATCGGGGCGGCTCATCACCTGCGGCACCACCAGCGCAGCGAGGATGCCGAGGATGACCACCACCACCATGATTTCGATGAGGGTGAAGCCCCCTTGCGTGCGTCGTTGCAACTTCATTGTCGTTACCCCACCAGTTGGTTGAGAGAGAGGATCGGCATCAGGATCGCCAGCACGATTACCAGCACCACAGCCCCCATGAACACCAGCATGAACGGTTCGAACAGGCCGACCAGCAGAGACACCTGAGCGGCGAGGTCGTTCTCCTGATTACGCGCGGTTCGCGCCAGCATCTGATCCAGTTCACCGGATTTCTCGCCGCTGGCGATCATGTGCAGCATCATCGGCGGGAATTCGCCGGTGGCATCCAGCGCGCGGGTCAGGCTGCTGCCTTCGCGCACTTTCTGCGCAGCCTCCACCACCCGCTCGCGGATGCGCAGATTGGCGATCACCGCGGCGGCGATGGACAGCGCCTCCACCAGCGGCACGCCACTCTTGGTGAGGATCGCCAGGGTCGAGGCGAAGCGCGCGGTATTGGTCGCCCGGCTCAGGCGGCCGATCAGCGGTATCCGCAGAATGAACGCATGCCAGCGCAGGCGCACGGCCGGGTCGCGCAGTGCCGCGCGCATGGCGAGGAACGCGGCGATGATGCCGAGCACGATCAGCCAGCCCCAGTTCTTCACCACGTCGCTGGTGGCGATCAGCCCGCGGGTCAGCGCCGGCAGTTCCTGGCCGGTGTTGACGAATACCTTGACCACGTCCGGCACCACATAGCCGAGCAGCAGCACGACGATGGCCAGCGAGGCGACCATCAGGATCACCGGATAGAGCAGCGCCAGCTGGATCTTCTGCCGCGACTGCTGACGCTGATCGGTGTAGTCGGCGAGCTGGTCGAGCACCAGCCCGAGATGGCCGGCGTGCTCTCCGGCCGCCACGGTGGCGCGGTAGAGCTCGGGAAACGCCGACGGATATTCGCGCAAGGCCGCAGCCAGGCTGTGGCCTTCCATCACCCGCGCACGCACGGCCAGCAGCATCGATTTGATCTTCGCCGAGGTGGACTGCGCCGCTGCCGCGCGCAAGGCTTCCTCGATCGGCAGCGCGGCCTGTACCAGCGTCGCCAGCTGCCGGGTGACCAATGCCAGATCGCGCGCCGACAGGCCGCGGCCGAAACTCAGGCCGCCACGGCTGACGTCTTCCTTGGACTTGGCCTGCTTCACCTCCAGCGGCGCCCACTGCTTCTCGCGCAGCAGCTGGCGCGCCTGACGCGGGCTGTCGGCTTCGATCAGGCCCTTCTGCTCACGGCCACGCGGGTCGAGGGCAAGGTATTCGAAAGCAGCCATCAGGCGGTCTCCAACACTGGCGACTGGCGGTCAAGACCGCTCCCACACAGGCAGCGCACACACGTGGGGGCGGCCTTGGCCGCGAATGGCGTCACCGTGCAGCGTCGGTCAGGCTGCAGATGCCTCTCCAGGCGAGCCGGTAACAACCCCATCCCCTCACTCCTCACGCGTCACCCGCAGCACTTCCTCGATGGTGGTCACGCCCTCGCGCACCTTGCGCAGGCCGTCGTCGCGGATGCTCGGCCCCAGTACCCGAGCGTGACGCAGCATGTCCTGCTCGCTGGCGCGGGTGTGCACCATGGTGCGCAGGGCGTCGTCAAACAGCACCAGCTCATAGATGCCGGTACGCCCGCGGTAACCGAGGCCCCGGCACTGCTCGCAGCCTTCGGCGTGATACAGCGTGGGTGCGTTGTCCGGACTCACACCGAGCAGCGCGCACTCGGCGGCATCGGCGACGTAGGCACGTTTGCAGTCATTGCACAGCACCCGCACGAGGCGCTGGGCCAGCACACCGAGCAGCGAGGAGGAAATCAGGAACGGCTCGACACCCATGTCCACCAGGCGCGTGACGGCGCCGATGGCGCTGTTGGTGTGCAGCGTGGAGAGCACCAAGTGACCGGTCAACGAGGCCTGCACGGCCATGTCGGCGGTTTCCTGATCGCGGATCTCGCCGACCATCACCACGTCCGGGTCCTGGCGCAGGATGGCGCGCAGGCCGCGGGCGAAGGTCATGTCGACCTTGGCGTTGACCTGGGTTTGGCCGATGCCTTCGAGGTGGTATTCGATGGGGTCCTCAACGGTGAGGATGTTGCGCGTACGGTCATTGAGGGTGGTCAGCGCGGCGTAGAGCGTGGTGGTCTTACCCGACCCGGTGGGGCCGGTGACCAGAATGATCCCGTGCGGTTTCTTCACCGCCTGCTCCAGGTGGTCGCGATCCTGCTCGTTCATGCCCAAATGGCGCAGGGTCAAGCGCCCGGCCTGCTTGTCCAGCAGACGCAACACCACCCGCTCGCCATTGGCCGAGGGAAGCGTGGAGACACGGATGTCGACCTCGCGGCCGCCGACGCGCAGCGAGATGCGCCCGTCCTGCGGGATACGCTTCTCGGCGATATCCAGCTTGGCCATGACCTTGATCCGCGACACCAGCAGCGCCGCCAGCTCGCGCTTGGGCTGCACCACTTCACGGAGGATGCCATCAACTCGAAAGCGGATCACCAGGCGCTTCTCGAAGGTTTCGATATGGATATCCGAGGCGTTCTCGGCAATCGCCTCGCCGAGGATTGCGTTGATCAGGCGAATGATCGGCGCGTCGTCCTCCTGCTCCAACAGGTCCTCGGTTTCCTGGATCTGGTCGGCCAGGCTGGCCAGGTCGAGGTCGTTGCCCAGCCCCTCGACCATCAACATCGCCGCCGAGGAATCGTGCTGATAGGCGGCACCGAGCGCCTGATCGAAATCAGCCTGCGCTAGCCATTGCATCGGCAGACGCATACCAACGACCCGCTGCGCCTCCTGCACCGCCGTCAGCGCGGCGCCCTCGCGTAGGCCGAGGCGCAGCTCGCCGCCACGCTCCAGCAGGATCACGCCGTGCCGACGCGCAAAGGCGAACGGCAAGCGGCGCTGGGCCGGCTGTTCGAGCAGCGTGGTGACTTCGTTTACATCGAGTTCGGGCATCGTCCAGCTCCACCAGCGATACGCAGCGACCCGACGTCACTGCGCTCGAAACACTCCAATCGGGTCCAACCAGCCTAGTTGGACTACAAGGATTGAATGACATTTCAACGTGCGCGCGTTTTTCCTGCATACCCGACTTAACCCGACACCAAGGTCGGAGATGCTTGGCACCGCTGACGAATACCCTGTCAATGGCGCGTCATTCATGATGCGGCCGTGTCGTGTGCCTGGCGCGGACGAACTGGTCGTACGCAGAGCCAAACAGGACGCAATCTGCAGCGAAACACGGAAAACAGGCAGTCATCCTGCGACCGGCGCGTCAAATACAATCGTTTGATTGAAACAGTTGTTTGATTTTTTCAAGGCTTGCAGAATGCCGCGCCGGGCGATCCGTTTTTGCGCTTCGCCCGGCTGGCTTCACCTGTTCCATACCCCGTCCGCCAGAGCAGCGGGCGGGTGAAAAGCACGTCGGTGCGCGGCTCGCGCAGCACCGGTCATGATCACGCAGGAGAACAACAACAATGCACATCGGTGTTCCTCTCGAAACCCACTCCGGGGAAACGCGCGTCGCCGCGACCCCGGAAACCGTCAAGAAACTGATCGGCCAAGGGCACCGGGTGACGCTGCAAAGCGGCGCCGGGTTGCTTTCCAGCGTGCCGGACAGCGCCTATGAAGCGGTCGGCGCAACCATCGGCGATGCGGCCGCGGCCTTTGCCTCCGAGCTGGTGCTGAAGGTCAATGCGCCGGACGATGCCGAACTGGCGCAGATGCAGTCCGGCAGTGTGCTGCTGGGCATGCTCAACCCGTTCGATAACGCCTGTATCGCGCGCATGGCTGCCCGCGGCGTCACCGCCTTTGCCCTGGAAGCCGCGCCGCGTACGTCCCGTGCACAGAGCCTGGACGTGCTCTCGTCGCAGGCCAACATCGCCGGCTACAAGGCGGTGCTGGTCGGTGCCCATCACTACCCGCGCTTCATGCCGATGCTGATGACCGCCGCCGGTACGGTGAAGGCCGCACGCGTGCTGATCCTCGGTGCCGGTGTCGCCGGGCTGCAGGCCATCGCCACAGCCAAGCGCCTGGGTGCAGTGGTCGAGGCTTCGGACGTGCGTCCGGCGGTGAAGGAGCAGATCGAATCGCTCGGCGCCAAGTTCGTCGACGTGCCGCTTGAGACCGACGAGGAGCGCGAATGCGCCGAAGGCGTCGGCGGCTATGCGCGGCCGATGCCGGCCTCGTGGATGGCGCGTCAGGCGCAGGCGGTGCACGAGCGTGCGCTGCAGTCGGACATCGTCATCACCACCGCGCTGATCCCGGGCCGCAAGGCGCCGACGCTGCTGCAGGAAGCCACCGTCGAGCAGATGAAGCCCGGCTCGGTGATCGTCGACCTGGCAGCCGGCCACGGCGGCAACTGCCCGCTGACCGAGATCGACCAGGTGGTGGTGCGCCACGGTGTGACCATCGTCGGCCACGCCAACCTGGCGACGCTGGTAGCGGCCGACGCCTCGGCGCTGTACGCCCGCAACCTGCTGGATTTTCTCAAGCTGGTCATCGACAAGGACGGCCAGTTCCAGCTCAACCTCGAAGACGACATCGTCGCCGCGTGCCTGATGTGCCGCGACGGCCAGGTCGTGCGGACCAACGGTTAAGGGAGACGCGAACATGGATCTGATTTCGGACGGCATCTACAACCTGATCATCTTCGTGCTGGCGATCTACGTCGGCTACCACGTGGTCTGGAACGTCACCCCGGCCCTGCACACGCCACTGATGGCGGTCACCAACGCGATTTCGGCGATCGTCATCGTCGGCGCCATGCTGGCCGCAGCGCTCACCGTCACCCCGCTGGGCAAGGCCATGGGCACCCTCGCCGTGGCGCTGGCCGCGGTCAACGTGTTCGGGGGCTTCCTGGTCACCCGTCGCATGCTGGAAATGTTCAAGAAGAAGGACCGCAGCGCGGCCAAGGCGGAGGGCAAGTAAGCCATGAGCATGAACCTGATCACCCTGCTCTATCTGGTCGCCTCGGTGTGCTTCATCCAGGCACTGAAGGGCCTTTCCCACCCCACCACCTCAAGACGCGGCAACCTGTTCGGCATGATCGGCATGGGCCTGGCGGTACTGACCACGGTCGGCCTGATCTTCAAGCTCGGCAGCGAGCTGGCCACCGCCGGCATCGGCTACGTGATCGTCGGCCTGCTGATCGGCGGCAGCGTCGGCACCGTCATGGCCAAGCGCGTCGAGATGACCAAGATGCCCGAGCTGGTCGCCTTCATGCACAGCATGATCGGCCTGGCCGCGGTATTCATCGCCATCGCCGCCGTCGTCGAGCCGCAGTCGCTGGGCATCGTCGAGCAGATCGGCTACGCGATTCCGGTGGGTAACCGCCTGGAGCTGTTCCTCGGCGCGGCCATCGGTGCCATCACCTTCTCCGGTTCGGTGATCGCCTTCGGCAAGCTGTCCGGCAAGTACAAGTTCCGCCTGTTTCAGGGTGCCCCGGTGGTATTCAAGGGCCAGCACATGGTCAACCTGGCCGTGGGCCTGGCGATCGTCGGCCTAGGCCTGGTCTACACCTTCACCGGCAACCTGACCGCCTTCGCCATCCTGGTGGCGCTGGCGTTCGTCATCGGCGTGCTGATCATCATCCCCATCGGCGGCGCCGACATGCCGGTGGTGGTGTCGATGCTCAACTCGTATTCGGGCTGGGCGGCGGCCGGTATCGGCTTCTCGCTGAACAACTCGATGCTGATCATCGCCGGCTCGCTGGTGGGCTCTTCCGGCGCGATCCTCTCGTACATCATGTGCAAGGCGATGAACCGCTCGTTCTTCAACGTGATCCTCGGCGGCTTCGGTGCCGACGCCGATGCCGGCGGCCCGGCGGGCGCGCAGTTGGAGCGCAACGTGAAGTCCGGTTCGGCCGACGACGCGGCCTTCCTGCTGACCAACGCCGACACCGTGATCATCGTCCCGGGCTACGGCCTGGCGGTCGCCCGCGCGCAGCACGCGCTGATGGAGCTGGCCGAGAAGCTGACGCACATGGGCGTGACCGTGAAGTACGCGATCCACCCGGTGGCTGGACGCATGCCGGGGCACATGAACGTACTGCTGGCCGAGGCCGAGGTGCCTTACGAGCAGGTTTTCGAGATGGAGGACATCAACTCCGAGTTCGGCCAGGCCGACGTGGTGCTGGTACTTGGCGCCAACGACGTGGTCAACCCGGCGGCGAAGACCGATCCGAAGTCGCCCATCGCCGGCATGCCGATCCTTGAGGCCTACAAGGCCAAGACGGTCATCGTCAACAAGCGCTCCATGGCCAGCGGCTATGCCGGCCTCGACAACGAGCTGTTCTACATGGACAAGACCATGATGGTCTTCGGCGACGCCAAGAAGGTGGTCGAGGATATGGTCAAGGCCGTGGAGTGATCGCCTCGCGCTGAAACGAAAAACCCCTCCCGGCCCTTGCCGCAAGGGGTTTTTCTTTGCCTGACGCGAAGGTCAGACACTGAAGCCGAACACCTCGCCCAAGTGCCGGCGATAGCGTGCGACATCCGCCTCGATTTGCGGCTGTTTCATGACATCGACGCTGAGGAAAGTCGGCAAGCCCTGCATGCCGAGAAACTCGTTGGCCTTGTGAAACGGCAGGTAGACGGCATCCACGCCCTTGCCGGCGAAGAAATCGCTGGCGTCGTCGAAGGCCTGCTGCGGCGCGTTCCAGGTGGCGGAAATCATGTAGCGCTTGCCCTGTAGCAGACCGCCGCTGCCGTACTTCTGCGACGCGTCCGAGCGGGTACGACCGTCGTTGGCGTAGAGGCTGCCGTGGCCGGCGGTGAACACCTCGTCCAGGTATTTCTTCACCGTCCAGGGTGCACCCATCCACCAGCCGGGCATCTGATAGATCAGCGCATCCGCCCAGAGAATCTTCTCGACTTCCTGCTGCACGTCGTAGCCGGTGTCGATCTCGGTGGTGCGGACCTCGAAGCCGGCCGCAGTCAGGGTTTCGATGGCTGCCTGATGCAGCGTGGCGTTGTACTGGCCGGCCGAGTGGGCGAAGGCCTTGCCGCCGTTGAGTAGCAGAATCTTCTTCATGGGAATGCCTCAGCAACAGAATGGCGCGCAGCTTAGCCACCCCTGCGCACCGCTCCCAGACCGTAACGGGCAAATGATCTTTGCACTGCAGTCACGAATCCGCCGCTGATTGGCTTCGAGTCAGCCCGCTTTTGCGACCGCTGCTGTTTCTGGTCGTGACGCATAGCGCTGCGCCAGTACCGCGCAGACCATCAGCTGAATCTGGTGAAACAGCATCAATGGCAGGATCAGCGTGCCCAGCGCACCGCCGGCGAACAGCACTTGCGCCATGGGGATGCCGGTGGCCAGGCTCTTCTTCGAGCCGGCGAAGAGAATGGTGATGCGGTCTTCTAGTTCGAAGCCCAGCCAGCGCGCCACCAGCCAGGTGATCAGCAGGGCCAGCGCCAGCAGCAGACAGCAGGCCAGCACCAGACCCAGCAGCTGCGGCAGCGGCACCTGCTGCCAGATGCCCTCGACCACCGCATGGCTGAACGCGGTGTAGACCACCAGCAGGATAGAGCTCTGGTCGACGTTCTTTAGCCAGCCCTTGTTGCGCGCCACCCAGTCGCCAATCCAGCGCCGCGCGATCTGCCCGGCGATGAACGGCAGCAGCAGCTGCACGACGATCTTGCCGATGGCATCCAGCGTCGAGCCGCCTTCGCCTTGCGCGCCCATCAGCAGCAGTACCAGCAGCGGCGTGAGGAAGATGCCGATCAGGCTGGAAGCCGCCGCGCTGCATACCGCCGCAGGGATGTTGCCGCGCGCCAGCGAGGTGAAGGCGATGGCCGACTGCACCGTGGCCGGCAAGGCACAGAGGTAGAGCATGCCCAGGTACAGTTCGGCGCCGATCATCGGCGTCAGCAGCGGGCGCAGCGCCAGCCCGAGCAGCGGGAACAGCACGAAGGTACAGCTGAACACCAGGAGATGCAGGCGCCAATGGCCCATGCCGGCGAGGATCGCACTGCCCGAGAGCTTGGCGCCGTGCATGAAGAACAGCAGGCCGATGGCCAGGTTGGTGATCCACTCGAATACCGCCACGCCCTGCCCCCGCGCTGGCAGCAGCGTGGCGATGGCCACCGCACCGAGCAGGGCCAGAGTGAAGTTGTCCGGTAACAGGCGAGGTCTGGCCATGGGCGCTCCTGATTGTGTGGCTTGCGGCAGGTTGCCAGCGAGTCTACTGTCGCGCTGCATATCCGACTAACGCCATAAGCCAGACAAATGTCGAGAAAAGGACAAAGCAGCCTTGTGCAACGCAGCATCCCAGCCATGGATGCACTGCCGCGCCCGCTCTTCGCCCGCAGCGAATCCCTGGCTGAACGAACCACCACGCCACGCCACAGCCATCCCTGGGCACAGCTGTCCTACGCCATCAGCGGTGTGTTGCGCGTGCATACCGAGCGCGGGCGCTTTCTCGCTCCGCCGCAGCGCGCCATCCTGATTCCGCCGGGCCTGCTGCACGAGGTGATCAGCTCGCCGCATACCGAGATGCGCAGCCTGTACATCGACCAGCGCGCCGTGGCCTGGGCGCCCGAGCATTGCCAGGTGCTCGCGGTCAGCCCGCTTCTGCGCGAGCTGATCCGCGCCTTTGGCGCGCTGCCAGCGGAGTACGACGAGCAAGGTGCCGACGGCCGTCTGGCAGCGGTGCTGCTGGACCAGCTGCGGGCGGCGCCGGCAATCGGCTATTCCCTGCCCTGGCCCGGGGATGCCCGGCTTCGTCAGCTGTGCGAAGCGCTCTATGAGCAGCCCGATCTTTCACTCAGCCTGAAGCAATGGAGCGAGCGCCTGCAGGTCTCGGAGAAAACCCTGACCCGCCAGTTCCAGCGTGACACCGGCCTCAGCTTCCGCGCCTGGCGCCAGCGTCTGCGCCTGCTCAGCGCGCTCCCTCTGCTGGAGCAGGGCCAGCCGGTTACCGATGTCGCGCTGGCCTGCGGCTACGAATCCACCTCGGCGTTTATCGCCGCGTTCGGTCAACAGTTCGGCACCACACCAGGCGCTCTGGCACGCACACCGGACCGATAAGCAGCGCAGCGAAAACAGTTGGCGCGTTCGCGACCAATACAGTTGCATCCATTTCTGGGACTGCACCGGCACAATCGAGAATCCCTGTGGCTGTTGCACTTGGCTGACGCGCGCGATCCTGTTCTCCCATAACCCGTACCCGGTCACACCGGGAAGGAGCGCAGCATGGATCGCACGCTGTCTCGTCCGTATGTCGCCACCCGCGTCCGCCGCAACTGGCTACAGCTGCTGCAAGTATTGCAGCGCTGGCAACGCAACTACCGTACGCGCCAGCAACTGGCGCAGCTCGATGACCGCCAACTGGCCGATATCGGCATCAGCCACAGCGAGCGTGTCAGCGAACTGGACAAGCCGTTCTGGCGCTGAGGCATTCCGCGCCCACCGATTCGAGCCTATGCTGCGTGCTGCAAGGCCGCAGAAACGGGAACGTCGCACCCATGGCGCGGTCTAGAGCCTCACCACTGGAGATCTGCCATGTCCCGAATCCTGCTCCCCTTCTTCGCTGCCGGCTTGCTGCTGAGCGGCGGCGCGTCCGCTGCCAGCTTCACCGCTACCACCGACATGGTGGTCGGCGGCCTGATCAATACCGTGGACGCAACCTCGGACCTGACCTCGTCGCTGCGCGACGACAAACTGGTGCTCGATGCTCGCGACGATGCGGCGCGTTTCGTTGCCAGCCAGGGCGATCTGCGCGGCGCCCACCTCGAAGCGGCGCTGCGCCACATTCGTAGCCAGCAGCCAGAACTGGGCGCCAGCGATCTGCAACTGGCTCAGGCGATTCTGGCGCTCTGATGCGTTCAGCAGCGCATGAGCGCTGCTGCAACCTGCGGAAGCAACCGAGTGCTGGCTCTACAGCCGGCGTTTCGCTAGCCTTGGCGCCGTTTTTCCCGGCAACAGGTTCCGCATGCGTTCGTATTCAATCGTTCTCTTATTTCTCGGCCTCACAGCTGGCGCCGCCCAGGCTTTCGATGTCACCACCGCTGGTGTCGTGCAGACCAGCTACGTCAGCAGCCAGCTGACCAGTGCTCCCTTCGACAACAAGCTGATCGCCGAGGCCCGCGAAGACGCGGCAGGCTTCGTCGCCAGCGAAGGCCAGCTCACCGCGGCTCGCCTGCAAGCGGCCATGGCGCGGCTGCGCCAGGAACACCCGGAGCTTGCCGCCAGCGACCTGGAACTGGCCGAAGCGATCCTCGTCCAATAACCGCACCGCCTGCCGGTGCCCCGACCCGTGAGAGATTCATCGATGAATAAGCTATTGCTCGCCGCCCCGCTGGCGCTGGCCGTCGCCGCGGGCACAGCCCAGGCGCAGACCCTCGTTGCCACCAGCAACATCGTCGTGCGTGCCCTGGACCGCAGCATCAATTTCACCTCCGATGTGACCAGCCGCATCAGTGACATGAAGGTCGTCGTCGAAGCACGTGAAGACGCCGCCAGCTTCGTCGCCAGCGCCGGCGAGATCCGCGGTGCGCATCTGGAAGCCGCGATAGGCACCCTGCGCAGCGAACTCCCTGCAGCGCGCAATGCCAGCGACCTGCAACTGGCCGAAGCCATCCTCGCCCTGTGATACGCCTCGGCGCCTGGCTGCTGGCAGGCTGCCTGAGCCTTGCTGCAGGTGTAGCCCAGGCCAACCTGCGCCTGGTTCTCGACTCACGCACACTGGACGCCGAGCAACGCGCCGCCAGCCAGGCGCTGCTGGACGAAGCCATGGCCGCACTCCCACCCCGCCTGGTGCAGAGCCTCGATCGCGAGGTGCGCGTGCAGTGGCGCGATGATCTGCCGGAACAGGCCTATGGCCGCGCCGGTGGCAATCGCCTGGAACTCAACCGCCGCCTGCTGCCGGCGCTCACCAACGGCAGCGCTGCCGAGGAAAAGACCAATCGACCCCACGGCACGGTACGCCGCGAGCTGCTCGCCACCGTCATTCATGAAGTGGCGCATCTGTACGATCGCGCGCGCCTGTGGTCGCCGGATCAACACCTGCTGCAGGGCCATTGCCGTCAGCGCGCCAGCAATCTCGGGCAGGTCGGCCTGCCGGACGACTGCCGCGGGCAGACCGACCGCCGCTTCACCCTCAGCGATGACCCGCGCCTGCTCGACCTGGCCGGCTGGCCGCAACGGGTCGGCAAGCGCGGCCTGCGTGAACACGACAACGCGCAGCTGGCGCGCAGTCCCGATCCGTACGAGCTGACCAGCCCGCTGGAATTCGTCGCGGTGAACCTCGAATACTTCCTGCTCGACCCCAGCTACGCCTGCCGTCGCCCTTCGCTGCACCGTTACCTGCGTGAACACTTCGGTTGGGCGCCAGCAAACGCTGCCGGTTGCGCCGATGACTACCCATTTCTGAACGCGGGCCGCGAGTTCGGCCGCACGCCACTGCTGAGCCTCGATCCGTCGCGCGTCTACGAGGTCGACTATCTGTTCGCCGAAGCCAACGAGGCCTGGGTCAGCCGCTGGGGCCACAGCATGCTGCGCCTGGTGATCTGCGCGCCCGGCCGCGAGCCCGGTCCCGCTTGCCGGCTGGATCTGGATCACCACCTGGTGCTGTCCTTCCGCGCCTTCGTCGACGATGTGCAGCTGTCCAGCTGGGACGGCCTCACCGGCGTCTATCCCTCGCGGTTGTTCATCCTGCCTCTGGGCCAGGTGATCGACGAATACACCAAGGTGGAGCTGCGCGGGCTGGCCTCGGTGCCGTTGAAGCTGCAGCACGAAGAGATTCGCGCACTGGTCGAGCGTAGCGCCGAGCTGCACTGGAGCTACGACGGCGACTACTACTTCCTGTCCAACAACTGCGCGGTGGAAACCCTCAAGCTGCTGCGCAGCGGAACCACACGCGACGAACTCGTAGCCCTGGACAGCATCATGCCCAACGGGCTGCTGGAGGTGCTGATCCACCGCGACCTGGCCGACGCCAGCGTGCTCGACGACCCCCGCGAGGCGCTGCGCCTGGGCTATCGTTTCGATTCCTATCGCAACCGCTACCAGGCCATGTTCACCATCCTCAAGGAGCGCCTCGGTCTACCGCAGGACAGCGTCGAACAGTGGCTGGAGCTCAGCGCCGCCGACCGTCAGCAATGGATCGACCGCGCCGATCTACGCGCCTCCGCCGCCCTGCTGCTAGTCGAACAGGCCGCGCTGCGCCGTCAGCTACTGCTCGCCCAGGACGAACTGAAGAACCGCTACCTCGGCGGCCGCGGGCGCGACGCCAGCCTGAACAAAGCCGACGGCGCCCTGCAGGAAATCCTCGCCAACAGCGGCTACCTCAGCCGCCCCGCCGAACTGCTCGACGGCCAAGGCTACGGCCTGCCACAACCCAGCGAATGGACCCGCCTCGAACGCGAGAGCGAACAGCGCCAACTACGCCTGAATCAGCTGAGCGAAGAGCTGGACCAGGAAGTCCGGGTGCTGCTGGGGGACGAGCGGCGGGAGGAACTCGAAGCGATCGAAGTGAACCTGGCGCAGATCGGCGAGCATCTGCGCGGGTTGCACAAGGCTGGGGGTGGGTTGGAGTTGCCTTGACAGGGCCCATCGCTGTGAGCGACGCCCTGAGTTATGCATTTCTCCCGATATCGATAGAGACATCGTTCTTGCGCAGCTGGTATTGAAAGACCCTGGGCGGCGGGCTCGATGTTGGCGTTATCAAGAGGTCTCGTGAGCAGCCCCTATCGCTGTTACTGGCGAGGGCGTGGTCATGCAGTGGCCAGCGCCGCCTCTCGCTCTGCGATGGCTTGCTCCAACTCAGGCGAGCGCTTGGCCCATTGCTCGCGGGGTAGCGGTTTGGACCACTCAATCACTTCAGGCGCTGTTAACTCGGGGATATGAGCGAGTTTTTTACGCGTTATCCAATGGGCCCCCATCGGGTTGAATATGGGGAACATGATGCCAATTTCCCAAACCACAGTGAGGAAAAGCCCTCTTTCCTGGCAGGACTTGTGTAACCGTCCGCCGAACCCATCTCCCCGCTTCTTCCCGATAACGGCATGGTGTCCACCTATTTTTGGTGGACACCATTTCAAGCCACTTTCTGGAGGGTTTCGTGTCTCGACAGCGCCGTACATTCCCCAAGGCTTTCAAGGCCCAAGTCATCGAAGAGTGCGCCCAGTCCGGGGCTTCCGTCGCCGGCGTGGCGCTCAGTCACGGGCTCAATGCCAACCTGGTGCATAAATGGATTCGCAAGCAGCGCGAGCCGCTACCGGTCGTGTCTGCACGCTTTGTCCCGGTGCCGCTCGGCTTTCTGCCTGCCGGGCGTACCGGCTCCGAGGAGCTGACGATACGAATCGAAATTCCCTACCACGCCGGCAGTCTGTCGGTGCACTGGCCGGTGGAGGACGGCGAGGGCTGTGCACGTTTGCTTCGCGGGCTGCTCGCATGATCCGCATCGAACGCATCTGGCTGGCCACCGAGCCACTGGACATGCGCGCCGGCACTGAAACAGCCCTGGCGCGGGTTGTTCAGGTGTTCGGTGCGGCGCAGCCGCACACGGCTTACCTGTTCACCAACAAGCGCGCTAACCGGATGAAAGTGCTGGTGCACGACGGCTTCGGTGTCTGGCTCGCGGCCCGCCGCCTTAACGAGGGCGGCTTCGTTTGGCCCGGTCGCGAGCAGGGCACGCAGCGCGAGCTGAACCCCGAGCAGTTGCAAGCGCTGGTGGTCGGCCTGCCTTGGAAACGGCTGGGGCAGGACGCCGCGATCAGCCTGCTGTAACACCCGCATCGGCTATCAACCATCGCTGCGCGGCAATTCACCGAACGCCTTATCGTCAGGTAAGGACGGGGCCGTCACAATCGGCCACATGCCCTCGACGACCTTCGACCATCTGACCCCCGAGCAACTGCGCGAACTGGCCGCGCAGTTGGCCGAGCGTGTCGTCCACCTTGATCAGCAGGTATCCGGTCTCAGCCAGCAGGTTCACTTCCACAAGACCCGCAACGAGCAGTTGGCCCACGAGATCGCGATCCTCAAGCGTCACAAGTTCGCCAAGCGAAGTGAGCAACTGAGCCCCGATCAGATCAGCCTGCTTGATGAACTGCTCGACACCGATATCGCCGCTATCGAGGCAGAACTGAAAGCCGTAAATCCCCCAGCGGCCCAGGGCGAACCCCGCCAGCAGCCCAAGCGTGCGCCGCTACCGGCCCAGTTTCCGCGCACCCTGATCCATCACGAGCCGGACAACACCCAGTGTGCCTGCGGCTGCCAGCTCAAGCGGATCGGCGAGGACGTCAGCGAAAAGCTCGACTACACGCCGGGCACCTTCACGGTGGAACGGCACATCCGTGGCAAGTGGGTCTGCGACCAGTGTGAGACGCTGATCCAGGCACCGGTGCCAGCTCAGGTGATCGACAAGGGCATCCCCACTGCCGGCCTGCTGGCTCATGTCATGGTGGCCAAATACGCCGACCATCTGCCGCTGTACCGGCAAGAGAAGATCTTTGGCCGTGCGGGTCTACCTATCGCGCGCTCGACATTGGCACAGTGGGTCGGACAAACCGGCGTGCAGCTCCAGCCGCTGGTCGACGCCTTGCGCGAAGCGGTACTGGCGCAAGGTGTGATTCACGCCGACGAAACCCCGGTGCAGATGCTGGCCCCAGGCGAGAAGAAAACCCATCGGGCTTACGTTTGGGCTTACTGCACCACGCCCTTCGCCGACCTGAAGGCGGTGGTCTACGACTTCAGCCCGAGCCGCGCTGGCGAACACGCACGTAACTTCCTCGGCTCCTGGGGCGGCAAGCTGGTCTGTGATGATTTTGCGGGCTACAAGGCCAGCTTCGAGCAAGGCATCACCGAAATCGGCTGCATGGCCCACGCCCGGCGCAAGTTCTTCGACCTGCACGTAGCTAACAAAAGCCAGTTGGCCGAGCAGGCGCTGCACTCGATCGCCGGCCTCTATGAAATCGAACGGCAGGCGCGTGACTTGAGTGCTGAGGATCGGTGGCGGATACGGCAGGGAAAAACCTCGCCCATCCTCAACGCGCCGCATAAATGG
>NZ_AOFQ01000039.1 GCF_000495915.1 Stutzerimonas chloritidismutans AW-1
CCCCCGAGCCCCCCCCCCCCAGCCTGCATCTGCAGCAGGCCGACGAGGCCCACAGCCTGGGCGAAGGCCCGGCCACACAGACCTATCTGGACGCGCAGAAGATTCTCCGCATCGCCCGTGAAACCGGCGCGAAAGCCATCCACCCCGGCTACGGGTTTCTTTCCGAGAACGCGGCGTTTGCCGAAGCCTGCGAGGCCGCCGGGATCGCCTTCGTCGGCCCGACGCCGGAACAGCTGCGGGTGTTTGGCCTCAAGCACACCGCCCGCGCCCTGGCCAAACAACGCGGCGTACCGATGCTGGAGGGCACCGAGCTGCTCGACAGCCTCGCCGATGCCCTCGGCGCAGCCGAGCAGGTCGGCTACCCGGTGATGCTGAAAAGCACCGCTGGCGGTGGCGGTATCGGCATGCGCGTGTGCCGCTCGGCGGCGGAGCTCACTGATGCCTTCGACGCGGTCAAGCGTCTGGGGCAGAACAACTTCAGCGATTCGGGCGTGTTCATCGAGAAATACATCGAGCGCGCCCGCCACCTGGAGGTGCAGGTGTTCGGCGACGGCGCCGGCGAAGTCATCGCCCTCGGCGTGCGCGACTGCTCGGTGCAGCGGCGCAACCAGAAGGTGCTGGAGGAAACCCCGGCGCCGAACCTGCCGGCCGGCATGGCCGAGGCGCTGTGCCAGGCGGCGATCACCCTGGCCAAGGCGGTCAGCTATCGCAGCGCCGGCACCGTCGAGTTCGTCTACGACGCCGAAGCCCAGCGTTTCTACTTCCTCGAGGTGAACACCCGCCTGCAGGTCGAGCACGGCGTCACCGAGCAGGTCTGGCGCGTGGATCTGGTGCGCTGGATGATCGAGCTGGCCGCCGGCGACCTGCCGCCGTTGGCCGAGCTGGTGAAGGATCTCAAGCCGAGCGGCCACGCGATCCAGGCGCGCGTCTACGCCGAGGACCCGGGCCGCGACTTCCAGCCAAGCCCGGGCCTGTTGACCGCCGTGGCCTTCCCAGCCGCCGACGGCAAGAGCCTGCGCATCGACACCTGGGTCGAAGCCGGCTGCGAGATCCCGCCGTATTTCGACCCGATGATCGCCAAGGTCATCAGCTGGGCGCCGAGCCGCGAAGCGGCCCGCGTCGCGCTGGACGCCGCCCTCGGCGACACCCTGCTCTACGGCGTGGAGACCAACCGCGAGTACCTGCGCCAGATCCTCGGCTTTGCCCCCTTCGCCCTCGGCACGCCCTGGACCCGCTGTCTGGAAGGTCTGCGCTATTCGGCCAACACCTTCGAGGTCATCAGCGCCGGCACCCAGACCACCGTGCAGGACTTCCCCGGTCGCCTCGGCTACTGGGCGGTGGGTGTGCCGCCGTCCGGCCCGATGGACAGCCGCGCGCTGCGCCTGGGCAACGCCCTGCTCGGCAACCCCGAGGACGCTGCCGGGCTGGAAATCACCATGAGCGGACCGATCCTGCGCTTCAACACCGACGCGGTGGTGGCGCTGACCGGCGCCGCGATCCCCGTGAAGCTCGATGACGTCACGCAGCCGATGTGCACCGCCATTTTCGTCCCGGCCGGCAGCACCCTGACCATCGGCACCATCGCCGGCGCCGGTGCCCGCTCCTACCTGGCCGTGCGCGGCGGCGTGCAGGTGCCGGAGTATCTGGGCAGCAAGAGCACCTTCACCCTCGGCCAGTTCGGCGGGCATGCCGGCCGCGCCCTGCGTGCCGGCGATGTGCTGCATCTGGCGCCGCTGAGCGACTCGTCTGCCGGCGCACGGCTCGCCGCCGAGCTGTGCAGCGCCCTGCCGGCGGTGCGCGAGCTGCGGGTGATCTACGGCCCGCACGGCGCGCCGGAATACTTCACCGAAGGCTATATCGCCAAATTCTTCGCCACCGACTGGGAAGTGCACTTCAACTCCAGCCGCACCGGCGTGCGCCTGATCGGCCCGAAACCCGAGTGGGTGCGCGAGAGCGGCGGCGAGGCCGGTCTGCACCCGTCGAACATCCACGACAACCCCTACGCCATCGGCGCGGTGGACTTCACCGGCGACATGCCGGTGATCCTCGGCCCGGACGGCCCGAGCCTGGGTGGCTTCGTCTGCCCGGTGACCATCATCGAGGCGGATCTGTGGCAGCTCGGCCAGCTCAAGGCCGGCGACAAGGTGCGCTTCGTCCCGGTGGACGTGCTGACCGCACGCCAGCTGGCCAAGGCCGCTGATGCCGAGTGCGCCAGCCTCGCGCCCGCGGCAGTGGTCGCCACGCCGGTGGCGCTGCAGTCGCCCATCATGCTCGATATCGGTGAAGCGGACAGCCGCCTGGTCGCCCGCCTCTCCGGCGACACCCACCTGCTGCTGGAAATCGGCCAGCCGGAACTGGACCTGGTGCTGCGCTTCCGCGGCCATGCGCTGATGCAGGCTATGGAAAGAGCGTTCGGACTGGGTCAGGGCGTAGCGAGCGCAGGCGAGGCAAGGAAAGACTCGGCGAGGAAGCGGAGTTTGCATGTGGCAAATGAGCATTCCGAGTCGAGTTTTGACGCAGCATCGGCAAGCGCAGTAGCCATGGCGCAGTTCGAGTCAGGTGTGATCGACCTGACCCCCGGTATCCGCTCCCTGCAGGTCCACTACCAGCCCGAGACCCTGGCGCTGGAGGATCTCTTGGAGATCGTCGCCGGCCTGTGGGACGCGGTGTGCGCCGCGCAGGATCTGAAGGTGCCCTCGCGCATCGTCCACCTGCCGCTGTCCTGGGACGACCCGGCTTGCCAGCTGGCGATCGAGAAGTACATGACCACGGTGCGCAAGGACGCGCCCTGGTGCCCGAGCAACCTGGAATTCATCCGCCGCATCAACGACCTGCCGAACCTCGACGAGGTGTACCGCACGGTGTTCGAGGCCAGCTATCTGGTGATGGGCCTGGGCGACGTCTACCTCGGCGCGCCGGTGGCCACCCCGCTGGACCCACGGCATCGGCTGGTCACCACCAAGTACAACCCGGCGCGCACCTGGACCGCCGAGAACTCGGTGGGCATTGGCGGCGCCTACATGTGCGTCTACGGCATGGAAGGCCCGGGCGGCTACCAGTTCGTCGGTCGCACCCTGCAGATGTGGAACCGCTACCGCGCCGTCGAGGCCTTCGGCGGCCAGCCCTGGCTGCTGCGCTTCTTCGACCAGATCCGTTTCTACCCGGTCTCGGCCGAGGAGCTGACGCAGATTCGCCGCGACTTCCCGCTGGGCCGCTACCCGCTGAAGATCGAGGAGACCGAGCTGTGCCTCTCCGACTACCAGGATTTCTTGGTCAAGGAAGCCGAAGGCATCGAGGCCTTCCGCAGCCAGCAGCGCACGGCCTTCGACGCCGAGCGCCAGCGCTGGATCGAATCGGGGCTGGCGCATTTCGAGAGCGAGGAAGTAGCGGCCGATCTCGGTGAAGACACCCCGCTTGGCGCCGGTGAGCACGGCATCGAAAGCCATATCGCCGGCAATCTCTGGCAGGTGTCGGTGGCCGAGGGCGCGCGCGTGGCTGCCGGCGACGTGCTGGTGATCCTTGAGAGCATGAAGATGGAAATTCCGCTCATCGCTCCGGTCGCCGGGGTAGTGAAGGACATCCGTGTGCAACCCGGCTCCCCGGTGCGCGCCGGCCAACGGGTGGTGGTGATCGAGGAGGTTTGAGAGCTGTGGTCTTTGCCGACCATTTCCCCCTCACCCTAGCCCTCTCCCTCAAGGAGAGGGGACCGGTTCGGCGCGGGCTCGCGGGTCTGGACATCGACGCAGCTCGCGCATTGCAATGAGCCGCGTAACGAACTCTCAGCGCCTGCGATACGAAAGCAACGCCGGACCAAAAGACCGCCAGCAACACCGAACCAACCCCCTCGCCCGTTGGGAAGAGGACTGGGGTGAGGGGAAAGAGGCCCAACCAAGTTCCTCCGCCACGACACACCACAGGCTCCGCACTGACAGCACTAAAGCAACGCCAGACACAAAGACCGCCAGCAACACCGGATCAACCCCCTCGCCCCTTGGGGGAGAGGGCCGGGGTAAGGGGAAGAGACCCAACCAGATGCCTCGCCACGACACACACCAAAGGCTCCGGACTAAAAGCACCAAAGCAACGCCAGACCACAAAGACCGCCAGCAACACCGGATCAACCCCCTCGCCCCTTTGGGGAGAGGACTGGGGTGAGGGGAAAGAGGCCCAACCAAGTTCCTCCGCCACGACACACCACAGGCTCCGCACTGACAGCACTAAAGCAACGCCAGACACAAAGACCGCCAGCAACACCGGATCAACCCCCTCGCCCCTTGGGGGAGAGGGCCGGGGTAAGGGGAAGAGACCCAACCAGATGCCTCGCCACGACACACACCAAAGGCTCCGGACTAAAAGCACCAAAGCAACGCCAGACCACAAAGACCGCCAGCAACACCGGATCAACCCCCTCGCCCCTTTGGGGAGAGGACTGGGGTGAGGGGAAAGAGGCCCAACCAAGTTCCTCCGCCACGACGTACCAAAGGCTCCGGACTAACAGCACTAAAGCAACGCCGGACCACCAGACCGCCAGCAACACCGGATTAACCCCCTCGCCCATTTGGGGAGAGGGCTGGGGTGAGGGGAAAGGGCCGCCAGCCTGACCTGAATCCCGACCGCCCGAACAGACCAGGCCTGCCACAGAGGAAGCCAACCATGACGACCCATTTCGATCTTCGCCTCGACACGCTGCGCAATGCCTATGAAGCCGGCACCACGACCCCGCGCCAGCTGATCCTCAAACTGCGCGCCAAGGCCGCTGAACTGAACGGCGAGTTCAACGCGTTTATCCACCTGCTGAACGCCGAAGAACTCGAGCCCTACCTGGCCGCACTGGAGAGCAAGACGCCCGCCGAGCTACCGCTCTACGGCATCCCCTTCGCCATCAAGGACAACATCGACCTGGCCGGCATCCCCACCACCGCTGCCTGCCCCGCCTTTGCCTATACACCGGAAACCAGCGCCACCATCGTCGAGCAGCTGATCGCCCTCGGTGCCGTGCCGCTAGGTAAGACCAACCTCGACCAATTCGCCACCGGCCTCAACGGCACCCGCTCACCCTATGGCGAGTGCCGCAACAGCGTGCGCCCCGACTACCCCTCCGGTGGCTCCAGCGCCGGCTCATCGCTGGCCGTGGCGCTGGGCCTGTGCACCTTTGCCCTGGGCACCGACACCGCCGGCTCCGGTCGCGTGCCGGCGGCGCTGAACAACCTGGTGGGGCTTAAAGCCAGCAAGGGCCTGATCTCCACCGCCGGCGTAGTCCCCGCCTGCCGCACGCTGGACTGCGTGACCTTCTTCACCGCCACCGCCGCCGAAGCCAGTCAGCTGCTCGCGTTGACCGCCAGGCTCGATCCGCGCGACGAGTACAGCCGCGCCAACCCGCTGTGGAACGACGGCTCGGCCTTCGGCCGGGTGAAAGCCTTCCGCTTCGGCGTGCCGATGAACCCGGAGTTTCTCGGCTGCCAGGAAAGCCCGGCGCTGTTCGCCGCCACCATCGAAAACCTGGAAGCCATTGGCGGCGAGCCGGTGGAAGTGGACTTCGCCCCCTTCCTCGAAGCTGCACGCCTGCTCTACGAAGGCCCCTGGGTCGCCGAACGCTACAGCGTGGCGGGCGAGCTGATCGAGCAGCAGCCCGACGCCGTCCTGCCGGTGATAACGGCGGTACTGGAAAAGGCACCGGGCACCACCGCCGTGCAACTGTTCGAAGCGCAATACCGCCTGCAGCAGCTGAAGGCCATCTGCGACCGGATCATGGCCGAGGTCGATTGCGTACTGACGCCCGCGTACCCGCGCCCGGTGACCCTCGTCGAGCTTCACGCCGAACCGGTCAAGCGCAACTCGGACCTGGGCTACTACACCAACTTCATGAACATGCTGGATTACGCCGCCGTGGCTGTACCTGCCGGCGTCATGGATAACGAGCTGCCCTGGGGCGTGACGCTGTTTGGCCGTGTGTTCACCGACCAGTACCTGCTGAGCCTGGCCGATGCACTGCAACGCCGGACCGGCCTGGCCCTGGTGGGCAGCAATGCGATCACAACACCTGCCCCGCAGAATCCGGCGCGCAACGACCGGACGAGAGTGGTGGTCTGCGGCGCGCACCTCGATGGCCTGCCGCTGAACTGGCAACTTCGCCAGCGCGGCGGTCGGCTGCTGGAGGCAACCACCAGCAGCGCGGCGTACAAGCTCTACGCCCTGGCCGGCGGCCCGCTGTTACGCCCGGGGATGGTGCGCGTCGCCGAGGGTGGCGCGGCGATTGCCGTGGAAGTCTGGGACATCCCCAGCAGCGAGCTGGGCTCTTTCCTGACCGGCATCCCCGCGCCGCTGGGCCTGGGCAAAGTGGAGCTAGAAGACGGGCGCTGGGAAACCGGGTTTATCTGCGATGCTTACGGCCTTGACGGCGCCGAGGACATCACCCACTTCGGCGGCTGGAAGGCTTGGCTGGCGCAGCGGGGTTGAGATAGCGAAGCCACTTATCTGGCTGTAAGCGGTAAGGAGCGAAACACAGCTAGTGAGAAACGAATGCGCGGGACTAACCGACAACTATGCATCTGGTACATCCCGCGCAGCGCTCGATAGCGATACAGCGCCTTAACGGCAGCTCCTATAACGCCGGTCAGATAGCCATCTCGGGCCAGGGTGTGCGCATCCAGTCCTCGCGTTAGTCTTCGTCGCTGCTGCTGCGCCTCGGCAAAGCCTCGTCCAGCGCTGACCCACCCTCTCGCAACACGACTTGATGAACCCCCGGACCAGGCAGCGCGATCCCCGAAGCGCGCAGTGCCTCAATCAGGTTTGCCCGCACACGCGAGGCGGTGAGCATGAAGTCCGACCGGCGCGAGTCGCACCAGAATTGCACCTGAAAGGCGAGCTCGCTCTGGCCCATCTCGCGTATGGCCACTGTGGGTGGTGGCTCGGCGATGACTCCTTCAGCACCCCGGGCTGCCTCCTTGAGCACGCTCATTACCTGTGGCAGATCGACTTCGTAGCCGAGGTAGCAGATCACCTGACCACGGCGCACCGGCGCAGCGGTGTTGTTGGTGACCCGCGAGGTAAAGGTTTCCGCATTCGGCACCAGGACCCGGCGTCCGTCGTAGGTGCGGATCTGCGTGGCACGCAGTTCGATGCGCTCCACGCTGCCCTCAGTGTCGCCGATGATGATTTGGTCGCCGAGCTGGAACGGCCGCAAGGTGAGGATCAGCAGGCCGCTGACAAAGTTGGAAAGGATGTCCTTGAGGGCGAATCCGAGCGCCAGGCTGGTCAGCCCGAGGCCTGTGGCGAGCGTCCCGGGTTCGAGACCAAAGGCGGTGGCAGCGACGATCAGGCCCAGCAGCCAGACGGTGTAGTAACTGACCTGCTTGATCAGGTTCTCCACCGTCCGATCGCGTATCAGCCGATGAGAGATCATCCGGACCCCTGCCCGCACACTCGCAGCCAATGCCCAGAACACGCCGATCACCAGAAGCGCCGCCAGTGCCCGGGGCACGATGCTGATGGCCGCTTCCAGCAGCCGGGCGAAGGCAGTATCGACGCTGGCGCGCACGTCGGTCACGAAGCGCGCTCGCTCCGACGTCCGCCGTGTGCTGGCCTGCGCCAGCGCAGTTTCGAGAACCGACGCCCACTCGCGCGCCTGCGCCTCGAGCGCCCGGCCGTTGGCTTGGGCATCCTCCTCCGTGACCTGCATCAGGATGCGCCCAGCCATGGTGATCTGGCGCGCCTCGGCGTTTTCCCCGGCCGGCGCGATGCGCGCCCTGCTTATGCCCTGCGGGGTTTCCAACACCGTCAGCAATTGCCGCTCTATCTGCCGAGCCCGCAGGCGCGCCTCCAGCTCCTCGGTTCCGCCAATACGAAACAGCGCGCGGCCGTCGAGCCGCACCGTCGCCAAACCATCATCCACCTGCGCGGTCGCGGGCAATGAGGCAAACACGGCGAGCAGCACCAGCAGCACGGCCATCGGCAGATGCATCAGTCGAGTCATGAAAAGAGATATTGCGGCAGGAGCGCTCCCCTGGGCCGACCGATGTGCCATCTGCGACCCAGGGTGCATACGCGTGCGTGTCAGAAGATCAGGGCAAAGAGGCCGATGACCACGATCAGGCCGATCAGAAAGATGATGCCAATGGTGCTACCTAGAAACTTCAGCATGTGATGGCTCCCGTTTTTCGTGAGTTCATCAGTTCCGACTGGCAGGCACCTCCATCGTTCAAGGTTTTCGCCGACCAGTACATCTCACGACTCTATCCCGATCGTCATTAAGACGCGCCGCAGCACCATTCGGGAGCGCCCTTTCAGAAATTGACCTGCATCCGAGCATGCCCGCCGCTCAACGAAGAGCCTCGTGCCGCAGCGGACGCGCCGTACCACGCGGGCTTGCCGAGCTTGTACGGCATCTGGCACGCAACCTGCTCTATCCCAAGTGAACGGGATGAGTCGCCACCGGCACTCATGACGCTTGGCACAAAACACAGGAGCAGCTTCAAGGAGAACTAGGGTTCCGGCTCACAGGGAGTGGGCGCTGGTCCGAGAGTTCTCCGGTCCCAGGGACGGGACTACACGGAGGGATAAAAGCCCGGGAGACGCGATGTCATCCCGTGCCTTGTCATTCCAATGTGTAGGGAAATCACGCCATGTCCACACTGCGCTCGCTGAACAAGACCCTCCTCGCCGCCGGCCTGGCCGTCGCGACATTGTTTTCACCGCTGGCCAGCCAGGCCGCCGAGAAGCTGAAGATCGGCACCGTGGTCTGGGCCGGCTACGGCCCCTTCTACGTCGCCGACAAGAAAGACCTGTTCAAGCCCCACGGCCTGGATGTAGACCTGCAGTTCTTCAACGACCCGGCGCTGATCCCCACCGCCATGCTCAGCCGCGCGCTGGACGGCGGCATGCTCACCTACGACCAGGTAGTGGCCTCGGTCGCCAAGGGCCTCAAGCATCGCGTGGTGATGCCCATCGACTTCTCCAACGGCGGTGACGCCATCGTCGCCGATGCTTCGATTCAGTCGGTCGCCGACTTCAAGGGCAAGAAGGTCGGCTTCAACCCGCTGTCTCCGTCGGACTTCCTGCTGGCTTATGCGCTGCAACAGAACGGCATGAGCGACAAGGACATCGACGCCGTCAACATGACTCCGGAAGGCATTCCCGGCGCCATGGCCTCGGGCAATCTGCCGGTCGGCGTGACCTACGAGCCCAACGTCTCGCAGATTCTCTCCATGGGCGGCGGCGACAAGTTCAAGGTGGTCTATTCGTCCAAGGACGCGCCAGGCCTGATCACCGATGTACTGGTCTTCGACGAAGCGGTGATCGCCAAGAAGCCCGCTGCCATCAAGTCAATGATCCAGGGCTATCTCGACGGCCTGGCCTACATGCAGGCGCACCCCGAGGAGTCGGCTGAGATCATCGGCGAGGTGCTCGGCGTCAGCGCCGAAGAAGCCGTCGAGCAGATGGCCGGCGCCTACAACATCCCACTCGACGAGATGGGCAAGAGCTTCACGCCAGGTGACGACACCCATTCCTTCCATGGCAGCGGCGCGATCATCGCCAAGTTGCTCAAGGACAACGGGCAGATTCCGACCATCCCGGACTTCAGCAAGACCTACGACGCCCAGTTCACCGAAGCGCTCGCCCAGTAAGCCGACGCCGGGCGGGCCGTAGCCCGCCTGTGCTGGAGAACACCATGACTGCCAAACCCCTGTACCGCTATGCCGATGGCCGCCTGCCCAACACGCTGGCCATTCTCTATACCGCGCTTGCCTACGGCGGCGGCCTGGCCCTGCTGTTCGCCGGCAACGGCTGGTTGAACGCGCTGGGCACGTTGCTGCTGGCCCACGGCATGATCATCGCCGCCTACCTGATCCACGAATTCGCCCATGGCGCCATCTTCAGCGTGCCCAAGCACAACGAATGGGCCGGCAACGTCTGCAGCTGGCTGTGCGGCAGTTGCTACGCCGAGTTTCAGGACCTGCGCAAGAAACACATGCGTCACCACGTCGACCGCGCCGACGTGATCACCTTCGACAGTAAGGCCTTCCTCAAGGCACGCCCGCTGTGGTTCCAGAAGCTGGTGCTGGCGCTGGAATGGGCCTATGTGCCGGCGGTGGAGCTGATCATGCATTTCTACGTGATCGCCCTGCCCTTCATCACCGACAACGACAAGCACCGCGCCCGGCGTGGCAAGGTCGCCGCTGTGCTGGCCGTTCGCACGCTGCTTTTTGCCGGGCTCGCGGCGCTGTCGCTGAAGGCCGTGCTGCTCTACGCAGTGGCCTGGATGATCATGCTCAGCGTGCTGCGTTTCGCCGATGCCTATCAGCACACCTACGAAGCCTTCGCCGTGCTGGAAGATGGCGGCAAGCTGCCGGAGGACAAGCGCCGCGACCGCAGCTACGAGCAGCAGAACACCTATAGCAACGTAGTCTCGGAACGCTGGCCGACGCTGAACCTGCTGCTGCTCAACTTTTCCTTCCACAACGCCCACCACGAAAAGCCGGTAGCGCCCTGGTATCGACTGCCCAAGCTGCACGCCGAGCTGTACGGCAGCACCTACAACCAGGTCATCCCGATGCGCAAGCTGCTCGGTAGCTTCCACCGCTACCGCGTGCGTCGCGTGCTGGACGATGACTACGGTGTGGTCAGCGAGGGGCCGCACAAGGCCGACAACTTCTACGGCGCCGTGGGCGTCTCCTTCCTGACGGCGGTGTGACATGCACAAGGCACTGGATTACCGCGGCCGCTGCGTGGTCATCACCGGCGCCGCCGGGGGCATCGGCCGGGGACTGGCGCAGAGCTTCGCCGCTGCCGGCGCCACCCTGGAACTGCTCGACCGTGACGCCGACGCCCTCGCCCGGCTCGCAGACGAACTCGCTGACGAGACGCCGCTGCACTGCACCGCGCTGGACCTCGGTGATCGCCAGGCGGTGCAGCAGTACGCCGATGACCTCGCCTGCCGCGGCCTCAATGCCGATGTGCTGGTCAACAACGCCGGCGTCGAATACGCCACGCCGCTGGATGAGTGCAGCTTCGAGGCCGATCAGCGCTGGTCGACCCTGCTGGAGAACAACGTCGGCTCCATGCAACGCCTGACCCGTGCGTTGCTGCCACGCCTGCGTGCCGGCGCCAGCGTGATCAACCAGGCCTCGATCTGGGGTCTGAAAGGCGTGCCGGGCTTTTCCGCCTATGTCGCCAGCAAGCACGCAGTGGTCGGCCTGACCCGCTCTCTGGCCTGGGAACTCGGGCCGCGGCGCATCCGGGTGAACGCGGTATGCCCCGGCTGGATCGCCACCGATGCGGCCATGCGCTCGCTGCAGGTGATGGCCGACGCCAACGGCCGCAGCGACAGCGCCGAACTGGCGACGATCCTCGCCAACCAGGCCATCCCGGAGCTGCTGACGCCTGCGGATCTGGGCGGCACCTTCCTGTTTCTCGGCTCGCCACTGGCTGCCGCCCTGACCGGCCAGGCGCTGTCGGTCAGCCACGGCGAGGTGATGCACTAATGGCTGCCATCTTTACTGGCCAGACCGCCCTGGTCACCGGCGCGGCGACCGGTATCGGCCGCGCCACCGCGCTTGCACTGACAGCCGAGGGTGCGCGGGTCTGGATCAACCATCGCGACCAGCATGATCTGGCGAACCAATTGGTCGAGCAGATCACCGCCAATGGCGGCGACGCCTGGGCCATCGAAGCGGATGTCAGCGACCCGGCCGCGGTCGCGGCGATGTTCGAGGCCATCGAGGCGCACGGGCCACTGGATCTGTTGGTGAACAACGCCGGGGTGATCCTGGAAAAGCCCTTTCTCGAGGCCAGCGAAGCAGACTGGGCCATGGTGCTGGGCGTCGACCTCGCCGGCGTCTATCGCTGCTGCCGTCATGCACTGGCGCGGATGCAGCCGCGGCGCAGCGGCGCCATCGTCAATGTCGCCTCGGACCTCGGCTTTCTCGGCCGCGAGCAGTACACCGCCTACTGCACGGCCAAGGCCGGGGTGATCGGCCTGACCCGCTCGTTGGCGCGCGAATTCGCCGCCGATGGCATTCGCGTCAATGGCGTCGCACCCGGCCCTATCGCCACGGCGATGGTCAGCCCGGAGCACATGAGCGACGAGTGGATGGCCAAGGAACTGGCGATCCCCATGGCGCGCCTGGGTACGCCGGAGGAAGTCGCGGCGGCCATCGTCTTTCTGCTTTCGCCGCAGTCGAGCTACTTCACCGGACAGCTGCTCGGGCCCAATGGCGGCTCCTGGATGGGCGCATGAACAGCCTTATGCCACAGGGCATGCTGATCGGCGGCGCCATCATGTGGGGCTTGGGTTGGCTACCGCTGCAGTTCTTCGCTGCCCGCGGCCTGGCCGGCATGCCGCTGGTGCTGCTGACCTATTCGCTACTCAGCCTTCTGGCTGTGCCGGTGCTCTGGCAGCAGCGCCGGCGGTGGGCCAGCCAGTATCGCCAAGTGCTCACCATGGGCCTGTGCGGCGGCTGGGCCACCGCGGCACTGGTCACCGCCCTGGCCGACGGAAACGTGGTGCGGGTGATGCTGCTGTTCTATCTGGCGCCGGTGTGGGCGATGGTCGGCGGCTGGCTGCTGCTGGGCGAACGCCTCAGCGGCACACGGCTTTTCGCTCTGGGGCTGGCAATGCTCGGCATCGGCCTGACCCTCGGCATCACTGGCGAAGCCCTGGACGCGCCGGGCGCGAATGACTGGCTGGCGCTTTCCGCCGGCCTTGCCTTCAGCCTCAACAACCTCGCCACCCGCGCCGCCGACCGGGTGCCGCTGGCGAGCAAGGCGCTGGTCAGTTTCATCGGCAGCGCGCTGCTCGGTGGGCTGTTCTGCCTGCTGTTTCGTCAGTCGATACCACCGCTGGATCTGACCCTGACCTGGCAGATCAGCCTGCTCGCCCTCGGCTGGCTGGTCAGCATGGCCGCCGTGCAGTACGGCCTCACTCATCTTGAAGCCGGCCGTGCCGCGGTGCTGGTGGTGTTCGAGCTGATCGCCGCGGTGCTGTCGTCCGCCTGGTTCGGCAACCACGCCATCGGCCCGAACGAATGGCTCGGCGCCGCCCTGATCACCACCGCCGCGCTGATCGCCGGCTGGCCGGAACGTCCCCTCCCCATCGCGACTAGGAGCACCTGCGCATGAGCGTGCACATGGATCAACTGAGCTGGGTCGACTATGAACGCCGCATCGGCGAAGGCGCCGTGGTCTTCCTGCCCTGCGGCGCCACCGAGCAGCATGGCCCTCACCTGCCGCTGGGCACCGACGCGCTGCTGGCCAGCGCCATCAGCGCCGAAGTGGCGATGAGGGTCGGCGGGCTGGTCGCGCCAGCGCTGTCCTACGGCTACAAGTCGCAACCCAAATGCGGCGGCGGCCAGCATTTCTGCGGTACCACCAGCCTGGATGGCGCGACCTTGAGCGCACTGGTGCGCGACGCCGTGCGGGAGTTCCACCGCCACGGCGTGCGCCGCCTGGTGCTGGTGCTCGGCCATTACGAGAACCAGTGGTTCGTCGCCGAAGGCATCCAGCTGGCGCTGCGCGACCTCGGACCGGACGCCGGCCTGGAGGTAATGCGCCTGGAACACTGGGACTTCTGTCGCGAGCAGACCCTGACCGATGTCTTCCCCAATGGATTCCCCGGCTTCGCCCTGGAGCACGCTGCGGTGATCGAGACCTCGCTGATGCTGCACTTCCATCCGCAGCTGGTGGCGCTGGAGAAGATTCCGGACGACGCCCCGGCGGACTTCCCGCCCTACGACATGTACCCCACCCGTACCGAATGGGTGCCGCCTTCCGGCGTGCTGTCCTCGGCCAAGGGCTCCAGCGCGGCGAAAGGCCAGCGGCTGGCCGACGACATCGTCGAAGGCATCGCCGCCGCGGTGTGCAAGGAGTTCGCCCTGTGACCCTGGCGACGAACCTGAACCCCGGGCGCACGGCGCTACTGGTGATCGACATGCAGCGTGATTTCTGCGCTCTGGGTGGCTACGCCGACCAGGCCGGCATGGACGTCAGCCGCCTGCGTGCACCGATCCCGGCGATCCAGGCGCTGCTGGATCGCGCTCGCGGGCTGGGCATGCTGGTCGTGCACACCCGTGAAGGTCATCGTCCGGATCTTTCCGATCTGCCCGACCCCAAACGCCGCCGTGCCGAAGCGACTGGCGCCCCCATCGGCAGTGCTGGCCCCCTCGGCCGCCTGCTGGTGCGCGGCGAATTCGGCCACGACCTGATCGACGAACTGCAGCCGCGCGCTGGCGAGCCGGTGATCGACAAACCCGGCTACAGCGCTTTCGCCCATACCGATCTCGAACTGATCCTGCGCCGCCGCGGCATCGAGCGGCTGATCCTGACCGGCGTGACTACCGAGGTCTGCGTGTCTTCGACGCTGCGCCAGGCCATCGACCTTGGCTTCGACTGCCTGACCGTCAGCGATGCCTGCGCCTCGTCCGACCCGCAACTGCATGCAGCTGCGCTGGCGATGATCGAGGTCGAAGGTGGGCTGTTCGGCAGCGTGACCGACAGCGCCAGCCTGCTCCGGCGTCTGGAGCGTGCCGCATGACCGATGTGCTGAAGCTCTGGCCACTGCTGACCGCCACGCATCGCTATGACAAGTCGATTTCCACCCGCAATCGCGGCCAGGGCACGCTGATCGACGCGCCGATCCTCGCCTTCCTTATCGAAACCCGACAGGGTCGCGTGCTGTTCGACGTCGGCTGCGACTACGCCAAGCTCAGCGATCCGCAGCTGCGTGCGCGCTGGTTCGATCCGGTGGAGTTTCCCATGGGGCCGCCCGAGATGACCGAGGAGCAGCGTCTGCCCGCCCATCTGGACCGACACGGGCTGTCCCCCGCCGATATTGATCTCGTGTTCCTCAGTCATCTGCATTTCGATCACGCCGGTGGCCTGTGCGAACTGTGCGGCTGCGATGTGCATGTGCATGAAGCGGAACTCGCCGCCGCCCGCGCCCAGGCGGACAATGCCTACTTCGCCGATGACTTTGCCGGCGAACATCGTTGGATGCTGCAGCGCGACGAATACGAGCTGCTGCCCGGACTGCGCGCGATCAATACCCCCGGGCACACCGCCGGCCACATGTCGCTGCTTATCGAACTGCCGCACGGCAAGCCGGTGATTCTCGCCGGGGACGCTGCGGACCTGAGCGAGAACCTGGTCGACGAAGTCGCGCCCGGCCTCTGCTGGCAGGACCGCGAAGACCTGGCGTTGGCCAGCATCCGCAAGCTCAAGGCCACCGCTGCCGAAACCGACGCCGCAATCTGGCCGAATCACGACATGGCCTTCTGGCGCACCCTCAAACGCTTTCCGGAGTACCACGCATGAAGAGCGTTCCCGATGCCTATCTTGGCGTGTGGCGCCGGCGCCTGCTGACCACCACGGCCGGCTTGCGTGACGAAACCAGCGAGGTGTACTGGCTGCAAACCGCCAGCCTGCACGCCGACCTGCGCCTGCCGCGGCCGCAAGCGCTGCCGCCAGCCGCCTCGCTGGAAACCTGCAGCCATGCCCAGCAGCTGGCCCTGAGCGAACAGGCTGGCTTCGCCGGCATCACCGAGGTCACCGGCGATATCTGCCAGTGGCATCGGCTGATCGACTTCCAGCCGCCGGGCGGACCTGCGGATATCGGCCTGATGCACTTCGAGACCCCGGAGCGGCTGCTGGAAGACGGGCTGGACGGCAGCTATCACGAAATCTGGCAGCGCCTGCCGGAGTCGCAAGGGCGCAACTGGGGCATCTGGCTGCGCGCGGCGGAGCAGCCAGCCCGGCAGGCCTGTCTGCTGGTAGCGGGCGACTACTTCCTGTTCGCTGCCGAGCGGCCGATTCTGCTGCCGGCCAGCACAGGATATCTGCGTGACCAACTGGCCGCCGTCAGCCCCGCCCTGCGGCCACAGTTGCTGGCCTGTGAGCTGTCGTTCGGTCGCCATCGCAACGGCGCAACACCCTGGCAGATCACCCATTCGACGCTGCCCGGCCGCGTCGGCGACGCCCTGTTGTCGAGCTACTGGAACTTCGCCGACCCCGCCAGCCTGCCCGCCGCGGACCTTGCCGCCCTCGGTCGCTATCCGGCGGCCGGCGGCTGGCAACGCGTCGAACTGGATGTGCCCACCGTTTCACAGGAGGTTCCCGCATGACAGCGCAGATCAGCATCCCCTCCGCTGCCACCGCCGCGCAGCAGCGACATACGGCAACACCGGCCGCACCGGCCGAACAGGTGGTGCGCAAGAGCAGTTTCTGGCGCATTCGCGGCGAGATATCCCGGCGCAGCGCCTGGCTGCTGACCGGCGCCGGGCTGAGCCTGCCCTTCATCATCTGGTGGCTGTGGACCGCGCTTGGCCTCGCCGACCCGATGTTCATGCCCAGCCCCGGCGCAGTGCTCGAACGCATCGGTCGCTGGTGGACCAGCGAGGGGCTGCTGGGGGACATCGGCATCAGCGTCTGGCGGGTCATGGCGGGCTTCGGCGCCTCGGCGCTGATCGCCCTGCCGCTGGGGCTGTACATCGGCACCTACCGGCCGGTGCAAGCCTTTCTCGAACCGCTCACCGATTTCATCCGCTATATGCCGGCCGTGGCCTTCATTCCGCTGGTGATGCTTTGGGTCGGCATCGACGAAGGCTCCAAGGTGCTGATCATCTTCATCGGCACCTTTTTCCAGATGGTGCTGATGGTCGCCGAGGATGTGCGCCGCGTGCCCATGGCGCAGATCGAGGCGGCACAGACCATGGGGGCCAACCGCAGCGAGATCGTCAAGCTGGTGATCCTGCCGTCGGCCAAACCGGCGCTGCTCGACACCCTGCGCATCACCTGCGGCTGGGCCTGGACCTACCTGGTGGTGGCCGAACTGGTCGCGGCCAACTCCGGCCTCGGCTACGCCATCCTCAAGGCGCAGCGCTACATGCACACCGACAAGATCTTCGCCGGCATCCTGCTGATCGGCCTGATCGGCCTGCTCACCGATCAAGCCTTCCGCTGGTTGCACCGCCGAGCCTTTCCCTGGATGAGGAAATGACCATGTCCGATGCCAAGATTCGTGTCCGCCAGGTCGGCAAGACCTTTGTCAGCGAGCGCCGCGAGGTGCAGGCGCTGCAGTCGATCGACCTGGATATCCAGCCCAACGAGTTCGTCACCTTCGTCGGCGCCTCGGGCTGCGGCAAATCCACCCTGCTGCGAATCATCGCCGGGCTGGAAACGCTGAGCCGCGGCGAGATCCTGCTCGACGGCAAGCCCATCGATGGTCCTGGCGTCGACCGCGCTATGGTCTTCCAGCACTACAGTCTCTACCCCTGGCTGACGGTGATGCAGAACATCAAGTTCTGCCGGCAGCTCAAGGTGATCGGCGACACCGTGCGCCACGATGGAGACGTGGAGTCGGCCGCAGGCCGCGCCGACGCCCTGCTCAACCTGATGGGCCTGACGCGCTTCACCGATGCCTACCCCAGCCAACTCTCCGGCGGGATGCAGCAGCGCGTCGCCATTGCCCGCGCCTTGATGCCCAAGCCCGCGACGCTGCTGATGGACGAGCCGTTCGGTGCGCTGGACGCGCAGACGCGTGAGGTCATGCACGACCTCATCCGCCATGTGCACAGGCTGGAAAAGAGCACCATCCTGTTCGTCACCCACGATGTCGAGGAAGCCATCTATCTGGGCAGCCGCATCGTGCTGATGGCGCCGAGGCCCGGGCGCATCGACTCCATCTACGAGGTGCCGCTGCCGGCCCAGCGCCATCAGGACATGAAGCTCGCGCCCGAATTCACCGAGCTCAAGCGCGAAATCCTCGCCCGCATCCGCGAGACGTCCGGCATGCAGACCGACCTCGAGCAACTGGCCAAACTCAGCGCCGTGGCCGGCTGAAGGCTAGCGGCCGAGCAACTCGGCCATTGCCGCGAACACCTGCTGCATGGCCGGCGCGCTGCGGCCCGGCCCACCGGCGCAATGGCCCCAGTCCGATTCGAGCACCCGCAGCTCGGCACCCGGGATCAGTGCGGCCTCGTGCCGCGCGTCCTCGACGGTGAAATACAGGTCTGTACTGCCGGGCATGAGGATGGACCGCGCGCGGATGCGACCCAGCGCTCCGGCCAGCGAGGCGGCAGCGAAACTGCGGGCCGGGTCGGCCGATTGCCAGGTGTTCAGCACGCAGAGCAGGTCGTTGGCGTCCTGCTCCAGATGATCCTGCTCCCAGTAGTCGAGCAGCGCCTCCAGGCTCTCGAAGCCCAGCTCGCGCCACAGCTCGTGACGATAGAACGCCTGGGAATAGGCCCAGCCGGCATAGGCACGGCCAAAGGCACGCAGGCCGCGTTCCGGCGGCGTGGCGTAGCGACCGCCCTGCCAGGCCGCGTCGGCACACAACGCGGCTTTCACGCCTTCGAGAAACACCCGATTGTGCGGCCAGCAGCGTGCCGTGCAGCAGAACGGCAGGATGGCGCGCATCCGCTCGGGATAGGCCATCGCCCAGAACAGCGTCTGCATGCCGCCCATGGACCAGCCGCTGACCAGGGCGAGCTGCCAGTCGTCACCGAACAGTCGGTCGAGCAACGCCTTCTGTGCGTGCACATTGTCTAGCAGGCTCACCTGTGGAAAGCCCGCACCTTCCTGTCCTGGCGCCGCATTGCTCGGTGAAGTCGACCAGCCGGCACCGAACAGGTTGCTCAGCACCACGCAGTAATCACCGCCCGCCAGTGGTCCCTCCGCACCAAGCAGGGGCAGGCTGCCCCAATGTGTGCCGCCGTAGTAGCTCGGAATCAGCACCAGGTTGTCCCGCGCGCGGTTCGGCGTGCCTATTGCCTGATAGCAAATGCGTGCATTGCGCAATCGCTCGCCGCTTTCCAGGCTCATTTCGCCCAGCGCGTGAAGCTTCTTTTCCCTTTTTATTTCAAGCATCTGCATGATTCCCACATCGGCGAAACGGGCAAGCAGTGGCACCAGACGTAGCCCGTTTCTATACACGCTGGCATGTATATTGGATGAAGGAATCGTGCCAGCGGCCCCGGCCGCCATTCATGACTCCAAGGAGCGCAAGCAGATGACCAGCTTCCCACTCTCCTCCGTCGAGGAGCTGAAACAGCGGCTGCAGGACAAGGGCGTGAAGTACGCCATGGCCAGCTACGTCGACATGCACGGCGTGATCAAAGGCAAGTTCGTTCCGCTCGACCATCTGGGGCAGATGCTTCGCGGTTCCGAGCTGTACACCGGCGCAGCGCTGGACGGCGTGCCGCAGCAGATCAGCGATAACGAAGTGGCGGCGATGCCCGATCCGGCCAGCGCCACCCAGTGCAGCTGGAATCGCAGCCTGGCCTGGTTCGCCAGTGATCTGTACCTGGACGGCAAGCCGTTCGAAGCCTGCTCGCGCGGCATTCTCAAGCGCCAGACCGACGCTGCGGCCGAGATGGGCTACAGCTTCAATCTGGGCATCGAGACCGAGTTCTTCCTCTACAAGGACACCCCGGACGGTGGCTTCGCCCCACTCAGCGATCGTGATACCGCGGCCAAGCCCTGCTATGACCCGCGCCTGCTGATGGACAACCTGCCGGTGATCGATGAGCTGGTGGAAGCCATGAACGAGATGGGCTGGGGCGTGTACTCGTTCGACCATGAAGACGCCAACGGCCAGTTCGAAACCGACTTCAAGTACGCCGACGCACTGACCATGGCCGACCGCTTCGTGTTCTTCCGCATGATGGCCAACGAGATCGCCCGCAAGCACGGCGCCTTCGCCACCTTCATGCCCAAGCCCTCGGCGCAGCGCACCGGCAGCGGCGCGCACTACAACATGTCACTGGCGGACCTGGCCTCGGGCAAGAACCTCTTCGAAGTGGATGGCGAAGACCCTCACGGCTGCGGTGTCACCCCGCTCGCCTATCACTTCATCGCCGGCGTGCTGAAACACGCCAAGGCGATCTGCGCGGTCATCGCGCCAACGGTGAACAGCTACAAGCGGCTGATCCGCAAGGGCGCCATGTCCGGCTCGACCTGGGCGCCGGTGTTCGTCTGCTACGGCAACAACAACCGCACCAACATGCTGCGTATTCCGTCCCAAGGCGCGCGGGTCGAATGCCGCGCCGCGGATATCGGCTGCAACCCCTATCTCGGCGCCGCGATGATCCTCGCCGCCGGCCTGGAAGGCATCCGCGACAAGCTCGAACCGGGCCAGCCGCATCGCGAAAACATGTACGACTACAGCGAAAAGGATGTCGCGGACATGGGCATCGAAACCCTGCCGCGCACGCTGTCCGAAGCCATCGACGCCTTCGAGGCCGACCCGCTGTCGCGCCAGGTGTTCGGCGACGCGATGTATGAAGCCTTCGTCGAGTACAAGCGCGACGAATGGAATGCCTACCACACCCATGTTTCCGACTGGGAAATCCAGCGCTACCTGAAATTCTTCTGACTCGATGAAAAGGAGATTCACCATGCAAGCCAATACGTTCAAGCGGGCACTCTGTGCCGGCGCCGTGATCTTTGCAGCCCTTTCGCCTTTTGCCGCGCAGGCCGAGGGAAAGAAAAGCTTCGATATTGCCTGGACCATCTACGCCGGCTGGATGCCATGGAAGTATGCGGATGAGTCGGGAATCATGAAGAAGTGGGCCGACAAGTACGGGATCGAAGTGAACATCACCCAGGTCAACGACTACGTCGAGTCGATCAACCAGTACAGCGCCGGCCAGTTCGACGGGGTGGTCGCCACCAGCATGGATGCGCTGTCGATTCCGGCAGCCGGAGGCATCGATACCACCGCACTGATCGTCGGTGACTATTCCAACGGCAACGACGGGATGGTGATGAAGGACAGCGCCGACCTGAAGAGCCTCAAGGATCAGCAGATCCATCTGGTCGAGCTGTCGGTTTCGCATTACCTGCTGGCCCAGGCGCTCGATAGCGTCGGCATGAGCGAGCGCGACGTACAGGTGGTCAACACCTCGGACGCCGATCTGGTCGCGGCATTCAGTACGGACGAGGTGCGCAATGTCGTGACATGGAATCCGCTGCTCGACGAAGTCGCCGCCACGCCCGGTGCGCACCGCACCTTCGACTCCAGCCAGATCCCCGGCCACATCAAGGACCTGACCATCGTCAACAGCGAAACCCTGGCCGACAACCCTGATTTCGGCAAAGCCGTGGTTGGCGCCTGGTATGAGGTGATGGCGATCCTGGAAAGCGACACCGACGAAGGCACCAAGGCGCGTGCCTCGCTGGGCCAGGCCTCCGGAACCGATCAGGCCGGGTACGAAAGCCAGCTCAAGGGCATGAAGATGTTCTGGAAGCCTGCCGACTCGCTCGCGTTCATCAACAGCGACGAAGCGTATCAGGCCATGGACAGCGTGCGCAGGTTCTCCTTCGACCACGGTCTGCTGGGCGACGGTGCGGACTCGGTAGACTTTATCGGCATCGCCATGCCTGGCGGCAAGTTGATGGGCTCGGATGCCAACGTCAAACTGCGCTTCGATACCACCTACATGCAAATGGCCGCGGACGGAAAACTCTGAGTCTTCAGCGTGACGGGCGCCAAGCGCCCGTATCATCAGCCACGGCGCGCTGTCGCACAGTGGGTTCTGGCTGACCCACCGCGCATCATCTGAGGCCCCCACATGCGCCGGACCAAAGAAGACGCCGAACAGACCCGTCTGAAGATCATTGCTGCAGCACTGGAATTGTTCAGCCGCAACGGTTACTCGAACACCACGCTGGCGATGATCGCCGACAGCGCCGGCTTCAGCCGCGGCCCGATCTACTGGCATTTCAAAAGCAAGGACGAACTGTACGAAGCGGTCCTGGCCTACTCCCAGGCACCGCTGGAGCAGCTCATCGCCCGCAGCCGAAAGCTGGCCGACGAGCCGCTTGTCGCGCTCGAGCACTTCATCGACGACTGGTTTCGGCTGTTGCTGGAGGACCGCTGGTATCGCCAGTCTTTCGAGATCCTGCTGAACAAGACCGAACTCACGGCACAGATGGCCAGCACATTGAAGCGTGAACGCAAGCTGACCCGCGACATGGTCCAGCTGCTGGAGGCGCTGGTCGAGCGAAGTCAGCAGACGCCTGGCACCGGCAACTGCCAATCCCCACGATCGCTGGCGCTGCTGCTCTATTCGAGCCTCATGGGCATCACCCACACCTGGTTGCTGTCACCCAAGCTGTTTTCGCTCAGGGAGCAGACGCCCTTCATGGCGAGCAATCTGTTGGCGCTGGTGACGTCGCACGCTCCATCCTCAGTGACTAGCCAAGCAAGCGAGGGCGCTTGAGCTTGCTCAGCAGCCCCGGCCGCAGCGCGGCGGCGTCCAGATCGATGGTATTGATCAGCCCGGTGATCTCGGCGCGGGAAAGCGATAGCCGGCACGGCAAACCGGTAAGCAAGAGCGACTCGCCTGCTGCTTCATCGACTAGCAGCACGCGGATGGTCGAGGGCGAATCCATCCGCGCGCTGAACAGCAGCGGTTCGAAATATTGTTGAACCAGGGCAAATGCCTCCGGTTGCCTGAATCGCTTCATGATGACAACTCCATTTGTCAGGCGGCGGATTCTAGCAGTGGCTTTCGCATCGCTCTGGCTGGCAAGTGCCAACTGCAGCACAACGTGCGTCGACACTGTCAAAGCAAAACTTGCCCTACGGATGTTGCAGGAAGTCGCGCGGGCAGCCTACGCAATGAACGGCAGCCTGACATTCGCCGATCCTGGCAACATCCGCGCTCGTTTTCCGTACCGCAGAAACGCTGAAGGCCCCGTAATCGGGGCCTTCAGGTTTTCAGATGGCGGAAGCGCAGAGATTCGAACTCTGGGAAGGGTCTCCCCTTCGGCGGTTTTCAAGACCGCTGCCTTCAACCACTCGGCCACACTTCCGGATAAAGCGGGCGCAATAGTACCGGATAGAAATACACTGTCAAACACTGATGCTAGGCATCCAACTTGCCTCTGTTATGATCCGGGACAAATCGTCTCAGGCTTGAATTCATCCAAGGAGTGTCGCCATGCACGAACACGAATACGCGCTTAGCCACACGCAGGTCGAACAGCGTGAGGTCAGCAAGGTCCTGCGCAACACCTACGGGCTACTGGCCATGACGCTCGCGTTCAGCGGCCTGGTTGCCTATATGGCCATGCAGGCCAACGCGGCCTACCCGAACATCTTCGTGGTGCTGATCGGCTTCTATGGCCTTTTCTTCCTCACCGCCAAGCTGCGAAACTCGGCATGGGGCCTGGTTTCCACCTTCGCTCTGACCGGCTTCATGGGCTACACGCTCGGGCCGATCCTCAATATGTATCTGGGTCTGGCCAATGGCGGTGAGCTGATCAGCTCGGCGCTGTCGATGACCGCCCTGGTGTTCTTCGGACTGTCAGCCTACGTGCTGATTACCCGCAAGGACATGAGCTTCCTCAGTGGCTTCATCACCGCGGGTTTCTTCGTGTTGATCGGCGCCATGCTGGCGGGCTTCTTCTTCCAGATCACCGGGCTGCAACTGGCGATCAGCGCAGGTTTCGTGCTGTTCTCCTCGGCCTGCATCCTGTTCCAGACCAGCGCCATCATCCACGGCGGCGAGCGTAACTACATCATGGCCACCATCGGCCTGTTCGTTTCGCTGTACAACCTTTTCATCAGCCTGCTGCAGCTGCTGGGCATCTTCGGTGGCGACGACTGATCCGGCATCGCCTTGAACGAGCCCGCTTCGGCGGGCTTTTTCATGGTGCGCCAGGCATGGCGCGTAGCGCCGTGACTGGCGCTGTCGGGTTCACTGTGGTGGTGAGCCTGGCGACTTGGAGGTGAAAGTCCTCTACACACCCGGCAAGGGGAAGTGTTAGCTGAAGGCAAGGGTGTCGCGGGCGACTGCGAATCTGAAGGAAGCCCGAGGCAAAATGCTGGCCTGACGAACAGGAAGCGGATGAGGCGGCGCAGCGGGGTGAGGTGGCCATAATCGCCAAAGCCCGATACTTGCACGGAACGCTGCGACGTAGATCCGACAGGCATAAGCAGGAAGGTCGCGCGAATTACCCTGGGAGATCTGTACGCTTGCCATTGTGCTACCGATTGTCGAGAGGCGACGGGATGGGCGTGCAGAAGTCAGCCGAGGCCGTAGTAAGTGGCGGTCAACCACGCCATCAAGGGCCGAACAGGTCATGCCGCCAGTAGGCGTCAGCGTCTCGTCGATAACCGAAATGCAGAAATTTCTCCAAGAGAAGACTGTCACCCCGAGTCCCGGCCAGAGGCCGAGGATGACGCCTGACAGCGCAGAGGTATCGGCGGCGTCGGTGACGTGGATGAACGCGGAGCCGGACACGCTGATGGAGCGGGTGCTTGCACCGGCGAATCTCAAGCGTGCGTATCAGCGCGTGGTCAGCAACAAGGGGGCGCCGGGTGCCGATGGCATGACGGTCGCCGACTTGGCAGGCTACGTGAAACAGTATTGGCCCATCCTGAAGGTCAGGCTGCTGGCAGGTGAATACCATCCCCAGGCAGTGCGGGCGGTCGAAATTCCCAAACCGCAGGGCGGTATGCGGCAACTGGGCATTCCCAGTGTCGTGGATCGCCTGATCCAGCAAGCCCTGCTGCAACAGCTCACGCCGATCTTCGATCCGCTGTTCTCGGACTATAGCTACGGCTTCCGTCCGGGCAGAAGCGCTCACCAGGCTGTCGAGATGGCCCGCACCCATGTGGCGGCGGGTCATAGGTGTTGCGTGGAACTCGATCTGGAGAAGTTCTTTGATCGGGTCAACCACGACATCCTGATGTTCTGTGTTGAGCGCCATGTCGAAGACAAACAGGTGCTCAGACTCATCCGCCGTTACCTCGAAGCGGGCGTCATGTCGGACGGGGTTGTCAGCCATCGGCAGGAGGGGGCGCCGCAAGGCGGCCCGCTTTCGCCGCTGCTGTCGAACATCCTGCTCGATGAACTCGACCGTGAGTTGGAGCGGCGAGGCCATCGCTTCGTGCGCTATGCCGATGACGCGAACATTTATGTCCGTAGTCCGCGTGCTGGCGAACGAGTGCTGGCCAGTGTCGAGCGGTTCCTGAATCACCGTCTGAAACTGAGACTGAATCGGGACAAGAGTCGCGTGGCTGGGTCGTGGAAATGCGACTACCTGGGGTATGGGATGAGTTGGCACTCGCTGCCTAGACTGCGAGTGGCAACCATGAGCCTGCGCCGTGTGCGCGACCGTCTCAGGGAACTGCTGCGAGGGGTGCGGGGCCACAAGATGGCGAATGTCATCGAGCGGGTAAACCCGGTGCTGCGAGGCTGGGCAGGCTACTTCAAGCTCAGCCAGAGCAAGCGTCCACTGGAAGAGCTGGATGGCTGGGTCAGGCACAAACTTCGCTGTGTCATCTGGCGGCAATGGAAGCAGCCCTCTACGAGGGCGCGCAACCTGATGCGCCTGGGATTGAGCGAGGAGCGTGCCTGCAAGTCGGCCTTCAATGGCCGAGGCCCGTGGTGGAACTCAGGAGCGCCGCATATGAATCAGGCGCTGCCGAAGAAGCTATGGGACAGACTTGGACTGGTCTCGATACTGGATACGATCAATCGGCTTAACCGCATGGCCTGAACCGCCGTGTACGGAACCGTACGCACGGTGGTGTGGGAGGACGGCGGCCGTGAGGCCGCCTCCTACCCGATCCCACAGCTGGCGTATCATGTCCGCTGTTCTGCCATGGTGCTCCGATGAAATTCGTAATCGCCCTGTTCGCCCCGCCCCATTCACCCGCGGCACGCCGCGCGTTGCGCTTTGCCGAAGCCGTGCTCGCTGGCGGGCATGAAATCGTCCGGCTGTTCTTCTATCAGGATGGCGTGCACAGTGCTTCGGCTAACGTCGTGGCGGCACAGGACGAATTGGACGTGGCGGCCGAATGGAGCCGTTTCGTCAGCGCCAACCAGCTGGACGGCGTGGTCTGCATCGCCGCCGGCCTGCGTCGCGGCGTACTGGATGCCGGCGAAGCGCAGCGCTACCAGCGTCCGGCAGCGAACCTTGCCGCTGGCTGGGAGCTGTCGGGGCTGGGCCAGTTGCATGAAGCCGCGCAGCAGGCCGATCGGCTCGTCTGCTTCGGAGGCCAATGATGGCGCGTTCCATGCTTATCATCAGCCGTCAGGCGCCCTGGGCCGGTCCCTCTGCGCGTGAGGCACTGGATATCGTTTTGGCCGGTGGCGCTTTCGAGCTGCCGCTAGGACTGCTGTTTCTCGATGATGGCGTGTTTCAGCTCGCCGCCTCGCAGCAAGCTGCATCGCTCGAGCAGAAAGACCTGACCGCGAATCTGCAGGCGCTGCCGCTGTTCGGCATCGACAGCCTGTTCGTCGCTCGCAGCAGCCTGGCCGAGCGCAACCTGGATGAATCCTCTCTGGCGCTGCCGGTCGAAATCCTCGACGACGCGGGCCTGAGCACCCTGATCAACCGCTATGACCATGTGATCACGATCTGATGGCGACTCTGCATCTGCTTTCCCATTCGCCCTTCAGCGACGGCCGCTTCAACAGCTGCCTGCCGCTACTAGGCGACACCGACGCCCTGCTGCTGGCCGGCGACGCAACCTACGCCCTGACAGCCGGAACCAAACCCGCGACCGAATTGGAGCAACTGCCAGAGCAGGTCGCGCTGTTCGCACTTGAAGAAGACGTGCAGGCCCGGGCACTCGGCATGCTGCCGACGCGCGTGCAATTGCTGGACTACGCGGGCTTCGTCGAACTGACCTGCCGTTACGAACGGATCAACAGCTGGCTATGAGCAGCCTGGTCGTGGATGGGCGCGAGATCGCGCTGGACAAGGACGGCTTTCTGGTCGATCTGAGCGACTGGAACGAAGCCGTTGCCGAAGCGCTGGCGCGCCGTGAAGAGTTGGAGCTGGAAGACGAACATCGGGAAGTGCTTCGGCTGCTGCGCGAGTTCTATGCCGAATTCCAGCTGTCGCCGGCTACACGCCCGCTGATCAAGTACACCGCACTCAAGCTGGGGCCTGAAAAGGGCAACAGCATGCACCTCAACCGCCTGTTCAAGGGCACCCCTGCCAAACTGGCCGCCAAGCTGGCCGGGCTGCCAAAACCGAGCAACTGCCTATGAGCCTCGAAACGCCTGCAGAACATCCTTTCGCCGCCTTCGTGCGCATCCTTGGCAAAGGCAAGCGTGGCGCCCGCGACCTGACACGCGAAGAAGCCCGCGAAGCCATGGGCATGCTGCTCGACGGCAAGGTGGAGGACGCTCAGCTGGGCGCCTTCCTCATGTTGCTGCGGCACAAGGAAGAAAGCCCCGACGAGCTGGCGGGCTTTACCCAGGCCGTGCGTGAGCGCGTGCAAGCACCGACTATCCCGGTCGATATCGACTGGCCGACCTATGCCGGCAAGAAGCGTCACCTGCCCTGGTATCTGCTGGCAGCCAAGTGCCTGGCAGCCAATGGCATACGCATCCTCATGCACGGTGGCGGTGCCCATACTGCTGGGCGCATCTATAGCGAACAGCAGCTTGAGCTGCTGGGCATTCGTCGATGCGAGAACTGGCAACAGGTCAGCGTGGCACTGGACCAGAGCAATCTCGCGTTCATCCCGCTGGGAGCCTGGATGCCGGTGCTGCAGCGCATGATTGACATGCGCAACCTGCTCGGCCTGCGCTCGCCAATCCACTCGCTGGCGCGCCTGCTCAACCCGCTGGGCGCACGCTGCGGTCTGCAGAGCATCTTCCACCCCGGCTATCAGGATGCCCATCGCCAGGCCAGCACCCTGCTCGGCGACCACGCCATCGTCATCAAGGGCGAAGGCGGCGAGATCGAGATGAACCCGGACAACATCTCCCATCTCTACGGCACCACTGGCGGCACGCCGTGGGACGAGGAATGGCCGGCACTGTCCGAGCGGCGCCACGTGAAGCCCGCACAGCTCGACCCGCAGCAGCTGCTTGCCGTCTGGGCTGGCGAGCAGGAAGACGCCTACGGTGAACTCGCTGTGATCGCCACCATGGCCCTTGCCCTGCGAGGCCTTGGCGCCACGCGGGAGGCAGCTTTCGAGCAAGCGCAAAGCTACTGGCGCACCCGCCATTCATCGATTTAAGCGATAGGATTAACCCGCCATTCGGTCACATCGATCGAACGATGCTTCCTAGACTGGCCTCCTATGCCGTAACAGGAGGGCACCATGGGATTACTGATCGATGGCCAGTGGCACGACCGCTGGTACGCAAGCCGCGATGGCAAATTCGAACGCGAACAGGCCAAGCGCCGGCACTGGGTCACGCCCGACGGCGCGCCCGGGCCTGACGGTCAGGGTGGCTTCCAGGCCGAGGCCGGTCGCTATCATCTCTATGTTTCGCTTGCCTGTCCGTGGGCGCATCGCACGCTGATCTACCGCAAGCTCAAGGGGCTCGAGCCGCTGATCGACGTGTCCGTGGTCAGCTGGCTGATGGCCGAGCACGGCTGGACCTTCGACAAGTCCACCGGCTCCAGCGGCGATGCGCTGGACGAATTCGACTACCTCCATCAGCGCTACACCCGTGACGATCCGAAGTACTCGGGCCGGGTCACCGTCCCCGTTCTTTGGGATCGCGAGCGCCAGTGCATCGTCAACAACGAATCGGCCGAGATCATCCGCATCTTCAACAGCGCTTTCGACGAGCTGACCGGCTCTACGCTGGATTTCTACCCAGAGGCGCTGCATGGTGAAATCGATGCGCTAAACGCGCGGATCTATCCGGCGATCAACAACGGGGTCTACCGAGCAGGTTTCGCCACGACCCAGGAGGCCTACGAAGAGGCCTTCGACGAGTTGTTCCGTGAGCTCGACTGGCTAGAGCGACGCCTGGGCAAGCAGCGCTACCTGACAGGGGAGTACCTGACAGAGGCCGACTGGCGCCTGTTCACCACAGCCATTCGCTTCGACGCGGTTTACCACGGCCACTTCAAGTGCAACCTGCGCCGCATCGAGGACTATCCGAACCTGTCGAACTGGTTACGCGAGCTGTACCAGTGGCCGGGAATTGCCGAAACGGTGGATTTCACACACATCAAGAACCACTACTACGCCAGCCATCGACAGATCAACGGAAATGGCATCGTGCCGAAAGGTCCGCTTCTTGGACTGGATCGACCACATGATCGCGAGCGCCTGCGAGGCAACGGCATCTGGGTGAGATCGGAGCACAGCTAGCCTGAAAACCCATACCATCGCCCAGATGTCGTGCTTCTACAAAACTCCAGGTCCTGTGGGAAGCGCGCCCGCGGCGATGCGGTCACATCCGACGGCTGCGGGGGCCAGCGGATCAGTCATCCAGCTGTACCATGCTCGAGCATATGGCACATGGCAGTCTTCAGCTTCATCGGCCGCACCGGCTTGTGCATCAGCATATGGCCCAGCTCGCGGACCTGCTGCTTGAGTTCGTTGCTGTAGTTGGCGGTGATCATCAGCGCCGGTAGCGGGCTGGCGCGTCGCGCATTGACGGTGGCGACGACATCGATGCCGGTGTGGCCATTGTCCAGGTGGTAGTCGGCAATCATCAGGTCGGCCTCGGCATGGAAGTTGTCCACCTGCCGCGCCAGGTCCTCCTCGGACAGCGCCGTGATCACCTTGCAGCCCCAGCCTTCCAGCAGCGTGCGCATGCCCGCACAGATCGCCGTGTCGTTATCCAGCACCCAGACCCGGGCGCCCTGCAGCCGCTGTAGCACCAGCTCCGTGGTGCTCGGCTCAGGCCGCGCCTTGGGTGCGCGCTTGGCCAATGGTACGTCGATGGCGAAACACGAGCCGCGTCCCGGGTGCGAGCTGACCCGGATACGATGGCCCAGCATGCGCGCGATCTTCTCGACGATGGCCAGGCCAAGGCCGAGACCACGATCCTGGTTGGGACGCACGCCCTCCCCGCGTTTGAACTCCTGGAAGATTTCCTCGAGCTTGTCCGAGGCGATGCCCACGCCGGTATCCCAGACTTCGATGGACAGACTCTGCCGGTGGCGACGACAACCGAGCAGTACGCGTCCTTTGGTTGTGTAGCGAATCGCGTTGGTCAGCAGATTGCGCAGGATGCGCGCGAGCAGCTGGATATCGCTGCGCACCAGCGCCGAACAGGGAATGAAGTCCAGCTGCAACTGTTCGGCCCCGGCGATCTGGCGGAACTCCATGGCCAGGTTTTCTAACAGCTCACTGACGGCGAACGGGGCGATATCCGGTTTGATCACGCCGGCATCCAGCTTGGAAATATCGACCAGCGTGCCGAGCAGGTTCTCCACGTCTTCCAGCGAGTTGCTGATGTTGCGGATCAGCCCGCCGTTGGGCGCCCCCGGTTGTTCCAGCAAGGCGCTGGTGAACAGCCGCGCGGCGTTGAGCGGCTGCAGCAGGTCATGGCTGACCGCGGCAAGGAATTTGGTCTTGGACAGGTTGGCCAGTTCCGCCTCGCGCTTGGCTTCGCGCAGCCGCGCCTCGACGTGGCTGCGCTCGTCGATCTCGCGCAGCAGCTGGTCGTTGAGGCTGGTCAGCTCGGCAGTGCGCTCACGCACCCGCTGTTCGAGATTCTGATAGGCCTGGTGCAACGCCTCGGCGGTGCGCCGGCGATCAGTGATGTCCTGAATCAGCACGAAAATGCCGGCAACTTCGCCGTTGGCCTGCCGGTTCGGCACATAGGAGCGCAGCATATAGCGCTGCTGGCCGGCATGGTTGCGCTCGGCCATCTCGAAGCTGACACTCTCGCCCGACAGTGCGCGATCAATGTAGGGCTCCAGTTGCCGCCAGTGCTCGCCGCTGTGGACCTCGCGCAGCGACTGGCCGAGCATGCCGTCGCTGGGCCAGCGATACCATTCCTCGTAGACCTTGTTGGTGAACTCGTAGGTGAGATCGGCCGAGACGTAGGCGATCAGCGCCGGCACATGGTCGGTGATCAGGCGAATCCAGCGCTCGCTCTCGCGCAGCGCCTCGGCATGGCGGTAGCGCTCGGTGATGTCAGTGAAGGTATTGACGAAGCCGCCGGTGGGGAGCGCATGGGTGCGAATTTCCAGCACGCGGCCATCGAACAGGCGCTGCTCCAGCTCGCGGATCGGCCGGCCGCGGGCGTCACGACTGTTGGGTGTGAGCAGGGTCAGCTCGCTGTCGGCCATGACCTCCTCGAACGGTCGATGCGCCTCGATCGGCGCCAGCCCGCAGAGTTCGAGAAAGCGCCGGTTCCACAGCTCCAGCGCACCCTCGGCGCTGACCATCGCCACGCCCTGAGACAGGTTGTCCACCGCGCGCTGCAACAGCCTCGACTTCTGCGCCAGCGCCTGCTCGCGACGCATGGTCTCGCTGACTTTCACCTCAGTGATGTCGGTGTAGAGAATCACCAGCCCGCCTTCACGGGTCGGTCGCTCGCTGACCTGCACCCAACGGCCGTTGTTCAGTCGATACACCGTGGGCTCATCGCCCTTGCCGCGGTGTTCCTCGACGATCAACCCGGTGCTTTCCGCCAGCCGGCGGACCTCGGCCAGCCGCGTGCCGGCGTTGATGCGCGCGCGCGTGCGCGTCCATAGCGACTTGAAGCGACGGTTGAACAGGACGATGCGCTGATCCCGGTCGAACAGCACGAATGCGTCGGAAATGCTCTCGATGGCGTCGACCAGGTGCTGGTGCGCGGTTTCCGCGCGCAGCCGCGCATCGCTGAGCAGCTGGTTGCTGCCCTTGAGCTCGGCCATCGCCTGGTTCAACGCGTCGGTGCGCTCGCGCACCTGCTCGGCCAGTTCCACCGAATGCTGGAACGCCGCATAGGATGCATCCCGTCCGGCGCCACTGGATTCGACGCGCTCGATCAGTGCGGCGTTGATGCGTTTGAGCTTGAGGTTTTCGCGCTCGAGTTCGGCCTGGCGCGCCAGCAGCTCAGCGACCTGCCCGGCCTCCGGGTCGGCCAATGGCGACACCGGTGAAGGTCTGGTTGATGTGCATGCCATTGAACTGCTCTCCGTAGGTGTTGAAGCCGATCACCTGCTGGCGTCGGAGAAAAGCCGAGGTCTGTTCGCTGGTGTCGTTACCCTCGATTTCCAGCCGGCGCAGAAAGCAGTCGCAACCAATGGTCAACAGCGGCGGCCCGAGGCGCTGTTCCAGCCGCTCGAACAGGGCTTCCAGATTCGGCATCAGCGGACCGGGTTCCATGGCGGTGAGCACGATGCCGTTCTCAACCGCGCAATAGAAGGTCAGGCTCATGTCCTCGTTGACCTTCTGGATCGAGCGCACGTAGTAGTGCTCGTTGATCCGCACCGCCAGGGGATGGGCGGCGAACAGACGGTGATCGAGATCGCTGACAGGCACACCGATCAGCCGGGCGTATTCCTCGGCGGCCGGCTCGGCGTTCAGCTCGTAGACCCGCCTGCTGTTGCTGTCGGCGCGGGTCACGACCAGTTTGTCTTCGAGTGGCAGGATGTGATGGGTGGTGAACACCTCGAAATCCAGCCAGGTGTTGATCAGCACCACGATCGCCGCACCGCTGTAGAACCGGCCGTCGTAATAGACGTAGGTATCGCTGAGGTGATTGTCGTCGCCAGCCGAACCGCCGAAATGCGGAATGCTGCCGAACGCGGCGCTAAGCGCAGACAACACGATCTCCTCACGGCTGGACAGCCCGTCGAGCAGCGTCAGCGCAAAGCTGTGGTCCTTGATCGGCGCCAGCGAGTTGCTGCGGCAGTCGCTACCCAGGCGTTCGACCAATTGCTGTGCCTCGATCAGGCTGAAGCGATCCATCTCGTCGATCAGCTCGCAGGCGATGGAAAAGCTTCGATGGTCGAAGCCGACTGCCGTCACGCAGCTGCGCCCATAGCCCTGGGAGGTGATCTCGCCCGCCGAGGTGCAACCGACCAGACGCACGCCACCGAAGTATTGGCGCAGCGCATCGCCCAGCGCCGGCAGGTCGTATTCAGCGGAACAGAAGAACAGCACGAAGCCCAGATGCGGGTGCATCAGTTGGCGCGCCAGGTCCTGCGCCACCGTTTCGGGTAGCCGGGCCTCGGACATCGCCGTGCGGATCACTTCGCCTTGTTCATCGGTCACGCACGATACCCCGCACCACTTGAATCGGATGACCCCATTCTTGGGCAGGGCATATGGGACGAAAATGCTACTTGAGTACCGGTAAAGGCCTGCCTAGGTAGTATCGCGACGAAACAACGCAGCGCTGCGTTGCTAGTTCAGTGGCCGCAGTGTCGGTTCCCGTCCACCAGCCATCCTCTGCACCGCGAACCAAACGGTGTCCATCCCGATCAGGCCTGGCCTCGACGCACGCTGGCCATGTTCAGTGATGCACAGATGCAGAAAGGCCGGCCCCTTACGGTGCCGGCCTTTCTCGTGGTTGCGCAGAGATCATCACTGCGCACAGGGCGTGGAATACGCTCAACGTACGTCCCACTGCCGATGCAACGGATGGAGCGACCTACGGTTCGACGTCCATCCGCGCCCTGCTGATCGCCTCGCTTAGAAGCTCAGCGCCGCGCCCACTGCGAAGGTGCGGGTTTCTTCGTCCAGTGCCGGGCTGTCCTTGCCTTCGATCTCGAACTGGTTCAGTTCGGCGACCAGGGTCAGGTTGTCGTTGATGCTGTGGAACAGGGCGATACCGCGGGTCTCGTAATCGGCCTCACCGCCCAGACCGTTGCCATCATCCTTGGTCTGACCGTAGGACAGCGCAACGCGGTTCTTGCCGAAGCGGTAGGAGCCCTGCAGCAGGTAGCCGTCGCTGTCCACTTCACGCAGCAGTGCTTCGCCGGCGTTGTTGGTGAAGAACGGGTTGATACCTTCGGCCTGGAAGCCCGATGCGGTCAGCGACAGGCTGCCCATCTTGGCCTGCACGCCGTAACCCAGGCCCTTGGAATCGACCTTCTCGATGCTGCTGTCGGTGTTGTCCGAGCTTTGCTGCATACCGTTGATCCAGGTGTAGAACTGGGTGCCGCCCATCTCGAACTCGTAGGTGATCTCGGTTTCGAAGCGCGGCGCTTCCTGGTAGGCCTTGTCCAGGGTGGACGAGGTATCGTCGGTGGTGTCTACCGGGTCCATGATGCCGGCAGCGATGCGCAGGCCGCTCATCTTCGGCGAACGGTAGGTGATCTGCGACGTCGGGAACGGATACGGGTAACCGGTACCGATGTTGCCGAAGGAGACGCCGCCGCCATCGACCAGACCCAGGGTGTCGCTGACCTGGCCGTAACCGCTGAGCATCTCGTCGAGCAGGATGTTGGAGCGACCGAACAGGCCGAAGTCCTTACCGAACAGCACTTCGCCCCACTGCTCATTCGCTGCGGTGGCGTAGAACTGACGAACGTCGATACCGGTTTCGGTGCCGTTGCTTTCGCTGTCGTTGATGGTCACCCAGAACGAGGAACGACCGCCCAGTTTGAGATCGCCGACCTGCTTGCCGAAGTTGAAGCCGATCCAGTTGGGCAGGAAGCCCATTTTCACCCGCGACTGCTTGCGATCGAACTGCTCGCCGGCACGCTCTACGTCGCTGTGAACGTAGAAGGTGTTGAAGTAACCATCGGTGGAAAAGGTGGTGTCGTCCTGATCGTAAAGCACGATTTCGGCGACAGCCGACTGGCTTACGGTCATGGCGACGGCACTGGCCAGGACCAGTGGCAACAGGGTTGATACAGCTTTCTTGTTGTTGTGCATGGCGCTCTCCGCGGTTTTGACGACAAGCAGTCGTGACGGGAGCGATTATCGAAAGGCCGTCCGAGCGCACATACGCTGCGATGGCGGCGAAAGGCTAGTACTTTCGCCCGGGGTGCCGTCTTGCATGTAAAGCATCTCATCCGACCGCCAGACGCACGAGGCTTAGGTCGTACACCCAAAGCAGCGCGCCACCATACCCAGGCACAAGCCACGGCAGCCCGCCGTAAACGGCTGGCCATCGAGCTGCATTGTCGGGGTTGAATGGGCGGGTGATGTGGGACGCGGAGATAACCGTCAGCAACGATGCCAACGCGTGTCGGGCGCTTCGGCATTGGCGACCACATGCCAGCCGCCTTCGGCATCGCGCAGCGCCTGTAGCTGAGCACGGATAGCTCGGGCATCGAGGTTGGCCGACGCCGCAGCCACCGCCTCCGGGTGGTCGCCATCGAAGCCGGCCAGGTGCGCCTGCCATAACGACTCGGCGCGGCGGCGCAGGTCGCCGTCGTGGTTGCCGGTCGAGGGATCCGCTTCAGCGACTTCAACCAGAGTGCCGGCAAAGCCGTCGAGGAAGGTTTCGATATGGGCGAGGATCTCACTGGCAGATGCGCTGGGAGACTGCACCGCGAAAACGATGCCTGGGCACTCGCCGAACTGACGATAGCCACAGAACACCGCATAGCCGAGTTGCAGTTCGCTGCGCAGTCGGCGGAAGAACGCGCCTTCCATCAATCGCGCCAGGCGGCGCCAGCTCGCCTCGATGAAGACTGTCCGAAGCGGTAGCGGACAGAACAGCACCAACGCGGTTTCCACGCCAGGCTGACCAAAGCGCGACCAGCAATGACGCGGTGTGCTTTCGTGGTACTGACCGGCACCGGGCCCGGCCAGCCCAGGCAGCTCAGCCAGTACCGTCTGCAACGGGCCACTCAGATGCCGAGGCAGTCCCACTGCCAATGCATCCCAATGGGACTGATGCCAGGCTTGATCGAGCGCGTGCTGGTCCAGCGATGCATCACCGTCTCGTGCGGCTCCCGCGAGCAGGAGCGGCAGGCGGCGCAGCAGTTGCCGTATCAGTATCTCGTCGGCACCTGACGTCACGGACTCGTAGCACAGGCGGTGTCCTTCATTGAAAGCAGCCGGCGACGGCACTTTGAGGATGTCGGTCAGGTCACGAAGAATTACTGGCAACGCTTCGGCATAACCGCACAGCCTCAGGCACCAGCTATGCCCATGGTCATCGAAATGCAGCTCGACACCGGCTTT
>NZ_AOFQ01000040.1 GCF_000495915.1 Stutzerimonas chloritidismutans AW-1
GGCCAGCCCGCCGAAGGCTGGGCGAGGCCAAAGCGCGAGCGCGAACGAATGTCGAACGGCTCGACCGCAGCAAGCAAGGCCAGCCCGCCGAAGGCTGGGCGAGGCCAAAGCGCGCGAAGAGAGAGCCGAGGGGCGGAAACAAGAGCGCTTCAAGTGCTGATAAGCGAGGCCAGCCCGCCGAAGGCTGGGCGAGGCCAAAGCGAATCAGCGCGCAGAAGCGGGATGAAACAGCCCGCCCCGCTTCCGCTCCCGAGAGGGAGCAGGCGCCAAGCATGGCGCCGCCAACGCCCAAAAGGCGCTGGCTGCTTTTAAAGGCCGTTAGGCCGTCGCCAACACCCAAAAGGTGTTGGCAGCCTTCGACGGAACGGCGAAGGCGGCACATAGCATCTCGATAGGCGCTTGCGCGTATCGAGATGCGATAAACAGCAATCCGCACAGATGTTCGCCGCGCCCACGCGGCGGGCAAGGGAACATTCGCGCCCACGCGAATTTCCCGGTCTGCCTTTTCGGAGCCCGTCCAGGGCGGAGAAAAGGTGCGAAGCATGCGGACGGCGGATGCCGCGCGCCCGTCCGGTGAAACCGGACCGCCCTGGTTCGGGCGGGGAACAGCAGAGCAAGGGAGGAACGACCGCAGCGATGCGTTGTGAGCCGCCACGAAGCGGGGCGGTCCGGCTTTGCCGGACGGGCGCGCGGGTGAATTTTGCTGACAAGCCCGTCCAGGGCGCAGGAAGCAAAAGAGGGTGGCGGCTCGCATGCGAGCCAGAACCCTTGAAAGCCTTGCGGGGCGCTCCCCCGCGAGGCTATGGACGCCCCCAAGGGCGTCCACGACACACCCGCAGGGGTGGCGGCTTTTGGCTCTTTGCTTGGTAGAAAATGCGTGCATTT
>NZ_AOFQ01000041.1 GCF_000495915.1 Stutzerimonas chloritidismutans AW-1
TTCCTCCCGCCGTTAGCTCAGCTTGAACATTTCAGCGTGTTTAAAGCCGATCAGGGTGTCCATCAGCTCACTGTCTTTACCGTCTGCCTTGGCCTGACGGGCCTCGGCCAGGGTATCCAGCACTTCTCCTACTCTGGGGCCAAACAGGCTTTCCAGATAAGACAAGGGGATCCGCGACTCCTCGAGTTGTTCACCATTGGGGCCGAACTTGGGTGGTGACATCGGTGGTACGTAGAACACGTTGGGCTGCGTCCCCCACTCCGCATGCAGCGGCAAGGCAACCTTGTACTTTTCTACCAGCAAATGGATGGGACCTGCTTCATCATCACGATAGCCTATCCAGCGAATGCGCCCTACACACTGCTGGGCACAGGCGGTGGGCAACCCCTTTTCAATGCGCGGATAGCAGAAGATGCACTTCTCGGACTTTGAGATTTGCTCATTGAAGTAGATTTTTTTGTAGGGGCAGGCGTTGACGCAATAGCGATAACCGCGACAACGCTCCTGATCCACCAGTACGATTCCGTCTTCCTGGCGCTTGTAAATGGCGTTGCGCGAGCAGGCCGCCAAACAGGCCGGGTTGGCGCAGTGGTTACACAAGCGTGGCAGGTAGAAGTAGTAACTGTTCGGGTAGTCGCCTTCACCCTCGTCCTCATCCCAGTTGGCACCCCAGGTTGGTTTGACGTGAGGACGCAGCCAGGGGTCGGTACCTGTCATCAGTGCTTCTTCGTAGTTGTATTCCCAGGGAATACCGTAGTCTTCCTGGCTTGGTTGCTTGCCTAAACGCAAGGCACCGTCTTTGTCGAAGCCACCGCCCATGTTCTGATAATCACGGGGATAGCCTTTACCCGGCATCGTTTCCACGTTATTCCAGTACATGAATTCGCGGCCATTACGGTTGGTCCACATCAACTTGCACGCGGCAGTACAGGTCTGGCAACCAATGCATTTGTTTAAATCTAAAACCATGCTGAGCTGGCGCTTAACAGTCATAATAATTTCCTCTTAAACGGCACGTGGGTCGTTAATGTCTTCCGGCTTCGCCAGTTCAATGTCGTAGCTTGATTCATGAATGTGCTGGTTGGCGTTCCATCTGCCGTAAACGTACCTCAGGTGCCCCCAGTTACCCACCAGCTCCAGTGGTTGCAAGAATATGGCGTGGGAAATGTTCATATTTCTGCGCTTGATGTACTGATGCGGCTCCCAGCCGTGCTCCATCATGATCGAGTCGGCAGGAATGCTCGGATAGAACTTCGCCTGAGCAAAAAAGTCACCGTTGCCGTTAAACAGCCGTACCGTGTCACCGTCCTTGATACCTTTTTGTGCTGCCAGTTTCGGGTTGATGTAGATATTCGGTTCGCCACGCTGCAAACGCAGCAGGTATTTATTACTGCGCCAGTTGGAGTGGATACCCCAGCGTGCGTGTGGCGAGTAGAACTTCAATGGGTAGTTGGATGCCTTAGGCCCGGCGTGCAAACGCGCGGTGGGCACTGTGGACTTCAACTTCTCAAACCACGGGTGGTCACAATAGAAGGTGATACGACCGGTCAAGGTATCGTAGGGCTCCTTGCCATCGGTTTGTGCGGTGAACGGGTTATAACCTTCATCTGGCTTTAACGGCTGGTTCAGGCCCGCATGCTCATTCATCACAATGAAGCCTTTTTCGGCAGCTTCCTCGATGGTGACACCACCGAATTCCGGCGAATCTTCGATGATATGTTTCAGTACATCGTAATCGGTATTGAGCGCGCCATTACGGGTAAAGTCGTCGTGAATGGTATGCAGATCACGGGTAACATCACCATCCTGAATCGGGCCTATACCGCGCGCAATGGCTCTTTCCTGAATTTTTTTGGTCAGCAGCGCCATGATTTCCCAGTCTGGCTTTGACTCACCGACCGGCTCTACCGGGCGGGTGAAAATGTTGGCAAAGCGGTGAAAGCCCTGGGTGCGTATATCCCAGGCTTCATAATGGCTGGCCGCCGGCAGCACGTAATCTGCCCACTCGGCGGTGGAGTCCATGCGCACGTTAATGTTCACATACAACTCTTCAGCCTGGCGTAAGTGCTCTTCGCGGTACTTTTCCGACATCTTGTTACGACGGAAAGTGTTGTCCGCGATGGAAATCATGCCTTTGATTTCGCCGTAGTACGGCATCCAGCCTTTTTCGATGGATTCGTTCATCATCTCTTCCATCTCATCGAGATCGAAGCCGACGCGCTCTTTTAGTTTTTTGTTATCGAAATGGTTACGGGCACCTTCCATCATGCCGCCACGCAAAAACTCACCCAAACCACCGGCTTCCTTGCGCGCTGACTTCTTGCCTTCAAAGCCCGCCAATTCCGACAAGCGTGGGTGATTCCACGACACCACCCAGGAGGTATCCAAACCACCGGTACGACCACCATGTCCAGTCAGTGCCAGGGTTAATGCATAGCCCCAGCAGGTGTACAAGCAGTTGGAGTAACTTGAAGTCATAAAGCCCAGCATGATGATGGCTTTTTTAGCCGCCGCCAGATGACGGGCTTCCTGGCGCACAATATCCGGGTGAATATTGGTCTCTTCCTGGGTTTTTTCCGGAGTGTACTTGGCGGCTTCTTTTTTAACCTGTTCAAATACCGTGGTGACCGAAATGCCTTCTACCTCGAAGGTGCCCTCAATGGCCGGATCGACATTACCCAACTTAAGGGTCTTGTCTTCATCGCCCATAGTGCCTTTCGCTTTTACTGCTTGCTGGCTGTTCAGATCCCAGTGGTAGAACACCTGATCAGAACCGCCTTCCACCAGATCCGCTTCACGCAGCAGCTTACCGTTGTCGGTACGCACCAGCATCGGCAAGTCGGTTTGCTCTTTCATAAACTCAGGTTTGAACAGCTTCTCGGCAATGATCACGTTGACAAATGACATGGCCAAGAATGGATCACTCCCTTGATGGATCGGCATCCACAGATCGGTGTGAATAGCACTGGGGTTGTAATCCGGTGCGGTACTGGTGATGCGTGCGCCATTGTATTTGGCTTCCCAGATATAGTGGGCATCCGGGATACGGGTGGCGTTCGGGTTAATCATGCCGAGCATTATGTAGTCGGCATCAAACCAGGCATCGGAGGTGAAACTTTCCATCGGGTTACCGTACGCCAGATGCGCACCGGTAATCAAATCTCCCACCGCGGCAACATGGTCCAGTTGAATACCACCGACCAGCGCAGCAAAGCGTGCAGGGCCGGCGTAACGGACCATAGACTTGTTACCCGAACCTTGGTGAGTTTTCAGCTTGCCAGGGCCGTGTTTGACAAAAATATCGATGATTTTGTCAGCCACTTCTTCAGTGGCCTGATCCCAGGAAATTCGCTGCCACTTGCCTTCACCACGTTCGCCGGCACGTTTCAATGGATAGCGTAAGCGGTCAGCTTCGTACATGGAGGTGGAGTGAATCGCACCTTTTTGGCAGCCTCGAGGGTTGGCATCCGGGATGTTTTCGTGAACCTGTGGGTATTTGGCAATCTGTTCTTCGCGGACCACGATGCCATCTTTAACGTAGACGTTCCAGGCGCAGTTACCCATGCAGTTGATACAGTGTGCCGCGTGGCCGACGGAGTCCCACGTCCACTCGTTGCGATATAAATCTTCCCAGTCACGATAGGGATATTCGCTGGCCAGGGTCTCGCCCACGGGTTCAAGGCGGTTTAGTCCCCAGACGTTACCACTCAGCATGACGCCCGCCCCCGTCACGCTCAGCCCTTTAAGAAAATCCCGGCGCTTCAGTTTCCACATTCCCATGGTTTTCTCCTCATCGACGATGATGCCGACGTGCCGGGACAATCCGGTGACGGCGTGCAGGTGACAGTGACGTCACCGTCTATTTGGTGTGTTGGTGTGTTTGGCCAAGACTCCTGGCGTGGGAGCCAGCCATACAGATGTCGATAGCTCTGCAGACAGCTCCCGGTATCAAGAGGGATTCAGTATTCATAAACAATAGCAACGGGAACGCGTTCCTGTGGAACGCACCCCCGTCGTATCATTTTTTTCTTGGTCCGCTAAGGAAGGTCTGAAGTAGCCCTGTATTTCCGGTCGACTTCAGCCCTCGCTGCTTTTGAAAGCGGGCCGCCGATCAAAATCGACCAGGTAACCCGCTCAGTTCTCCGTTTTTGGCCGCCGCGAGCACCTCGCAGCAGCCATTTTCCGCATTACAGGCGTACCTCTCCTGCGGTAGTCAGCAAATGTCGGCGCGCCATCCATAGGTTTGACAGCGCGAACAGCGTCACCAGCTGAGCGGTGTTCTTGGCCAGGCCACGGAAGCGCACCTTCACGTAACCGAACTGGCGCTTGATCACTCGAAACGGGTGCTCGACCTTCGCTCGCACTTGTGCCTTGGCCTTCTCGATCTTGCGCTTGGCTTTGTACAGGGCGCTGCGTTTATCGAGCTTCTTGTAGGTGCTGCGGCGTGCTGCGACCTGCCAGATCACTTCGCGGCCAGCATGTTCGGGGCGCTTTTCGACGCCGGTGTAGCCGGCATCGGCGCAGACGACGTTCTCTTCACCATGCAGTAGTTTGTCGACCTGGGTGACATCCGCCACGTTTGCCGCCGTGCCGACCACGCTGTGCACCAGCCCCGACTCGTCATCCACACCGATGTGGGCCTTCATGCCGAAGTAGTACTGGTTGCCCTTCTTGGTCTGGTGCATCTCCGGATCGCGCTTGCTGTCCTGGTTCTTGGTCGAGCTGGGCGCGTGGATCAGTGTGGCATCGACGATAGTGCCCTGGCGCAGCGACAGGCCGCGATCCCCCAGGTAGCCATTGATTACGCCGAGGATGCCGGCTGCCAGCTCATGTTTCTCCAGCAAGCGACGGAAGTTGAGGATGGTGGTTTCGTCGGGAATGCGCTCCAGGCTCAGCCCGGCGAACTGACGCAGGATGGTCGTCTCGTAGAGCGCTTCTTCCATGGCCGGGTCGCTGTAGCCGAACCAGTTCTGCATCAGATGGATACGTAACATGGCCATCAGCGGATAGGCTGGACGACCACCTTCACCCTTTGGGTAGTGTGGCTCGATCAGGGCAATCAATCCCTTCCACGGCACCACCTGATCCATCTCGATCAGGAACAATTCCTTACGGGTCTGCTTGCGCTTGCCGGCGTACTCGGCGTCGGCGAAGGTCATCTGCTTCATGGAAAAACTCGGCTGGCGGGATCGGCGTATTTCACCAGATTCGGGAAGTCTTTTTCAGACCATCCCTAATGGTGGCCAGCCTACATCTAAACAGAGCCGTCCTCCATCGCTTAGCCGCCGTCATCACGGCTTTTTCAACTTCATTTGACCAAGATCAACAGAGCCGTATTTAGCGCTAACCAAGGCTTGCAAAAGGGGCCTGCAACGTTCCTAATAAATTCATGGATATGGTTGTCGAAGTACTGTCACTATAAAGGGAAACAAAATGTCGAATAACTGGGTAAAAGGGTCTGTTGCCGCGGTATTGCTGGGGATGATGGCGCAATCGGGGTTGGTTATGGCCGCAGGGGATGCCGCAGCCGGAGCGCAGAAAGTAGCGGTCTGTGCCGCCTGCCATGGCGCTAACGGCACGTCGGCGGTAAATATCTATCCCAATCTTGCCGGTCAATGGGCGCCCTATCTCGAGAGTGCACTCAAGGCCTATCGGGCAGGTGAGCGTACTGGTGGCATGACGGCCATGATGGCCCCGCAGGCCGCCAATTTAAGTGATGAGGATATTGCTGATATTGCGGCCTTTTACAGCGAGCAATAACAGCGGTTTTTAGGGTCTGTTGACCTTGCGCCAGGCAAAGAGGTAAAAGAAAGGTGGCAACCCAGTTTTTTGTTGCTTTGACAGAGCTGGCTGAACAATTTGTGACGGCCCATCTGCAACACGTGTGCTGCGGGAAATTGATTCATAGATTCAGTTAGCCAAGAGGTTTTATGTATGAAAACACCAATTTTTTAGATTCTAGAATTTCATTTATTCATTTCACACAAGGGGATATCCATGACCAACATGTCGATTCGCAGTTTCAAATTGAGTCTCGCTGCCACTGCTATCGGGGCAGCCATAGCGATGGCTTCGTCACCTGTTGTTGCTCAGCAGGCAATGCAACCCATGCAACCGATGAAAATCGAGCGGGGAACCATCCTGACCCAGCCCGGGGTCTTCGGCGTTTTTACAATGTTCAAATTGCGCCCTGATTGGAGCAAGGTGCCAGCAATGGAACGCAAGAGCGCCGCGGAAGAAGTTAAGAAACTAATTGAAAAACATAAGGATAACGTTCTGGTTGATCTCTACCTAACACGTGGCCTAGAAACCAATTCCGACTTTTTCTTCCGCATCCACGCCTACGACTTGGCAAAAGCCCAGACCTTCATGCGCGAATTCCGCTCGACAACGGTCGGGAAGAATGCCGATGTTTTTGAGACCCTTGTCGGTGTAACAAAGCCCTTAAACTACATCAGCAAAGACAAGTCTCCAGAGCTGAATGCGGGACTTACTTCGGCTACCTATAGCGGGCCGGCACCAAGATATGTGATCGTAATCCCCGTCAAGAAAAACGCGGAATGGTGGAACATGTCGCCGGAAGAGCGTCTGAAAGAGATGGAAGTTCACACGACACCTACCTTAGCCTATCTCGTGAACGTCAAGCGTAAGTTGTACCACTCAACTGGCTTGGATGACACCGATTTCATCACCTATTTTGAGACCGATGATCTGACAGCATTCAATAATGTGGTGCTGTCTCTGGCGCAGGTCAAAGAGAATAAATTCCACGTTCGTTGGGGCAGTCCGACAACGCTCGGAACCATTCACTCTCCGGAAGACGTGATAAAGGCGCTTGCCGAGTAAACGGCAAGGCTGTTCCTCCCATGCGCGCCTGGAACAGCCTTGTCTCGCGATCCTTGGGCCAGACCCAAGGATCGCCATACCCCAGTATTTGAGCATTTGAGAGTCTGAAGCTCACCTTGCTCGTTTCAGATCGCCGAGTAACCGACTCGCTATTATGCATGCCAATTAAATGACAAACATTCTCAAATCGCTGCGCCAACCAAGCACTAAGCGTTATCTACTACCCGCTGGACAAGACCTCAGCGTTCCAGCCTTATGTCGGTGCCGGCATCAACTACACTTGGTTCTTCGACACCGAACTGAGCAGCAGCGCCGAGGACAAAGGTTTTAGCGGACTGGACATGAAGGACTCTTGGGGCCTGGCCGCTCAAGTTGGCATGGACTATATGCTGACCGACAACATCATGCTGAACGCTCAGCTTCGCTATATCGACATCGACACGACCGGCACCACTTACTTGGCTGGCGACAAAGTCAAAGTCGACGTAGACGTCGACCCCTTCGTCTACATGGTCGGTCTCGGCTACAAGTTCTGACGTAACCGGCCCAGCCGGATCGCAGACAGACAAAAGGCGCCTAGGGCGCCTTTTGTGTTTTCAGAGTTTGCAACCTACAAACCCAACAGCTTCGCCAACCCTTCCCGCATGCCGGTCGGCGGTTCCGGCAGACGATAGCGCTGCACTAGCCGGGCATTATTCGCCCGCGAATGACGAATATCCCCCGGCCGCGCGGCCTGATAGCTCACCTCGGGAAGCCCGCCCAACACGTCACCGATCGCCGCCAGCAGCTGATTCAGCGAAGTGGCCTGATTCAGCCCAACATTCACCGCGCCCTCCACCGCCTCGGGCGACTCCAGCGCCTGCACCAACACCTCGACCAGATCGGCAACGTAGAGAAAATCGCGCGTCTGCTCGCCATCGCCGAACACCGCAATCGGCAAACCCTTCTGCGCCCGCTCGGTGAAGATGCTGATCACCCCGGAATACGGTGACGATGGATCCTGCCGCGGCCCGAAGATATTGAAGAAACGGAACACCACCGGCTCCAGACCATGCTGGCGCCGATAGAAATCCAGGTAGTGCTCGCTGGCTAGCTTGTCCGCGGCGTAGGGTGTCAGGGGCGCCTTCGGTGTGTCCTCATCGATAGCATGGCCTTCGCCGTTGTTGCCATAGACCGCTGCGCTCGAGGCAAACAGCACACGCTTCACACCCGACTCGCGCATCGCCTCGCACAGATTCAGCGTGCCAATCAGGTTGCTCTGGTGCGTACCGAATGGATCATCCACCGACGCCTGCACCGACGCCACCGCGGCCAGATGCACCACCGCCCGACATCCCTGCACCGCACGACGCACGCTATCGGCATCGGCGACATCGCCGACGATCAGCTCCACGCGTGCATCTTGCGGCAGGTTTTCGCGCTTGCCGGTCGAGAGATTGTCCAGCACACGAACGGCATAGCCGCGCGCCAGCAACGCATCGACCAGGTTCGATCCAATGAACCCGGCACCGCCGGTGACTAGAATCGGGGCATCAGCCATGACGGTAATAGCGCTCCAACAGGCTCGGCAACCCGGTGCGCCAGGCGCGAGGCTTGATGCCGAAAGTGGTGAAAATCTTCTTGCAGGCGAGTACGCCGTGCTGCGCTTCGGCTGCGGCATCCGAACAGGCGGCATGCGCCACGGCCGTCAGATTCGCCGTTGTGACGTCGCGATACTTGCCGGCCTCGCCGAGCAACGCCTGGGCGACCAGCAACGGGGTGGAGGCCTCATGTCCGCCGTAGTGATAGGTACCCCACAGCGGAGCCTGGCAGTCGAGCTGCTTCAATACCGCAAGGATCACACGCGCGGCATCGTCGACAGGTGTCGGATTGCCGCGCCGGTCATCCGCCAGCAGTATCGCCTCGCTCTGCTCGAGTCGTTGCAGCACTCGCCCTAGAACACCGTCCCGACTGTCATCGAGCAACCAGCCAAAACGCAGCAGGACATGTCGCGGGCATAGCGAACGCACACTCTGCTCGATGCGCCAAAGCGCCCTGCCTCGTGCATCCAGCGGCGCCACTTCGTCCTTTTCGCTATAAGCCGTGGTTCGGGCACCGTCGAATACCCGGTAGCTCGATGGCTGCAACAGGACGAAATCATGGTGCTGACAGAGTTCGGCGAGCCGCTCGACCGCACGTTCCTGTGCGGCGAGCGCCGGCTCGTTGGGCTGTCCGCTCTGGAACCAGTCGTAATAGTAGGCAAGGTTGACCACGACATCCGGACGGTTGTCGTCGAGCAACTGGGTAAGACTGGCGGCGTCCCAGCCCTGAGCGGGCGGTCGCGGTGCGAGGAAGCCGATGTCTTCCTCGGCGCCGAGGCGGATGAGCGCCTGGCCCAGGGCATTGCCGCCGCCCAACAGCATCAGGCGCATTCGCATTCAGATAACTCTAGAAGGGCAATGAGCACCTGACACCCAAGCAACATATAAAATCCTTTGTCTTTCAGCAACTTGCAGCACATAACCGCATTCTCGTAAATAATTTTGTAAATTTTTAGACGTTAGAGCGCCTAAAACTTTACGAAACGACATGATTCCCGTAGGGACTGCAGAAGGTACCGCGACCGCGGATAACCCTTTGCCTTTTCGATCGCAGAATGCGACGACTCTGCTCATGAATGCTGATTAGGCGGCCAGCTACCCCGTTCCTACGGCAGAGCGGTAGGCATACATAGCCATCCTATGTGAATCTGAGGCCCGCAGGCCAGTGCTCTAAACTGGAAAATTCATTAATTAGAGAGCCGGGTGGCATCGATGCATCCTGAAGTCATGGCCTTCGCCGATCAACGTGATGGCCGCCTCGCTCTCGACAGCCTATAGAGGCGCGCCCGCATTTACGCAGATAGTTGCCGCTTGTAACTGACAGCAATCAGCTGCTAGTCAGTGGATAAGGTGACCAATAACGAAGAAAAGCTTGGATACAATACCCCATTCAAGCGCCGGCCAGGCAGCCGCCACTCCGGCTGACACCGCAGCCAGCGAGAGGCAGTTCTATTCTCATTCAAAGAACTAGGACTATATTAACAACAAATTTATTCACGTAATTGAAACCGAGCATCAAGACTACAATAGTGGCGCGGGGTGTTGCGAGTGGGCCATGGCGTCCTTTGGAAACTGTTGCGCCATAGAATTAAACCTGTTTCCAGAAAACTATGAGTGCTCGTGAAGCAATCGTGCGCCGCCCTAACGGGCAACAGAAAGTAGAGTCGCTGGGTAGGCTTCCAGAAGTTTCGCCACCTATCATTGGTATATTATCGAAAGGTGATGCTACCTAAATCGGCAGTGAGTCGTCTTGCAGGGCCGGTTGCGGCGGAAGGATGGATTTAAACGAATCGACTCCAGCCTGATAGATGCAAACCGTCCCATCCTGAGCTATGTTCTCTACCTCCCAGGGGGTCGACCTGCAAACCTCAGGCTTGCCAGCCATGCTTTCTACGGTGCACGCACCACTGAATGGGCACGGAGTAGGCCTCAAGGGTTCTTGTGTCTCAAAGCGCGTATCTTTCAGGTGTTGCTGTACATAATGAATACAGGACTGCAGCACCGCGAAAGCTTCGCGCATATCTGCAGGCAAATCCACTACGCTTCCTTCTGCGCCCTCCCAGCGTATTTCAAGCTCTCCCCCTGGTTTTCCTTGAAAAACCACGCGCTCAAGCAGATTCGCTGCAATATTTTTAAAGTTTTTAATGGTCATAGGTTCGCGCAGAAATGCCAACTCCAAGAACTGGCGCTGTCGACGCACATCCAATCCTTTAAGCAGCAGTTTTTCATAGACTTGCAGCCCCTTCGACAGAAGCTCCGACCCCTCAAAAATCTTATAAAACATTGGAATGTGGCGGTCTCGGAACAGCCCGGAGTAGTTCTCAAATCCGTCCAAGATGTCGTTTACGATAGCTGTAAACATTACGGCACCGGAGGTGCCTTCTTCATAGCGCTGAAGTTGGCTGAGAGATGTGAGCGCGACCGAAGGGCTCGGTGCAAGCAGAGCTAGAGTACCAAGGACTACACGCTGATCTGCAGGGACTTCGCAGCCAGCCAAAAACTCAAGAAGAGGCCCAAAGGCCAGATAGGGAAACCCAGGTGTGTGCGTATCAGCCTCGGATTCTGCAACTCCAGCACGTATTCTTATATCCCGCTCGATCTCATAGGCAATACCTTCGGTAATGAAATCCAGGCCAGGTGAAAAGGTAAATTGTAACTCAGTGTCATCATCAAAAAACGCTGTCACATAAAATTCGACTTGCTGCTCAGGGTCTATCACCACTGCGGGCACTAGCGATTGACTGGGACTGACCTCAGAGAACTCCCAGCGCATCACTCGCCGCCATTTGTAGTTGGGGGGAATGTGCTTCACGTAGCCTTTCAAATTGCGCAAGCTATCGAATGTCGCCCGGAGTTGGACTCCTCGCTTATCATCAGCGCCAAACCCCATACTGTCATCGACCTTCTGGGCTTGGAGCTGTTGCCGCTGACCGAAAACTGACCCAGTAGAGGCTGTTCTGCCGACTGAAAACTGACCCAGGTGTTCAACTGCTTCTGCTCAATTTTTGAGCAGGAGAACACAGGGTGATCAGTATGGAAATGATGGGCAAAATTCGGCGGATGTATTTCCGCGACAAGCTGTCGCTGCATGAGATAGCCAAGCGCACCGGGCTGGCGCGCAACACGATTCGCAAGTGGGTCAGAGCACCTGAGGCCAAGCAGCCGGTGTACCAACGCCGCGCGATCTTTAACAAACTCAGCCCTTTTCACGTCACGCTAGAGCAGGCGCTAAAAGCCGATTCGCTGCGCCCCAAGCAACAGCGGCGCAGTGCCAAGGCGCTGTTGGCGCAAATCAAAGCCGATGGTTATGACGGTGGCTACAGCCAGCTCACCGCGTTTATCCGTGCCTGGCGAGGGGGACAGGGCAAGGCGTCGCAGGCCTTTGTGCCGCTGACCTTTGCTCTTGGCGAGGCGTTTCAGTTTGACTGGAGCGAGGAAGGCTTGCTGGTCGGCGGCATTTACCGGCGTATGCAGGTGGCACATCTGAAGCTGTGTGCCAGCCGTGCGTTCTGGCTTGTGGCGTATCCGAGCCAGGGCCATGAGATGTTATTTGACGCCCATACACGCTCGTTCGGCGCCTTGGGCGGCGTGCCGCGCCGGGGCATCTACGACAACATGAAGACCGCCGTCGACAAGGTCAATAAGGGCAAAGGCCGGGCGGTGAATGCACGCTTTGCGGTGATGTGCGCGCATTACCTGTTCGATCCGGACTTCTGCAACGTCGCCGCTGGTTGGGAAAAGGGCATCGTTGAAAAGAACGTGCAAGACAGCCGCAGGCGTATCTGGCTAGACGCCCAGGACTGTCAGTTTCACTCCTTCGAGGAACTCAATGCCTGGCTGGGCCAGCGCTGCCGCGCGCTTTGGAACGAGCTGACGCACCCTCAATACAGCGGGCTGAGTGTGGCCGAAGTGCTTGAGTTGGAGCGCGCTGAACTGATGCCTGTGCCAGCGCCATTCGACGGTTACGTCGAGCGGCCTGCGCGGGTCTCCAGCACCTGCTTGGTCAGCGTCGGGCGCAACCGCTACTCGGTGCCGTGTGAGTACGCGGGTAAGTGGGTCAGCAGCCGTTTGTATCCGACGCGAATCGAGGTGGTGGCTGACGACGCGCTGATCGCCAGCCATGTCCGCTTGCTGGATCGCGACCAGGTCAGCTATGACTGGCAGCACTACCTCCCGCTGATCGAACGCAAGCCCGGTGCGCTGCGCAACGGCGCGCCCTTTGCTGATCTGCCGGCGCCGCTGCGTCAGCTTAAGCACGGTCTGGGGCGTCATGCCGGCGGTGACCGGATCATGGCGCAAGTTCTGGCTGCCGTACCGGTCGCCGGGCTCGATGCCGTGCTGGTAGCCGTTGAGCTGGTACTGGAGAGCGGCAGCCTGAGCGCCGAACACATCCTCAATGTCGTGGCGCGCCTGGCCGCGACCGAACCACCACCCAGCGTCGAAACCCACTTGTCGCTCAAGGAAGCCCCCGTCGCTAACACGGCGCGCTACGACCGCCTGCGTGGCCAGGCCGAGGAGGTCGGTCATGCGTGATTTGATGGCGGAACTCAAGGAGCTGCGCCTGCACGGCATGGCCACGGCCTGGGCGGAGTTAACTGCACAGGGTGAGTCGAACACAGCCTCGTCCAAGTGGCTGCTCGAACACCTGCTGGAACAAGAGCACACAGATCGCGCCATGCGCTCGGTGAGCCACCAGATGAACATGGCCAAGCTGCCGATGCACCGCGATCTGGCCAGCTTCGATTTCAACGCCTCTAGCGCCGACGCACGCCTGATCAGCGAGCTGGCCAGCCTGGCCTTTACCGACACCGCGCAGAACGTGGTGCTGATCGGTGGGCCAGGCACCGGTAAAACCCACCTAGCCACCGCGCTGGCCGTGTCCGGCATCACCCGGCATGGCAAGCGCGTGCGCTTCTACTCCACGGTCGATCTGGTCAATCTGCTGGAGCGCGAAAAACACGACGGCAAAGCCGGGCGGATCGCCCAGGCACTGCTGCGCATGGATCTGGTCATCCTCGACGAACTGGGTTATCTGCCGTTCAGCCAGGCTGGCGGTGCGTTGCTGTTTCACCTGCTGTCCAAGCTGTACGAACACACCAGCGTGGTGATCACCACCAACCTGAGCTTCGCCGAATGGTCGAGCGTGTTCGGCGACGCCAAGATGACCACCGCCCTGCTGGATCGGCTGACCCACCACTGCCACATCGTCGAAACCGGTAACGAGTCCTATCGCCTGCAACACAGTAGCTTGGCGGCCCAGGCCAAGATCAAATCACGGGAGCGAAAGCGTAAGGGCGGCCAGGAACCGGAGGACGATGAGTCGTTCTGATTTCATGGTGACGACGGCCTGCTGCATGGCTGCATGTGGCAGGTCTTCAACAGCTGAACTGGGACAGCGAGGGAGTGGGTTCAAAAGCAGCTGCGCTGGTAGACTTATCCACAGTTGCTGGTAACAAAATCAGCAATCCGCCCTGGGTCAAATTTCAATCGGCAGGGTGGGTCAATTTTCCATCAGCGCCAACATCGCTAACCGGCCAGAAGCGGACATTCACAGTGACTGAGGAATGAGGGGCGGGTCACTTTTGCTCGGATAACCTAACGTTGGAATTCAGCGGCTGCCGTAGGCAGTCCGCTGGAATGACTTGTTAGGCAACAACTCCACTGCCTATGGGTTTATAGCGGATTTACTTAGGTTGGTACTCCAATGATGAATGGTGAAGGTTAATGCGCAAATTTCCCGCATCGTCTTTAACGTAACCCCACGTTTTGTCAACGGTAGTCACTTTCCCATTTTTATCTGTGAAGTGAACTTTCCCCATAGTAATTGCGCTATTGCCATCAAGAAAAATAGCAGAAGTGACAGGCTCACATTTTTTCCAGCCTTTTAGAGCAAAACCTGTGTCGGCAGGGAAGGATGGGTCACCGCCAACGAAATAAGATAGCGCACCGGCACGTGTGGGGCGAAATGTTTGAGGGTTCACCGTGAGCGTAGGCTTAAAGAGTACTGCGCCCATTTGGTAGGCGTAAGCGGAATCTATGACTTTCTCGGCCAATGCTCTCGCTGCTACTTTTCCATCCTTTTCGTATGCGGCGTTGATATCAAGAAGAGCAGCACACCATGCTTGCTGAGCTGTTAATGCTTCCTTCTCTGTTACTGCCTGATTTACAACGATGGGCTCGTTTGCGTTCGCAATATTTGAGGTAAGTGCGACTAATGCTGTTAATGCTACAAGTTTGACTTTCATAGTTGGGAGACCTCTGGGTTGAAAGAATTGGATTGTTGCGTGTTTGACTGTGCCTAACGTTCAAATTGAGGGGCTGGCCGCCACGAAACGTGAACGGAGCCCCGAAAGTTCAAGAAACCGCAGGCCGTAAAAGAACGCTTATCGGCCAGTCCCTCTCGAATGTAGGGTTAGGCCGGAGAATGGGCGCACAGGCGAAACAGCGACCAACCCCAGCGCCACTTTACACCGCGAAACGTGAAGCCGCCACGGACAAAAAACCACCGAAGCCGCCCCGCCTGGCCGTCACCGCCGCCCGGAAAAACAGCGGCGGTTACGAAAGGCAGGGCCAGGTTTCGCCATCTTCTGAGGATGTGATTTTATATCCGTTTCGCTCTAGCACTAGCAAGGCAGGAATGAGAGTATTTGCTGCAGCTGAAATCTTCATGTGTTTGCCTAACGCCGCAATCACCCGCTTGTCGGGTGCATTGCTTTGTTATGCGCTTTCTCTGCAAGTGCGTTGATCGCACATTCATCTAACCGGGCACGCCGTACCTCTTCGAATATCCGAGCGCCCGAGCGCTCGTAGAAGCTCCTTCCTCGATCATTGTCGGTAGCCACGATCCAGTCAATACGCCCGCAGCCAGTATTCTGAGCGAGGATACACAGCTCTGAGAGTAGAGCTTCGCCCACACCGCTTCCCCGGAACTGCGGATAGACAAACAGATCGTCTAGCCAGATGCCAGGCTTGGCAATGAACGTGGAATAGATACTGTAGTACGTCGCGATACCCACGGCCTCGCCTGACTTCATGGCCAAGAGCGCAAACGCCTTGGGTTGTTCGGAGAAGAAAGCTTCCTCAATGTCAGCTTCCGTAGATTGAAGCGAATTCAAACACCCATCGAATTCCGCTTTTCCTCGAACAAGGTCGAGTATCGCAGGAACGTCCGCTTTTTCTGCCTTCCTGATTTCAATAATAAGAGTACCCTCTCTATGGATGCGCATAACGCCGCCAACACGCGCAGCTTTGTAGTGAAGGCGAAGCCGCAACCGAAATGGTGTCGCTATGCTTGGATTGGTTAGTGGCAGACGCCCGTGACGTTGGCTCTTGCCCAAAGCAGGCTCCCATGAAGCGTTGGCCGCCTACATTCTCTGCGGAGTGGTTGCCTCTCTAGTTCAGGCAACCAGCAGGTGACGTCTAACCGCGTGCTGTGCATCAGTCTTTCATATTCTTCCACGCGAATACCGAGGCCAAAATAATGATACCGATGGCAGCACCAAAGTATAACGTAGCGATCGTAGCGCCAATCTCTACCGCCTGCTCAAGGAACAGAACCACCAGTAGCACAACAGCCACTTGGCTTACTGTTATCTTCAAATCATGGAAGCTCTTAATGTCCAGAGGGTTTTGGGATTCTCTGTCATCATCAGACACCGGACGGATGAACAGACGATACAGGTTAACCGCCATGATCTGAAAAGTAATAGCGATCAGCAGGAGATCCAACAGCTTCAGGAGGCGAACCGCGAGGCTCTTGCCGTCGTCAGCAGAGACAGGTATATCACGTACTACATCCAGTGCGGTATTCCAGATTATGTTAACCGAGGCACCATACAAGAGCAAAGATGACACCGCACAGATAACGACTGCCACCCACACCATAAACCGACTACTTCTGAAAACTCTCTCGATCATAATTTCTCCGGGCCGCGTCACAACGTCAGTTACAGACTCACAATTTTCTCTTAGTCGGTTTCACCGGACCATCTACTATCTCGTTAATCAACCTCTAGATTGTGCTTTCTACGGCGTTAGCCGAACACTGGAGCTGTCGGATTACTGCTGGATTACTTCAAACGTTCGTGACCCTGACATGACCTGGAGAAAAGCCACTAACAGTGATTAGACCGAACGCTCGACTAATACGCAGCCTAACATTTCGCTAACAATGTTGACTTTTCTCTTGCGGATCAGTGTTTTATGCATCTTTCACTCCCTTCTGCTGCGACGTTATATCGAACGCGGTATAAGCCAGTTATAGCCGAATGCGGCATAAGCCCGCGCTTCACAGCATGTCGCCAAAGCTAGCAGGAATGAATGCTTGTGTGAGATAAGCAAGGCATCCATGCCGCCGAAGATGGGACTGCGCGTGAGCAGTTGTTTCCATAATGCTTTTTCTGCTGTTGATTGCCAAGAAATTAGTGGCCGCTTCTGGCCCAGAGTGTGTAAAAACGCTGCTAGCCAGTGGTCTATGAGCAACGACCCCTGTCGGTTGAGCGAGGACGCTGATTAACGTCACAGAAGCGGATCAGTAGCGGATCAGTAGCGGCTAGAAGTCTCCAGACCCAACCTGAGGAAATCCAGGGCGATCCTGTAGCGGTTTTTAGACCGACATCGCCTTCATCAGGTTGCTGGTGCCAAGGATGTTCATGACTCGCTTCAGGTTATAGGCGAGCACATTCAAGCTCATCTCCGCACTAACACCCGGCAGCCGGCGTGTCAGGAAATGGGTTGCGCCCATCCATTGTTTGAGCGTCCCGAAGGGGTGCTCAACAGTTCGTTTTCGAACTCGCATCATCTCCGGTGCGTTACTCAACCGGTTCTGCATTTCCTCCAACACCGCTTCATGTTCCCAGCGCCGAACCCGTCGTTGCTTGCTCGGTGTGCACTGCAATTTCAAAGTGCAGCCTTGGCATTTCGAACTCCAGTACCGGTGCAGCTCATGCCTTTTTCAATACTGGAAAAACGCCAGATCAGCGCCTCTCCAGCCGGGCAGGTATATTCGTTTTTCGCCGCGTCATAGATAAAGGCATCATTGTTGAAGCGCCCGTCGGCTTTGGCTGCCGAGGTCATCGGTTTGGGTACATAGGTGATGATATTGGCGTCGTGGCAAGCCAGGATCTCCTCGCTCTTGAAGTAACCTCGATCAGCTACAACCGACAGCGTTTCTGATGCCATTGCCTCCTGTGCCTGTTTGGCCATTGCGCTGAGCTGATCGCGGTCTGAACCGACGTTGGTGACCTCGTGAGCAACGATCAAATGGTGCTGGGTGTCGACTGCGGTCTGCACGTTGTAGCCAACGATTCCAGTGCCGCGAGTCATCATCGAGCGGGCATCCGGGTCGGTCAGTGAGACCTGTTTGTCCGGCGATTCGTTGAGCTGGATTTCAATCGCCTGAAGCTCCTTCATCTGGGCCTTCAGCTTGGCGATTCGCTCTTCCAGGCGCACTACTTTTGGCTGAGGGGATTTAGGCTCTTCCTGGTCAGCGGCGTCGAGCGCCGTGAGGTAACGGTTGATGCTCGATTCAATTTCTTCCATTCGCCGCTTCAGTTTGGCGCTGGTGAAATTGCGGTCGCGATTGTTGACCGCCTTGAATTTGCTGCCGTCGATGGCAACCAGATTTTCTCCGAACAGCCCCAGCTGCTGACACAGCACAACGAACTGCCGGCAGACGCCTCGGATGGCCTTGCTGTTATCTTTCCGGAAGTTGGCGATGGTCTTGAAATCCGGCATCAACCGCCCAGTCAGCCACATCAGTTCGACGTTGCGCTGAGTCTCTCGCTCAAGGCGCCGACTCGATTGAATACGGTTGAGATAGCCGTAGATGTAGATCTTCAGCAGGATCGCAGGATGGTAAGCAGGCCGGCCTGTATCCGCTGGAGTTGCGCTTTCAAAACCCAACGAAACTAGGTCAAGTTCATCAACGAAGACATCAACCACTCGCACCGGATTGGTATCGCTGACGTAGTCGTCAACGCTTTCGGGGAGCAACGTACTTTGGCCTCGATGCTCACCTTGAATGAAGCGCTTCATGGGTGACCCTTGCGATGGAATCGCCCGAAAGCATAGCAAGGGTTCGATCAGACGTTTTTACACACTCTGGGCCAAAAGCAGCCGCCCGAAGCCGTCTACGAAAAGAAGGTCTACTCACAGTATCAGTCAATCCGCTTGAAACACCTTGCGACCTTTCCTCGATTGAGAAGCCACAAATGCACCTCTAGAGTTGCCTCCGCAACGCCGGGCCCCTCTGACAGCTAACCGCTGCCATGTCGGAGTTGCAGTTTGCACAACTTTGAATCGCCCCTAGTTTCGTAGACACCTCCAGGCCTCATAATACGGCCCATTAGGAGGTGCCATGAGCAACCCGCGTTATCCCGAAGAATTCAAAATCGAAGCAGTCAAACAGGTGACCGAGCGAGGTCTGCCGGTGGCTGAGGTAGCTGCTCGTCTGGGCATGTCGACACACAGCCTGTATGCCTGGGTGAAGCGCTACAGCAAGCCCCAAGAGCAGCGAGCGCAAGAGGACGATCAGCAAGCTGAGCTACGTCGTCTGCGTGCTGAACTCAAGCGCGTGACCGAAGAGCGAGACATCCTAAAAAAGGCCGCCGCGTACTTTGCCAAGGAGTGCGGCTGAAGTACGCCTTCATCAATCAGCTATCGGCAGACTATTCGGTTCGCCGTCTGTGCCTGACTCTGAAAGTACATCCCAGCGGTTACTACGCCTGGCTGGCTGAACCGAAGTCGGCGCGGGCCAAGGATGATCAACGTTTGCTTGGTTTGATCAAGCACTCATGGCTAGAGAGCGGCGGTGTGTACGGCTACCGCAAAATTCATGACGACCTGCGTGAACTTGGAGAACAGTGCGGTAGGCATCGCGTTGCTCGACTCATGCGTTCGGAAGGACTGCGCTCGCAGACGGGGTATCGGCGACGTCCGGGACGCTACGGTGGCAAGCCTCCAGCGGCCTCGCCGAATCATCTTGAGCGTCGATTCAATGTCACCGAGCCCAACAAGGTCTGGGTCACGGACATAACCTACATCCGCACCTATGAGGGCTGGTTGTATTTGGCGGTGGTGCTAGACCTGTTTTCGCGGCAGGTAATCGGTTGGTCAATGAAACCGCAGATGACCAGCGACTTGGCTATTGATGCCTTGCTGATGGCGGTTTGGCGACGCAAGCCAAAGCAGGAGGTGATGATTCACTCAGATCAGGGGAGTCAGTTCAGTAGCGGCGACTGGCAGAGCTTCCTGAAAGCCAACAACTTGCTTGGCAGCATGAGTCGACGGGGCAACTGCCATGACAATGCGGTAGCGGAAAGCTTTTTCCAGCTGCTGAAGCGGGAGCGGATCAAGCGAAAGATCTACAGCACCAGGCAGGATGCTCGCGCTGATGTTTTCGATTACATCGAGATGTTCTACAACCCAAAACGCCGGCACGGTTTCAACAACCAGCTGTCGCCGGTAGAGTTTGAAAAGCGCTATATCCAGAGGCTGGAGAGTGTCTAGAAAACCTGGGGCGATTCACTCCTTATAAAGCGCTTCCAACTGCTGATCCGTATCGGCTGAAGATTTGAGAGCCAACGGCTTCGGCTCTTCCGATGCAGATTTGTGCTCTGCCAACTCGGCACCCGGGAGGCTGGTCTCGAACCCATTGTCGATCAGCTCCAACTGAAGGAGATTTGGGACTGGTTGCAAGTGGTACACCAGCCCTCTTACACCACGATCATCATTTGAGACTGCCAAGCCCAGCCGCAACATTCGACGAATCTGCTTAGTTACATAGCGACGCACATCGACGAGGCTGAACTGTAATCCGTCCAGGCTCGCCGCATATGAATCGCACAGCTCACGAGTCGTGAACCGGGTGCGTCCACTCATCCAAAGCAGCTCATACAGACGCCTGTCGAAGATTAACGAGGCCGATTTCATTGAGCCACCAAATGAGTTAACGCAGGAGAAATGCGGATTATAGTCCGTGGCCTATACGTCCGCAAACGCAGGATAGTGCCGCCTCAGTTGGATTTGAGGCGGTCATGGATCAGTTGGCGAAAGCGCTGGGGGAACGCATTCGGACGCAGAGGAAAGCCTGTCGACTCTCTCAGGATGCACTCGCGCTGGCCTGCAGCATCGACCGCAGCTACATTGGCCGCATAGAGCGTGGTGAGGTGAGCATCACCGTCGAGAAGTTGTACCGCATCGCCAGCCTATTACGCTGCGATCCAGCTTCCCTTCTGCCTCCTCCGTCGGAGTTACAGGGTTAGTCGACCTTGGAACTCAGGAAGAGCCATGGCAGACCATCTGCGCGCTGCTCTTCCACCTTCCCGGCCAGCAACACCTCATCGGCGCTCGGGTAATGGCGCAACAGGCGATGTGCTTCCGTGCGCACAGCATCTGACAGTGTCTTATCATGGGACAAATTAACCAAAAATTCGCGCGTCTGAATGATTGAACGCGTGCGTTCGCTTGGCATCGTCATGGATCAACCCCTTAAATTTCGGCACTACACCCTCAACCATCATCACTTTTAGCTGAAGCTCAAGCCGGAGACGCCAGGTGATTATTCCCATCCACATATCTGTCTGTAACCACTATCGATCTCTCTCTGACGAGTCCCTGTCTATAACCGGCAGACTCTCATCCAACACTGCTTTCGAAATTCCACGCTTCTGGGCGTTGTATTGCCACCTGACGAACCGCTCGATCAGCCGTTCATTTTCAGCGATCAGACGGGCGTTCTCGCCCTCAAGCTTGTGAATGCGCTGCTCAGCAATTGCCAAGCTCTGAGGTCTTTTGCGTGAGGCCAGACCTGTTTTTTGCTGAGTTTTCTTATCGTTGAAAGCCGATTTGATTGGAGTATGGGAATTCAGCGTTTGCCGCGTCGGACGAAACCCCAGCAGATCGCCCCCCTTATCGCACAACGACTCCCAAGTCAGCTTTCCAGACCACGCGTCGATCAGATCAATCAGAATCTTGATGTCTCGCTCTGTCAGATGCCTGGCCACAATCACAACGCTCCCATTGTGATGTCGAGCAGTGGTAATTCAGGCTCTGCAGTCAATCGCGGCGTACTTTGGCGAGCTGCGATCTCACGCTTCAGCGGGCTGAACTCTTGGTCGCTCCCAAGCATGATCACACTCCCATCATTCACATCAGGTGACTCCAGAATCTGAATGAGCTGGTCAAGGCGTTCGAGCGTCTTGATCTGATGCTGGCTCCAGCGATCAGCTCCATAAGATCCCGCCTCGTCAGCAGCTTTCGCTCTATCAAGTTGGACTTGAGTCAGGCTACGCTGCACCTTCAGGCGCTTTAGCTTCTCTGCATCGCCTTTAACGCATGCGTGTTCGGTGCAGTTCAAACAGTCACGGTGCTTCTGGCAAGGCAACATCGAGTAATCGTGGAGACAGAAGCCGTATTCGGTTACGTGGGCAATGGCATCCCCCGCTGCATCAAGGTCAGCAAGCGTTACAGGGGCTTTTGCCTCAATTTTTTGAAGGACTCCTTCTGGCAACGCATGTTCAGTGAGCTTGACGTACTCGTCTTCCGTCATGTGGTTGTACACTGCGTTCTGATGGATATTTGCCCGCCCCGACCATTTGGCGATGTCCAATTGCCCCAGATTTCCTCGCTGAGCAGCGGTATTTAGGAGATGCCGTATCTGGTGTGACGTAAACGAAATCTCAGATCCGTCATGATTCCTGTAACCATGCCTCTTCCAAATACTCCGCTCTTGCCCGTTGATATGATTGAGGTCCGTCGTGAAAAGGCTCTTTCCTGGAGTCCATAGTTTGATCCGACTGGTACCAAGATCCGACCTAAACTCATGTGCTCGGTAACAGCAAAGCATCTCCGAGAACTTTATTCCCAACTCTTTCTTGAACCATGGAAAGCCGGAAGGCAGATTGGAACGACAGTATTCATTTAGGAACGCAAGTGTCAGCGGCTGATTAGTTTTTTTGCGATCCGCATAACGAGGATATTTTTTAAAGTAGGCATCGATAAGCCCTCTATTACCAGCCCACTGCAGTCCCAACGCCAGGCACACCTGCTCATCAGTCAACGGCGCAGTATCGGATACGTTCGGGCACTCATCATGACGATAGAACCGTTCCGGATGGTCCTCGTACCACTTTGCAAGCTTGCGCCCCTCCTCGGAGAGCTCGGTGAGGCGTCGCACAGCCTCCAACGCGGTGTCTTCGAAGAAAGAAGGAATATACTTGATATCCCACCCTCCCCCTTTTCCGGCGAAAAAACGAAGTCCAAGCCGATCCACACCATCGCTGTCTTTCTCACGATGAAAGACATCAAGTGGTAGGTTTTGCACCTCACTAATGCGGGATGGCGCGCACATAAGTAGTGCGAATAGTGAAGTCGTAAACCGATCACGAGGATGTTGTGGATCACTGACAAACATCTCAGCCATGGATTCAAGATGGTGATCTACAGGCAGCTTGTCAGAACGTTTTTGTCGAGTTTCAGCATCGATACTATTTATCTCTTTGGGTTTAGAGATAGGGTTGCGCCACTCGATGCGACGGGGAACAATCTGACTCTGGTTAAGGAAATTGACCAGTTTCGCCAAAGCCGCACCTGCCTGATACGCGGACATTTTATACTTCCTCGCGAAGTCTGCGGCGACATCCATTACAATGGTATCAACAAGCGTAATATCTGCAACACCTTTAACAGCCACTAATGCCGGCTCTATGCAACGAAGCGCTTTGAATTCGCTCTTAAGCTTGGACGGTTTCAAACCCTGCTGATAACGTACATAGGCTTTCGCAAACGGAAGGATATGAGCATTAAGTATCTGATGCTCGGTATACCCTCTAGAAGGCGCCCCCATCACAGTAAAATTCCCAACATTAGGCCAAGCATTGGCATGCCAGTCCAGATCGGCTCCAAATACAGTCAGTCTGTCGCGGCACATTTCAACGAAGTCAGCTAGATTCTTATTCGCGTCCCGCTCATCCCTCGGGACAAACAATAATACCTCAGCCATTAGCCATCTCTTCTTTTGCAATCTTACAGCGCTGGATTACATCACCTACAGCCAAAATCAAGCGATCATTGGCCGCCGCAATCTTGAGATCCTCAGTTTGCTCTGCCACACGATCACGGTCTTCGATCAAGCGGTCTAGAACCTCCTCGTGCGCGCCGTCAATCCAAGGTTGGAAATGCGCGCAGGTGTAGCAAGCAATGGGGGCATGAGCACTACAGAAGCCGTAGCTACCACAACTACCAACGTTCGCTCGCCCATTGGAGATACGGCTGGAAGGGTCATTACCTCGCCGTGCTTCGCGCTCGGAGCTGATCAAGACGCCTTGGAATGCCTGGGCGATGGGGGCTAACTGCAACGCAACAGCTTTATCGATGCGCTTTACAATGTCAGGAATGTTTTTTACATATACGCCAGCATTCTGAGTATTTGAATGATCCAAAGCTTCTGCTATGACAAAAACACCACCCCCCTCTCGGGCTATGTTGGTGCCAAGTGTATAGCGAAACCGATTCGGGTTGAGCTGCATTGGATGTCCAGTCCGCTCGCTAACAACACCGACAAGTTCAGCAACCCTTTTAATTCTGCCGTATATATTCTGTGATCGAATGTGAAGCTTATCCGAACTGAGAAGCTCGTGAACATCGGCGCCTGGCTGTAATTTCCTCATATTGGGGAACAGAGGCAGGTTACCGTCAAAGTCTGAGGGCAATATATCCACTCCCAGAGCCTCGGCAAATAATCTCCTCACATGAGCAACTTGCTGCTGTAACAACAGCCATAGGTCTTCAATAATCGCGAACTTGTTAAAACTTGATCGCCAGGGCATCCCCCTCTGCTTAGCTCTCGGAAAATTAATCCAGTACTTGCCAGAGCTATCAGAAATTAGATCTTTGATCTTCAATGCCGCAATCTGGACAGGACGGCGCCCGGTCATGGCCAGCAACATAACCAAGCAAGTGTTCTCTAGCCTCAACCTCGCCGCGACAAACGCATTTATAGTCGCCTCTAATAATCCTTGCATCTCAATATCGGTCAGAGGGCCATCATCTGGGCACATCGACTGCACGGCCCACCCTCTTTCATTCCCCTTGAGCACAAGCTCATCCAAGAGCGCCAAGGTTTCACTCGGAATACCCGGATACCCTAAGCGATCCCATTGCTTAATAAGCACCCGAACTAATCCAACATACCACTCCCGCGACCTCTCCAAGCTAGACCTGTATGAGATTATCGACTCCGGAGAAAATAGTTCATTGCCTTGCAAATTTCGCACATAATGGAAAAGTCGCTCCGCTATGTTTTTTGTATGAGATGCAGAACGAAGCTTTGCGTAAAACTCTAAAACTTTCCGAAGGTCTTGGTCGTCGCCGGGAAAAATCTCGGACAGTGCCGCAACTGAAATATGAATATCCTTACTCAGCGTCCATCGTTCGCCCAGCAAGTCAACCAAGTACCCATCGCTTGAATAAAACGCATGGCCTGACATCACCTTCGGCAAGCTAAGCAGATCATGTTGCTCCAACTGCTCTGGAAGACTACTCATCACGGACTGCCCTATTAGGCTTATTCATATAGCCTCTTTGAAGTTCAAGGCTTATCTCTTGAGCCTTTTCTTTTATGTGACGACGGTTGTAAGTGTTAGCAGTGCCCGATGTCGGACTCCACCCCATGAAGTATGAGCGAATTTTAGCCTCCTCCTCATGACCCATTTTTCGCGCATCTGCCCTACGGGAAAATTCATAGTTCCAGTTATGGCGCAATGCATGAGCGTGGAAGCCGGCGTCACCAACAAGACTTGAGATTTCTCTCATCCATTTTTGAAACGCCGTGATGGACAAGGGAGCACCCTCGGAAGGACCCGATTTATGTGTCACAAACAGATAACCATGTTTCTTCGCGCGAGGTAATTTGCTGCGCTGGTTGAGCACATATTCTTGGATCCGAGCAACTAAGGCAGGCTCGATACGTATAGCTCGCGGACGGGTCTTAACAACTGGCTGAAATTTTCGAGTATCTCCCTTAGCATCTGGACGCCTCGAAATAGTCAATGTATTAATCCCAAAGTCGATATCCTCTATACGCAGGTTTAGTAGCTCACCTCTCCGTATTCCTGTTAGCCGAAGAATCAAGAACATCAAAGCATTACGAAGCTGCACCCCATACTCTTTGGCAGGATTATTTGGCGATCCTGGCTTCAAGGCTTCTTCTAATGTTTCTATCACTGCAACGCTGAGGTGAATTTCATCCCTATCAGGAACCGACTTGCTCGACCGAGCCGGGCGATTCGCCTTGATCATATTAGCCATTCTTTCAATTTGACGAACATCAGCGCTAGATGGGGAAACCTGACGCGCCAGAAACTCTACATAGTTAGCCGCCACACTCAGACGGTAATAGTGGACACTTGGGCTGACTACTTTCGGCCTTCTATTAAACGAGACGAGATCGTTACTTTTCTTATTTATGAGCGAGCGTTGAAGAAAGTCCGTCAGATCTCTGACCTGGTTCTCATCCAGAAATGTTCCCTGTCCGAAAGCGCTTTCGAGATCGAAGCCAAGGTGCGCTTCCCAAGCAAAGAGCGCTTTAAGGGCATTCAACGCATTGGTGATCGTGTTGGCCGCAACCGAGCGTGCTCGCAACGTCCACGTCGCGAATAGAGTGGGGTAGTAAAGCGGCATCCCCTGCTCATCCACCAGAACGGAGAACCGCTCGCCATCTGGGCTTTTGAAGCTTCGAATCGAATTCTTCATATAACATCCAAAACTTTACGTTTTAGGATGGTGTGGCAACAGCAGAATTCTATCAAGGTAAATTTGACAGCCCTAAAAAGACAAAACCCCCGCATAGCAGGGGCTTCAGTCCTAAACCTTACAGAATTATCTAAGGTGGCCTCTAGAAGGGGATGTCGTCGTCGAAGCTGTCGTAGTCCGGTGCCGGCTGCTGCCGCGCAGCGGGCTGCTGCGGCTGGGCCTGCGGACGCGGCGCCTGCTGCGGCTCACGCTGCTGCGGGCGAGCCTGACGCGGCGCATCGTCGGAACTGCCGCCACGGCCACCGAGCAGCTGCATGGTGCCGTTCATGTCGACGACGATTTCGGTTGTGTAGCGCTTGACGCCGTCCTTCTCCCACTCGCGGGTCTGCAGGCGTCCCTCGATGTAGCATTGCGAACCCTTGCGCAGGTATTCGCCGGCGATCTCGGCAACCTTGCCGAACAACACCACGCGATGCCACTCGGTACGCTCCTGAAGCTGACCGGTCTGCTTGTCCTTCCAGCTATCGGTGGTTGCCAGCGTGATGTTGGTCACCGCATTGCCATTGGGCATGTAGCGGGTTTCCGGGTCGCCGCCGACATTGCCGATCAAGATGACTTTATTCACCCCTCTCGCCATGGGTAACTCCTCATTGGAACGTTGAATTGGATGGATTCACCGATGGCGGTTGTACCGCCAGCAAAGCCGATGACCGCGAATCTTACCTCAGCCACCCCTGACGGCCAACCGACGCACTTTCATGTTGCGCGGCACTATGCAGCCGCGAACAGGCGCCTCAGGCAACCAGGCGATCAAGAGCTTCACGATCCAGTTGCTGCGTATCGACCTTGATATAGGCCGCTGCCTCGTCGGCAACGATGAGCACGTCGCTAACACCGGCGACTTGTAGCAGGTCACGCCCAAGTCCTGCGTTGGCCAGCGCTCCGGCCGACAGCGGCAAGCGCAGGCTGGTGACATAAGGAGGTTCGCGCATGCTGAAGGCCACCACGAACCACAACGCGCAAAGTGCAGCGCAACCGGCGAACACCAGCGCCAGGCCACCCTGCTGATAGAGCATGCCGCCCAGCACGCCACCGAGACCGGCACCGAGAAACTGACTGGTGGAGTAGACGCCCATCGCGGTGCCCTTGCCGCCGGCCGGCGCGACTTTGCTGATCAACGAAGGCAGCGACGCTTCCAGCAGATTGAACGCGATGAAGAAGCCCACCATGCCGACGACCAGCATCCACAAGCCATTTCCGAACCACCAGAAGAACAGCTCGCAGAGCAGCAGCGCGGAGACCGCGCCCAACAGCACGCGGCGCATCTGGCGCTTCTTCTCGCCATAAATAATGAAGGGAATCATGCCGAAGAAGCCGACCAGCAGTGCCGTAAGGTAGACCCACCAATGCTCCTCCTTGGGCAATGCGCCCTGCTCGACCAATGCCAGCGGCAGCGCGACGAAGCTGGCCATCAGGATCGAGTGCAGCGCCAGAATACTGAAATCCAGACGCAGCAGATCAGGATGGCGCAGCGTCAGGCCGAGTGCCTGCTTGGCGACGCCCGATTCGCGATGGCGCACATGCGCCTGGGCCTTGGGCAGCAACGCGACGATGACTCCGCCAAGCAACGCCATGCCGGCGGTTACCCAGAACAGCCCGGAGAGACCGAAGGCACGGGTCAGCAACGGCCCGACGATCATCGCGACAGCGAAGGACAAACCGATGCTCACGCCGATCAGCGCCATCGCCTTGGTCCGGTGCTGTTCGCGGGTCAGGTCCGAAAGCAGCGCCATCACTGCAGCGGAAATCGCGCCCGCCCCTTGCAGGATGCGCCCGGCGATAACGCCCCAGATACTGTCCGACATCGCCGCCAGTGCGGCTCCGGCAGCAAAGATCAGCAGGCCGAAATAGATGATCGGCAGGCGACCAATACGATCGGAAAGGATACCGAAGGGAATTTGCAGCAGCGCCTGGGTCAAACCATAGGCACCTATCGCAAGACCGATCAGGGTCGGCGTAGCGCCTTCCAGGTCCATGCCGTAGGTTGCCAGCACGGGCAAAACCATGAACATGCCGAGCATGCGAAAAGCGAAAACCAGGGCCAGCCCGGAAGCTGCGCGTTTTTCGCTGGCGCTCATGCGCTCGCTGTAGGGGTCCTGCATGGAGGGTCTCGCTTGTATGAACCGGCGGCGATTCTAGCAGCCCTACCCTGTTCGGCACAGGCGCGCGGTTTTGCCGCGACTATCACCCCGGCCGTATACTTTCGGGTTTCCGCCCGCCACGCGAGGCTGTTTTGGACAAGATTCTGATTCGTGGGGCCCGCACCCACAACCTGAAGAACATCGACCTCACCCTGCCGCGCGACAAGCTGATCGTCATCACCGGCTTGTCCGGTTCTGGCAAATCATCGTTGGCATTCGACACTCTCTACGCAGAAGGCCAGCGCCGTTACGTCGAATCGCTTTCGGCGTATGCGCGCCAGTTCCTCTCGATGATGGAAAAGCCCGACGTCGACACCATCGAAGGGCTCTCCCCGGCGATCTCCATCGAGCAGAAATCGACCTCGCACAACCCGCGCTCCACCGTGGGCACCATCACCGAGATCTACGACTACCTGCGTCTGCTCTATGCGCGGGTCGGCACGCCGCGCTGTCCAGATCACGATGCCCCGTTGGAAGCGCAGACGGTCAGTCAGATGGTCGACCAGGTGCTGGCACTGCCCGAAGGCCGCAAGCTGATGCTGCTGGCCCCGGTCATCCGCGAACGCAAGGGGGAGCACCTGGCCGTGTTCGACGAACTGCGTGCTCAGGGTTTCGTGCGCGCCCGCGTCAACGGGCGGCTGTACGAACTCGACGAGCTACCCAAGCTGGACAAGCAGAAGAAGCACTCGATCGACGTGGTGGTGGATCGCTTCAAGGTTCGCGGCGACCTGCAGCAGCGCCTGGCCGAATCCTTCGAAACGGCGCTCAAGCTGGCCGATGGCATCGCCCTGGTCGCCTCCATGGAAGAGGACGACGACAGCGAGGAAATGATCTTCTCCGCACGCTTCGCCTGCCCGATCTGCGGCCACTCGATCAGCGAGCTTGAACCCAAGCTGTTCTCCTTCAACAACCCAGCCGGCGCCTGCCCCACCTGTGACGGCCTGGGCGTGAAGCAGTTCTTCGACGCCAAGCGCCTGGTCAATGGGGAGTTGACCTTGGCCGAAGGCGCCATACGCGGCTGGGACCGGCGCAACGTTTACTATTTCCAGATGCTCGGCTCACTGGCCTCGCATTATGGCTTCAGCCTCGATGAGCCTTTCGACTCACTGGCCGCCGATCATCAGAAGTCCATCCTGCGCGGCAGCGGCCGTGAGAATGTCGAGTTCCGCTACCTCAACGACCGCGGCGATATCGTCAAGCGTTCGCACCCGTTCGAAGGCATCGTTCCCAACCTGGAACGCCGCTACCGCGAAACCGAATCCAATTCGGTTCGCGAAGAGCTCGCCAAATACCTCAGCACCCAGCCCTGCCCGGACTGTCGCGGCACGCGTCTGCGCCGCGAAGCACGCCACGTGTGGGTTGGCGACAAGACCCTGCCTGCGGTCACGGCCATGCCCATCGGCGACGCCACCGACTACTTCGGCGTCCTCTCGCTCAGCGGACGACGCGGCGAGATCGCCGACAAGATTCTCAAGGAGATCCGCGAACGCCTGCAGTTCCTGGTCAACGTCGGCCTGGATTATCTGACCCTGGATCGCAGCGCCGACACCCTGTCCGGCGGCGAAGCCCAGCGTATTCGCCTGGCCAGTCAGATCGGCGCCGGCCTGGTTGGGGTGATGTACATCCTCGACGAACCTTCGATCGGCCTGCATCAGCGCGACAACGAACGCTTGCTGGGCACCCTTCGCCACCTGCGCGACATCGGCAATACGGTGATCGTCGTGGAGCATGACGAGGATGCGATCCGTCTCGCCGACTACGTCGTAGACATCGGTCCAGGTGCCGGCATACATGGCGGCCGCATCGTCGCTGAAGGCACACCTGACGAGGTGATGGCGCACCCGGATTCGCTGACCGGCAAGTACCTCTCTGGCCGGGTGAAGATCAACTATCGGCCTGAGCGCACCCGCCGTGATCCGAAGATGCTGCTCAAGCTCAAGGGCGCGCGTGGCAACAACCTGCGCAACGTCGACCTGGAGATTCCGGTCGGCCTGCTCACCTGCATCACCGGTGTGTCGGGCTCGGGCAAATCAACGCTGATCAACAACACGCTGTTCCCGATCACGGCGACTGCACTCAATGGCGCGACCACGCTGGAAGTAGCCCCGCACGACAGCTTCGACGGGCTGCAGCATCTGGACAAGGTAGTGGACATCGATCAGAGCCCGATCGGCCGCACCCCGCGCTCCAACCCGGCGACCTACACGGGGCTGTTCACGCCGATTCGCGAGCTGTTTGCCAGCGTGCCGGAAGCGCGCTCACGCGGCTACGGCCCGGGCCGCTTCTCTTTCAACGTCAAGGGCGGACGCTGTGAAGCCTGCCAGGGCGACGGCGTGATCAAGGTGGAAATGCACTTCCTGCCCGACATCTACGTGCCCTGCGACGTGTGCAAGGGCAAGCGCTACAACCGCGAAACGCTGGAGGTGAAGTACAAGGGCAAGAGCATTACCGAAGTGCTCGACATGACCATCGAGGAAGCCCGTGAATTCTTCGACCCGGTACCGGCCGTCGCGCGAAAACTGCAGACGCTGATGGATGTGGGGCTGTCGTATATCAAGCTGGGGCAGAGTGCGACGACGCTGTCTGGCGGCGAGGCGCAGCGCGTCAAGCTGTCCCGTGAGCTGTCCAAGCGTGACACCGGCAAGACCCTGTACATCCTCGACGAACCCACCACCGGCCTGCATTTCGCCGATATCCAGCAGCTGCTCGACGTACTGCACCGTTTGCGCGACCACGGCAATACGGTCGTAGTGATCGAGCACAACCTTGACGTCATCAAGACGGCCGACTGGCTGGTGGATCTCGGCCCGGAAGGTGGCTCGAAGGGTGGCCAGATCATCGCCTGCGGTACGCCGGAAGAGGTGGCAGGTATGGCCCAGTCTCATACCGGTCATTTCCTCAAACCGTTACTTGAGCGCGACGGCTCGGCGGGTTGATCATCGCGTCGGCAGCCGTTTCGGCAACAAGCGCAAGCGCAGCGGGGTCCACTACGGATCCCGCCGGGCAGTTGGGCGGGACACTCTCAGCCCGATAAGGAGAAATCCTGATGCGAATTGCGCTTGCTGCCTGCCTGCTTGGCGCCGGCCTGCTCCCCGGTCTCGCCGCTGCCGCCCAACCCAACGGCCCTTGGATCACCAATGAGCAGAACGTCTCGCTGGAGGCGTTCATGAGCAACAACCAGCTGTACGATCAGCTCAACGCACTTTCACGACGTTTCCCGGATGCCCTGCGACTAGAACAGGCCGGCAGCAGCAACGAAGGCCGGCCGATCTGGCTGGCCAGGCTGAGTAATTCAGACAAACCAGCCGTAATGATCACAACCCAACAGCACGGCAACGAACCTCACGGCACCGAAGCGGCGGTCAATCTGATAAAACGCCTTGCCTCGGGCGGGGCCTTGTCCCGTCAGGTGTTGGATAATCTGCAGGTGGCTGATCGTGCCGAGGGTCAACCCGGACGGCGCCGAGCGTTTCAGTCGCGGCAACATGGATTTCAGCGCCCCGCAAACCAGCGCTGACTGCCTGCGCGCCGATGGCACCCTGAATCCTGCCAAGTTGGATCAGCACCTCGGCGCCAACGTGACCGCTTTCAATGCCGACGGCCAACGCCAATTTAGCTACGACATCAACCGCTACCACTGGACAGACTGGAGCAATAGCACGCAGATACGCTGCAATCCAGGCCTAGCCAGTGAGCAGCACTTCAACCCGGGGCAGAACCCGGTGCCCGAAGCGGTTGCGGTACGCCGCATCTATGACCGTTACCGTCCCATCTGGCTGGTAGATGTGCACAATCAGAACCCTGCCGTGGTAATCAAGGATGTGGATCCTGAAGTGAACCGCCCGGGACGCCAGGTGACCGGTTCTATCACCTGGCCAACTCACCCGGATGGCGCCCCGGAAGCGGTAGCACTGTCGAAGCAGCTGGCAATCGTGATGAAGCAGCGCTTCACGCAGCTTGGCTTCATGGAAATCACCAACTACTACTATGAGCACCCCAACGGCGATGTCCGCCGCGGCGGCGGCGATCCAGGCATTGCCCGAAACGCCTACGGCCTGCTGGGGACCGAGCGACTGGCCGCCGGCGAAACAGGCCCATTGGGCGGCAGCGTGCTCATGGAAATCGGCGGATTGAACAGTCGCGGCCAGAAGTCTGTCGGCATGCTCCGCAACAATGTGCGTGAAATGCTTGAGGCCGTGCTTGTCGCAACTGCCGACGGCAGCCTGACGGCGATCGATCCGGCAGAGGCCGATCGCCTTTTGCCACCCGGACGGGAGAGCGATAAGCCGCTCAACAATCCCCACGAATAGCGCTGAAGAAACAAGAAAGCCCGCAGCACTCGCTGCGGGCTTCTCGATCCTGCGGATACCGCGAATCGCTTATGCCGGCACTTCCGACAGCGGAATATCCAGGGCGGCGGCAATACCTGCTCCATAGGCCGGATCAGCCCTCAGGCAGTGACTGATGTGGCGAATCTTGATATGACGCGCCACTCCCTGCATCGACCGTGCGGTATTTTCGAACAACCGCTGCTGTTCATCGGCCTTCATCAAGCGGAACAGGTTGCCCGGCTGAGTGAAGTAATCGGCGTCGTCGGCACGGTAGTCGTAACGATCCGCCGCCCCCTCGAGAGCCAGCGGTGGCTCGCTGAAGTCAGGCTGTTCCTGCCACTCGCCATACGTATTCGGCTCGTAATGCAGACGACCACCCTGATTGCCATCTACGCGCATGGCACCATCGCGATGGTAGCTGTGGACCGGGCAACGCGGAGCGTTGACCCGAATCTGATGGTGATTCACCCCCAGCCGGTAGCGTTGCGCATCCCCGTAGGAGAAAAGACGGCCCTGCAACATACGGTCTGGAGAGAAGCTGATGCCCGGAACGACATTCGCCGGTGTGAATGCCGCCTGCTCGACATCCTGGAAGTAGTTGTCGGGATTGCGGTTGAGCTCGTAATAGCCGACCTCGATCAGCGGGTAGTCGGCATGCGGCCAGACCTTGGTGAGGTCGAACGGATGGTACGGCACCTTGGCGGCGTCGGCTTCCGCCATTACCTGCACATACATCGTCCAACGTGGATATTCGCCACGCTCGATGGCCTCGAACAGATCGCGCTGCGAACTCTCCCGGTCATTGGCAACGATGGCTGCCGCCTCGGCGTCGGTGAGATTCTTGATGCCCTGCTGGGTCCGAAAGTGAAACTTCACCCAGAAACGCTCGTTGTTCGGACTGATGAAGCTGTAGGTGTGCGAACCGAAACCGTGCATATGGCGGTACGACGCCGGAATGCCCCGATCGCCCATGACATAGGTGATCTGGTGCAAGGCTTCAGGCAGCCCGGTCCAGAAGTCCCAGTTGTTGTTCGCGCTGCGCATGTTGGTGCGCGGATCGCGTTTTACTGCGTGGTTGAGGTCCGGAAACTTCAGCGGATCGCGGAAAAAGAACACCGGGGTGTTATTGCCCACCATGTCCCAGTTGCCTTGCTCGGTGTAGAACTTCAGTGCGTAACCACGAATGTCACGCTCGGCATCGGCGGCACCACGCTCGCCTGCGACGGTCGAAAAGCGCGCGAACAGCGGAGTGCGCTTGCCGATCTCGGAAAACAGCTTGGCTTTGGTGTAGCGGGTGATGTCATGGGTGACGACGAATTCTCCGAACGCCCCCGAGCCCTTCGCATGCATGCGCCGCTCCGGAATCACCTCCCGGTCGAAATGAGCGAGCTTCTCTAGAAACCATACGTCCTGAAGCAGCATGGGACCACGGCGGCCCGCAGTCATGGAGTTCTGGTTTTCGGATACCGGCGCACCGGCAACGGTTGTGAGCTTCTGCTTGTCAGTCATGGTTGCAGCTCCTTGGTATTCAATAGCTTCCAGGGTCTTGGTAAGTACCTGCTGGTTGAATGCCATCATAGGAAGCAAGCGCAACGCCGACTAATGATGAAGATCAACGCCCCTTATAGAGCCAGTCTCTCAGAATCCTTTGGGATCGGGTAGGAGGCGGCCTCACGGCCGCCGTCCTCCCACACCACCGTGCGTACGGTTCCGTACACGGCGGTTCAGGCCATGCGGTTAAGCCGATTGATCGTATCCAGTATCGAGACCAGTCCAAGTCTGTCCCATAGCTTCTTCGGCAGCGCCTGATTCATATGCGGCGCTCCTGAGTTCCACCACGGGCCTCGGCCATTGAAGGCCGACTTGCAGGCACGCTCCTCGCTCAATCCCAGGCGCATCAGGTTGCGCGCCCTCGTAGAGGGCTGCTTCCATTGCCGCCAGATGACACAGCGAAGTTTGTGCCTGACCCAGCCATCCAGCTCTTCCAGTGGACGCTTGCTCTGGCTGAGCTTGAAGTAGCCTGCCCAGCCTCGCAGCACCGGGTTTACCCGCTCGATGACATTCGCCATCTTGTGGCCCCGCACCCCTCGCAGCAGTTCCCTGAGACGGTCGCGCACACGGCGCAGGCTCATGGTTGCCACTCGCAGTCTAGGCAGCGAGTGCCAACTCATCCCATACCCCAGGTAGTCGCATTTCCACGACCCAGCCACGCGACTCTTGTCCCGATTCAGTCTCAGTTTCAGACGGTGATTCAGGAACCGCTCGACACTGGCCAGCACTCGTTCGCCAGCACGCGGACTACGGACATAAATGTTCGCGTCATCGGCATAGCGCACGAAGCGATGGCCTCGCCGCTCCAACTCACGGTCGAGTTCATCGAGCAGGATGTTCGACAGCAGCGGCGAAAGCGGGCCGCCTTGCGGCGCCCCCTCCTGCCGATGGCTGACAACCCCGTCCGACATGACGCCCGCTTCGAGGTAACGGCGGATGAGTCTGAGCACCTGTTTGTCTTCGACATGGCGCTCAACACAGAACATCAGGATGTCGTGGTTGACCCGATCAAAGAACTTCTCCAGATCGAGTTCCACGCAACACCTATGACCCGCCGCCACATGGGTGCGGGCCATCTCGACAGCCTGGTGAGCGCTTCTGCCCGGACGGAAGCCGTAGCTATAGTCCGAGAACAGCGGATCGAAGATCGGCGTGAGCTGTTGCAGCAGGGCTTGCTGGATCAGGCGATCCACGACACTGGGAATGCCCAGTTGCCGCATACCGCCCTGCGGTTTGGGAATTTCGACCGCCCGCACTGCCTGGGGATGGTATTCACCTGCCAGCAGCCTGACCTTCAGGATGGGCCAATACTGTTTCACGTAGCCTGCCAAGTCGGCGACCGTCATGCCATCGGCACCCGGCGCCCCCTTGTTGCTGACCACGCGCTGATACGCACGCTTGAGATTCGCCGGTGCAAGCACCCGCTCCATCAGCGTGTCCGGCTCCGCGTTCATCCACGTCACCGACGCCGCCGATACCTCTGCGCTGTCAGGCGTCATCCTCGGCCTCTGGCCGGGACTCGGGGTGACAGTCTTCTCTTGGAGAAATTTCTGCATTTCGGTTATCGACGAGACGCTGACGCCTACTGGCGGCATGACCTGTTCGGCCCTTGATGGCGTGGTTGACCGCCACTTACTACGGCCTCGGCTGACTTCTGCACGCCCATCCCGTCGCCTCTCGACAATCGGTAGCACAATGGCAAGCGTACAGATCTCCCAGGGTAATTCGCGCGACCTTCCTGCTTATGCCTGTCGGATCTACGTCGCAGCGTTCCGTGCAAGTATCGGGCTTTGGCGATTATGGCCACCTCACCCCGCTGCGCCGCCTCATCCGCTTCCTGTTCGTCAGGCCAGCATTTTGCCTCGGGCTTCCTTCAGATTCGCAGTCGCCCGCGACACCCTTGCCTTCAGCTAACACTTCCCCTTGCCGGGTGTGTAGAGGACTTTCACCTCCAAGTCGCCAGGCTCACCACCACAGTGAACCCGACAGCGCCAGTCACGGCGCTACGCGCCATGCCTGGCGCACCATAAAAAAACCGAGCCAAAAGGCTCGGTTTTTAATTGCCGCTACCGATCTTACTCGGCGGCTTCCACTTCACCAGTGACCGGACGGTCAACCAGCTCGACGTAAGCCATAGGTGCGTTGTCACCAGCGCGGAAGCCGCACTTGAGGATACGCAGATAGCCGCCCTGACGGGTGGCGTAACGCTTGCCCAGATCGTTGAACAGCTTGCCTACGGCAGCCTTCGAACGAGTACGGTCGAAAGCCAGACGACGGTTAGCGACGCTATCTTCCTTAGCCAGGGTGATCAGCGGCTCGGCAACGCGACGCAGCTCCTTGGCCTTGGGCAGGGTGGTCTTGATCAGTTCGTGCTCGAACAGCGACACCGCCATGTTTTGAAACATGGCCTTGCGGTGGGCGCTGGTGCGGCTCAGGTGACGGCCACTTTTACGATGACGCATGATTGAAATTCCTTACCAAACGTTCAGTTCGGTTACTGGGGGCGATCAGGCAGTGGCCTTATCGTCCTTCTTGAGACTTGCCGGCGGCCAGTTATCCAGACGCATACCGAGGGACAAACCACGCGAAGCCAGAACGTCCTTGATCTCAGTCAGGGACTTCTTGCCCAGATTCGGCGTCTTCAACAGCTCTACTTCGGTGCGCTGAATCAGATCACCAATGTAGTAGATGTTTTCCGCCTTCAGGCAGTTGGCCGAACGTACGGTCAGCTCCAGGTCATCAACCGGACGCAACAGGATCGGATCGATCTCGTCTTCCTGCTCGATTACAACCGGCTCGCTGTCGCCCTTGAGGTCGACGAACGCAGCCAGCTGTTGCTGCAGGATGGTCGCTGCACGACGGATCGCCTCTTCGGGATCCAGGGTGCCGTTGGTTTCCAGGTCAATGACCAGTTTGTCCAGGTTGGTGCGCTGCTCGACACGAGCATTTTCGACCACGTAAGCCACGCGACGAACCGGGCTGAAAGTGGCGTCGAGCTGCAGACGACCGATGCTACGGCTTTCGTCTTCATCGCTCTGACGCGCATCAGCAGGCTCGTAACCGCGGCCGCGAGCGACCTTGAGCTTCATGTTGAGCGAGCCGTTGGCCGCCAGATTGGCGATCAGGTGATCGCCATTGACGATTTCGACATCGTGATCCAGCTGGATATCGGCAGCGGTAACAGCGCCCGCGCCCTTCTTCACCAGGCTCAAGGTCACTTCATCACGGCCGTGCAGCTTGATGGCGATACCTTTGAGGTTGAGCAGGATTTCGATGACATCTTCCTGCACGCCCTCGATGGCGCTGTACTCGTGGAGCACACCGTCGATCTCCGCCTCGACCACAGCGCAGCCGGGCATGGAGGACAACAGAATACGACGCAGCGCGTTGCCAAGGGTGTGGCCAAAACCACGCTCGAGGGGCTCGAGAGTGATCTTGGCACGGGTCGGACTGACCACCTGCACATCGATATGGCGGGGGGGCAGGAACTCATTTACCGAACTCTGCATGGATACACCTATTTTCTAGCCCTTACTTGGAGTAGAGCTCGACAATCAGGTTTTCGTTGATGTCGGCGGACAGATCGCTGCGAGCCGGAACATTCTTGAAAACACCGGATTTCTTGTCGGCATCTACTTCGACCCATTCAACGCGACCGCGCTGAGCGCACAGTTCGAGGGCCTGGGCGATACGCAGCTGGTTACGGCACTTCTCACGAACAGCCACTACGTCACCGGCCTTGACCTGGTAAGACGGAATGTTCACGGTCTGACCGTTGACACTGATTGACTTGTGCGAGACCAGCTGACGCGATTCGGCACGAGTAGAGCCGAAGCCCATGCGGTACACGACGTTGTCCAGACGGCACTCGAGCAGCTGCAGCAGATTCTCACCGGTAGCGCCCTTACGGCTGGCTGCTTCCTTGTAATAACCACTGAACTGACGCTCCAGCACACCGTAGATGCGGCGTACCTTCTGCTTTTCACGCAGCTGGGTGCCGTAATCGGACAGACGTCCGCGACGCTGACCGTGAACACCCGGCGGGGTTTCGATATTGCACTTGGATTCGAGCGCGCGCGCACCACTCTTCAGGAAGAGATCGGTGCCTTCACGACGAGACAGTTTGCACTTGGGACCAATATAACGAGCCATTCTTCACTGTCTCCTGATTACACGCGGCGCTTCTTCGGCGGACGGCACCCGTTATGCGGGATAGGCGTCACGTCGGTGATGCTGGCGATTTTATAACCACATGCGTTCAAAGCACGCACGGCGGACTCCCGACCCGGACCTGGGCCCTTGACGTTGACGTCGAGGTTCTTCAGGCCGTACTCCAGCGCAGCCTGACCAGCGCGCTCTGCAGCGATCTGGGCAGCGAACGGAGTGCTCTTACGCGAGCCGCGGAAACCGGAACCACCCGAAGTAGCCCAGGACAACGCATTGCCCTGACGATCGGTGATGGTCACGATGGTGTTGTTGAAAGACGCGTGGATGTGGGCGATGCCATCAACCACTGTCTTTTTGACTTTTTTACGAGGACGAGCAGCAGGTTTTGCCATGACTAAATTCCTGTCGATTCGCTAACGCGATTACTTGCGGATCGGCTTGCGCGGGCCCTTACGGGTACGTGCGTTGGTCTTGGTACGCTGACCGCGAACCGGCAGACCACGACGATGACGCAGGCCGCGATAGCAACCCAGGTCCATCAAGCGCTTGATTTTCATGTTGACTTCGCGACGCAGGTCGCCTTCAACGATGAACTTGCCGACTTCGCCACGCAGCAGTTCGACCTGCTCGTCGGAAAGATCCTTGATCTTCGCTGCCGGATTCACACCGGTAGCAGCACAGATTTCCTGTGCACGGGTGCGACCAACACCGTAGATGTAGGTCAGCGAGATAACAGTGTGCTTGTTATCCGGAATGTTGACGCCTGCAATACGGGCCATTCAGTGAAACTCCAATTGACAGCTACCTACGCCCCGGAAGCCAAGAAAAGGGCGCGAGATATTAACGCTGTAATAACAAATATTCAACCCGGCAGCGCACTAGCTGCCGGGTTATAACGCCTTACACAATCAGCCTTGGCGCTGCTTGTGACGCGGTTCTGCGCTACAGATCACGCGCACGACACCGTCGCGACGGATGATCTTGCAGTTACGGCACAGCTTTTTAACCGATGCACGAACTTTCATCACCAACTCCTAGAACCTTACGAGCCACCTCAGCGGAGCATTCCACTGCCGTAGCCCTTCAGGTTGGCTTTCTTCATGAGGGAATCGTACTGGTGCGACATGAGGTGTGACTGCACTTGGGACATGAAGTCCATTACAACCACGACCACGATCAGCAACGAGGTCCCACCAAGGTAGAACGGCACGTTGGCTGCAACCACAAGAAACTGTGGCAGCAGGCAGACAGCCGTCATGTACAGGGCGCCGAACATGGTCAAACGAGTCAACACGCCATCAATGTAGCGAGCCGACTGCTCACCAGGACGAATCCCGGGAATAAACGCGCCAGACTTCTTCAGGTTCTCTGCTACGTCTTTCGGATTGAACATCAATGCCGTATAGAAGAAGCAGAAGAAGATGATCCCGGCACTGAACAGCAGAATGTTCAACGGCTGCCCGGGCGCGATCGCCTGCGAAATGTCAGCCAACCAGCCCATGCTCTCTGACTGACCGAACCACTGCCCCAGCGAAGCCGGGAACAGCAGAATGCTGCTGGCAAAGATAGCCGGGATGACCCCCGCCATATTCACCTTCAACGGCAAGTGACTGGTCTGCGCGGCAAAGACCTTACGGCCCTGCTGACGCTTCGCGTAGTGAACCGCGATACGGCGCTGACCACGCTCGATAAACACCACGAAACCGATGATCGCTACAGCGAGCAGGCCAACAGCAAGCAGCGCGATGATATTGATATCGCCCTGGCGAGCAGATTCGAACGACTGACCGAGCGCACCCGGCAAGCCGGCGACGATACCTGCGAAGATCAACATCGAGATACCGTTGCCAACGCCACGCTCGGTGATCTGCTCACCCAGCCACATCATGAACATCGCACCAGACACGAACGTCGTGATGGCCACGAAGTAGAAGCCGAAATCGTTGCTGAACGCGACACCTTGCCCCGCCAACCCGACCGACATACCGATCGCCTGAACGATGGCCAGCACGAGCGTACCGTAACGCGTGTACTGACTGATCTTGCGACGACCGGCCTCACCTTCTTTCTTCAACTGCTCCAGCTGTGGGCTGACAGCGGTCATGAGCTGCATGATGATCGATGCCGAAATGTACGGCATGATCCCCAAAGCAAAAATACTCATGCGCTCCAGCGCACCACCGGAAAACATGTTGAACAAGCTAAGGATGGTCCCCTCGTTCTGACGGAACAGCTCGGCCAGCCGATCGGGATTTATCCCGGGAACAGGGATGTGTGCGCCAATCCGATAGACGATGATCGCCATGAACAGAAAGCGCAGACGAGCCCAGAGTTCGGACAGACCACCATTACTCAGCGCGGAGAGAGCACCTTGCTTAGCCATTTATTCCTCGAACTTGCCGCCAGCTGCTTCGATAGCCGCACGCGCACCTTTGGTGGCTGCGATACCCTTGAGAGTAACCGCACGACCAACCTCGCCCGACAGCATGATCTTCACGCGCTGTACGTTCTGGTTGATTACGTTGGCGTCTTTCAGGCTTTGCACGGTAACGACATCACCTTCCACCTTGGCCAACTCAGAGGTACGAACCTCAGCGCGGTCCATGGCTTTCAGCGAAACGAAACCGAACTTCGGCAGACGACGATGCAGAGGCTGCTGACCACCCTCGAAACCGGGAGCGATCTTGCCGCCGGAACGAGAGGTCTGACCCTTGTGACCACGGCCACAGGTCTTGCCCAGGCCACTACCGATACCACGACCGGGACGCAGCTTTTCGCGACGGGCACCCGGCGCAGAACGCAGATCGTTCAGTTGCATGGCTTAGCCCTCCACACGGAGCATGTAATAAGCCTTGTTGATCATGCCGCGATTTTCAGGAGTATCCTGAACCTCGACGGTGTGACCAATGCGACGCAGGCCAAGACCCTTGACGCACAGCTTGTGATTGGGGATACGACCGCTGACACTCTTGATCAGCGTGACCTTGACGGTGTTAGCCATGATCAGGAAATCTCCTCGACGCTCTTGCCACGCTTGGCAGCAATCGACTCAGGCGACTGCATCGCCTTCAGACCCTTAAAGGTGGCGTGAACCACGTTGACCGGGTTGGTAGAGCCGTAGCACTTGGCCAGTACGTTCTGAACGCCAGCAACTTCCAGAATGGCGCGCATGGCACCACCGGCAATCACGCCGGTACCCTCGGAGGCAGGCTGCATGTAGACCTTGGACGCGCCATGCGCGGCCTTGGTGGCGTACTGCAGAGTAGTGCCATTCAGGTCGACCTGGATCATGTTGCGGCGAGCCGCCTCCATAGCCTTTTGAATAGCAGCCGGTACTTCACGGGACTTGCCACGACCGAAGCCGACACGACCCTTGCCATCACCGACCACAGTCAGCGCGGTGAAGGTGAAGATACGACCACCTTTTACAGTTTTTGCGACGCGGTTAACTTGAACCAGCTTCTCGATGTAGCCTTCGTCGCGCTTTTGCTCGTTATTTGCCATAACTTAGAACTCCAGCCCGCCTTCACGAGCAGCTTCAGCCAGTGCCTTGACACGACCGTGGTACTTGAAGCCAGAACGGTCGAACGCCACCTGAGTGACACCTGCGGCTTTCGCGCGCTCAGCGACCAGCTGACCGACTTTCTTGGCAGCGTCGACGTTGCCGGTGGCGGCGTCACGCAGTTCTTTGTCCAGAGTCGAGGCGCTGGCCAGGACCTTGCCGCCGTCGGCCGAAAGGACCTGGGCGTAGATGTGCTGGGAAGAGCGGTACACGCAGAGGCGTACGGTTTCCAGCTCGCGCATCTTCAGGCGTGCCTTGCGAGCGCGACGCAGACGAGTTTCTTTCTTTACGCTCATTTGCTATGCCCTACTTCTTCTTAGCTTCTTTGCGACGGACTACTTCATCCGAGTACCGCACGCCTTTGCCCTTGTAGGGCTCAGGGCGACGGAAGTCGCGGATTTCAGCAGCCACCTGACCGACCAGTTGCTTGTCGACACCCTTGATCAGGATATCGGTCTGGCTGGGGGTCTCAGCGGTAACGCCTTGCGGCAGTTCGTAATCCACCGGATGCGAGAAACCGAGAGCCAGGGACAGCACTTGACCTTTGGCTTGCGCCTTGTAACCAACACCAACCAGCTGAAGCTTGCGCTCGAAGCCTTGGCTGACGCCGATCACCATGTTGTTGACCAGCGCACGGGTAGTGCCGGCCATGGCGCGAGTTTGCTGATCACCATTACGGCCAGCAAAACGCAGCTCACCAGACTCCTGGATGACCTCCACGGACGGATGAACATTCAGTTCGAGAGCGCCTTTTGCGCCCTTCACCGAAAGCTGCTGACCAGACATCTTGATTTCGACGCCAGCAGGCAGCTTGACGGGGTTCTTAGCAACGCGAGACATGCTTATCCCCCCTTAGAACACAGTGCAGAGCACTTCGCCGCCAACACCAGCAGCCCGAGCAGCCCGATCAGTCATCACACCCTTGTTGGTGGAGACAATCGACACACCCAAACCGCCACGTACTTTCGGCAACTGGTCAACGGATTTGTACTGGCGCAGGCCAGGACGACTTACGCGCTTGAGCTCCTCGATGACCGGACGGCCTTCGAAATACTTCAGCTCGATGGACAGTTGCGGCTTGGCGTCGCCACTGACCTGGTATCCCGCGATATAGCCTTCACCTTGAAGAACGTTGGCAACAGCCACCTTCAGAGTGGAAGACGGCATGCTTACGACGGACTTTTCGGCCATCTGGGCATTACGGATACGAGTTAGCATGTCCGCTAACGGGTCCTGCATACTCATGGGCTCTTAGCTCCTAATACAAAAAAATAAGCCTTGGACGGCTCGTGTCGCCAACAGGCAAACCCCACAAAAATGCAAGGCTCAGGCGAGCCGGGCATTCTAGAGAGTTGCCAGAAACGAATCAAGCCCCATGAGGGGCTTGAACGAAAAACAAACAGGACCCGCAGGGCCCTGGATGCTTCTATTACCAGCTGGCCTTAACCAGACCCGGCACGTCACCACGCATTGCCGCCTGACGCAGCATGTTGCGCGCGAGGCCGAACTTGCGGTAAACGCCGTGCGGACGACCAGTCAGACGGCAGCGGTTGCGCAGGCGCGAAGCGCTTGCGTCACGAGGCTGCTTCTGCAGTGCGACCTGAGCTTCCCAGCGCGCTTCCGGAGAGGACTCCGGGCTTGCGATGATTGCTTTCAGTGCAGCACGCTTCTGGGCGAACTTGGCGACCGTTTGCTGACGCTTCAGCTCACGGTTCTTCATGCTTTGCTTAGCCATGTGCCTACTCCAATCAGTTACGGAACGGGAAGTTGAAAGCGCGCAGCAGAGCGCGACCTTCTTCATCCGTCCGAGCAGTAGTGGTCAGAGTGATGTCCAGACCACGCAGGGCATCGATCTTGTCGTAATCGATTTCCGGGAAGATGATCTGCTCTTTGACGCCCATACTGTAGTTGCCGCGGCCATCGAAGGACTTGGCATTCAGGCCGCGGAAGTCACGCACGCGCGGCAGGGAGATCGAAAGCAGGCGATCCAGGAATTCATACATACGATCACTGCGCAGCGTGACCTTGACGCCGATCGGCCAGCCTTCGCGGACTTTGAAGCCTGCGATGGACTTGCGAGCGTGAGTCACTACAACCTTCTGGCCGGTGATCTTTTCCAGGTCAGCAACAGCATTGTCGATGATCTTCTTGTCACCGATCGCTTCGCCGATACCCATGTTGAGGGTGATCTTGGTGATACGCGGAACTTCCATCACGTTGCCAAGCTTCAGTTCTTCCTTCAGCTTGGGCGCGATTTCCTTCCGATAAACTTCTTTTAGTCGTGCCATGGTTATCTACCTAGCAGTCTCAAGCGTCAACCGGCTTCTGGGTCGACTTGAAGACACGAATTTTCTTGCCTTCTTCAACCTTGAAGCCAACGCGGTCTGCCTTGTTGGTCTCACCGTTGAAAATGGCGACGTTAGAGACGTGCAAAGGCGCCTCCTTCTCGACGATACCGCCCTGAACGCCGGACATCGGGTTAGGCTTGGTATGGCGCTTTACGAGATTGATCCCGCCAACGACCAGACGGTCGTCCGCGAGGACCTTCAGCACCTTACCGCGCTTGCCCTTGTCTTTGCCGGCGATGACGATGATCTCGTCGTTGCGACGAATCTTTTGCATGCGGCTACTCCTTACAGCACTTCAGGGGCGAGCGAGACGATCTTCATGAACTTCTCGGTACGAAGTTCACGCGTCACCGGCCCAAAGATACGGGTGCCGATAGGCTCCTGCTTGTTGTTCAGCAGAACAGCAGCATTGCCATCGAAGCGAATGATGGAGCCATCGGGACGACGAACACCGTGACGAGTGCGAACCACAACAGCGGTCATCACCTGGCCTTTCTTGACCTTGCCACGAGGAATCGCTTCCTTGACGGTTACTTTGATAATGTCGCCGATGCCGGCGTAACGACGGTGAGAACCGCCGAGCACCTTGATACACATGACGCGACGAGCGCCACTGTTATCAGCCACATCGAGCATGGATTGAGTCTGAATCATATAATTTCTCCGACCCCTAGCCCTTAGACTTCGACGGCGCGTTCAACGACATCAACCAGCATCCAGGACTTGGTCTTTGCCAGCGGACGAGTCTCGCGGATGGTGACCTTGTCGCCGATACGGCACTGGTTGGTTTCGTCGTGGGCGTGCAGTTTGGTCGAACGCTTCACGTATTTACCGTAGATCGGGTGCTTGACGCGACGCTCGATCAGAACGGTGATGGTCTTGTCCATCTTGTCGCTGACGACGCGGCCGGTCAGCGTGCGGACGGTTTTCTGAGCTTCAGCCATGATCACTTACCTGCCTGCTGGTTGAGCACAGTCTTGACACGAGCGATGTCGCGCTTGACTTGCGAGAGCAGGTGAGACTGCCCCAACTGGCCAGTCGCTTTCTGCATACGCAGATTGAACTGGTCCCGCAGCAGCTCGAGCAGTTGCTCGTTCAGCTGCTCAACGGATTTTTCACGAAGTTCATTCGCTTTCATCACATCACCGTCCGCTTAACAAAGGAGGTGGCGAGCGGCAGCTTTGCAGCGGCCAGGGCGAAAGCCTCACGCGCCAGCTCTTCGGAAACACCCTCGATCTCGTAGAGCACCTTGCCCGGCTGAATCTGGGCTACCCAGTACTCGACGCTACCCTTACCTTTACCCATCCGGACTTCCAGAGGCTTCTTGGTTACAGGCTTGTCGGGGAACACGCGGATCCAGATCTTTCCGCCACGCTTTACGTGACGGGTGAGCGCACGACGTGCAGCCTCGATCTGACGCGCGGTCAGACGACCACGGGAAACAGACTTCAGCGCGAATTCGCCGAAGCTGACCTTGCTACCGCGCTGAGCCAGACCACGGTTGTGGCCGGTCATCTGCTTGCGGAATTTTGTACGCTTGGGTTGCAACATTTGGCGTACCCCTTACTTAGCAGCTTTTTTACGAGGAGCAGGCGCTTGAGGCTTGAGCTCTTCATGGCGACCACCAATTACTTCGCCCTTGAAGATCCACACCTTCACGCCGATCACACCGTAAGTGGTGTGCGCTTCGTAAGTGTTGTAATCGATATCGGCACGCAGGGTGTGCAGAGGCACACGACCTTCGCGATACCACTCGGTACGGGCAATTTCAGCCCCACCCAGACGACCACTGACCTGGATCTTGATGCCTTTGGCACCAATGCGCATGGCGTTCTGTACGGCGCGCTTCATGGCGCGACGGAACATCACGCGACGCTCCAGCTGCTGAGCTACGCTCTGTGCAACCAGCATTGCGTCGAGCTCCGGCTTGCGGATCTCTTCGATATTGATGTGCACCGGCACACCCATTTGCTTGGTCAGGTCCTGACGCAGCTTCTCAACATCCTCACCCTTCTTGCCGATCACAATGCCGGGACGAGCGGTGTGGATGGTGATGCGTGCGGTTTGAGCCGGGCGATGGATATCGATACGGCTTACGGACGCGCTTTTTAATTTGTCTTGGAGGTACTCACGCACGTTCAGATCTGCAAGCAGATAGTCTGCATACGTGCGGCCGTCTGCGTACCAGACGGAGGTGTGCTCCTTGACGATTCCCAGGCGAATGCCAGTGGGATGTACTTTCTGACCCATCTGATCGACTCCGTTACTTGTCCGCAACCTTGACAGTGATATGGCAAGACCGCTTGACGATGCGATCAGCGCGGCCTTTGGCACGCGGCATGATGCGCTTAAGCGAACGCCCCTCGTTGACGAAGACCGTGGAGACTTTCAAGTCATCCACATCTGCGCCTTCGTTGTGCTCGGCGTTGGCAACGGCCGACTCCAGCACTTTCTTCATGATCTCGGCGGCTTTCTTGCTACTGAAAGCCAGGAGGTTGAGCGCTTCGCCCACCTTCTTCCCGCGGATCTGGTCGGCGACCAGGCGGGCTTTCTGGGCGGAGATGCGAGCGCCCGACAACTTAGCGGCTACTTCCATCTTTCCTTACCCCTTAGCGCTTGCCTTTCTTGTCCGCCACATGCCCGCGATATGTACGGGTTGCAGCGAACTCGCCGAGTTTGTGGCCGACCATGTCTTCGGACACGAGGACCGGTACATGTTGACGACCGTTATGTACAGCGATGGTCAGACCGACCATTTGCGGCAGGATCATCGAACGACGCGACCAGGTTTTAACTGGCTTACGATCGCTCTTTTCCACCGCCGCTTCGACCTTCTTCAGTAGGTGAAGATCGATAAAAGGACCTTTTTTCAGAGAACGCGGCACTGTCGTATCCCTCTAGTTACTTGCGACGACGGACAATCATGTTATCGGTGCGCTTGTTAGTGCGGGTCTTCGCGCCCTTAGTCGGGAAGCCCCATGGCGACACCGGATGACGACCACCGGAGGTACGACCTTCACCACCACCGTGCGGGTGATCGACCGGGTTCATCGCGACACCACGAACGGTAGGACGAATGCCCTTCCAGCGCTTAGCCCCTGCCTTGCCCAGCGAACGCAGGCTGTGCTCGGAGTTCGAGACCTCGCCCAGGGTCGCACGGCACTCGGCCAGCACCTTGCGCATCTCGCCGGAGCGCAGACGCAGCGTCACGTAGGAACCCTCGCGAGCAACCAGCTGAGCAGAAGCGCCAGCGGAGCGAGCGATCTGAGCACCCTTACCCGGCTTGAGCTCGACACCGTGAACGGTAGAACCCAGCGGGATGTTGCGCAGCGGCAGGCTGTTGCCAGCCTTGATCGGAGCATTGATGCCCGAGACCAGTTGATCGCCAGCGCTTACACCCTTCGGCGCGATGATGTAGCGACGCTCACCATCGGCATACTTCAGCAGCGCAATGTGCGCAGTACGGTTCGGGTCATATTCGATACGCTCGACGATGGCAGGAATACCATCCTTGTTGCGACGAAAATCAACCAGACGGTAATGCTGCTTGTGACCACCACCAATGTGGCGAGTGGTGATACGACCGTTGTTGTTACGGCCGCCAGTCTTCGACTTCTTCTCGAGCAGCGGTGCGTAAGGAGCGCCTTTGTGCAGCTCCTGATTGACCACCTTGACCACAAAACGGCGGCCCGCGGAAGTCGGTTTGCATTTAACGATTGCCATGATGCACCCCTTCCTTACTCAGCACTGCCGGAGAAATCGAGATCCTGGCCCGGCTGAAGCGCGATATATGCCTTCTTCCAGTCGTTGCGCTTGCCCAGACCGCGAGCGGTACGCTTGGTCTTGCCCTGAACGTTCAGGGTGTTGACGGCGGCGACCTTCACGTCGAACAGGCTCTCAACAGCCTTCTTGATTTCCAGCTTGGTTGCGTCGGTCGCAACCTTGAAAACGAATTGCTTCTTGCTGTCAGCCAGCACGGTAGCCTTCTCAGAGACGTGCGGACCAAGCAGGACTTTGAATACGCGTTCCTGGTTCATCCCAGCAGCTCCTCGAATTTCTTCACAGCCGACACGGTGATCAACACCTTGTCATAGGCGATCAGGCTGACCGGATCGGAACCCTGGACATCACGCACATCGACATGCGGCAGGTTGCGCGCAGCCAGGTACAGGTTCTGATCGACAGCATCGGAAACGATCAGCACATCGCTCAGGCCCATACCATTGAGCTTGCTAGCAAGCACCTTGGTTTTCGGCGCGTCGACGGCGAAATCTTCTACGACAACCAGACGCTCGGAGCGGACCAGCTCAGCAAGAATGGAACGCAGCGCAGCGCGATACATCTTCTTGTTCAGCTTCTGATCATGGTTCTGAGGACGCGCGGCGAATGTTACGCCACCGCCACGCCAGATCGGGCCACGACTGGTACCAGCACGAGCACGACCTGTGCCCTTCTGGCGCCACGGACGCTTGCCACCACCGGACACATCGGAGCGGGTTTTCTGCTGCTTGCTACCCTGACGACCGCCGGCCATGTAGGCGACGACTGCCTGGTGCACCAGCGTCTCGTTGAACTCACCACCAAAGGTGCGATCGGAGACTTCGATGGCCTGTGCGCCATTTACATTCAATTGCATGTGAACTCCCCCTTAACCGCGAGCCTTGGCGGCCGGACGCACGAGCACGTCACCACCAGTGGCACCGGGCACTGCGCCCTTCACCAAAAGCAGATTCCGCTCAGCATCGACACGCACGATTTCCAGAGACTGCACGGTTACGCGCTCGGCGCCCATGTGCCCGGACATCTTCTTGCCCTTGAATACACGACCTGGGGTCTGGCACTGACCGATAGAGCCCGGGACGCGGTGGGATACGGAGTTACCGTGGGTATTGTCCTGACCACGGAAGTTCCAACGCTTGATGGTACCGGCGAAGCCTTTACCCTTGGACTGACCGGTGACATCCACCATCTGCCCAGCCTGGAAAATCTCAGCGTTGATCTGGTCACCAGCCTGGAACTCCTCGCTATCGAGACGGAATTCCCAGACGCCACGACCAGCAGCAACATTCGCTTTAGCGAAGTGACCGGCCTGAGCCTTGGTAACACGGGACGCGCGACGCTCGCCGACAGTGACCTGCACTGCACGATAGCCATCGCTCTCTTCATTCTTGAACTGAGTGACGCGATTCGGCTCGATCTCGATGACCGTAACCGGAATAGAGACACCATCCTCGGTGAAAACGCGGGTCATACCGCATTTGCGACCGACTACACCAATAGTCATTTTGAAACCTCTTGAGTGTACGGGGCTTTCACCCGCTATGGCCGCCCATTTCAGAGCGTTACACGACTAAAACTCTCAGGTTTTAGCCGAGGCTGATCTGCACTTCCACACCAGCCGCAAGATCGAGCTTCATCAGCGCATCGACGGTTTTGTCGGTCGGCTGAACAATGTCCAGCACACGCTTGTGGGTTCGAATTTCATACTGATCGCGCGCGTCTTTATTGACGTGCGGAGAGACCAGCACAGTGAACCGCTCTTTGCGGGTTGGCAGCGGAATCGGACCACGCACCTGAGCACCAGTACGTTTCGCGGTTTCCACGATTTCCTGGGTTGATTGATCGATCAGGCGATGGTCAAAAGCCTTCAACCGAATACGGATTTGTTGGTTTTGCATTTTGACCTCAGACTCCAAGTAGCCACCCTACCAGGCGCAATACCCCCGGTAAAAGGAGGCGCAATTGTACGGATGCGCCCATAGGGTGTCAATAAATGATCAATAATAGAAAAAGGCCCCCGAGGGGGCCTTTTTCATCATCGTCAATTATTACTCGACGATCTTGGCAACCACGCCAGCACCAACGGTACGACCACCCTCGCGAATTGCGAAGCGCAGGCCGTCTTCCATGGCGATCGGCTTGATCAGGGTGACAACCATTTTTACGTTGTCGCCCGGCATTACCATCTCAACGCCTTCCGGCAGTTCGCACGAACCGGTCACGTCGGTGGTACGGAAGTAGAACTGCGGACGATAGCCCTTGAAGAACGGGGTGTGACGACCACCCTCTTCCTTGGACAGAACGTACACTTCGGCTTCGAACTTGGTGTGCGGCTTGATGGTGCCCGGCTTGGCCAGAACCTGGCCACGCTCGACGTCATCACGCTTGGTACCACGCAGCAGAACGCCGCAGTTCTCACCGGCACGACCTTCGTCGAGCAGCTTGCGGAACATTTCGACACCGGTACAGGTGGTCTTGGTGGTATCACGCAGACCAACGATCTCGATCTCTTCCTGAACCTTGACGATGCCGCGCTCAACACGACCAGTCACAACGGTACCGCGACCGGAAATGGAGAACACGTCTTCGATCGGCATCAGGAACGGCTTGTCGATGGCGCGAACCGGCTCAGGGATGTAGGTATCCAGAGTCTCGACCAGCTTCTTGACCGCAGTAGTGCCCAGCTCGTTGTCATCTTCGCCATTCAGCGCCATCAGCGCGGAACCGATGATGATCGGCGTGTCGTCACCCGGGAAATCATAGGTCGACAGCAGATCACGAACTTCCATTTCGACCAGCTCGAGCAGCTCGGCATCGTCGACCATGTCGGCCTTGTTCAGGAACACGACGATGTACGGAACACCCACCTGACGAGACAGTAGGATGTGCTCGCGAGTCTGCGGCATGGGGCCGTCAGCAGCGGAGCAAACCAGGATCGCACCATCCATCTGGGCAGCACCGGTGATCATGTTCTTCACATAGTCAGCGTGACCCGGGCAGTCAACATGCGCGTAGTGACGGACATTGGAGTCGTACTCTACGTGAGCGGTGTTGATGGTGATACCGCGAGCCTTCTCTTCGGGCGCGCTATCGATCTTGTCGAAGTCGACACGAGCGGAGCCGAAAACTTCGGAGCACACGCGAGTCAGAGCAGCAGTCAGAGTGGTCTTGCCATGGTCGACGTGACCAATGGTGCCGACGTTGACGTGCGGTTTGTTACGTTCGAACTTTTCCTTAGCCACGACAGTAAACCTCTTACTTAAAGGGCTGAATCAACCTTGTTTTTTGACGAGCGTCTCGACGATATTCGCCGGCGCCTCAGCGTATTTGGAGAATTCCATGGAGTAGCTCGCGCGACCCTGAGACATGGAACGAACGTCGGTTGCATAACCGAACATTTCCCCAAGCGGAACCTCGGCACGGATAACCTTGCCGGAGACCGAGTCTTCCATACCCTGGATCAGACCACGACGACGGTTCAGGTCACCCATTACATCGCCCATGTAGTCTTCAGGGGTCACCACTTCAACCTTCATGATCGGCTCAAGCACTTTACCGCCGCCCTTACCGGCCAGCTGCTTGGTCGCCATGGAAGCTGCAACCTTGAACGCCATCTCGTTAGAGTCGACGTCATGGTAGGAACCATCGAACACGGTAGCCTTCAGGCCGATCAGCGGATAGCCGGCGACAACGCCGTTCTTCATCTGCTCTTCGATTCCCTTCTGGATCGCCGGGATGTATTCCTTCGGAACTACACCACCTACCACTTCGTTGGTGAACACCAAGCCTTCAGTGATATTGCCCTTTTCATCCACGTCCGGAGTGGAGAAACGGATCCAGCAATGACCGAACTGGCCGCGACCACCGGACTGACGAACGAACTTACCTTCGATCTCGACATTGTCCTTGGTGATAGTTTCGCGGTAAGACACCTGCGGCTTGCCGATGTTGGCTTCGACGTTGAACTCGCGACGCATACGATCGACAAGGATGTCGAGGTGAAGCTCACCCATACCCGAGATGATGGTCTGACCGGTTTCTTCGTCGGTCTGAACACGGAACGATGGATCTTCCTGAGCCAGCTTGCCCAGCGCGATACCCATCTTCTCCTGGTCAGCCTTAGTCTTCGGCTCAACGGCTACCGAAATTACCGGCTCAGGGAAGTCCATGCGCTCGAGAATGATCGGCTTGTCGATCGAGCAGAGCGTGTCACCAGTGGTGACATCCTTCATGCCGATCAGAGCAGCGATATCACCCGCGCGACACTCCTTGATCTCTTCACGCTGGTTGGCGTGCATCTGCACCATCCGACCCACGCGCTCCTTCTTGCCCTTGACCGAGTTCATCACCGAGTCACCGGAAGAGAGAACGCCGGAGTAGACGCGAGCGAAGGTCAAGGTACCGACGAAGGGGTCGGTAGCGATCTTGAACGCCAGAGCGGAGAAAGGCTCTTCATCGTTGGCGTAACGCTCATCGGTCAGCTCTTCGTTATCCGGATTTACGCCCTGGATTGCGGGAATTTCAGTCGGCGCAGGCAGGAAGTCGATAACGGCATCGAGAACCAGAGGCACGCCCTTGTTCTTGAAGGACGAGCCACAGACAGCCGGAACGATTTCACAGGCAATCGTGCGCTGACGCAGACCAGCCTTGATCTCGTCAACGGTGAGCTCACCACCCTCGAGATACTTGTTCATCAGCTCTTCGTTGGCCTCGGCCGCAGCCTCGATCATGTTGGAGCGATACTCTTCAGCCAGATCCATCAGCTCTGCCGGAATCTCTTCCTCGCGATAGCTGGTGCCCTTGTCTTCATCGTTCCAGTAGATGGCCTTCATCTTGATCAGATCGATCTGACCTTCGAAGTTCTCTTCGGAGCCGATAGCAAGCTGGACCGGCACCGGGGTGTGACCCAGTCGCTGCTTGATCTGACCAACTACGCGCAGGAAGTTGGCTCCCTGGCGGTCCATCTTGTTCACGTAGACGATACGCGGAACACCGTACTTGTTGGCCTGACGCCATACAGTCTCGGACTGCGGCTCAACGCCGGAAGTACCGCAGAATACAACCACAGCACCATCGAGAACGCGGAGCGAGCGCTCCACTTCAATGGTGAAGTCAACGTGACCGGGAGTATCGATGACGTTGACGCGATAGTTGTCGTACTGACCGCGCGAACCCTGCCAGAAGGTCGTTACAGCAGCAGAGGTAATGGTAATACCACGCTCCTGCTCCTGAACCATCCAGTCGGTAGTCGCTGCACCGTCGTGCACTTCACCCATCTTATGGCTGAGGCCAGTGTAGAACAGAATCCGCTCCGTCGTGGTGGTCTTGCCCGCGTCGACGTGGGCACAGATACCGATGTTACGGTAGCGGTTGATAGGGGTAGTACGGGCCACAATAAGGTCCTCGTAAAAGTTGCGCTTGATTTAGAAGCGGTAGTGCGAGAAGGCCTTGTTGGCTTCAGCCATACGGTGCACGTCTTCACGCTTCTTGACTGCAGCGCCTTTACCTTCAAAAGCATCCATAAGCTCGCCAGCAAGGCGCAGCGCCATGGATTTCTCGCCACGCTTGCGCGCAGCGTCTACCAGCCAGCGCATGGCCAGGGCATTGCGACGGGAAGGACGAACTTCGACCGGAACCTGGTAGGTAGCACCGCCAACACGGCGGGATTTGACTTCGACCAGCGGAGCGATGGCATCGAGTGCTTTTTCGAAGATTTCCAGGGGATCGCTGTTCTTGCGCTCCTTCACCTTGTCCAAGGCACCATAAACAATACGCTCGGCAACGGCTTTCTTGCCGCTTTCCATCACGTGGTTCATGAACTTGGCCAGGATCAGACTTCCGTATTTCGGATCGTCAAGGATCTCGCGCTTGGCTGCTACACGACGTCTTGGCATTGATAAGCCCTCAAACGGTCTTCAGGTTAGCTCGGAACGGTAACGCACAGGCTACGCCCGACCTTACTCTTATCGACTCAAATAAATAGAAATGCTGCTTACTTCGGACGCTTGGCGCCGTACTTGGAACGACCCTGCTTACGGTCTTTCACGCCGGAAGTATCCAGCGAGCCGCGCACGGTGTGGTAACGCACACCCGGAAGGTCTTTTACACGACCGCCACGGATCAGCACTACGCTGTGCTCTTGCAGGTTGTGACCTTCACCGCCGATGTACGAGGCGACTTCATAGCCATTGGTCAGACGAACACGGCAAACCTTACGAAGTGCAGAGTTCGGTTTCTTCGGCGTGGTGGTGTACACACGAGTGCACACGCCACGACGTTGCGGGCAGTTTTGCAGCGCAGGGACGTCGCTTTTCTCGACGACCCGCTTACGCGGCTGACGTACCAGCTGGTTGATAGTTGCCATCTACTAGCTCCACTGTTGTCTTTCGACACAAACGAAAAATGGCAGGGCACGAAGCCCCGCCAAATTAGGGGTACGAGAGTCTAAAGAGCTTCTCGCCCACCGTCAAGGCAGGCCCCGGCTTGTAACCGAGGCCAAGCACTTTAGTTACCGCTGGAGTTCAACGCCTCAGTCAGAGCTGCTTCGACCTCATCGGCGCTCACGCGAACGGGCTTGTCGGCTTCACGCTTGCGCTTACGCTCGCTGTGATACTGCAGGCCCGTACCAGCTGGAATCAGGCGACCCACGACTACGTTTTCCTTGAGACCGCGCAGATAATCGCGCTTGCCAGTAACGGCAGCCTCGGTCAGAACACGCGTTGTTTCCTGGAACGACGCCGCAGAAATGAACGACTCGGTCGACAACGACGCCTTGGTGATACCCAGCAGAACGCGGACGTACTTGGAGACGAACTTGTCGTCGTCGCTCAAACGCTCGTTTTCTTCCAATACCTGGGTCAGCTCCATCTGGTCACCCTTGATGAAGCTGGAATCACCCGACTCACTGATCTCAACCTTGCGCAGCATTTGCCGCAGGATGGTCTCGATGTGCTTATCGTTGATCTTCACGCCTTGCAGACGGTACACGTCCTGAATTTCATTGACGATGTACTTGGCCAGCGCACTGACACCCAAGAGACGAAGGATGTCATGCGGGTTGCTCGGGCCATCAGAGATGACCTCGCCCTTGTTCACCTGCTCGCCTTCGAAGACGTTCAGGTGACGCCACTTCGGAATCAGTTCCTCGTACGGATCGCTACCGTCTGTAGGCGTGATCACCAGGCGGCGCTTGCCCTTGGTTTCCTTGCCGAAGGAAATCGTACCGCTGATTTCCGCCAGGATGGACGGCTCCTTCGGACGACGTGCTTCGAACAGGTCAGCAACGCGCGGCAGACCACCGGTGATATCGCGGGTCTTCGAGGTTTCCTGCGGGATACGTGCGATGACGTCGCCCACGTTGATCTCGGCACCGTCAGCCACACCCACCAGGGCGTTAGCCGGCAGGAAGTACTGAGCAGGCACGTCGGTACCCGGCAGCAGCAGCTCCTTGCCATTGGCGTCGACCATCTTGATCGCTGGGCGAATATCTTTGCCCGATGCCGGACGGTCCTTCGGATCCATCACTTCGATGTTGGTCAGACCGGTCAACTCGTCGGTCTGGCGCTTGATGGTGATGTTCTCTTCCATGCCGACGAAGGTCACGACACCCTTCATCTCGGTGACGATCGGGTGAGTGTGCGGGTCCCACTTGGCGACCACAGCACCCGCATCGACCTTGTCGCCTTCCTTGACGGAAATCACCGCGCCGTACGGCAGCTTGTAGCGCTCGCGCTCACGACCGAAGTCGTCGGCCACCGCCAGCTCACCGGAGCGGGATACCGCCACCAGCGCACCATCGGCACGTTCTACGTGTTTCAGGTTATGCAGACGAATGGTGCCGCCGTTCTTAACCATGACGTTGTCGACAGCAGAAGTACGGCTGGCCGCACCACCAATGTGGAACGTACGCATGGTCAGCTGGGTACCCGGCTCACCGATGGACTGAGCAGCGATAACGCCCACCGCCTCACCGATGTTCACCTGATGCCCGCGGGCCAAGTCGCGGCCGTAGCACTTGGCGCAGATACCGTAGCGGGTTTCGCAGGAAATAGGCGAGCGCACGACCACTTCGTCGATGCTGTTCAATTCGATGAAGTCGACCCACTGCTCGTCGACCAACGTACCAGCCGGTACCAGTACATCATCGGTGCCCGGCTTGAGTACGTCACGCGCAATCACACGACCGAGAACGCGCTCACCCAGCGGCTCGACTACGTCACCACCCTCGATGTGCGGGGTCATGAACAGCCCCTGCTCGGTACCGCAATCGACCTCCGTAACCACGAGATCCTGCGCAACGTCGACGAGACGACGAGTCAGGTAACCGGAGTTCGCGGTTTTCAGAGCGGTATCCGCCAGACCCTTACGAGCACCGTGAGTGGAGATGAAGTACTGGAGTACGTTCAGACCTTCACGGAAATTCGCGGTAATCGGCGTTTCGATGATCGAGCCGTCCGGCTTGGCCATCAGACCACGCATACCGGCGAGCTGGCGAATCTGCGCAGCGGAACCCCGCGCGCCCGAGTCGGCCATCATGTACATCGAGTTGAACGAGTCCTGCTCGGCTTCGTTACCATCACGATCAATGACCTTCTCCTTGGAGAGGTTGGCCATCATCGCCTTGGAGACTTCATCGTTGGCCTTGGACCAAAGGTCGATCACCTTGTTGTACTTCTCGCCCTGGGTTACTAGGCCGGAAGCGTACTGGCTTTCGATCTCTTTAACTTCCTCGGTTGCCGCATCGATGATGCGTGCTTTCTCATCCGGAATGACGAAGTCATTCACGCCGATGGAAACACCGGAGATAGTCGAGTAGGCGAAACCGGTGTACATCAGCTGGTCGGCGAAGATCACAGTGTCCTTCAGGCCAACAGTGCGGTAGCACAGGTTGATCAGCTTGGAGATTGCCTTTTTCTTCATCGGCTGGTTGACCACGTCGAACGACAGGCCGGCCGGCACGATCTGGAACAACAGCGCGCGACCAACAGTGGTGTCGACGATACGGGTGTTCTTGGTGATGCTGCCGTCACGATCCTTGATGGTTTCGTTGATGCGCACCTTCACCCGGGCGTGCAGCGACGCTTCGCCGGCGCGGAAGACACGGTCGACTTCCTGCAGATCCGCGAAGACCCGGCCTTCACCCTTCGCGTTGATGGCTTCACGGGTCATGTAGTACAGACCCAGAACCACGTCCTGCGACGGCACGATGATCGGCTCGCCATTGGCTGGCGAAAGGATGTTGTTGGTCGACATCATCAGCGCGCGCGCTTCCAGCTGGGCTTCTAGGGTCAGCGGCACGTGCACGGCCATCTGGTCACCGTCGAAGTCGGCGTTGTACGCCGCGCAGACCAGCGGGTGCAGCTGAATCGCCTTGCCTTCGATCAGCACCGGCTCAAACGCCTGGATACCCAGACGGTGCAGGGTCGGCGCGCGGTTGAGCAGCACGGGGTGTTCGCGAATGACTTCGGCGAGAACGTCCCAGACCTCGGGCAGCTCGCGCTCTACCATCTTCTTGGCCGCCTTGATGGTGGTGGCCATGCCGCGCATTTCGAGCTTGCCGAAAATAAACGGCTTGAATAGCTCGAGAGCCATCTTCTTCGGCAGACCGCACTGATGCAGACGCAGAGTCGGGCCCACGGTGATCACGGAACGACCGGAGTAGTCCACGCGCTTACCGAGCAGGTTCTGACGGAAGCGACCCTGCTTACCCTTGATCATGTCAGCCAGCGACTTCAGCGGACGCTTGTTCGAGCCGGTGATGGCGCGACCGCGGCGACCGTTGTCCAGCAACGCATCGACGGCTTCCTGCAGCATGCGCTTTTCGTTGCGCACGATGATGTCCGGCGCCGACAGGTCGAGCAGACGCTTCAAACGGTTGTTACGATTGATCACGCGGCGATACAGATCGTTGAGATCCGAAGTCGCGAAACGACCGCCATCCAGCGGAACCAACGGACGCAGATCCGGCGGCAGTACTGGCAGCACGGTGAGAATCATCCACTCCGGCAGGTTGCCCGAGCCGTGGAACGCTTCCATCAGCTTCAGCCGCTTGGAGAGCTTCTTGATCTTGGTTTCGGAGTTGGTCTGCGGGATTTCCTCGCGCAGGCGACCGATTTCGTGCTCCAGGTCGATCTGGATCAACAGCTCGCGCACAGCCTCGGCACCCATGCGGGCATCGAAGTCGTCACCGAACTCTTCCAGCGCTTCGAAGTACTGCTCGTCATTAAGCAGCTGACCCTTTTCCAGGGTAGTCATGCCCGGATCGATGACGACATAGCTTTCGAAATAGAGCACGCGCTCGATGTCGCGCAGAGTCATGTCCAGCAGTAGGCCGATACGGGACGGCAGCGACTTCAGGAACCAGATGTGGGCGACCGGCGAAGCCAGCTCAATGTGCGCCATGCGCTCCCGGCGTACCTTGGCCAGCGCGACTTCCACACCACACTTCTCGCAGATGACACCGCGGTGCTTGAGGCGCTTGTACTTACCGCACAGGCACTCGTAGTCCTTTACCGGACCAAAGATCTTGGCGCAGAACAGACCGTCGCGCTCCGGCTTGAACGTACGGTAGTTGATGGTTTCCGGCTTCTTTACTTCACCGAAGGACCAGGAACGGATCATCTCGGGCGAAGCCAGGGCAATCTTGATGGCATCGAACTCTTCGATTTGACCCTGGTTTTTCAACAGATTCAGCAAGTCTTTCAAGGCCTTTCCTCCTCACGGACCTGCGACACCCGGCCAGTGCCGGGCGCCGCGCAGGCGGTGCGTGGTTATTCGGTTTCCAGATCGATATCGATACCGAGCGAGCGGATCTCTTTGATCAACACGTTGAAGGACTCCGGCATGCCGGCCTCCATACGGTGATCGCCGTCCACGATGTTCTTGTACATCTTGGTCCGCCCGTTCACGTCGTCCGACTTGACCGTGAGCATTTCCTGCAGGGTGTACGCGGCGCCATAGGCTTCCAGCGCCCAGACCTCCATCTCCCCGAAGCGCTGACCACCGAACTGCGCCTTACCACCCAGCGGCTGCTGGGTAACCAGGCTGTAGGAACCGGTGGAACGCGCGTGCATCTTGTCGTCGACCAGGTGGTTCAGCTTGAGCATGTACATGTAGCCGACCGTGGTGGTGCGCTCGAATTTGTTGCCGGTACGACCGTCGAACAGCTGCATCTGACCGCTTTCTGGCAGATCAGCCAGCTTCAGCATGGCCTTGATCTCGCGCTCCTTGGCTCCGTCAAATACCGGAGTAGCCATCGGAACGCCCTTGCGCAGGTTGTTGGCCAGGTCCAGCACTTCCTGATCGCTCAGGTCGTCCAGATTTTCCTGACGGCCGCCGATCTCGTTATAGATCTCGTGCAGGAACTTGCGCAGCTCCGCGACCTTGCGCTGCTCTTCGAGCATCAGATTGATCTTCTCGCCCAGGCCCTTGGCGGCGAGGCCCAGGTGGGTTTCGAGGATCTGACCAACGTTCATACGCGACGGTACGCCAAGCGGGTTGAGCACGATGTCGACCGGCGTGCCGTTGGCGTCATGCGGCATGTCTTCGACCGGCATGATGACCGAGACGACACCCTTGTTACCGTGACGACCAGCCATCTTGTCGCCCGGCTGGATGCGACGCTTGATCGCCAAGTAGACCTTGACGATCTTCAGTACGCCCGGCGCCAGGTCGTCGCCCTGCTGCAACTTGCGCTTCTTGTCTTCGAACTTGTCGTCGAGCAGCTGACGGCGATCGGAGATGTAGGCCTGAGCCTTTTCCAATTGCTCGTTCAGCGCATCTTCGGCCATGCGCAGCTTGAACCACTGCCCATGCTCCAACCCGTCGAGGATCTCGTCAGTGATGACAGCACCTTTCTTGAGGCCGGCACCGCCCTCGGCAGTCGCGCCAACCAGAGCCGAGCGCAGGCGTTCGAAGGTAGCGCCCTCGACGATACGGAACTCCTCGTTGAGGTCCTTGCGGATCTCGTCGAGTTGCATCTTCTCGATAGCCAGCGCACGGGAGTCGCGCTCGACACCGTCGCGGATGAAGACCTGCACGTCGATAACGGTACCTTTGGTGCCAGTCGGCACACGCAGGGAGGTGTCCTTCACATCGGACGCCTTCTCACCGAAGATCGCGCGCAGGAGCTTCTCTTCCGGAGTCAGCTGGGTTTCGCCTTTCGGAGTCACCTTGCCGACCAGGATATCGCCCGGGCCGACTTCGGCACCAACGTAGACAATACCCGCCTCGTCCAGCTTGTTCAGCGCCGCTTCGCCCACGTTCGGGATGTCCGCGGTGATTTCCTCTGGACCGAGCTTGGTGTCACGCGACACACAGGTCAGTTCCTGGATATGGATAGTGGTGAAACGATCCTCCTGAACCACACGCTCCGAGAGGAGGATGGAGTCTTCGAAGTTGTAGCCGTTCCAAGGCATGAACGCGACGCGCATGTTCTGCCCGAGCGCCAGCTCCCCCATATCAGTGGAAGGGCCGTCAGCCATGATGTCGCCACGCTCCACCACGTCACCCTTGCGAACCAGCGGACGCTGGTTGATGCAGGTGTTCTGGTTGGAACGGGTGTACTTGGTCAGGTTGTAGATGTCGACACCAGCTTCGCCGGTCTCGACCTCCCCATCATGAACACGTACGACTACACGGCTCGCGTCGACTGAATCGATCACACCGCCACGACGGGCAACCACGCAAACGCCGGAGTCGCGCGCCACGTTGCGCTCCATACCAGTACCGACCAGCGGCTTGTCCGAACGCAGAGTCGGCACCGCCTGACGCTGCATGTTCGAGCCCATCAGAGCGCGGTTGGCGTCGTCGTGCTCGAGGAACGGAATCAGCGAGGCAGCGACGGAAACGACCTGCTTGGGCGACACGTCCATCAGGGTCACGTCTTCCGGAGCCTTGACGGTAAATTCGTTCAAGTGACGTACAGCAACCAGTTCGTCGACCAGCTTGCGACCTTCCAGCTTGGCGCTGGCCTGAGCGATAACGTGGTCGGCTTCTTCGATCGCCGAGAGGAACACGATCTCATCAGTGACCTCGCCTTCCTTGACCACGCGGTACGGGCTTTCCAGGAAGCCGTACTGGTTGGTGCGAGCATAGGCAGCCAGTGAGTTGATCAGGCCGATGTTCGGACCTTCAGGAGTCTCGATCGGGCATACGCGACCGTAGTGGGTCGGGTGTACGTCACGCACTTCGAAGCCGGCGCGCTCACGGGTCAGACCACCCGGGCCAAGTGCGGAGACACGGCGCTTGTGGGTGATTTCCGACAGCGGGTTGTTCTGGTCCATGAACTGCGAAAGCTGGCTGGAACCGAAGAACTCCTTGACCGCCGCCGCAACCGGCTTGGCATTGATCAGGTCCTGCGGCATCAGGCCTTCACTTTCGGCCATCGACAGACGCTCCTTGACGGCGCGCTCGACACGGACCAGACCAACGCGGAACTGGTTCTCGGCCATCTCGCCAACGCAACGAACACGACGGTTACCCAGGTGATCGATGTCGTCAACGATGCCCTTGCCGTTACGAATATCGACCAGGGTCTTGAGGACGGCGACGATGTCTTCGCGGCTCAGAACGCCCGAACCCTCGATCTCGGTACGACCGATACGACGGTTGAACTTCATCCGACCCACAGCGGACAGGTCGTAGCGCTCCGAGGCGAAGAACAGATTGTTGAACAACGTCTCGGCTGCATCCTTGGTTGGCGGCTCGCCAGGACGCATCATGCGATAGATCTCGACCAGCGCTTCAAGCTGGTTGGTGGTCGAGTCGATCTTCAGCGTATCGGAAATGAACGGACCGCAGTCGATATCGTTGGTGTACAGGGTCTCGAAACGAACGACCTGAGCCTTGACGATCTTCGCCATGGCATCGACCGTCAGCTCGGTGTTGCACTCCGCGATGATTTCGCCGGTGGCCGGATGCACGATCGCCTTGGCAACGGTGCGCCCCAAGACGTAGTCCATCGGCATCTCAAGCTCTTTGATACCGGACTTATCGAGCTGATTGATGTGACGAGCCGTGATGCGACGCCCCTGCTCGACGATGACCTTGCCGTTCTCATCCTTGATGTCGAACGTGGCGATCTCGCCACGCAGACGCTGCGGCACCAGCTCCAACGCAAGGGTTTCGCCCTTCACATGGAAGATGTTGGTGTCGTAGAAGGCATCGAGAATTTCTTCGGTGCTGTAATTCAAAGCACGCAGAAGTACCGAAGCGGGCAGCTTGCGGCGACGATCGATACGGACGAATACGGCATCCTTCGGATCGAATTCGAAGTCCAGCCAAGAGCCACGGTAAGGAATGATACGAGCAGAATACAAAAGCTTACCGGAGCTGTGAGTCTTGCCACGGTCGTGATCGAAGAACACGCCCGGCGAGCGGTGCAGCTGGGAGACAATAACGCGCTCGGTACCGTTGATGATAAAGGTACCGTTCTCGGTCATCAGGGGGATTTCCCCCATGTAGACTTCCTGCTCCTTGATGTCCTTGATGGCCTTGTTCGACGACTCTTTGTCGAAAATGATCAGACGCACCTTGACGCGCAGCGGAACGGCGAAGGTCACGCCGCGCAGGACACATTCCTTGACATCGAAAGCCGGCTCGCCCAGGCGATAGCCGACGTATTCCAGCGCTGCATTGCCGGAATAGCTGATAATCGGGAAAACGGATTTGAAGGCTGCATGCAAGCCAATGTCGCGGAACTGATCTTTGGTCGCTCCCGCCTGCAGGAATTCGCGGTACGAATCCAGCTGGATGGCCAAAAGATACGGCACGTCCATCACGTGCGGTAACTTGCTAAAGTCCTTGCGGATACGTTTTTTCTCAGTGTATGAGTAAGCCATCAGCGTTCCCCAGCTTGGTCACCTGCTTGTTGGCTTCTCCCGACGGGAGCAGCCAGAAAATCTTGCGAATCCCTTGATTCGCACCACCCTAAAGTGGCTTTCCGAGGAATAGCCAGCAGGGCTGACTTTCCATAACGGAAAAAGGCCGGTGGCAAAAGCCACCAGCCATCAGCCTTTCGCGAGTCGCTCGGGCTGTAGACGCAAGGTCGTCGCTTACTTGAGCTCGACTTTGGCGCCTGCTTCTTCCAGAGTCTTCTTGGCTGCTTCGGCTTCTTCTTTCGAAACGCCTTCCTTGACCACGCCCGGGGCGCCGTCAACGACAGCCTTGGCTTCTTTCAGGCCCAGACCGGTCAGCTCGCGAACAGCCTTGATCACGTTGACCTTCTTTTCGCCAGCTTCAGCCAGAACGATGGTGAACTCGGTTTGCTCTTCGACAGCAGCAGCAGCCGGGCCAGCAGCAGCAACGGTGGCAGCAGCAGCGGTCACGCCGAACTTTTCTTCCATTGCCTTGATCAGTTCAACAACCTGCATCACGGACATTTCGGAAACGGCGTTGATGATATCTTCGTTGGTCAGAGCCATGACTCTAGTTCCTGTATTAGGTGACGGCCTACGGCCATCTAATTCAAAAAGTGATTGCGAAAGAATCTACGCTATTACGCGGCAGCAGCTTCTTTCTGGTCGCGAACGGCCGCCAGTGTACGAGCCAGCTTGCTGGTGGCGCCTTGGATAACGCTCATCAGCTGAGAAATGGCTTCGTCGTAGGTCGGCAGAGTTGCCAGTACGTCGATCTGGTTGGCTGCGAGGAACTGCCCCTCGAACGCAGCGGCCTTGATCTCGAACTTGTCCTGACCCTTGGAGAACTCCTTGAAGATACGAGCAGCAGCGCCCGGATGTTCGTTGGAGAACGCAATCAGGGTCGGGCCTTTGAACACGTCGTTGAGCACTTCGAACTGCGTGCCATCAACAGCGCGGCGCAGCAGGGTGTTACGTACAACACGCACGTAAACACCAGCTTCGCGGGCCTCTTTACGGAGTCCGGTCATGGCCCCCACGGTCACGCCACGGGCATCAGCCACGACAGCGGACAGGGCGGCTTTGGCAGCCTCGTTGACTTCAGCGACGATGGCCTTCTTGTCTTCGAGTTTGATTGCCACGGGTTACACTCCTGGATGTTACCGTTTCATCCGGTCGAGACCGGACTGGATTTGGTGTCTGATTCGGTACGAATCGGGAGCACCTCTGCGTAGGCTTGCGGTTTAAGGCTTTCGCCGCCTACGGTCTTGGATAGCCCCCGCCAGGCAGGGACCCCAATCTTTGCAGGCGCCCTCGAAGGGGCGCCGTCGCCTTACGCTTCCAGGGAAGCCTGATCGATGACCAGTCCCGGACCCATGGTGGTGCTCAGGGTCACGCGCTTGACGTAAATACCTTTGGAAGTCGACGGCTTCAGACGCTTAAGATCCGAAAGCAGCGCTTCGACGTTCTGCTTCAGCTGGCCAGCCTCGAAACCAACCTTACCCACCGAGGTATGGATGATGCCGTTCTTGTCGGTACGGAAACGTACCTGACCAGCCTTGGCATTCTTGACGGCGGTAGCGACATCTGGAGTTACGGTGCCTACCTTCGGGTTTGGCATCAGACCACGCGGACCAAGAATCTGGCCCAACTGACCAACAACACGCATGGCGTCCGGCGAGGCGATGACTACGTCATAGTTCAGATCGCCACCTTTCATTTCGGCAGCCAGCTCGTCCATACCAACGCGATCTGCGCCAGCGGCCAGTGCGGCCTCAGCACCGGGACCCTGAGTGAACACGGCAACACGAACGCTCTTGCCAGTACCATTCGGCAGAACGGTTGCGCCACGAACGACCTGGTCGGATTTACGCGGATCAACACCCAGATTGATCGCGATATCGAACGACTCGGCGAACTTAACAGCCGAAACCTCAGCCAACAGCTTTGCGGCATCTTCGAAAGCGTACTGCTTGCCGGCTTCGACTTTCTCGGCGATAGCCTTCTGGCGCTTGGTCAACTTAGCCATTACACACCCTCCACGTTCAGGCCCATGCTGCGAGCGGAACCAGCGATGGTCCGAACAGCAGCCTCCATTTCGGCAGCAGTCAGATCAGCCTGCTTGGTTTTGGCGATCTCTTCCAACTGCGCACGAGTGACGGTGCCGACCTTCTGGGTGTTGGGGCGAGCGGAACCGCTGGTGATACCAGCAGCTTTCTTCAGCAGCACCGCAGCCGGAGTACTCTTGGTTTCAAAGGTGAAGCTACGATCGCTGTATACAGTGATGATCACTGGAGTTGGCAGACCGGGCTCCTGGCCCTGGGTCCTGGCATTGAATGCCTTGCAGAACTCCATGATGTTTACGCCGTGCTGACCCAAGGCAGGACCAACGGGCGGCGACGGGTTAGCCTGACCGGCCTTTACCTGAAGCTTGATGTAAGCTTGAATTTTCTTAGCCATAGTTACTCCATTACGGGTTATAGCGCCTTTCGGCTCCCCATTACTGATTTATCCCAGTGACGACAAAACCCCGCAGCCTGAAACTGCGGGGTGAGGGATGCTTCGTTCAGTTAAACCTTCTCGACCTGACTGAACTCCAGCTCTACTGGCGTAGAGCGACCGAAGATCAGAACCGCAACCTGGATCCGACTCTTCTCATAATTAACCTCTTCAACCACACCATTGAAGTCAGCGAAGGGGCCATCCGCCACCCGCACCACCTCACCCGGCTCGAAGAGCGTCTTCGGCTTCGGCTTGTCACTTCCGTCAGCAACGCGACGAAGGATAGCCTCGGCCTCTTTATCGGTAATGGGTGCCGGCTTGTCAGCCGTACCACCAATGAAACCCATTACTCGAGGAGTATCCTTGACGAGGTGCCAAGTACCCTCACTCATTTCCATCTGAACCAGAACGTAACCAGGGAAGAACTTTCGCTCACTCTTGCGCTTCTGCCCGTTACGCATCTCGACCACCTCTTCGGTGGGAACGAGAATCTCGCCGAACTCATCTTCCATGCCGGCAAGCTTGACACGCTCAACAAGAGAGCGCATGACGTGCTTCTCGTAACCCGAGTAAGCATGCACAACATACCAACGCTTAGCCACGAGACACCCTTAACCAACAACCATGGAGACCAACCAACCGAGCAGGGAATCAAGCCCCCACAACAGCAGCGCCATCACCAAAACAACAACAACAACGATCAACGTTGTCTGCGTGGTTTCTTGACGGGTCGGCCAGACGACCTTGCGAATCTCGCCACGCGCTTCTTTCAGCAACACAGCGAACGAACGCCCTTTGGACGTCTGCAAAGCAACAAACGCAGCAACTACGCCTATCGCCAGCACTGCAAGGACACGATAGAGAATCGGCTCAGCGGAGTAGTATTGGTTACCAACCACAGCAACCACCACCAAAGCAGCCACAACAAGCCACTTCACCAGATCGAAGCGCGCGTCATTGGCTTCAGCTTTGATATTCATCTGCTAGAACCTTGTAAAGACTGCCAAATTCGATATTGAAAATGGCAGGCCAGGAGGGAATCGAACCCCCAACCTGCGGTTTTGGAGACCGCCGCTCTGCCAATTGAGCTACTGGCCTAGAAAGAGTCAGGCCGACTATTATGCCGACCCGCTTCAAACAGATCAATCGTTATTCGACGATCTTGGCAACCACGCCGGCACCAACGGTACGACCACCTTCGCGAATTGCGAAGCGCAGGCCGTCTTCCATGGCGATCGGCTTGATCAGGGTGACAACCATTTTCACGTTGTCGCCCGGCATTACCATCTCAACGCCTTCCGGCAGCTCGCACGAACCGGTCACGTCGGTGGTACGGAAGTAGAACTGCGGACGATAGCCCTTGAAGAACGGGGTGTGACGACCACCCTCTTCCTTGGACAGAACGTACACTTCGGCTTCGAACTTGGTGTGCGGCTTGATGGTGCCCGGCTTGGCCAGAACCTGGCCACGCTCGACGTCATCACGCTTGGTACCACGCAGCAGAACGCCGCAGTTCTCACCGGCACGACCTTCGTCGAGCAGCTTGCGGAACATTTCGACACCGGTACAGGTGGTCTTGCTGGTATCACGCAGACCAACGATCTCGATTTCTTCCTGAACCTTGACGATGCCGCGCTCAACACGACCAGTCACAACGGTACCGCGACCGGAAATGGAGAACACGTCTTCGATCGGCATCAGGAACGGCTTATCGATGGCGCGAACCGGCTCAGGGATGTAGGTATCCAGAGTCTCGACCAGCTTCTTGACCGCAGTAGTGCCCAGCTCGTTGTCATCTTCGCCATTCAGCGCCATCAGCGCGGAACCGATGATGATCGGCGTGTCGTCACCCGGGAAATCATAGGTCGACAGCAGATCACGAACTTCCATTTCGACCAGCTCGAGCAGCTCGGCGTCATCGACCATGTCGGCCTTGTTCAGGAACACGACGATGTACGGAACACCCACCTGACGGGACAGCAGGATGTGCTCGCGAGTCTGCGGCATGGGGCCGTCAGCAGCGGAGCAAACCAGGATCGCACCATCCATCTGGGCAGCACCGGTGATCATGTTCTTCACATAGTCAGCGTGACCCGGGCAGTCAACATGCGCGTAGTGACGGACATTGGAGTCGTACTCTACGTGAGCGGTGTTGATGGTGATACCGCGAGCCTTCTCTTCCGGCGCGCTATCGATCTTGTCGAAGTCGACACGAGCGGAGCCGAAAACTTCGGAGCACACGCGAGTCAGAGCGGCAGTCAGAGTGGTCTTGCCATGGTCGACGTGACCAATGGTGCCGACGTTGACGTGCGGTTTGTTACGTTCGAACTTTTCTTTAGCCATCGAGACCGTCTCCCATCGTTGAATTGAGCTAGTCACGCCACCATTAAAACAAAGGCAGATATATACATATCTGCCTTTGGAGTTTGGAGCTCATGAGCGGATTCGAACCGCTGACCTCACCCTTACCAAGGGTGTGCTCTACCAACTGAGCTACATGAGCGAATCGCATTGCGCAACCACCGAAGCTGGAGCGGGTAGCGGGAATCGAACCCGCATCATCAGCTTGGAAGGCTGAGGTTCTACCACTAAACTATACCCGCGAACGCCGAAGCCTACGCTTGAATCTGGTGGAGGGGGAAGGATTCGAACCTTCGAAGTCTATGACGTCAGATTTACAGTCTGATCCCTTTGGCCGCTCGGGAACCCCTCCAAAGTGAGGCGGCATTTTCATCACTTGCCACCCTACTGTCAAGCTTTTCCTCATAAAAATCTTGAGGTTAGCTTTACTGACAGCCGCCTTGCCAAGGAATCTTGGATTCCCCACGGCGAAGCGGGCGCCATTCTATTTAAACTATTGAGAAGATGCAATGCCAGTGCAGGGCATATGGCGAAATTGCAGGGCAGGCATGTCTGCTTTCAAGCTTTCCATGACCCCATCACCCAATTGATCACGACTAGCGGCGCTCACCTGCACCCAGTACTTGGAGTGCATTCTCGGCAACTCACGCACCAGCGCCGAATAATCAACCTCGCTTAAGCGCGCCACTACGCCCTCTGCCGAATCCTTTCGGGAGAAGATGCCCAGTGAAATGCCATTAGCCAAGTCACCAACGGTAATGATGTAGCTGTCAATATTACGGCTTTGCAACTCGCGCAATTGCCGCAGGGAAGCCTGCCTGGAAGCGAGCGGCGGCAGATACACCCAATAATCCACGCCGACCTCGGTATCTATCCGTCGTATTTCCGACTGGATATCCAAGCTCAAAAGCCGCTGCTCCAAGGAAAGCGCAGGCGACTCCTCATCGAAGCCACCCAGAAATAGGCAGCCACCGTCGGACGACGCCGGCTGCCCAGCGTCTTTACGGCTCGAAGGAGAGGATTCACTAAGCAGAGTGATGTTGGGCTTCGGCCGGTCATAAGCATCAAGAGGCACCACCTCCTTGATGCGCACGGGTGACTGATACTGATGCTGCACCCAGAAGAATACGTTCAACAGCACCAACAGGAAAAATAACCAACGCATGCAGGCTCGACCTTCTATGTGACGCTAGGGACAAGCAATCGCCAGCCCGCGAAAGACCAGATCCGGAACCCGCCTAACCCCGACCATATCGTCGATCAGCGTTGCGTCGCCACCGGTGGAGTAGATTAAAAAGTCAGCCCCCAGATAGTCGCTGGCCGCCAGGACTTGCGAAGCAACAAAACTACGCAGCATCAGAAAGCACCCCCGCTCAACCGCCTGGACGGTGCTTCGCCCAGGCGCAGGCTCACCTTGCATCATTGGGATTTCTTCTGCCGTATAGCTGATGCGTCGGGTATGGGTAGTCAACTGCTGCCTAAGAAGAGAAATCCCTGGGCAAATGTAGCCCCCCAGATGGCCGCCCTCTGCATCAACGAAGTCAACCGTGACCGCCGTCCCCAGGTCGATTACCACCATTGCCCGGCGCTCCAACTGGAACGCGCCAACCATGGCCAACCAACGGTCCATCCCTAAACGGTCGTACTCGAGGTACCCGTTCACTACGCCACCAAGCCGAGGCGCTGGTAGAGCGCGCTGTACGTCAATGAACAATGCACTGGAGATGCACGAACACAGCTCTTCAGTCTCGAGATCGCTACGAACGCTAACTAGCCGCGCACGCTCAATCTTTACGCCAGTCAGGCCAGAGAGCGCACTAAGGAGGTCCACGGCCGATACAGAAGCGCCCTGAGCCGCAACATCACCGCTTACTTGCAACACCCGCCATTTGATCAAGCTATTGCCACAGTCGAGCTCGAGAATCATTGATCAAGCCTCAAACTTAGCTCACCACCACTGAAGGAGCGCACCCCCCCATCAATCATCATCCTGAGCCCGCCTTGATCATCGACGCCCAAGACCGTGCCCGAGCAATCTTGAGACCCGGTACTCAGCGTGCATTTCAGGCCTTGCCAGACATGGTTAGATTCCCACTCACCCTTCATCGCAGCAAACCCGACCTGGGCATGCCGCTCCAAATTTTGTCTAAGGGTGGCGGCCAATGTCAGCAGTAACTCGTTTCGATCAACCATACCTGCATGCTCTTTAACGGATGTCCAAAGCTGATCTATTCCCGCCGCCTCAATCATATTGACATTGATGCCGATGCCGATAATTACGTGACATACATCCGCCGGGTCGCCAGTCAGCTCAAGCAGAATCCCTGCGATCTTGCGGCCATCAACGTATACGTCGTTAGGCCACTTGACGCCCGCTTGCGAGATGCCGACTTGATGTAGCATCTGCATTACCGCCAGCCCGACCACCAGACTCATACCAGAAAGCTGACTAGCACCGCCCTGCACCTTTATAGCCAAGCTGCAATAAAGGTTCTGCCCGAAAGGACTCACCCAACTACGACCGCGCCGCCCTCTACCAGCAGACTGAGCCTCTGCAAGAACCAAAAAAGGAGCTGGCACGATCTGCAGGAGCCGCAATGCCTGAGCATTCGTAGAGTCAATCGAGTCGTAAAGATGCAGCGACCACCCAATCTGCTCCAGTTGCTGCGCGAGCGCCTCATGATTGAGCAGCGAAAGAGGTTCCGCCAAGCGGTACCCACGCCCGGGGACTTTATAGAGGTTAAGCGCTGCGTCAGCCTGAATACGTTGCAGGTGCTTCCAGACCGCACTGCGACTTATGCCGAGTGCCTCCCCCAGTTCACGCCCCGAATGAAAGCGCCCATCCTGAAGTAACGCTAACAGCCTATACATGCCACCCCCAAAAGAGGCCGAATGATAGCGACACCAACGACAGGTGCCTATCACAGTCTTTAAATCGCCCAAAAGCAAACCCCCGACCAGCTTACGCGGGTCGGGGGTTTGGGAAAGGAGCTTGACGATGACCTACTCTCACATGGGGAGACCCCACACTACCATCGGCGATGCGTCGTTTCACTACTGAGTTCGGGAAGGGATCAGGTGGTTCCAACGCTCTATGGTCGTCAAGCAATTCAGTTGCTGCCTCGGGGTTTAGCCGCTGCAGCCAATCGGGTATGTGATGAATCGGTATTGCGTGTTCGTGCAGATTTTCGGTCTGTTTGTCGACTTTCCGTCTAACAACCAAATTGTTTGGGTGTTATATGGTCAAGCCTCACGGGCAATTAGTATTGGTTAGCTCAACGCCTCACAGCGCTTACACACCCAACCTATCAACGTCGTAGTCTTCGACGGCCCTTCAGGGAGCTCAAGGCTCCAGTGAGATCTCATCTTGAGGCAAGTTTCCCGCTTAGATGCTTTCAGCGGTTATCTCTTCCGAACGTAGCTACCCGGCAATGCCACTGGCGTGACAACCGGAACACCAGAGGTTCGTCCACTCCGGTCCTCTCGTACTAGGAGCAGCCCCTCTCAAATCTCAAACGTCCACGGCAGATAGGGACCGAACTGTCTCACGACGTTCTAAACCCAGCTCGCGTACCACTTTAAATGGCGAACAGCCATACCCTTGGGACCGGCTTCAGCCCCAGGATGTGATGAGCCGACATCGAGGTGCCAAACACCGCCGTCGATATGAACTCTTGGGCGGTATCAGCCTGTTATCCCCGGAGTACCTTTTATCCGTTGAGCGATGGCCCTTCCATACAGAACCACCGGATCACTAAGACCTACTTTCGTACCTGCTCGACGTGTCTGTCTCGCAGTCAAGCGCGCTTTTGCCTTTATACTCTACGACCGATTTCCGACCGGTCTGAGCGCACCTTCGTACTCCTCCGTTACTCTTTAGGAGGAGACCGCCCCAGTCAAACTACCCACCATACACTGTCCTCGATCCGGATAACGGACCAGAGTTAGAACCTCAAAGTTGCCAGGGTGGTATTTCAAGGTTGGCTCCACGCGAACTGGCGTTCACGCTTCAAAGCCTCCCACCTATCCTACACAAGCAAATTCAAAGTCCAGTGCAAAGCTATAGTAAAGGTTCACGGGGTCTTTCCGTCTAGCCGCGGATACACTGCATCTTCACAGCGATTTCAATTTCACTGAGTCTCGGGTGGAGACAGCGCCGCCATCGTTACGCCATTCGTGCAGGTCGGAACTTACCCGACAAGGAATTTCGCTACCTTAGGACCGTTATAGTTACGGCCGCCGTTTACCGGGGCTTCGATCAAGAGCTTCGCTTGCGCTAACCCCATCAATTAACCTTCCGGCACCGGGCAGGCGTCACACCCTATACGTCCACTTTCGTGTTTGCAGAGTGCTGTGTTTTTAATAAACAGTCGCAGCGGCCTGGTATCTTCGACCGGCATGGGCTTACGTAGTAAATACTTCACCCTCACCGGCGCACCTTCTCCCGAAGTTACGGTGCCATTTTGCCTAGTTCCTTCACCCGAGTTCTCTCAAGCGCCTTGGTATTCTCTACCCAACCACCTGTGTCGGTTTGGGGTACGGTTCCTAGTTACCTGAAGCTTAGAGGCTTTTCCTGGAAGCATGGCATCAACCACTTCGCTTTCTAAAAGAAAGCTCGTCATCAGCTCTCGGCATTAAGATCCCGGATTTACCTAAGATCTCTGCCTACCACCTTAAACAAGGACAACCAACGCCTTGCTGGCCTAGCCTTCTCCGTCCCCCCATCGCAGTAACTAGAAGTACGGGAATATTAACCCGTTTCCCATCGACTACGCTCTTCAGCCTCGCCTTAGGGACCGACTCACCCTGCGTCGATTAACGTTGCGCAGGAACCCTTGGTCTTTCGGCGTGCGAGTTTTTCACTCGCATTGTCGTTACTCATGTCAGCATTCGCACTTCTGATACCTCCAGCCAGCTTCTCAACTGACCTTCACAGGCTTACAGAACGCTCCTCTACCGCTCAACTTGCGTTGAACCCGTAGCTTCGGTACCTGGTTTGAGCCCCGTTACATCTTCCGCGCAGGCCGACTCGACTAGTGAGCTATTACGCTTTCTTTAAAGGGTGGCTGCTTCTAAGCCAACCTCCTAGCTGTCTAAGCCTTCCCACATCGTTTCCCACTTAACCAGGATTTTGGGACCTTAGCTGACGGTCTGGGTTGTTTCCCTTTTCACGACGGACGTTAGCACCCGCCGTGTGTCTCCCGTGCTGACACTTGCTGGTATTCGGAGTTTGCATCGGTTTGGTAAGTCGGGATGACCCCCTAGCCGAAACAGTGCTCTACCCCCAGCAGTGATACACGAGGCGCTACCTAAATAGCTTTCGAGGAGAACCAGCTATCTCCGAGCTTGATTAGCCTTTCACTCCGATCCACAGGTCATCCGCTAACTTTTCAACGGTAGTCGGTTCGGTCCTCCAGTCAGTGTTACCTAACCTTCAACCTGCCCATGGATAGATCGCCCGGTTTCGGGTCTATTCCCAGCGACTAGACGCCCTATTAAGACTCGCTTTCGCTACGCCTCCCCTATTCGGTTAAGCTCGCCACTGAAAATAAGTCGCTGACCCATTATACAAAAGGTACGCAGTCACCTAACAAAGTAGGCTCCCACTGCTTGTACGCATACGGTTTCAGGTTCTATTTCACTCCCCTCTCCGGGGTTCTTTTCGCCTTTCCCTCACGGTACTGGTTCACTATCGGTCAGTCAGTAGTATTTAGCCTTGGAGGATGGTCCCCCCATATTCAGACAAAGTTTCTCGTGCTCCGTCCTACTCGATTTCACTTCTAAGACCTTTTCGCGTACAGGGCTATCACCCACTATGGCCGCACTTTCCAGAGCGTTCCGCTAAAATCAAAGAAGCTTAAGGGCTAATCCCCGTTCGCTCGCCACTACTAAGGGAATCTCGGTTGATTTCTTTTCCTCAGGGTACTTAGATGTTTCAGTTCCCCTGGTTCGCCTCACACACCTATGTATTCAGTGTGTGATAACCATCTTATGATGGCTGGGTTCCCCCATTCAGACATCTCCGGATCAAAGTCTGTTTGCCGACTCCCCGAAGCTTTTCGCAGGCTACCACGTCTTTCATCGCCTCTGACTGCCAAGGCATCCACCGTATGCGCTTCTTCACTTGACCATATAACCCCAAGCAATCTGGTTACTGCCTATAACGTGAAGACGACATTCGCCGAAAATTTGCATAGAGAACACGCAAATTTTACCTTGACTTGAATAATCACCAGTGAAAGTGACCACTCAAATCTACTTCTATCACATACCCAAATTTTTAAAGAACAGTTCTGGCGCAAAGACCAGAAATCAATACCCTCACACATCACAGGATGCGCAAGCAGCACTCATTTCTGAGCTTTCAGCGATTTTCGAGTTAATGGTGGAGCCAAGCGGGATCGAACCGCTGACCTCCTGCGTGCAAAGCAGGCGCTCTCCCAGCTGAGCTATGGCCCCATCTACAGATCGGCCACATCCCATGACAATTGGTGGGTCTGGGCAGATTCGAACTGCCGACCTCACCCTTATCAGGGGTGCGCTCTAACCAACTGAGCTACAGACCCAATCGTCTCTCTCGGGTCGAAACCCAATCGCTTTTCGCTAGTGAATCAAGCAATTCGTGTGGGAGCTTATGAAGAAGCTGAAGTCTTCGATTAAGGAGGTGATCCAGCCGCAGGTTCCCCTACGGCTACCTTGTTACGACTTCACCCCAGTCATGAATCACTCCGTGGTAACCGTCCCCCCGAAGGTTAGACTAGCTACTTCTGGAGCAACCCACTCCCATGGTGTGACGGGCGGTGTGTACAAGGCCCGGGAACGTATTCACCGTGACATTCTGATTCACGATTACTAGCGATTCCGACTTCACGCAGTCGAGTTGCAGACTGCGATCCGGACTACGATCGGTTTTATGGGATTAGCTCCACCTCGCGGCTT
>NZ_AOFQ01000042.1 GCF_000495915.1 Stutzerimonas chloritidismutans AW-1
GGGGGGGGGGGGGGGGGGGGGGGGGGGGAGAGGCAAGCCACTCGACATCGCCCGTTTTCTGAGGAACTGAGATGAACCCGAACAAGACCGAAGAACTCAACGCCATCCGCGAAGGCGTGCGTGCCCTCTGTGCCGAATTTCCCGCCGAGTACTGGCGCAGGATCGACGAGGAGAAGGGCTTCCCGGAAGCCTTCGTCACCGCCATGACCGAGGCCGGATGGCTATCGGCGATGATCCCGGAAGAGTACGGCGGCTCGGGCCTGGGCCTGGCCGAAGCCTCCGTGATTCTCGAGGAAGTGAACCACTGCGGAGGCAACTCCGGGACCATCCACGGGCAGATGTACAACATGTTCACCCTGCTCAGAAACGGCAGCGAGGAGCAGAAGCGCTACTACCTGCCGAAGCTGGCCAGCGGCGAGCTGCGCTTGCAGTCCATGGGCGTGACCGAACCCACCACCGGCACCGACACCACCAAGATCAAGACCACCGCGGTGCGCCAGGGCGACAAGTACGTGATCAATGGCCAGAAGGTGTGGATTTCGCGCATCCAGCACTCGGACCTGATGATCTTGCTGGCACGCACTACGCCACTGGCCGAGGTGACGAAGAAGTCCGAAGGCATGTCGATCTTTCTCGTCGACCTGCGTGAGGCCGTCGGCAACGGCCTGAGCGTGCAACCCATCGCCAACATGGTCAACCACGAAACCAACGAGCTGTTCTTCGACAATCTGGAAATCCCCGCCAGCAGCCTGATTGGCGAGGAGGGCAAGGGCTTTCGTTACATCCTCGATGGGCTGAATGCCGAACGCACGCTGATCGCCGCCGAGTGCATCGGGGACGGCCGCTGGTTTGTCGAGAAGTCCGCCGCCTATGCCCGCGACCGCGTGGTGTTCGGCCGGCCTATCGGGCAGAACCAGGGGGTGCAGTTCCCCATCGCCGAAGCGCATATCGAGCTGGAAGCGGCTGACCTGATGCGCTGGCGCGCCTGCGAGGAGTACGACAGCGGCCGCAACGCCGGAGCCGCGGCCAACATGGCCAAATACCTGGCGGCCAAGGCCAGCTGGGAAGCCGCCAACGCCTGCCTGCAGACCCACGGCGGCTTCGGCTTCGCCAACGAATACGACGTCGAGCGCAAGTTTCGCGAGACGCGCCTGTACCAGGTCGCGCCGATCTCCACCAACCTGATCCTGTCGTACGTGGCCGAGCACTTGCTCGAGCTGCCGAGATCCTTTTAACCGGCAGCCGATGCCACGCTACATCCGCGCGGGTTCGGGCCACTGCGTGGAAAAGGCTTCACCGTTTTCCACCCTACGGCGGCAGGTTCGTAGGGTGGATGTCGCGAAGCACATCCACGCGCGCTTTGGAGACGTCGGCGTCAATAGGAGGCACACATGCCGATCGACCACATCGACCATCTGGTCCTCACCGTCGCCGATATCGAAAAGACGGTGGACTTCTACACCCGCGTGCTCGGCATGCAGCTGGTGACCTTCGGCGAAGGGCGCAAGGCGCTGACCTTCGGCAACCAGAAGATCAACCTGCACCAGGCCGGGCGTGAATTCGAGCCCAAGGCTGAGCGGCCGACGCCCGGTTCGGCGGACCTCTGCTTTATCGTCGCCACGCCATTGGATCGAGTCATTGCGCACCTAGAAGCGCAGGGCGTCGCTATCGTCGAAGGTCCTGTGCAGCGCACCGGCGCGACCGGACCGATCCTCTCGGTGTACCTGCGCGACCCCGACCACAACCTCATCGAACTGTCCAATCCGTTAGAGCATCCGCTGGAGCTCAACGCATGAGCCAGCACACCCGTGCCCTGACCGAATTCCTTGCCGGGCTCACCTATGAGCAGATCCCCGAGCCGGTGCTGGCCCGCACCGAAGACCTCTTTCTCGACTGGCTCGGCTCGGCCCTGGCCAGCGCAGGCTCGCATCCGATTCCGCTGTTCGAGCGTTACGCGCAGAGGATGGGCCCGGCCGACGGACCGGCGCGCATTCTGGTCAACGGCCAGAGCAGCTCCGCCTATTTCGCCGCGCTGGTGAACGCCGCCAGCTCGCACCTGGTGGAGCAGGATGATCTGCACAACAGCTCCGTGCTGCACCCGGCCACGGTGGTGTTTCCCGCTGCGCTGGCAGCGGCGCAGGATCTGGGCAAGTCCGGCCGCGAGCTGCTGGTGGCCTCGGTGGCCGGCTACGAGGCGGGCATCCGCATCGGCGAATTCCTCGGCCGCTCGCATTACCGCATCTTCCACACCACGGCGACGGTCGGCACCCTGGCCGCGGCGGTGGCCGTCGGCAAGCTGATGGATTTCGACCAGCAGCAGTTCACCCACCTGCTCGGCAGCGCCGGCACCCAGGCCGCGGGGCTGTGGGAGTTTCTTCGTGACGCGGCCGACTCCAAGCAGCTGCACACGGCCAAGGCCGCCGCCGATGGCCTGCTCGCCGCCTACCTGACCGCCGATGGCCTGACCGGCGCACAGAACATCCTCGAAGGCGAGCAGGGCATGGCGGCCGGAATGTCGAGCGATGCCAATCCGGGTGCGCTGTCCGACCGGCTCGGCAGCCGCTGGGCGCTTGCCGAGACATCCTTCAAATTTCACGCCTCCTGCCGGCATACCCATCCGGCCGCCGATGCGCTGCTGGCGCTGATGCAGCACGAAGGGCTCGGGGCCGATGACATCGCCTCGGTCACCACCCGCGTGCACCAGGGCGCGATCGACGTGCTTGGCCGTGTGACGGTGCCGCAGTCGGTGCATCAGGCGAAGTTCTCCATGGGCACCGTGCTGGGGCTGATCGCGCTGTACGGCAAGGCTGGGCTGACCGAATTCCACAGCCATGCGCTCAGTGACCCGCGCGTGGGCGCATTTTGCAAGAAGGTCTCGATGACCCTTGATCCTGAGGTCGACGGCGCCTACCCGGCGCGCTGGCTCGGTCGCGTCGAAGTGACCACCGCCGATGGCCGCACGCTGCACGGCGCCATCGACGAGCCCAAGGGCGATCCGGGCAACACGCTGAGCCGCGCCGAGCTGGAAGACAAATTCCGCCGCCTGTTGCAGTTCTCCGCGGCGCGTAGTGATGACGAGGCGGGCGAATTGATCGACACGGTCTGGCGTTTGCGCGAGCTGGAGCGGCTGGACGCACTGGCCTGAACGTAGGGTGGATGACGGCGAAGCCTTATCCACCAATGTGGCGCCAGAGCCCCAGGGGCTGGAACAAACGCGTGGAAATGGCTTCGGCGATTTCCACCCAACGCCGAATTTGCAGGAACCGAACATGAACGACAGCCAAGTCAAACCCCGCCCACTCGATGGCATCACCGTGGTCAGCCTCGAGCACGCCATCGCCGCGCCGTTCTGCACGCGCCAGCTGGCCGATCTCGGCGCGCGGGTGATCAAGATCGAGCGGCCCGGTGCCGGCGATTTCGCCCGCGGTTATGACGAGCGGGTCGATGGCCTGGCCTCGCATTTCGTCTGGACCAACCGCTCCAAGGAGAGCCTGACCCTGGACGTGAAGCAGGATGCCGCCGCGCAGGTGCTCGACCAGCTGCTGGCGGGTGCCGACGTGCTGGTGCAGAACCTCGCGCCCGGCGCCTCGGCGCGTATGGGGCTGTCGTTCGAGGCGCTGCACGAGCGTTTTCCGCGGTTGATCGTCTGCGATATCTCCGGCTACGGCGAAGGCGGCCCCTACGAGCAGAAGAAGGCCTACGACCTGCTGATCCAGAGCGAGGGCGGCTTTCTCTCCGTCACCGGTGGGCCGGGTGAGACCGAGATGGCCAAGGCCGGCTGCTCCATCGCCGATATCGCCGCGGGCATGTACGCCTACACCGGCGTGCTTTCCGCGCTGATGCTGCGCGACAAGACGGGCGAGGGCAGCCGCGTCGACGTTTCCATGCTCGAAAGTCTGGTGGAGTGGATGGGCTACCCGTTGTACTACGCCTACAAGGGCGCGACGCCGCCACCGCGTGCCGGCGCCGCCCACGCCACCATCTACCCCTACGGCCCATTCCCCACCGGCGACGGCGGCACGGTGATGCTCGGCCTGCAGAACGAGCGTGAGTGGCTGGCGTTTTGCGACAAGGTCCTGCTGCAGCCGGAGCTGGCGCAGGACGAACGCTTCTCGAGCAATGCCCGGCGTTCGGAGCATCGCGCCGAGTTGCGTGCGCTCATCGTCGAGGCGTTCAGCCACCTGAGCGCCGAGGACGTGATCACCCGGCTGGATGCCGCGCCCATCGCCAATGCCCACGTCAACGACATGGCTGGTGTCTGGGCGCATCCGCAGCTGGAGGCCCGCCAGCGCTGGAGTGAGGTGGACAGTCCGTCCGGTCGCTTGCCCGCTCTGCTGCCGCCGGGACGCAACAGTGCCTTCGCCCCGCGCATGGACCCGATCCCCGCGCTGGGCCAGCACACCGATAGCCTGCTGACCGAACTGGGCTACGCCCCTGTAGATATCCAGCGCCTGCACGAGCAGGGCGCGGTATGAGCACGCCGAGGAGCCAGCCCATGAACTCATCGATCATCCGTAGCGCGCTGTTTGTCCCTGCGACCCGTCCGGAACGCATTCCCAAGGCGCTGGCGACGGGCGCCGACGCGGTCATCGTCGACCTTGAGGATGCGGTCGCGGAGAACCTTAAGGCAGAGGCGAGGGGCAATCTTGGTGCCTTCCTCGCTGCCAACCCGGAGGCGCGCCTGCTGGTGCGCATCAACGCGCCAACCCATGCCGAGCAGGCCGCGGACCTGGCGCTCTGCGCCCGTCATGCGGGAGTCGCCGGCGTGCTGCTGCCGAAGGTCGAAAGCGCGGTGCAGGTAGCGCTGGCGGCCAGCTGCGGCAAGCCGGTCTGGCCAATCGTCGAAAGTGCTCGCGGGCTGGCCAACCTGGCGGAAATTGCCCACGCCCAGGGTGTCGAGCGGCTGTCCTTCGGTGCGCTGGACCTGGGCCTCGATCTCGGCCTGGACAATGGCACCGCCGGCGCCGAGCGCATGCTCGACCAGGCGCGCTATGCGCTGCTGCTGCAGTCGCGATTGGCCGGACTGGCAGCACCGCTGGACAGCGTCTTTCCCGACATCAAGAACCTAGAAGGCCTCGCCCGTGCCGCTGCCGATGCGCGTGACATGGGCTTTGGCGGCCTGCTGTGCATCCACCCGAGCCAGGTGGCCGTGGTGCACGAAACCCTGATGCCCAGTGCCGCGGAACTGGACTGGGCGCAACGCATCCTCGCCGCCGGAGCTTCCGGCGATGGGGTTTTCGTGGTGGACGGACAGATGGTCGACGCCCCCGTCATCGGCCGTGCTCGTCGCCTGCTGCAACGTGCCGGGCAAGCGGTGCCCTGACCGCAACGCTTGCCCGCGAAACGTACCAATAGACAAAAACAAGAGGGTACTTCCATGCTGAGTAACAAGCTCAAGGCACTCGCCTGCGCGCTTTCTTTCACCGTCGCCGGGCTGGTACATGCCGATCCCGTGACCATCAAGTTCGCCCATGTAGTGGCGGACAACACGCCGAAGGGGCAGGGCGCCCTGCTGTTCAAGAAACTCGCCGAGGAACGCCTGCCGGGCAAGGTGAAGGTCGAGGTCTACCCGAACTCCTCGCTGTTCGGCGACGGCAAGGAAATGGAGGCCCTGCTGCTCGGTGATGTGCACATGCTGGCGCCGTCGCTGGCCAAGTTCGAGCATTACGCCAAGGCCATCCAGATCTTCGATCTGCCATTCCTGTTCGACGATCTGGCCGCTGCCGACCGCTTCCAGAGCAGCCCGCAGGGCCGGGCGCTGCTGACCGCGATGGAGGACAAGAACATCACCGGCCTGGCCTATTGGCACAACGGCACCAAGCAGCTCTCGGCCAACAAGCCGCTGCGCGAACCCAAGGACGCGCGCGGCCTGAAGTTCCGCGTGCAGGCCTCCGCGGTGCTCGACGAGCAGTTCAAGGTGGTGCGTGCCAACCCGCGCAAGATGAGCTTCGCCGAGGTCTACCAGGGCCTGCAGACCGGTGTGGTCAATGGCACCGAGAACACCTGGTCGAACTACGAAAGCCAGAAGGTCCATGAGGTACAGCCCTACATGACCGCCTCCGATCACGGCCTGATCGACTACATGGTGATCACCAACACCAGGTTCTGGAAAGGCTTGCCGGATGATGTGCGCAGCGAGCTGGAAGCGATCATGGCCGAGGTCACCGTCGAGGTTAACCGCCAGGCGGACGAACTCAATCAGAAGGCGCGCCAGACCATCGCCGCCTCCGGCAAGACCGAGATCATCGAGCTGACCCCCGAGCAACGCGCGATGTGGCGCGAGGCGATGAAACCGGTGTGGAAGAAGTTCGAGAGCGAGATCGGCGTCGAGCTGATCGAGGCGGCCCAGGCAGCCAACCGCTCCTGACACCAAGCCACCCGCCTGGGCGGGGCGCAGTGTGCTCCCGCCCAGGTTCTTATCGGTCAACCATGCGGCGCCCGCCCAGATGAGACGGGCCTGCTTTTTTTACCCAGACGAACGCTTATGCTGGCCGCTCGACCAACGTAAGGAGACGCCGGCATGAGTCGCTATGCTTTTGTCAGCACGCCGGTGCTGGATATCGCTTATCTCGAATGGAATCCCCGTGGCCAACAGGTCGCCGTGCTCGTGCATGGCTGGCCGGACTGTGCCGAGAGCTGGACCGAGGTCGCCGAGCGCCTGGCCTCTGCCGGCTACCGGGTGCTCTGCCCGACGCTGCGTGGTTTCGGGCAGACGCGCTTTATCGACCCACTGACCCCGCGCAGCGGCCAGCTGGCCGCATTGGGCCGCGATCTGCTGGATTTCATCGATGCGCTGCGCCTCGACCAGCCGGTGCTGGTCGGCCACGACTGGGGCGCGCGGGCGGTGGCCAATGCCTGCGGGCTGCGCCATCACGCCGCCGCACGGCTGGTAATGCTCGCGGTGGGCTATGGCACCAATGACCCGAACCAGCACATCTCGCTGAGCCAGGCGCGCAACTACTGGTACCACTGGTACATGGCCACCTCGCGCGGCGAGCAGACGGTAACCGAGGATCGCGCGGCCTTCACGCGGCTGCTGTGGGATACCTGGTCACCGGCCGGCTGGTACAGCGAGGCGGATTTCATCCAGGCCCTGGAAGCTTTCGATAATCCGGACTGGGCTGCCGTGGTACTGCATTCCTATCGCCACCGCTGGGGCTTCGTCGACGGCGATCCTGCCTATGCATCGGCCGAGGCGCTGCTGCAACCGGCCCCGGTGCTCGCCGTGCCGACGCTGGTGCTGCACGGCGAAGCCGATACCTGCAACGCACCGGAAACCTCGGCGGGCCGCGAGGCCTTGTTCAGCGGCCCATACCACCGACAGCTATTGTCAGGCGTCGGCCACTTCCCCCAGCGTGAAGCGCCGCAGGCGGTGGCCGAGGCGATTCTGCAGTTCTGTCAGGGGGATTGAGCCCGTTGCTACATGCTACGGGCGGCGAGACCTAACTGTTTTCCGACCTGCAGTGGTTGGTTTTTCTAGGGCTCTGCTAGGCCTGCCGCATGTGCTTGCCAGTTTCTGTTGCGGCCCTACACGGTATGGAATCGCGAAGCCTTATCGACACGGCAATGGTGGAGCGTGTGCGGAAGGTCGCAGGCGAGGCAATGTTTGATGATGACATCAATTTCATGCTTTCCGGAGCTGGTGTATAAACCCCCGGTATCCTGAGAGGCCCGAGCTAGGGGCTCGGAGAGAAAGGCGAACGGAATGTTATACACCAAGCCCGTTCGGCGTCTTATACACCACGTGGTGTCTAATTATAGTTAGGCGTTGTATGAAACTGCTCCGATACTTTGTTACCGATGACGGCTCTCTTCCAGAGTTGGAAGTGCGGTATTCGAATCCAAATAAAGTATCCAAAGCTTTCGAATTTCTCTTCGCAAATAGTGCCCGGAATGTAACGGCCGGCGGAGGCTACCTTTGGATCAAATCTTCGCAAAAAGAGAAACCATTCACAGGTGCCGGTGATGCAGCATTAGTTGTTTGTGAGTCAGCAGAACCATTCCATGTAGTGCTAGCAGGCATAACCATTGCAAACTGCACGCTTCCCGATTTAGGAGTTCTCGTCATGCCCTCTAGCTTGAACATCGACTACCGAATGGGCAGTGCATGGGGAGCATCCGAGGTCAACGCTCTGCTCATACTGTTGAAAGAGCTATGCGGGCTAGGTGGTACGCTTGTCGCTCCGTGGTGGGGCGCCGAAGGCGAGCATGAGTTCACTGAAGCTCTGCGTCGCGCCTAACAAGCGGTTCAAACCGTTCGCTTCGCTCACTGGGCGGGCTAAAGCCCGCCCCTTAAGGATGGTCTGAAAAAGACTTCCCGAATCTGGTGAAATACGCCGATCCCGCCAGCCGAGTTTTTCCATGAAGCAGATGACCTTCGCCGACGCCGAGTACGCCGGCAAGCGCAAGCAGACCCGTAAGGAATTGTTCCTGATCGAGATGGATCAGGTGGTGCCGTGGAAGGGATTGATTGCCCTGATCGAGCCACACTACCCAAAGGGTGAAGGTGGTCGTCCAGCCTATCCGCTGATGGCCATGTTACGTATCCATCTGATGCAGAACTGGTTCGGCTACAGCGACCCGGCCATGGAAGAAGCGCTCTACGAGACGACCATCCTGCGTCAGTTCGCCGGGCTGAGCCTGGAGCGCATTCCCGACGAAACCACCATCCTCAACTTCCGTCGCTTGCTGGAGAAACATGAGCTGGCAGCCGGCATCCTCGGCGTAATCAATGGCTACCTGGGGGATCGCGGCCTGTCGCTGCGCCAGGGCACTATCGTCGATGCCACACTGATCCACGCGCCCAGCTCGACCAAGAACCAGGACAGCAAGCGCGATCCGGAGATGCACCAGACCAAGAAGGGCAACCAGTACTACTTCGGCATGAAGGCCCACATCGGTGTGGATGACGAGTCGGGGCTGGTGCACAGCGTGGTCGGCACGGCGGCAAACGTGGCGGATGTCACCCAGGTCGACAAACTACTGCATGGTGAAGAGAACGTCGTCTGCGCCGATGCCGGCTACACCGGCGTCGAAAAGCGCCCCGAACATGCTGGCCGCGAAGTGATCTGGCAGGTCGCAGCACGCCGCAGCACCTACAAGAAGCTCGATAAACGCAGCGCCCTGTACAAAGCCAAGCGCAAGATCGAGAAGGCCAAGGCACAAGTGCGAGCGAAGGTCGAGCACCCGTTTCGAGTGATCAAGCGCCAGTTCGGTTACGTGAAGGTGCGCTTCCGTGGCCTGGCCAAGAACACCGCTCAGCTGGTGACGCTGTTCGCGCTGTCAAACCTATGGATGGCGCGCCGACATTTGCTGACTACCGCAGGAGAGGTACGCCTGTAATGCGGAAAATGGCTGCTGCGAGGTGCTCGCGGCGGCCAAAAACGGAGAACTGAGCGGGTTACCTGGTCGATTTTGATCGACGGCCCGCTTTCAAAAGCAGCGAGGGCTGAAGTCGACCGGAAATACAGGGCTACTTCAGACCTTCCTTAACCAAACGTTAGCCACAACATGAAACTAGACCGTGCCAAACAGTTAATAAATGAGGGGATTGATAGAAACAATCCAATGGGTAGCCTCATTCATATTCTTGAATCAGCTATTAAGCTCGTGTCGCTCCCGGATAACGATTTCTGTTGGTCATATTGGGGGAGTGGAGAATAAGCAAGCAAGAGATACTTGGTTTAATAGGTTCAGTCAAAAATGGCGTTTTACCTGAACAAGAAAAAATATCAGTACTGTTTGCTCTAACTGGCCCGCTGCAAGAGGTTAGCATGAGCAGTGGCTGGGCTGAAGTATACTTAAAAATTGCGAATAAATACGATGAAGTTGAAAGTATTCTATGGTGAGCGGCTAACAAGACGCTCAAATCGTTCGCTTCGCTCACTGGGGAGGGCTAAAGCCCGCCCCTTAGCTTAATCGTTAGAAGCCAAAGGATTGCTCTGTGTTCGCTAAAAATCGAAATCCCGACAACCATTTACTCGATCCTTTAGTAAAGCCGCTCGCATCACGAATTTTCTTGATTGTTATTTCTCTAGTTGTCATTGGTGCAGGCATATTAACTTCTGTCATCCATAAAGACTGGTCATGGATCAATAGATTTGGGGTCATAGTAATAGTGGTGGGCCTGCTATTTACAATGTCCCCGCTGTTCTCAAATGGAATCTATAAATAACAGTCCGGAGCCGGTCGCCCTGCTGATCTCCACACTGACGGCACGTTAATAATTACTACGCCTGAAGAGCGGAAAATTAGAAACAACATAGTATTAGGCATAATTGTTACCGCAATTGGTACACTCACAAATGCATTTGGTGATTTACTTGCAGCCTTCGTATATGGCTTCTAACAATGCGTATATGGACTCTCCCCACAAGCAGTGAGGAATAGCTTTTTCGATCCTGTCGTCAGCGCGGTTGCATTCGTATATCCGGCCTGTTCTGGGCATTGCCCTGGCCATTCTGTAGTTCCCGCAGCGGAGACCAAGCGATCAAGCGATCGTGAAGATCATAATTGTTATCGACCTTGCTCCGCTGCAGGGCTCGCCGGTTCCGATAGTCTCGCTTCACCATCTCATTGCTAACCCGCCGCCAGACGGGTTTTGTGCTGTGCCAGTTACCGCTGAATCACCGCTCATCGGGCGCCACACCTTCCAGCAGCCGCTCCGCACGCGGTCAACCGCCCGCTTCCTGCATCCACTTCGGCTTCGGGTAACGGCGATCTGCCTTGCCGGCCTTGAGCACGGCGCCCGGCACGTCGTGGCCGACCAGTTGGGGCAGGTCGGCGGCGCATTGCAGCAGGCGGTCAAGATCGACGCCGGTGTCTAGGCCCATGCGCTGGAACATATGCACGAGATCTTCTGTGCAAATGTTGCCGCTGGCGCCGGGCGCGTAAGGGCAGCCGCCGAGTCCGCCGAGAGAGGCGTCGAAGCGGTCGATGCCGGCGTTCAGCGCTGCCAGCGCGTTGGCCAGGCCCATGCCGCGGGTGTTGTGGAAGTGTGCGGTGAATACTGCCTGTGGCCAGCTGTTCAGCACTTCGCGGCAGATACGCTCGACCTGCGCCGGGTCGGCCATGCCGGTGGTGTCGCAGAGGGTGATGCCCTGCACGCCGATCTCCAGCAGGCGTTGCACCAGCTCATAGACGCGCCGCTCGGGCACGTCGCCCTCGAAGGGGCAGCCGAAGGTGGTCGATAGCGAGGCGTTGATGAACACGCCACTGCCGCGAGTGACTTCGATGATTTCGCGGAACTGCACCAGCGACTGTTCGGGCGTCATGCGCAGGTTGGCCAGGCCATGGGTGTCGCTGGCCGACATCACCAGGTTGATCTCGTCCACTTCGCAGGCCAGCGCGCGCTCGCAGCCCTTTACGTTGGGCACCAGCACGGTGTACTCGACGCCCTCCACACGGCGGATGCCGCGCATCACGTCCTCGGCGTCGCGCAGATTGGGGATGGCCTTGGGCGAGGTGAAGGAGGTGACCTCGATCTTCGCCAGTCCGGTTTGCGAGAGGCGGTCGATCAGGGCGATCTTGGCTTCGGTCGGCACGAAGTTCGCTTCGATCTGAAAGCCGTCGCGGGTGGCGACTTCCTGGATATACAGGCGTTTGTTCATCAGTGAATCCTGGGGCGTAGGGTGGATGACGCTTTACCCATCCACCGTTGTGGCTTGCTGGCTGGTGGACAAGCTTCGCGTTGTCCACCCTACGTAGAGCTGTAGTCGTAGGGTGGATGACGCTCCACCCATCCACCGTTTCGGGAATGTCGCGGTGGATGAAAAAAAGCGTCTTCCACCCTACGGGCAGTGTCAGATGATCCCGCGCTCGCGCAGGCCCTGGCGTTGTTCATCGGTGAGACCGAGGCCGGCCAGCACGTCGTCGGTGTGCTCGCCCAGTTGCGGGCCGCCTTCGCCGATGCGCCCTGGCGTGCGCGACAGCTTGGGAAGCACGCCCGGTACCTTGAGCGGGCCGGCAAAGGTCTGCACCTGCTCGATCATCTGCCGCGCCAGGTAGTGCGGGTCCTTGACGATATCGGCGGCGGTGTAGGGATAGCCAGCCGGCACGCGGGCGCCCTTGAGCGCTTCGATCACCTCGTCGCGGCTGTGCTGGATGGTCCATTCGCCAATGGCGGCATCGATCAGCTCGGCGTGCTGGGCACGGCCATCGTTGTGGGCGAAGCGCGGGTCATCGGCAAGGTCCTGGCGGCCCATTAGGTTCATCAGGCGCTTGTAGATGCTGTCGCCATTGCCGGCGATCAGCACGTAGGCGCCGTCGTTGCACAAATAGGAATTGGACGGGGTGATGCCGGGCAGGGCGCTGCCGGCCGGCTCGCGTACGTAGCCGAAGGCGTCGTATTCGGGCACCAGGCTTTCCATCATGGCGAACACCGACTCGTACAGCGCCACGTCGATCTCCTGGCCCTGGCCGCTGCGGTTGCGCTCCTGCAGGGCGAGCAGTACACCGATCACGCCATACAGCGAGGACAGCGAATCGCCGATGCTGACGCCAACCCGCACCGGCGGCTGGCCCGGATAGCCGGAAAGGTGGCGCAGGCCGCCCATGGCTTCGCCGATCACGCCGAAGCCCGGCAGGTCGCGATAGGGGCCGGTCTGGCCGTAGCCGGAAATGCGCAGCATGATCAGCCGAGGGTTCAGCTTCGACAGCTCATCCCAGCCCAAGCCCCATTCTTCCAGCGTGCCGGGGCGGAAGTTCTCCACCAGGATGTCGGCTTCGGCGACCAGCTGGCGAACGATTTCCTGGCCTTCCGCGGCCTTGAGATCCAGCGTCACCGAGCGCTTGTTGCGCGACTGCACATGCCACCAGAGCGAGGTGCCGTCCTTGAGCTTGCGCCACTTGCGCAACGGGTCGCCGACCTTGGGCGGCTCGATCTTGATCACGTCGGCGCCGAATTCGCCGAGCAGCTTGCTGGCGAAGGGGCCGGCGATCAGCTGGCCCATCTCGATCACCTTGAGGCCCTGCAGCGGCAGGTTCTTGTCTGTCTGTTCGCTCATCACGACACCTGTGCCGGTTGATTCATGGTGCCGAGCATGACCGACGCATCGGCAGCGGACAATTGGCCGTTGGCCAAGTGAGGTTTCGTGCATCACGAAGGCTAAGACGAAAGGAGCTTTGAAAAGCACGGCTTGAGCAGCGCATGCTTCGTCTACCGCGAATACGGGGTTCCACTATGCGCCGCATCGATTTCGTCACCCTTCGGCTGTTCGTTCGCCATCGCCGAGACCCGCAGTCTGACCCGCGCTGCTGAGCGCGAGCATCTGGCGCTGGCGGCGGTGAGCAAGCGTGTCAGCGATCTGGAAGGGCAGCTCGGCGTCAGCCTGCTCTATCGCCAGCCCAAGGGTGTCGAGTTGACGCCGGCCGGCCACGCGCTGCTGCACCACGCGCGCAACCTGCTGGACAACCTGCAACAGCTGGACGCCGACTTGAGCGAGTTCAGCCAGGGCGTGAAGGGCCATGTCCGCATCCACGCCAATACCTCGGCGGTCATCGAGTTTCTCCCCGAGGACCTGAGTACTTTCACCCGCCAGCACCCGGAGGTGAAGATCGACCTGGAGGAGCGCGTCAGCAGCGACACCCTGCGTGCGCTGCGCGAAGGGCTGACCGATATCGGCATCTTCGCCGGGCATATGCCGGCCGAGGACCTGCAGGTGTTTCCCTATCGCGAGGACCGGCTGGTGCTGGTCACGCCGCGCGAGCATGCGCTGGCTGAACGTTCAGAAATCGCCCTGCGTGATGCCGCTGGCTTCGACTTCATCGGCCTGCAACAGGACGCCTCGCTGCACGCGCTGCTGCAGCAATCGGCGCAACAGATGGGTACGCCGCTGCGTCTGCGCATCCAGGTACGCAGCTTCGAGGCGATCTGCCGGATGATCCACACCGGCATGGGCATCGGCGTGCTGCCCGAGCAGGTGGTGCGCAACTACCTGCCGGCGCTGGACGTGGCCATCGTGTCGCTGAGCGACGCCTGGGCGCGACGCGAGCTGAAGCTCGGCGTGCGCAATCTGGAAAGCCTGTCGGTGACTGCGAGGCAGATGCTCGAGCACCTCACGCTTCGCGAAGGCCAGGCCTGAACGAAGCCGTTCGGCGGCACGATTGCGGCGCGGCCTTCGCCAAACGCGAAGTCGCGCTTGGCCAAATAGCAATTCAGCGCGTGGCGGTGCCGGGGTAGAGTCCGGCCAGCGATATGGCTCACACAACTACAAAACGGAGCTCACCCCCATGGCACGACTCACCCGTGGCATCACCCGTCTGCTCGCCGCTTCGGCGCTGTTTACCGTCCTTGGCGCCCAGGCCGATCCGATCCTGATCAAGTTCTCCCATATCACCGCCGACAGCACGCCGAAGGGCCAGGGCGCGCTGATGTTCAAGAAGCTCGTGGAAGAGCGCCTGCCCGGCCAGGTAGAAGTGCAGGTTTTCGCCAACTCCTCGCTGTATGGCGACGGCAAGGAGATGGAAGCGCTGCTGATGAACGAGGTGCAGCTGCTCGCGCCGGCACCGTCGAAGCTCGAGCAGTACACCAAGCAGCTGCAGCTGTTCGACCTGATGTTCCTGTTCGACGACATGGCCGCGGCGCAGCGCTTCCAGCAGTCGGACAAGGGCCGCGCCATGCTCAAGTCGATGGAGGACAAGGGCATCACCGGCCTGGCCTACTGGCTCAACGGCATGCGCCACTTCACCGCCAACAAGCCGCTGCGCGAGCCGGCCGACGCCCGCGGGCTGAAATTCCGGGTACAGCCGTCGGACCTGCAGGCGGCGCAGTACACCGCGCTGCGGGCGGTGCCGCGCAAGATGGCCTTCGCCGAGATCTACCAGGGCCTGCAGACCGGCGTGGTCAATGCCCAGGACAACCCCTGGTCGAACATCTACAGCCAGAAGTACCACGAGGTGCAGAAGTACATCACCGAATCCGGGCACGGCATCGGCAACTACCTCTTAATCACCAATACCAAGTTCTGGAACGGCCTGCCGGCGGATGTGCGCGGCGAGCTGGAGACGATCATCGATGAGGTCACCGCAGAGGTGAATCGCCAGGCCGAAGCGCTGAACGAGAAGGCCAAGCAGGGCGTCATCGACTCGGGCAAGAGCGAGATTCTGGTGCTGACCGACGAGCAACGCGCCAAGTGGCGCGACGCGGTGCAGCCGGCGTGGAAGAAGTTCGAAGCCGATATCGGCAAGGACCTGATCGAGGCCGCGCGCGCAGCCAACTCTGCGCCCTGAGGCAAGCCCGCCAATGGTCTGTTAGACCAATGTGCAGTTTCGGCCGCGGCGCGGGCTGCACAGAATGGCGGCGTCTATCTGCGTGATCGGACAAGTGTGTATTCCAACCGGATGGTTGACCGAGCGGCCCTTGAGGCCGCTTTTTTTTTGCCCGCAAAACGCGTCCGCGGGTGTCGGGGCCGTAGCATTCAGCTACGCGAAAGCTCTGGCAAATGGCGGCAGTGCACACGCCATGCGGTGAGGCGCGGTCTATGCTTGAGCAAAGCCGATACGCCAAGGGTGGCGTGCTTGGCTGGAGTGCACCGTCTGACAGGCGCTGGGTTGGTCATTGGGTTCGCCTGCTGGACAGGGTTCTGCATACCAACAAGACAGACGAGGAACTGCCATGAGCGCTGCGTCCGTATATCCGGTTCGGCCCGAGGTGGCCGCTCAGTCACTGACCAACGAAGCCAGCTACAAGGCCATGTACCAGCAGTCGGTGATCAATCCCGAGGGCTTCTGGCGTGAACAGGCGGCGCGGCTGGACTGGATCCGGCCTTTCACCGAGGTCAAGCGCACCTCCTTCGACGATCATCATGTGGATATCAAATGGTTCGCCGATGGCACGCTCAACGTCTCGGCCAACTGCCTGGATCGGCACCTGGCCGAGCGCGGCGATCAGCTGGCAATCATCTGGGAGGGCGATGATCCTTCCGAACACCGCGAGATCACCTACCGCGAGCTGCACCAGGAAGTCAGCAAGTTCGCCAATGCCCTGCGCGGGCAGGATGTGCACCGCGGTGACGTGGTGACCATCTACATGCCGATGATTCCCGAGGCCGCGGTGGCGATGCTGGCCTGTGCGCGTATCGGCGCGATCCACTCGGTGGTGTTCGGTGGCTTCTCCCCGGAAGCACTGGCCGGGCGCATCATCGATGGCCAGTCGAAGATCGTGATCACCGCTGACGAAGGCATTCGCGGCGGCAAACCCGTGCCGCTCAAGGAGAATGTCGACGAGGCGCTGACCAATCCCCAGACCAGCTGTGTGAAGAAGATCATCGTCGTGCGCCGCACGGGTGCGGACATCCGCTGGCACGCGCATCGCGACATCTGCTACGACGACCTGATGCGCGTGGCCGGTGAGGTTTGCGCGCCGAAGGAAATGGGGGCCGAGGAGCCGCTGTTCATCCTTTATACCTCCGGCTCCACGGGCAAGCCGAAGGGCGTTCTGCATACCTGCGGCGGCTATCTGCTCTATGCCGCACTGACCCATGAGCGGGTGTTCGACTACCGCCGCGGGGAGGTCTATTGGTGCACGGCCGATATCGGCTGGATCACCGGGCACAGCTACCTGATCTATGGCCCGCTGGCCAACGGCGCGACGACGCTGATGTACGAAGGCGTGCCGAATCATCCAGACGTTACCCGCATCGCCCGGATCATCGACAAGCACAAAGTGAACATCCTCTACACGGCGCCCACGGCGATCCGCGCCATGATGGCCGAGGGAGCCGCGGCGGTGGAGGGGGCCGACGGCTCCAGCCTGCGTCTGCTCGGCACGGTGGGCGAACCGATCAATCCCGAGGCATGGCACTGGTATTACGAAACGGTCGGCCAATCGCGCTGCCCCATCGTCGATACCTGGTGGCAGACAGAGACCGGTGGCATCCTGATCAGCCCGCTGCCGGGGGCGACTGCGCTCAAGCCGGGCTCCGCCACACGCCCGTTGTTCGGCGTGGTGCCGGGGTTGGTGGACAACCTCGGCAACCTGCTCGAAGGCCCCGCCGAGGGCAATCTGGTGATCCTCGACTCCTGGCCGGGGCAGATGCGCACCATCTACAAGGACCACGACCGCTTCGTCGACACCTACTTCAAGACCTTCCGCGGCATGTACTTCACCGGCGATGGCGCGCGCCGCGACGAGGATGGCTATTACTGGATCACCGGAAGGGTGGATGACGTGCTCAACGTGTCCGGGCACCGCATGGGCACCGCGGAGATAGAAAGCGCCATGGTCGCCCATGCCAAGGTGGCCGAAGCGGCAGCGGTGGGCGTTCCGCATGCGCTGAAGGGGCAGGCGATCTACGTGTATGTGACCTTGGTCAGCGGCGTGCAGCCCACGGATGCGCTGCGTCAGGAGCTGCAGCAATGGGTGCGCAAGGAGATCGGGCCGATCGCCGTGCCGGATGTGATTCAGTGGGCCCCTGGGCTGCCGAAGACGCGTTCCGGCAAGATCATGCGCCGGCTGCTGCGCAAGATCGCCACGGACGACTACGACGCGCTGGGCGATACCTCGACCCTGGCCGATCCTGGTGTGGTCGATCAGCTGATCGAGGCTCATGAGGCGGTGAAGAAGCGCTGAAGGCGAGGGCGACCGGAGCGCAGTTACGGAGCCGGTCGCCTCTACCCATGAGCCTGTGCCCGGAGGCTATGCCACGACTCGCCGGGCTTGATGTTCCCCGCTTGTATGGGCGGGGATCAGACGCCGGCAGGCGGGCTTTTCAGGCTGTCATTGCCGGTTACGGTAGTGCCGTTGGTGGCTGCCGCGGCGTTGGCCTGCAATTGCTGGCGATCCTTTTCCGAGCGTTCGAACGGCATGTGGTGCGAGCGGCCTTCGGCCATGCCGGCCTGTTCGTTGATTTCATTGAACACGCGCTTGGCCTCGCAGTGCCCGGTTACGCCACGGGATAGTGCCAGGCCGCCGATACCCAGCTGCAGCAGTCCGCCCAGGCCGCCGCGGCTGAGGCCCTTGGCAAGGAAATACAGCCCGCCGGCCAGGGACATGGCGCGCTCCCAGCCGTGGACGTTCTGATTCTGGTGGTTCGAGGACTTGTTGTTCATGGGTGGCTCCGACGAGGGCATTCTCAATGAATGACTCTCGCCAGCGCAGGCTGTTCGGTGCCGCAGGTCGGCATCTGGCGGAAACGCCGGTGAAGTGGCTGTTGTGGGAAGCCAAACGGACGCCGGGAGGAGGGAGCCAGGGCGCGCCAATGCGCGGGAGCGGTCCTGACCGCGAATCGTGAAAATGCGACGGACGAACTTCGCGGCCAACATTGGCGCGGGGTAGCCGTGCTTCACGGCTGGCCTCGAGGCTGAATGTCTAGCGCAACCCGACAGGCCGCGCGAGAGCGTGCTAAGCCGCCATGCCGAATACCTTGAGCACGAAGGCGTACTCCAGCGCCACGTCCTTGAGCGCCTGGTAGCGCCCACTCATGCCGCCGTGCCCGGCGCCGAATTCGGTCTTGAGCAGCAGCAGATTGTCGTCGGCGCGGGTGGCGCGCAGCTTGGCGACCCACTTGGCGGCTTCCCAGTACTGCACGCGGCTGTCGTTGTAGCCGGCCACTGCGAGCAGCGCGGGGTAGGCCTGGGAGCGGATGTTTTCATAGGGCGCGTAGGCCTTGATCCGCTCATGCACCTCCGGCTGATTCGGATCGCCCCATTCATCGTACTCGGTCACGGTCAGCGGCAGGTCGGCGTTGAGCATGGTGTTCAGTACATCGACGAAGGGCACCTCGGCGACGGCCGCACCGAACAGCTCAGGGCGCATGTTCAGCACTGCGCCGATCAGCAGGCCGCCGGCGCTGCCGCCGCTGATGGCCAGGCGCGCTGAGGTGGTGTAGCCGTCGGCCAACAGCTGCTCGGCGCAGGCGATGAAGTCGCTGAAGGTGTTCGGCTTGTGTTCCAGCTTGCCGGCGCGATACCAGGCTTCGCCGAGATCGCCGCCGCCGCGCACATGGGCGATTGCGAAGACGAAACCGCGGTCGAGCAGCGACAGGCGCGCATGGGAGAACCACGGATCGAGGCTGTGCCCATAGGCGCCGTAACCGTAGAGATAGAGCGGAGCCAGCTTGCCGAAGCTGTCGCGGCGGCCGACCAGGCTGATGGGTATCTGCGTGCCGTCCTGGGCGGTCGCCCAGATGCGTCGACTTTCATAGGCGTCCGCATCGAAGGGGCCTTCCACCGGGGTTTCCTTGAGCACTTCCTGCGTGCCGTCGGCCAGCGTCAGCTGACGGACTTGCGCCGGGCGGTTGAGCGCTTCATAGCGCAGGCGGATCACCGTGCTGGTGAACTCCAGCGAATTCTGCACGTGCAGGCTGTAGGCCGCATCGGGCAGCTGCAGGCGATAGGGCTGCACGCCCTGTGGCTGCACCTCGATCACCGGCAGGCCGCCTTCGCGCAGGGTCAGGGTGATCGCCTCGGCGTTGAGGCTGACGTCCTCGAGCATCACCGCGTCGTCATGGGCAACCAGTTCCTGCCAGTGCTCCCGCTCGGGCTGCGCCTCGCTGGCGTGATAGAGCGCGAAGTTGATGCCCGTCTGATTGCTGCGGATCAGCCAGCTCCACTGACCTTGGTGAAGGCCATGATCGGGAAAGTACTCGTGATCTTCCTGGCGTGGTGCCAGGCACGTCCATTGACCTTCCGGCTCGTCCGCCGACAGCACCCGGGCTTCGCTGGTGGTCTTGCTGTGGGAAAGGATGACCAGTTGGCGCTCGGAGCTGGTGCGGTAGCAATGCACGAAGAAGCGCCCGTCTGGATCGTGATAAACCTCGCTGCTGCCCGTATCGCCAAGGCGATGGCGGTAAATCTTGTGCGGGCGGTGGGTGTCGTCCAGTTCACCGTAGAACAGCGTCTGGCTGTCGTTGGCCCAGGTCATGCTGCCGTCGCAATCGTCGAAGGGCAGGGCGGTCACGTCACCGCTGGCGAGGTCCTTGACGAACAGCCGGTAGATCTCGTCGCCTTCGCGGTCGAGGCTGTAGGCCAGCTTGCTGTGGTCCTGACTGACGCTGAACGCGCCCAGGGAGAGGAAGCCGCCTTGGGCGAGCTCGTTGGGGTCGAGCAGCAGCTGTTCGGCGTTCTCGTCAACGGTGAGCGAGCCATCGACCGGGCGTGGGCAGCGATAGTGCCGGGGGTATTCGTCGCCAGCCGTGGTGCGCTGGTAATACAGCCACGGCCCCCAGGGCGACGGCAGGGAGAGGTCGGTTTCGCGGATGCGGCCCTTGATTTCCTGGAACAGCGTCTCGCGGAGTTCGGACTGGTCGGCGAGCTGTTCTTCGAGATAGGCATTCTCCGCCTTGAGGTATGCCAGCACGTCGTCGGCGTCGCGATTCTCCAGCCAGCGATAGGGATCGGTGCCGGTGTCGGCGCGGGCGATGGGGGCGTTGGACATGCAGTAACTCCGGATTCGGTTCGCGGCCGCTAAGGCCGGTGATGGCAAAGAGCGAGAGGCGCCAGTGTACCTGCTCGGCTGCGGCTAGGATTCAACAGACAAACATGGCGTCGGTCGGTGACTGGCACACGGCAAGGATCGGCGCGGTGAATGGCGGCGAATCGGTGTTGTCGATGATGACCGGGTGGTCGCGAAATGTCCGCTTGCAGGTGGCTTTCGGTTAGGCAAACCAGCTGATTGACAATGCTGAGCTTTTCCCCGAAGGTGTGCCGACCCAAATCAAACGGGCGTATGAATCGAGCGTTTGCCAGAGCAGATGCCGATCACCCGGATTATCGTGTCGGTGGGTGTCGTTCGCTGCAAGGCGCGGTCGAGTAAGGGCCGAAGACGTGAGACACGTAACGTTCAGCTTCCATACCTGGAGATCAGTTGATGATTTACGAAGGTAAAGCCATCACGGTTAAGGCTCTTGAGAGCGGCATCGTCGAATTGAATTTCGACCTCAAGGGTGAGTCCGTCAACAAGTTCAATCGCCTCACTCTCAACGATCTGCGCCAGGCCGTCGATGCCATCAAGGCTGACGCGTCGGTGAAAGGCGTCATCGTAACCAGCGGCAAGGACGTATTCATCGTCGGCGCCGACATCACCGAATTCGTCGACAACTTCAAGATGGCCGACGAGGAACTGGTCGCCGGCAACCTCGAAGCGAACAAGATCTTCAGCGATTTCGAAGACCTGGGCGTACCCACCGTGGCCGCCATTAACGGCATCGCCCTGGGTGGCGGTTTCGAGATGTGCATGGCCGCGGACTACCGCGTCATGTCTACCGTTGCCAAGGTCGGCCTGCCGGAAGTGAAGCTGGGCATCTACCCGGGCTTCGGCGGCACCGTTCGTCTGCCGCGTCTGATCGGTGTGGATAACGCCGTCGAGTGGATCGCATCCGGCAAGGAAAACCGCGCCGAAGACGCCCTCAAGGTTCATGCAGTCGATGCCGTGGTCGCCCCGGACAAGCTGCAGGCCGCTGCACTGGATCTGGTCAAGCGCGCCATCTCCGGCGAGCTGGACTACAAGGCCAAGCGTCAGCCGAAGCTGGACAAGCTCAAGCTCAACGCCATTGAGCAGATGATGGCCTTCGAAACCAGCAAGGCGTTCGTTGCTGGCCAGGCCGGCCCGAACTATCCGGCCCCGGTCGAAGCCATCAAGACCATCCAGAAAGCCGCCAACTTTGGTCGTGATAAGGCCATCGAAGTCGAGGCCGCCGGCTTCGTCAAACTGGCCAAGACCTCGGTTGCACAGAGCCTGGTCGGCCTGTTCCTCAGCGATCAGGAACTGAAGAAGAAGGCCAAGGCCTACGACAAGCAGGCCCGCGACGTGAAACTGGCTGCCGTACTCGGCGCCGGCATCATGGGTGGCGGCATCGCCTACCAGTCGGCCGTCAAGGGCACGCCAATCCTGATGAAGGATATCCGCGAAGAGGGTATCCAGATGGGTCTGGACGAGGCCTCCAAGCTGCTCGGCAAGCGTGTCGAAAAAGGTCGTCTGACTGCCGACAAGATGGCGCAGGCGCTCAACGCGATCCGCCCGACCATGTCCTATGGTGATTTCGGCAACGTCGACATCGTCGTCGAAGCCGTGGTCGAGAACCCGAAGGTCAAGCACGCCGTGCTGGCCGAGGTGGAAGGCCACGTTCGCGAAGACGCGATCATCGCCTCCAACACCTCGACGATCTCCATCAACTACCTGGCCCAGGCGCTCAAGCGTCCGGAGAACTTCTGCGGCATGCACTTCTTCAACCCCGTGCACATGATGCCGCTGGTGGAAGTGATCCGTGGCGAGAAGACTAGCGAAACCGCTATCGCCACCACCGTTGCCTACGCCAAGAAGATGGGCAAGAGCCCGGTCGTGGTCAACGATTGCCCGGGCTTCCTGGTCAACCGCGTGCTGTTCCCTTACTTCGGCGGCTTCGCCCGCGCCATCGCCCACGGTGTCGACTTCGTTCGCGCCGACAAGGTGATGGAGAAGTTCGGCTGGCCTATGGGCCCGGCCTATCTGATGGACGTCGTCGGCATGGACACCGGCCACCACGGCCGTGACGTGATGGCTGAAGGCTTCCCGGATCGCATGAAGGACGACACCCGCACGGCTGTCGACGTCATGTACGAGGCCAACCGCCTCGGCCAGAAGAACGGCAAGGGCTTCTACGCCTACGAGATGGACAAGAAGGGCAAGCCGAAGAAGGTCGTCGATGCCCAGGCTTACGAGCTGCTCAAGCCGATCGTTGCCGAGACTCGCGAGCTGTCCGACGAGGACATCATCAACTACATGATGATCCCGCTGTGCCTGGAAACCGTTCGCTGCCTGGAAGACGGCATCGTCGAGACCGCTACCGAAGCCGACATGGGCCTGATCTATGGCATTGGCTTCCCACCCTTCCGTGGTGGTGCGCTGCGCTACATCGATTCGATCGGCGTCGCCGAGTTCGTCGCGATGGCCGACAAGTACGCCGACCTGGGCCCGCTGTACCACCCGACCGCGAAGCTGCGCGAGATGGCTGCCAACGGCCAGCGCTTCTACGGTTAATCGAGGGAGAGAGAATTCATGAGCCTGAATCCAAGAGATGCAGTCATCGTCGACTTCGGTCGCACCCCGATGGGGCGCTCCAAGGGCGGCATGCACCGTAATACCCGCGCTGAAACCATGTCCGCACACCTGATCGACGGCGTGCTGGCGCGCAACCCGAAGATCGACCCGGCCGAAGTCGAGGACGTCATCTGGGGCTGCGTGAACCAGACCCTCGAGCAGGGCTGGAACATCGCCCGCATGGCTTCGCTGATGACGCGTATCCCGCACACCAGCGCCGGCCAGACCGTGAGCCGCCTCTGCGGTTCGTCCATGAGCGCCCTGCACACTGCCGTGCAGGCCATCCAGACCAACAACGGTGACGTGTTCGTCATCGGTGGTGTGGAGCACATGGGCCACGTCAGCATGATGCACGGCGTCGACCCGAACCCGCAGCTGTCGCTGTACGCCGCCAAGGCGTCCGGCATGATGGGCCTGACCGCTGAAATGCTCGGCAAGATGCACGGCATCACCCGCGAGCAGCAGGATGCCTTTGGTGAGCGTTCGCACCGCCTGGCGCACAAGGCCACGCTGGAAGGCAACTTCAAGGATGAAATCATCCCGATGGAAGGCTATGACGAGGATGGTTTCCTCAAGGTCTTCGATTACGACGAAACCATCCGTCCGGACACCACGCTGGAAAGCCTGGCTGCACTGAAGCCTGCGTTCAACCCGAAGGGCGGCACCGTAACTGCAGGTACTTCCTCGCAGATTACTGACGGCGCTTCCTGCATGATCGTCATGTCCGCCCAGCGTGCCAAGGATCTCGGCATCCAGCCGTTGGCCGTGGTTCGCGCCATGGCACTGGCTGGTGTAGACCCGGCAATCATGGGTTACGGCCCGGTGCCGTCCACCCAGAAGGTGCTCAAGCGCGCCGGCCTGACCATGGACGACATCAGTCACGTCGAGCTGAACGAAGCCTTCGCTGCACAGGCCCTGCCGGTGCTCAAGGATCTCAAACTCCTTGACAAGATGGAAGAGAAGGTCAACCTGCACGGCGGCGCGATCGCTCTGGGTCACCCGTTCGGTTGCTCCGGTGCGCGTATCTCCGGCACCCTGCTGAACGTGATGAAGCAGAACAACGGTACGATTGGTATTGCCACCATGTGTATCGGTCTGGGCCAGGGGATCAGTACGGTCTTCGAACGCGTCTAACAGACAGATGCAAATGACTGCGCTAGGCTGACAGCCAATCTCGCGACTGAGCGGGAATATGATTGTCAGCCGGTGCATGGAAGCCGGGGCCTGGTGCCCCGGTTTTTCTTTTTTGTATTTGTGTGGAGGTAGGCATGCAGTTGCAGCCGGGGCGTTATCGCCATTACAAGGGGCCGGAATATCGTGTGTTCGCTGTTGCGCGGCACTCCGAGACCGAGGAGTCGGTGGTGTTCTACCAGGCGCTGTATGGGGAACGTGGACTCTGGGTGCGCCCGTTGTCGATGTTCATCGAGACTGTCGAAGTCAACGGCGAAACGGTCCCGCGTTTCGCATTGATCGAAGCCGAAACGAGCGTTTTCGAAGGTTGAGCTGGCTAGCGGCTACCAGGTCCGCGCTTGACCTCACCTCCATCGCCACTATATATAGCGGTGCTTTTCAGACAGAGCTTAAACCTTGCTGTTCGCTGGATGGCATCGGACGGCTGCTCTGATTCGCACCAGGCGGAGCCGGGCAGGGCGATTTTTCTGTCAGGTCGGCCCGTTCGCAAAACGCGCACTAACGTACGCTGATGCCTTGCCGTTTAGCGCCGGTGCGGGTATTCAAACTGTCGGAGGCGCCGCCTCTGTTCACCTCTAGATTCAGGAACTCTCCTCTCCATGGGTAAATCGCTGGTCATCGTGGAATCACCGGCCAAGGCCAAGACAATCAACAAGTATTTGGGCAACCAGTACGTGGTGAAGTCGAGTATCGGCCATATCCGCGACCTTCCTACCAGCGGCTCTGCCAACAAGGAGCCGGTCAAGCGCGGCAAGGCTGCGGCCGCCGAAGCGCCTGCGCTGTCGCCGAAGGAGAAGGCCAAGCGTCAACTCATAACCCGCATGGGGGTCGACCCGGAGCACGGCTGGAAGGCCAAGTACGAGATCCTGCCCGGCAAGGAAAAGGTCATCGAGGAACTGCGCCGTCTGGCCAAGGAAGCCGACACCATCTATCTCGCGACCGACTTGGATAGAGAGGGGGAGGCCATCGCCTGGCACCTGCGCGAGTCGATTGGCGGCGACGACAGCCGTTACAAGCGCGTGGTGTTCAACGAGATCACCAAGAAGGCGATTCAGGAGGCTTTCTCCAAGCCTGGCGAACTCGATCTGAACCGGGTCAACGCACAGCAGGCGCGTCGTTTCCTCGATCGGGTGGTTGGCTACATGGTGTCGCCGCTGCTCTGGGCGAAGATCGCCCGCGGGCTTTCCGCCGGCCGAGTGCAATCGGTAGCGGTGAAGCTGGTGGTCGAGCGCGAGCGTGAGATTCGCGCCTTCGTTCCGGAAGAATACTGGGAAGTTCACGCGGACCTGGCGAATGTGCAGCAGGCCAAGGTGCGTTTCGAGGTCGCGCGTGAGAACGGCGAAGCCTTCAAGCCGCTGAACGAAGCCCAAGCCACCGCTGCACTGGAGAAACTCAAGGGCGCGCAGTACAGCGTCAGCAAGCGCGAAGACAAGCCGACGAGCAGCAAGCCCTCGGCCCCCTTCATCACTTCGACCCTGCAGCAGGCGGCGAGCAATCGCCTCGGCTTCGGTGTGAAGAAGACCATGATGATGGCTCAGCGCCTGTACGAAGCCGGTTACATCACCTACATGCGTACCGACTCGACCAACCTTTCCGCTGACGCGATCAGTATGGTGCGCGGCTTCATCGAGAGCGAGTTCGGCGACAAGTACCTGCCGGAAAAACCGAATGTCTATTCGAGCAAAGAAGGCGCGCAGGAAGCGCACGAGGCGATTCGCCCGTCCGACGTCAACCTGCGCCCGACCCAGCTTTCGGGCATGGAACGCGATGCCGAGCGTCTGTACGAGCTGATCTGGCGCCAGTTCGTAGCCTGCCAGATGCCGCCGGCACAGTACCTCTCCACCAGCGTGACCGTCGCTGCCGGCAATTTCGAACTGCGCGCCAAGGGCCGCATCCTGAAGTTTGACGGTTACACCAAGGTCATGCCGCAGCAGAGCAAGGCCGGTGAGGATGACGTGTTGCCGGAGATGAACAAGGGCGACGACATGAAGCTGCTCAAGCTCGACCCGAGCCAGCACTTCACCAAGCCGCCAGCGCGCTACTCCGAAGCCAGCTTGGTCAAGGAGATGGAGAAGCGCGGTATCGGCCGGCCGTCCACCTACGCCGCGATTATCTCGACCATCCAGGACCGCGGCTACGTCTCGCTGCACAACCGCCGTTTCTATTCGGAGAAGATGGGCGACATCGTCACCGAGCGCCTGTCCGAGAGCTTCAACAATCTGATGGACTATGGTTTCACCGCCGGCATGGAAGAGCATCTGGACGACGTCGCCCAGGGTGAGCGCGACTGGAAGCACGTACTGGACGAATTCTACGGTGACTTCCGCAAGAAGCTCGAGGTTGCCGAGGCCAGCGAGAACGGCATGCGTGCCAATCAGCCGACCGTGACCGATATCCCGTGCAAGGTCTGCGGTCGGCCGATGATGATCCGTACCGCTTCCACCGGCGTGTTCCTCGGTTGCTCCGGCTACAGCCTGCCGCCGAAGGAACGCTGCAAGTCCACCGTCAACCTGGTTCCGGGCGACGAGATCGCTGCCGATGACGAGGGCGAGTCCGAGTCTCGCGTGCTGCTTGGCAAGCACCGCTGCCCGATCTGCAGTACCGCGATGGATGCCTATCTGCTCGACGAGACGCAGAAGCTGCATATCTGCGGCAACAACCCGGATTGCTCGGGTTATGAGATCGAGAAAGGCCAGTACCGCATCAAGGGCTATGAAGGCCCGAGCCTGGAATGCGACAAGTGCGGCAGCGAAATGCAGCTCAAGACCGGTCGCTTCGGCAAGTTCTTCGGTTGTACCAACGCCGAATGCAAGAACACCCGCAAGCTGCTGAAAAATGGCGAAGCCGCGCCACCGAAGATGGATGCGGTGAAGATGCCCGAGCTCAAGTGCGACAAGGTCGACGACACTTACGTACTGCGCGATGGCGCTTCCGGCCTGTTCCTGGCTGCCAGTCAGTTCCCGAAGAATCGCGAAACCCGCGCGCCGCTGGTGCGTGAGCTGATTCCGCACAAGGACGAGATCGATCCCAAGTACCATTTCCTGCTCGATGCGCCGCAGAAGGATCCGGAAGGCCGCTTCGCGGTTATCCGCTTCAGCCGCAAGACCAAGGAGCAGTACGTGCAGACCGAAGTGGACGGTAAGCCGACCGGCTGGAAAGCGTTCTACGACGGCGGCAAGTGGAAGGTCGAAGACAAACGCTGATTTCTTTGCGTCGACCGTTCAGCAGACCGGCTGCACCGCGTGCGTTCTTCAAATCGGCTGGCACTTCGTCAGCCGATCTGGTGCGGCAACCTGTGAAGGTCCATTCTCTGTCCATCTTCTTTCGGAGAGCATGCCATGGCTCACGAGCTCTACACACGTACCAACCAGAAGATATTCTTCGCCGGTTTGTCACTGGAAAGCTGGCGCAAGGCCGAAGAATCTGCCTCGATGAATTCTCAAGGTTTGATTCAGGCTGAACGTGAGGCTTGCCTGTTCCACCTTTACGGCGCCTTGCTTGGACTGTGCCATGAGATCGCCGGTTACTACCGATCGCCCGGTGCGGATGCGCCTGTCGTCGAGGCATTTCTGACCCGCAGCGTGCTCGAGGCTGCGCCGAGCCCGGAACTCGCCGAATTGCTGGAATTGTCGGAGCAGCCAAGCACTTGGCTCGGGCAGTTGCTTACCGCCTACAAGCAGCTGCTCCAGCCGCCACGCGCTCCTGCCAAGGCCAAGACTGATCCGCGCCAGCCGTTGATCGAGGCAGTCAGTGTCGAGGACGATGTGCCACCGCTGTCGCGCGTCGAGCTGGAAGCCTGGCGACAGAACCTCAAGGGCCTGGCATTACGTTTTCGTGAGTCGTTGACCGAATGGTGACACTCGGGACCGTGGCGTCAGCCGCGGTGCCTGATACTCAGGACCATGGCGATGCCGCCGAGAATCGCCGCACCTGAGATGATCAGCGTTGCCGTCAACGCTTCACCCAGCAGCACAGTCCCGGCGATGGCTGTGAGTAGCGGAACGCTGAGCTGGACGCTCGCCGCCTGTATTGCCGCAAGACCGGGCAGCGCCGCGTACCAGATGGCGTAGCCGACCCCAGAGGTCAGCGCCCCGGAGAGCAGGGCGTACACGATTCCTGGCGCATCCCATTGCTGCTGGCCAAGCGTCACCAGACAAAGCACTGCTGCCAGCGGCACGGCCTTGATGAAATTGCCCGCAGTTGCTGCAAGGGGATTGCTCGCGCCCCGTCCACGCAGCGAATAGATGCCCCAGGCGACACCGGACAGCAGCATGAGCAGTGCGCCGTCCAATGCCGGCGCGCTGCTTCCCGGCAGCAGCAGAATCAGCAATCCGCTCAATGCCAACAGCAAGCCGACAATCTGCCAAGCGCTAAAGCGCTCGCCCCGCAGCAATCCCCAAGCAAGCATGCTCAACTGCACCGCGCCGAACAGCAGCAGGGCGCCGGCTCCGGCATCCAGGTTGATATAGGCGTAGGAAAAACTAGCGGCGTAGATGAACAGCGCCAAGGCGCTGAACCAATCTCCGCCCTGCGATTGTCTCGGCGTGCCGATTCGCAACATTAGCCAGAGCGTGAGCGCTCCGGCCAGTATACGGAGGCCGGTGAAGCTGGCCGGGTCAATAGCGGTGTCCCGCAAGGCGATACGGCATAGGATCGAGTTGCCGGCAAATGCAAGCATGGCCAAGGCGGTAAGCAGCAAGGTGCGGGTTGTCATACACAATCCTTATCGAGCGCCGGCGCGCGCTTTTTTTGTGCATGCTACGTGTCGGTATCCATAGCCGCATTGTTTTGTTGGTCGGGCAATGCACGGCTGCATGATGCTGCTACCTATCGGGGTGTTGCTAGCGAAAGGAGCTTGAGACCTGCAAAGGCTGTCCTGAGGCTGGTCGGCTGCTACAATGGCCGCCTTTCACGCGGAGCTGATCCATGCCTACATCTTTTCTGGAAATCGTCGAGCTACCTGACGGGCGCATCGTGCTTCGTCGTGCCGAGGACGAAGAGGTGTTGGTCACGCTGAATTTTTCGGAAGACGCCAAGCTATTTCTACAGGGGCAGCACGTCGAGATTGCCAAGGCGATGTTCAATGTCGGCGTTCAGATGGCCGGTCGCATGTCGGAAGGGGATTTCGAGCGCGACGATGAAGAGCCGCGTGTTCTGCACTGAGTGAGCTATTGCTCGAGCGTTATAGCTTCAGGATTCCATCCGCGATTTTCAGCACGTCCCTGTGCCGTGCGGTTCAACATCCGAGACGAATATTCAGACTCTGAGCTGCGCCCAGGCTGGCGGCTGCGCATAGTTTGCTACGTGTTGCCCCATCGAGCTGATCAAACCAGCTGACCACGGTATGGCTGCACCCCGAGGCCAGGGCTTTGCAGGCGAGTTCCATCGCGCCCTCGGCGTCGCGTGGCTGCAGCAGGATGATGCGTTCGCGATTCAGACCGCACTTGCGCAGCCAGTTCTGCGAGAGGAAAGCAGGCGGGGCAATCAGCGTCAGCCAGCGGCTGTCCGCTGCATCGCCGAGTTCACGCAGGATCGGGGCAAGCAGCAGGTGGCAGTGCTCGCTGCTGCCACTCAGGCTCAACTCGCTCAGATATTCCTTGTCCTGCTCGGGTTTGTTGCGTGGTTTCAGGTTGCCAAACGGTGCCAGGCTTTGCGCAATGACGCCGTCGAACAACGAAAGTTGGGGCCGGGAAGTGCTGGTCTGGTACTGCATGAACCTTCTCCTTAGCGGCGGATTACGCCGACACTCAAGCCTTCTATCACCAGTTCCTGCTGTTCGAGGTCGACCTCGATGGGCGCGAACTCGGGGTTTTCAGCCAACAGCCAAACCTTCTTGCCGTCACGCTTGAAACGCTTCACCGTGACTTCGTCACCGACGCGAGCAACCACGATCTGGCCGTTGCGGGCCTCGCGGGTGGTGTGCACGGCAAGCAGGTCGCCATCAAAAATGCCGACGTCCTTCATGCTCATGCCGTGGACACGCAGCAGATAATCGGCGCGCGGATGGAAAAACGCGGGGCTGATCTGGCAGGATTCTTCGACATGTTGCTGCGCCAGAATCGGCGCGCCGGCAGCAACGCGGCCGATGATCGGCAGGCCATTTTCGGATGCGGCGGGTTCGAAGTCCGGAATACGTATCCCGCGAGACGCCCCGGGCGTCATCTCGATAGCGCCCTTGCGGGCAAGTGCCTTGAGATGTTCTTCGGCAGCGTTGGGTGACTTGAAGCCGAGTTCCTGAGCGATCTCTGCGCGAGTGGGTGGATACCCATTGTCTTCCAGGCAGCGCTTGATGAACGCGAGGATTTCCGTCTGGCGAGGCGTCAGCTTGATCATGTCGGTCTCTGTTCTTTTATACAGTGACTGGGATTATATACAGTGATCCGGCCTTGGCAACGGATGATTATGATGGTTTTGAAAGCACATCCGGCGTGCTCCTTGGTCTGTCTGCGACAATGACGCTAGTGCCACAAGGCGTTTCGTGGTTGACTTGCCGGTCGGTGAAACGTAAGTTTCAAACAGTTGTTTGTCTTTCGGAGGGGGCATGGCGCAGTCGGAAACAGTTGAGCGCATTCTTGATGCAGCGGAACAGCTGTTCGCGGAAAAAGGCTTCGCCGAAACCTCGCTTCGCCTGATCACCAGCAAGGCTGGGGTCAACCTCGCGGCAGTGAACTATCATTTCGGTTCGAAGAAGGCGCTGATCCAGGCGGTGTTCTCGCGTTTTCTCGGGCCATTCTGTGCCAGTCTCGAGCGTGAACTGGATCGACGCGAGGCATTGACCGACAAGAAGGACACGCTCGAGGAACTGCTGGAAATCCTCGTCGAGCAGGCCTTGGCGGTCAAACCGCGCAGCGGCGATGATCTGTCCATCTTCATGCGCCTGCTGGGCTTGTCTTTCAGTCAGAGCCAGGGCCACCTGCGCCGCTATCTGGAAGATATGTACGGCAAGGTGTTCCGTCGCTACATGCTCAAGGTGCATGATGCGGCGCCGGCCATTCCGCCCATCGAACTGTTCTGGCGTGTGCACTTCATGCTTGGTGCGGCCGCATTCAGCATGTCGGGTATCAAGGCACTGCGCGCTATTTCCGAGAACGATTTTGGCGTCAGAACCTCGATCGAGCAGGTCATGCGTATGATGGTGCCGTTTCTCGCGGCCGGCATGCGCGCCGACAGTGGCATTGATGACAACACGCTGGCGGCGGCGCAACCGATCGCACGGCGCAATGCAGTGGCCATTCCGGCGAAGGCTTGAGCTACAAGCATGCCGGGTGATCGGCTAAGCTAGCCGCCCATGGCATTTCTCGATTTTCTGCATATTTCCATCGCCGATCAGCAGCTCTACGGCTTCGCCGAGGGCCAGTTGCGTCTGCGCTTTTCTGTCTCTACGGCACGCAATGGTGCGGGCGAGCTGAACGGTTCCGGTTGCACGCCGCGCGGTCTGCATCAGGTGCGTGCGCGCCTCGGTGACGGTTTGCCTCAAGGTGCGGTGTTGCGTGGGCGGCGCTGGACTGGCGAAGTGTGGTCTGCAGCACTGCATGACAGCTTTCCAGGACGTGACTGGATACTGACCCGAATCCTCTGGCTCAGCGGTTGCGAGCCGGGGGCCAATCGCCACGGGCAGGTCGATACCTTCCGCCGTTACATCTACATTCACGGTACCCCCGATTGTGAGCCGATGGGCGTACCTCTTTCCCACGGTTGCATTCGCATGCGCAATGCCGACTTGCTGCAACTCTTCCCATTGGTGCCGCCTCACTGTGCGGTGCGCATCGACGAGGCGCCCTGTCCCGATTGGGCTGCCGCTGAACTCGAATAAGGATTCCTTCTGCATATGCACGGTTCACTGATGCTGGACATTGCTGGTACCTGGTTGACTGCCGAGGATCGCCAGCTGCTTCGCCAGCCCGAGATCGGCGGGCTCATTCTGTTTGCCCGCAACATCGAGCACCCGCGCCAGGTCGACGAGCTGTGCCGCTCGATTCGTGCCGTGCGGCCAGACCTGCTGTTGGCGGTGGACCAGGAAGGTGGCCGCGTTCAGCGGCTGCGCCAGGGTTTCGTACGGCTTCCGCCGATGCGCGAACTTGCGCGCTGCTCCGACGCGCCGCGGCTGGCGGAAGCCTGCGGCTGGGTGATGGCGACCGAGGTACTCGCTGCGGGCCTGGATTTCAGCTTCGCACCGGTTCTCGATCTTGACCACCAGCGCAGTGCCGTGGTGGGAACGCGTGCATTCGAAGGCGATCCGCAGGCCGCCGTGGTGCTGATCGACGCGTTCATCCGTGGCATGCACGCCGCGGGTATGGCCGCAACCGGCAAGCACTTTCCCGGTCATGGCTGGGCCGAGGCGGACTCCCATGTCGCGATCCCGGTCGACGAACGAAGTCTTGAAGAGTTGCGCCGCTGTGATCTGATTCCCTTCAAGGCGCTGAGCGGCACGCTCGATGCGATCATGCCGGCGCACGTGATCTATCCTCAGGTCGATGACCAGCCCGCAGGTTTTTCGCGGCGGTGGCTGCAGGACATCCTGCGTAACGAGCTCGGCTTCAAGGGCGTGATCTTCAGTGACGATCTGTCGATGGCGGGCGCGCACGTCGCCGGCGATGCGGCCGATCGCATCCAGGCAGCACTGGTTGCCGGCTGTGACATGGGGCTGGTGTGCAATGATCGGGCGGCGGCTGAACTGGCGTTGGCTGCGCTGCAGCGCCTCAGCGTCACGGCGCCGCCTGCGCTTTCGCGTATGCGCGCTCGTCAGGAGTACGCTGCTGAGTACAAGCAGAATCCGCGTTGGCTTGACGCCATTGGCGCGCTCAAGGCCGCCGACCTGATTGACTGACCCTTTTTCTTCCAAGGAATACCCATGACTGTCCATGCCATCATCGGCGGCACCGGCCTGACTCAGTTGAGCGGCTTCAAGATGCAGCGCGCGCAGCTCATCGATACGCCCTACGGGCGCCCGTCCGGTGAAATCCTGCGTGGCGAATACAGCGGCCGAGAGGTGCTGTTCCTTGCACGGCATGGCCATCCGCACCGCATTCCGCCACATCAGGTGAATTATCGAGCCAACTTATGGGCGCTGAGGCAGGCCGGGGCGGAGGCGATTCTTGCAATCAATGCGGTCGGTGGCATCCATTCGGCCATGGGCTCCGGACATTTTTGCGTACCCCATCAGATTGTCGATTACACCTACGGTCGCGAACACACCTTCTTCGAAGGCGATATAGATCACGTGACCCACATCGATTTCAGCTATCCCTATGACGAAGCGCTGCGCGAGCGCCTGATCGGCGCACTCGCAGCCGAGGGCTATGCGTTCAGCAGTCACGGTGTGTATGGCTGCACGCAGGGTCCGCGGCTGGAAACCGTAGCGGAGATCACCCGTATGGAACGCGACGGCTGCGACATCGTCGGTATGACCGGAATGCCCGAGGCTGCGCTGGCGCGCGAACTCGATCTGCCTTATGCCTGCCTGGCGCTGGTGGTCAATCCGGCGGCCGGCAAGGCGAGCGGGGTGATCACCATGACCGAGATCGAAGCGGCACTGGCTGCCGGCATAGGCAAGGCGCGACAGGTCCTCGCAAACGTGCTGGCGACGTGAGTGAACCGCGGCGCACTGCAATGCGGGAGCGCTTTGTCAGAAACGTCGTTGTCATATTGCGGCCTGAGACTGGTATTTTTGCGGTGGCCCCCGTTGCGGCAAGCATGCTGCTTGCTACACTTGGCCGTCCTTTGGAGTACCGGAATGTTTTGCCAGGCACACACAATAAGAATTCTTAGAACCGTCGTGTTGCTCTGCCTGCTTGGCGGCATGGCCGGATGCTCGACCTGGTTTTCGGGCGATTTCAAGGACCCTACGGTCGAGCTCACCAAGGTCGATATCATCAAGGCGCGGCTGCTGGAACAGCAATTCATGCTGCGCTTTCGTATCGACAACCCCAACGATCACAGCCTGCCGGTGCGCGGGCTGATCTACAAAGTCCATCTCAACGACGTGGAACTGGCCAGCGGCGAGTCCAGTGGCTGGCTGACAGTACCTGCCAACAGCTTCGAGTACTACGAGGTGCCGGTTCACACCAACCTCTGGCGCCATATGAAGTACATCGTGCGTCTGCTGGAGAAGCCCGACCGTCCGATCGCCTACCGCCTGGCAGGTGAGCTCAAGACCGGGCTGATGATGGGCCGGCGCGTGCACATTTCCAACAATGGCGAGATAATCCCGGGCAACTTTATTCCGGAGTAGTACCCAGATGAGTCAAGAGCCCCACGTACATGGTCCCGACTGCAACCACGATCACGATCACGATCACGACCATGACCATCACCACGTTCATGGCCCGCATTGCAATCACAGCCACGAACCTGTGCGTAATCCGCTGAAGGACGTCGGTCGCAATGACCCGTGCCCTTGTGGCAGCCAGCAGAAGTACAAGAAATGCCACGGCGCCTGAGCCTGTCATGACCCTGGCCATCGGTCTGTTCGTCATCGCCACGCTGCTGATTGCTGCGCTGGGCGGCTATGCGCTGTATCTCTGGCGGCGTGTCTGGCGCAACGAGCGGTTGCAGGCAGAGGCGCGGACGCAGCAGCAGACCGCGCTGGCGGAGGATCTGCGAATCCTCGCCAGCTGCCTGCTGGAGGAGCAAGTCCCGCTCATCGAGGGGGCAATCCGCATCAAGGTGCTGCTCGACAACTATGATGTGGCGCTGGGGCAGCATCCTCGTTGTCAGGTTTTCCAGCAGCTGTTCGAAGCCACCGAGCAAGTGCCGACCCATGCCGCCTGGAAGGCGCTGGACAAGCAGGAGCGGCGCCGACATGAAGCGCAGTTCAGTGCCCTCGAGCTGCAGCACAAGGCCGAGGCTCGGCGTTCGGCCCGTTGGCTGCTCGACGAAGCTCTGCCAAAATCCCGCGACGCGGCCTGATCGACCGATCTTCTTCGCCGCGCGCCCTCTAATCTGTCAGTACCATCCCTTGCCAAGCTCGCTCAGGAGTCTTTGATGTCTCTGCGTCTGCCGTTCGCCCTGGTTCGCCTGACGCTGGGGGCCGCGCTCGGCCTGGCCGGCCTGGGCGGTTGTCAGGCCTATCTCGATAATCGCTACAGCGCCAGCCTGCCGCCGCCGCAGGGCATTCAGCCGCTGACCGGCCTGGCAGGCAGCGCGAGTATCCGGCGCAATTCGCTGGGCATGCCGCTGATCGAAACCTCGTCGTTCCACGATGCGCTGTTCGCCATGGGTTACGTCCACGCCACCGATCGTCTGAGCCAGATGGTCAGCCTACGGCTGATGGCTCAAGGGCGATTGGCGGAGATGGTCGGCCCCGGCGTGTTGGAGAGCGACCGCTTCATGCGCGCGGTGAATCTGCGCCAGAGCGCCGAGCTGCTCTATCGTGAGTCCTCGCCGCGGATGAAGAAGTTCTTCGAGGTCTACGCCCGCGGCGTGAACGCCTACCTGTATCGCCATCAGGAAAAGCTGCCGATGGACCTTGCCGAGTCCGGCTACAAGCCTGAGTACTGGAAGCCCGAGGACTCGGTGCTGGTGTTCTGTTTGCTTAACTTCGGACTTTCGCAGAATCTGCAAGAAGAAGTGGCGGCGCTGCTGCTGGCGCAGAAGGTGGGTAGCGACAAGCTCGCCTGGTTGCTGCCCATCTATCCGGACGAAGCATTGCCGTTCGCTGAAGCCGACAAGCTCAAGGGACTCGCGCTGGGTGGATCGGTACCAGGGCTGGCGGCGATCGAGCAAGCGGCGCAAAACTTGGCATCGTTGACCCCGACTGGGATGGCTGCGTCGAACAACTGGGCCATTGCCGGCAGCAGCACCCGTAGCGGCAAACCGATTCTGGCCAACGACACGCCCCTGCCGCTGTCGATGCCTTCGTACTGGAATTTCATGCAGGTCCGCGCACCGAAGTTCCAGGCCGCGGGTGTCACCATCGCCGGGGTGCCCGCAGTGGTCGCCGGTTTCAACGGCAAGCTCGGCTGGGGCATGACCATGGTGATGGGCGACAATCAGGACCTCTATCTCGAGCAGGTGCGCCGCGAAGGCTCGCGGCTGATGTACCTGGCCGATGGCAAGTGGCTGCAGGCCCGTGAGCGGCACGAAACCTACTTCGTCAAAGGCGAGCGGCCGATTCGCGAGACCATCTACGAAACCCGTAATGGGCCTCTGCTGAACACGGCGCTCGGCGAGCGCAAGCACCCCTTGCAACCGCTACAGCTTCGCAGTGGTTACGGCCTTGCGCTGAAAACCACGCAGCTGGAGGCCGATCGCACCCTGGATGCCTTTTTCGATCTGTCCCGCGCGCAATCGGTGGATCAGGCCTTCGAGGCGACCCGCGAAATTCGTGCGACGGCGCTGAATCTGGTGTTTGCTGACCAGCAGGGAATCGGCTGGCAGGTCACCGGACGCTTCCCAAATCGTCGCGAGGGATTGGGGCTGGTGCCGTCGCCGGGTTGGGACAATCGTTATGAATGGGACGGCTTCGCTGATCCGATGCTGCATCCCTACGACCAGGATCCTATCCAGGGCTGGCTCGGCACCGCCAACCATCGCAGTGTACCGCGCGGTTACGGGATGCAGCTTTCCAGCTCCTGGTATGGCCCCGAGCGCTATGAGCGCCTGGCGGAACTGGCGGGGCGGGGCAAGCATGACACCCGCAGTACTATCGCGATGCAGTACGACCAGGTCACGCCGTTCGCCGCCAAGCTCAGGGTAATGTTCGAGGCGCCGGGCATGGCCGAGCCGTTGCGCAAGGCGATCGATGCACTGCCGGCCGCCGAACGCAGCAAGGCGCGAGAAGCGCTGGATCGACTGATGGTGTTCGACGGCAAGCTCGCTGCGGATTCGGCCGGTGCTGCGCTGTATGGCGCTTTCCTGCACGAAAGCGCACGGCAGACGTTCCTCGACGAGCTTGGGCCGGAAGATACGCAGGCGTGGCGAGCGCTGGTGCAGACGGCTAACACGTCCTACTCGGCGCAGGCGGACCATTTGCTCGGACGTGAAGACAGCCCGTTCTGGAACGACCAGCGGACTGCGCAAACCGAAGACAAGCCGGCGATTCTGGCACGCAGTCTTGCTGGTGCGGTGAGTCTGCTGGAAGGCCGCCTAGGCAACGATCGCAGTGCGTGGCAGTGGGGCAAGCTGCACACTGCCAGTTGGACCTCCGGCGCGACGCAGTTGGCGCCGCATATGCCGGCCAGCCAGCGGAGCAAGATCAACGCTATCGGCAGCTACCTGGATCGCGGCCCCTTTGCCATGGGCGGCGACCACAGCACGCTGAATGCCTCGGCCTATCACCTGGGAACGGACTTCGATACCTGGCTGATCCCGGCGATGCGCATCATCGTCGACTTTGGCCGCGACGAGCCGATGATCGGCCTCAACAGTTCAGGCCAGTCGGGCAATCCGGCCAGCCCTCACTACGCCGATGGCATCGACGCGTGGATGAAGGCGAACTACATGAGTTTCCCGTTCAAGACGGAGAATCTCGACAAGGTCTACGGCAACCAGCGTCTGTTGCTGACGCCCGCCGGCAAGTGAGGAGGGGCGCCGCGCCGGCCCTAGGCCGGTTGCGGCGCTGCTGGCGCGACTTCCAGAACGCGGATCACGCCTGGCGTCGGATAATGCCAGCGCACGTCCACATCCCAGAACTGCGCGCCGTATCGCCGTTCCGGTTCGGGTTTCTGATAGGCCGGGCGCGGGTCCTGCGCCAGGCACTGCTCGATAAGCTCCACCAGGGGTTCGCCGAGCCGCGATGCTTCGTGGCCAGCCTGCAGGAAGCTGGCGTTCGACCACTGCACCTCGATCAACCCTGGCGCGTCGGCGGCCATCTCGTTGCGTGCCTCAGGCAGCGCGTCGGCGTACGGCACGTAGGGTTTGATGTCCAGCACCGGGGTGCCGTCCAGCAGGTCGATGCCGGAAATGAACAGTCGTCCCGGCTCGACCTTATCCAGCCTGACCACCGACTGGCCGATGCCGTTGGGCCTGTGGGTCGCGCGGGTGGCGAACACGCCGACCATGCGATTGCCGCCGAGGCGAGGCGGGCGAACCTTGAGGCGTGGCTTGCTTTCCAGCGCCTGATGGAAAAGAAACAGCAGCCATACGTGGCTGACCTGCTCGAGCCCGGCCACCGCCTCCCCGCTGTCGAACGGCGGCAGCAGTTCCACCACACCGCGTGCGGCTGGTGCCAGGCTGGGCTGGCGGGGGATTGCGAACTTCTCCTTGAAGCAGGAGCGGACGTAGCCGATAGGCGAGACGCTGTGATCCATGAAGGCGGGCCTAGGAAGCAGTCGGGCGGCTGCGCATCTTACCCGCTACGGCCGCCGGTTGCGCTTACGGCCGGCCGACGCGCATATGCAGCGTCGGTCAGCCACGCGGGCGCTACAGACCGAGCAGGTTGGCGACGTAATCGGCATCCTTGTCGCCGCGGCCGGAGAGGTTGACGAGTATATGGCTTTCCTTGCTCAGCGTCGGTGCGCTGCGGATGGCCCAGGCCACTGCGTGGGCGCTTTCCAGGGCCGGGATGATGCCTTCGACGCGGGAAAGGGTCATAAAGGCGTCGAGGCATTCCTGGTCGGTCGCGGTCTGGTAGTTCACCCGACCTAGATCCTTCAGGTAGCTGTGCTGCGGGCCGACGCCCGGGTAGTCCAGGCCGGAGGCGATGGAATGCACCGCCGATGGGTTGCCATCGGCATCCTCCAGCACGTAGCAGGCCATGCCGTGCAGCTCGCCGGGCTTGCCCTTTGATAGCGTGGCCGAGTGGCGCCCAGGCTTGTCCAGGCTTTCGCCCGCCGGCTCGATACCGACCAGCTCGACCGCGGCATCTTCGAGAAAGGCGGTGAACATGCCCATGGCATTCGAACCACCCCCGACGCAGGCAACCACGTGATCGGGCAGGCGGCCATGTTTGGCGAGGAACTGCTCACGGGCTTCGGTGCCGATGATCGACTGGAAGTCGCGGACCATCTTCGGGAACGGGTGCGGGCCGACCACCGAGCCGATGGCGTAGATGTAGTTGTGCGGGTCCTTCAGGTATTCCTCGAAGGCGCTATCCACCGCTTCCTTGAGCGTCGCGGCGCCGCGGGTGACCGTTACCAGCTTGCAGCCGAGGATCTTCATCTTGGTGACGTTCGGGTGTTCCTTCTCGATGTCCACCTGGCCCATGTGGATCTCGCAGGGAATGCCGACCAGCGCGCAGGCGGTAGCCAGGGCAACCCCGTGCTGGCCGGCGCCAGTCTCCGCGATCACCTTCTTCTTGCCCATGAATTTGGCCAGCAGCGCCTCGCCCAGGCAGTGATTGATCTTGTGCGCGCCGGTGTGGTTCAGGTCTTCGCGCTTCAGATAGATCTGCGCACCGCCGAGCTGCTCGGACAGCCGCCGCGCATGGAAGATCGGGCTTGGCCGACCCACGTAGTCGGCGAACAGTGCGGCCAGTTCCTGCCGGAAGTCATCACGCTGGCGAATTTCCTCGTAGGCGAGGTTGATGTCGTCCATCGCCTGCTTGAGGTGCGGTGGGACCAGCTGGCCGCCATAGGGGCCGAAATATCCGTTGGCGTCGGGCATGGCGGTGAAGCGAGGATCGGACGACATGAACTCATCTCTGCAGGTGGAATGGGAGAAGGCTGCTGCTATGCGGGGCCGATCATAAGTCAGCGCACAATCGCTGAAAACGCCGAGCTGGAGCGGAGCGCTGGGCCGCTCGTGGCGAGGCGATTCGCATGACCGAAGGGTCGGATCAAGGCGTATGGAATGGTGCCGATTTCGCCGTGATTCGCGAAATTGACACTTATCGTGTAGGATGCACGCCGACTTCGCCATTATGGGAGCATGATTCAACTCAATTTTTTGTCGGCAGCAGCTTGCCGACGGGCATGGCTGTCATCAGTACGGCCGCTATGCATGCCCATCCCGCCCTTGGTGCGCAGCAATTTCAAGAGATTTGCCCGCCACCTGCCGCAATACGTCGCACCGCGATGTCGTAAAAGCCAGAACAAGTTCAGGAGATAGAACTGATGAACGAGGCTGAGCTCTCGCCCAATGATTCCGAAGCGCCGGCTGACCGGATCAATCCCGTAGTTTTCTACGGTTCCGCAATCGCCATCGTGGCGTTTGCCATATGGACGATGTTCTTCACAGATCGCTCCCAAGCGGTCATCAACACGGTACTTGGCTGGATATCCGACACCTTCGGCTGGTTCTACTTTCTCGCCGTGCTGGTCTACCTGCTCTTCGTGGTGATCGTGGCTACCAGCCGCTACGGCAAGATCCGCCTTGGGCCGGATCATTCCAAACCCGAATTCAACGTGGTCACCTGGGCGGCGATGCTGTTTTCCGCCGGGATCGGCATCGACCTGCTGTTCTTCTGCATCGCCGAACCCATCACCCAGTTTCTCGAACCACCGGTAGGCGAGGGCGGAACCACCCAGGCCGCGCGCCACGCCATGGAGCTGACCTTCCTGCACTGGGGCCTTTCCGGTTGGGGTGTCTATACCCTGGTCGGAATGTCGCTGGCGTATTTCAGCTTTCGCCAGGGCTTGCCGCTGTCGATCCGCTCATCGCTGTATCCGATCTTCGGCAAGCGCATCTACGGCCCCATCGGGCATACCGTCGATACCGCCGCGGTGCTGGGCACGGTGTTCGGCATCGCTACCAGTCTCGGCATCGGCATCATCCAGCTCAACTTCGGCCTCAACTACATCTTCGGCATACCGGAAGGCACGCTCACCCAGGCGGTGCTGGTGGTGCTGATCGTGGTGTTCTCGGCAATCTCGGCGGCGACCGGGGTCGAGCGCGGGATTCGCCGGCTTTCCGAATTCAACATGCTGCTGGCGGTCCTGCTGCTGCTGTTCGTGCTGGTGGTCGGCGACACGGTGTTCCTGCTCAACGCGCTGGTGATGAACGTCGGCGACTACTTCTCCAACTTCATCAGCCTGTCGCTGGACACCTACGCCTACCGCCGGCCGACCGACTGGCTGAACGCCTGGACAGTGTTCTTCTGGGCCTGGTGGATCGCCTGGGGGCCGTTCGTGGGCCTGTTCCTGGCGCGGATTTCCCGCGGTCGCACCATCCGCGAGTTCGTCATCGGCACGCTGCTGCTGCCCCTGGCCTTCATGATGGCCTGGATGTCGATCATGGGTAACAGCGCCATCGAGATGGTCATGGGCGGTGCCCTCGAATTCGGCCAGCAGGCGGTGAGCAACCCCGGTTCGTCGATCTATCTGTTCCTGCAGAGCCTGCCGTGGGCCGGTCTCACCACGATCGTGGTGACCATCCTGGCCATCGTCTTCTTCGTCACCTCCGGCGACTCCGGCTCGCTGGTGCTGTCGAACTTCACCTCCATCCTCAACGATGTGAACAGCGATGCGCCGGTGTGGATGCGCATCCTCTGGGCGGCGATCATCGGCATTCTCACCCTGGCGCTGCTGATTGCGGGCGGCCTGACTGCGCTGCAGGGCACCGTGGTGATCATGGGGCTGCCGTTCTCCATCGTCCTGCTGTTCATGATGTACGGGCTGTTCAAGGCATTGCACGTCGAAGGCGTCATGGCCGACAGCTACCAGAAGAGCCTGTCCGGCTACCTGTCCGGGCGCGCTACGCTGGAACACACGCAGATGAACTGGAGTCAGCGCCTGTCGCGGGCAATGAGCTTCCCCAGCCGTTCGCAGATCCGTCGTTACCTGAAGGATGTGTGCAAGCCGGCGATGGAGGAGATCCAGAAGGCGCTGGGCGAGAAGGGCGTGCCGGTGGAGATCGTCGAAGGCGAACCGGGCAACGAGCACCTGGCGCTGCACGTCAATCTGGGCAGCGAGCAGGACTTCACCTACCAGATCTGGCCGGTGCGCGGCACCATGCCGTCCTTTGCCCTGCGCACGCAGAGCGGCAACGCCGACTACTACCGGCTTGAGGTGCATCTGCGTCAGGGCAGCCTGGGTTACGACCTGATGGGCTACTCGCGGCGCCAGCTGATCGAGGACATCCTCGACCACTACGAGCACCACATGCACTTCCTGCATCTGCAACGCGAGAACGGCGGTGGTGAAAGCGGCATGCCCAATCCGGGCGCGGCGCCGACACCCTGATCCTGCACGCCTCGGGCGATCCCCGAGGCGTTCCAATCATGTTGCGGCAGCGTCGATCCGCTGCCGCCACGAACAGTACGAAGAGGTAGATCATGGCCCGTTTTCCACGGCAGCAACTCTATATCCATGGCGGCTACGTCGACGCCAGCAGCAACCAGACCTTCGAGAGCATCAACCCGGCCAACGGCGAAGTCCTGGCCGAAGTGGCGGAGGCCGGTGCGGCCGATCTGGAGCGCGCGGTTGAAAGCGCCGAGCAGGGCCAGCGCATCTGGGCGGCACTGACCGGCATCGAACGGGCGCGAATCATGCGTCGTGCGGTCGATCTGCTGCGCGAGCGCAACGACGAGCTGGCCGTGCTGGAAACCCTGGACACTGGCAAGCCGCTGAGCGAAACCCGCAGTGTCGACATCGTCACCGGCGCCGACGTGCTGGAGTACTACGCCGGTTTGGCACCGGCCATCGAAGGTGAGCAGATTCCGCTGCGCGACAGCAGCTTCGTCTATACCCGGCGCGAACCGCTGGGCGTGGTGGCCGGCATCGGCGCCTGGAACTACCCGATCCAGATCGCCCTGTGGAAAGCCGCACCGGCGCTGGCTGCCGGCAACGCGATGATCTTCAAACCCAGCGAAGTCACCTCGCTGAGCGCGCTGAAACTGGCGGAGATCTTCAGCGAAGCTGGGCTGCCCGATGGCGTGTTCAACGTACTGACTGGCAGTGGCGCCGGCGTCGGGGCGCTGATCACCGAGCACCCGCGCATCACCAAGGTGTCGTTCACCGGCGGCGTGGCCACCGGCAAGAAGGTCATGGCCAGTGCGGCGGCGTCGTCGCTCAAGGACGTGACCATGGAGCTGGGCGGCAAGTCGCCGCTGATCATTTGCGAAGATGCCGATCTGGACCGCGCGGCCGACATCGCGGTGATGGCCAATTTCTTCAGCTCCGGCCAGGTGTGCACCAACGGCACGCGGGTGTTCGTTCCGGCCGGTCTGAAAGCGGCGTTCGAGGCCAAGCTGCTGGAGCGGGTGCAGCGCATTCGTCTCGGCGATCCGCAGCAGGAGGAAACCAACTTCGGTCCGCTGGTCAGCTTCGCGCACATGAACAACGTGCTCGACTACATCGCCAAGGGCAAGGCCGCCGGCGCGCGGCTGCTCTGTGGTGGCGAGCGGGTGACCGACGGCGAGCACGCCAGAGGCGCCTTCGTCGCGCCGACCATCTTCAGCGACTGCAGCGACGACATGACCATCGTGCGCGAGGAGATCTTCGGCCCGGTGCTGAGCCTGCTCGAATATCAGGACGAAGAGGAGGTCATCCGCCGCGCCAACGACACCGAGTACGGCCTCGCCGCCGGCGTCGTCACCACCGATCTGGCGCGGGCGCACCGCATCATCCATCGCCTTGAGGCTGGCATCTGCTGGATCAATACCTGGGGTGAATCGCCGGCGCAGATGCCGGTCGGTGGCTACAAGCAGTCCGGCATCGGCCGCGAGAACGGCATCGCCTCGCTGGCGCACTACACGCGGGTCAAATCGGTACAGGTAGAGCTGGGCGAGTTCGCCTCGGTGTTCTGAGGGAGGTTTGAACCATGGAATATGACTACATCATCATCGGCGCCGGCTCGGCGGGAAACGTGCTCGCCGCGCGCCTGACCGAGGACGCCGACGTCAGCGTGCTGCTGCTGGAAGCCGGCGGCCCGGACTATCGCCTGGATTTCCGCACCCAGATGCCCGCAGCACTGGCGTATCCGCTGCAGGGCACGCGCTACAACTGGGCGTACAAGACCGACCCCGAGCCGCACATGAACAACCGCCGCATGGACTGCGGCCGCGGCAAGGGCCTGGGTGGTTCTTCGCTGATCAACGGCATGTGCTACATCCGCGGCAACGCCCTGGACTACGACAACTGGGCCAAGACTCCGGGGCTGGAGGACTGGACCTACCTCGACTGCCTGCCGTACTTCCGCAAGGCCGAGTCGCGCGATATCGGCCCCAACGACTACCACGGCGGCGACGGCCCGGTCAGCGTGACCACACCCAAGGCCGACAACAACGAGCTGTTCCACGCCATGGTGGAAGCGGGCGTGCAGGCGGGCTTCCCGCGTACCGATGACCTCAACGGCTACCAGCAGGAAGGCTTCGGCCCGATGGATCGCACCGTGACGCCCCAGGGCCGGCGCGCCAGCACGGCGCGCGGTTATCTGGATCAGGCCAAGGAGCGGCCGAACCTGACCATCCACACCCATGCCGTCACCGACCGTGTGCTGTTCGAGGGCAAGCGTGCCGTCGGCGTTCGTTACCTGCGCGGCCGCGAGCAGCCACAGGTGGCGCGTGCGCGCCGTGAAGTGCTGCTGTGCGGCGGCGCCATCGCCTCGCCGCAAATCCTGCAGCGCTCGGGAGTTGGCCATGGCGCGCTGCTGAAGAAGCTCGGCGTCACGCTGGTGCAGGAGCTGCCCGGCGTCGGCCAGAACCTGCAGGATCACCTGGAGATGTACCTGCAGTTCGAATGCCTGAAGCCGGTGTCGCTGTACCCGGCGCTCAAGTGGTGGAACCAGCCGGCCATCGGCGCCGAATGGCTGTTCCTCGGCAGCGGCATCGGTGCCAGCAACCAGTTCGAGGCTGGTGGCTTCATCCGCAGCAGCGACGAGTTCGAATGGCCGAACATCCAGTTCCACTTCCTGCCGGTGGCGGTCAGCTACAACGGCAGCAATGCCCACAACGGCCACAGCTTCCAGGCCCACGTCGGCTCGATGCGTTCACCCAGTCGCGGGCGCATCGAGATTCGCTCCACCGATCCACGGGTCGATCCGAGCATCCTGTTCAACTACATGGCCCACGAGCAGGACTGGCGCGAGTTCCGCGATGCCATTCGCCTCACCCGCGAGATCATCGCGCAGCCCGCGCTCGATCCCTATCGTGGTCGCGAGCTGAACCCGGGCGTGGACGCGCAGAGCGATGCCGAGCTGGACGCCTTTGTCCGCGAGCACGCGGAGACGGCCTATCACCCGTCCTGCTCCTGCAAGATGGGTACGGACGATATGGCCGTGGTCGACGGTCAGGGCCGTGTGCATGGGGTGGAAGGGCTGCGCGTGGTGGATGCCTCGATCATGCCGCAGATCATCACCGGCAACCTCAACGCCACCACCATCATGCTGGCCGAGAAGATCGCCGACCGGATTCGCGGTCGCGAGCCGCTGCCGCGCAGCACGGCGAGCTACTACGTGGCCAATGGCGCACCGGTGCGGCAACCACCGCAGCGTTGACGAACCCGCAGCTCGGCAGTGGAAAAGGCTTCGCCGTTTTCCACGCTACGCTGCCGAGGACTCGTCGTGCAGAAATGAAAACGCCCCGCTATTTGCGGGGCGTTTTCGTATGGCGGACTAGCTCAGATCACTTCGGCCCAGAGGTCGTACTCGTCGGCGTGGGTGACGCGCACGCGGACCTTGTCGCCCGGCTGCAGCGGTTTCTCGCTGTCGATGTAGACCATGCCGTCGATCTCCGGGGCGTCTGCCCAGGAGCGGCCGATGGCGCCGTCCTCGTCCACTTCATCGATCAGCACGTCCAGTTCCTTGCCGACCTTCAGCTGCAGGCGCGCGGCGCTGATGGCCTGCTGGTGCGCCATGAAGCGGTCCCAGCGATCCTGCTTGATCTCGTCCGGTACCGGTTCCAGGCCCATGACCTCGGCCGGCGCGCCGTCAACCGGCGAATACTGGAAGCAGCCGACGCGGTCGAGCTGGGCTTCGGTCAGCCAGTCGAGCAGGTACTGGAAATCTTCTTCGGTCTCGCCGGGGAAGCCGACGATGAAGGTCGAGCGGATGGTCAGCTCGGGGCAGATCTCGCGCCACTTCTTGATGCGCGCCAGGGTCTTGTCTTCGAAGGCCGGGCGCTTCATGGCCTTGAGTACCTTCGGGCTGGCGTGCTGGAAGGGGATGTCCAGGTACGGCAGGATCTTGCCGGCGGCCATCAGCGGGATCACGTCGTCGACGTTCGGGTACGGATAAACGTAGTGCAGGCGCACCCACACGCCCATCTTGCCCAGCTCCTCGCACAGCTCGAGCATGCGCGTCTTGACCGGCTGGCCGTTCCAGAAATCCAGTTTGTACTTGAGGTCGACGCCATAGGCGCTGGTGTCCTGGCTGATCACCAGGACTTCCTTCACGCCGGCCTTGACCAGACGCTCGGCTTCGCTGAGCACATCGCCCACCGGACGACTGACCAGCTTGCCGCGCATCGACGGAATGATGCAGAAGCTGCACGTATGGTTGCAGCCTTCGGAAATCTTCAGGTAGGCGTAGTGGCGCGGGGTGAGCTTGATGCCCTGCGGCGGCACCAGATCGACGAAGGGGTCGTGCTCGATGTTCGGCGGCACCACTTCGTGCACGGCGTTGACCACCTGCTCGTACTGCTGCGGCCCGGTGACGGCCAGCACGCTGGGGTGTACGCCGCGGATGTTGTTCTCGTCCACGCCCATGCAGCCGGTGACGATCACCTTGCCGTTCTCAGCGATCGCCTCGCCGATGGCGTCCAGCGATTCGGCCTTGGCGCTGTCGATGAAACCGCAGGTGTTGACCACCACCACATCGGCATCCTCGTAGGACGGCACGATCTGGTAGCCCTCCATGCGCAGCTGGGTGAGGATGCGTTCAGAGTCGACCGTTGCCTTGGGGCACCCCAAGCTCACGAACCCGACTGTTGGCGTTTTGCTCATCGACTTTGAACCTCGAAAACCGCGCATGAAAAAGGCGCGCGAGTATACCGATGTGGATATTTTTTAGCCAGATTGAGCGGCATGCGGGCGACAGACGCGATGGTGGGTGGCAAGGACGACAGCAGACGGGCACGGTCGACACTCCAACGCTCAGGCGCCGATGTCCAGCTCCAGCCGGGCGGGTGTCGCGGTGGCGTCCTGTAGTGCCTGAGTGGCGTGCGTGGCAGCGTTCGCGCCACCGGCGAGGCGGTATTCGCTTGGCGTGCAGCCGACGAACTGCTTGAACGCACGGGCGAAGTAGGAAGGATCGCGAAAGCCGGCTTCGTAGCCGATGGTGGTGATGGGCATCTGCGAGTTCTCCAGCCGATCCTTGGCGAACTCCAGGCGCTTGCCCAGGGTGTACTCCAGATAGCAGACGCCATGCACGTCGCGGAACAGACGGCTGAAACGCGAGGGCGTCATCTCACACAGCCGCGCCAGCTCCTTCTGATCGAGGTTCTCGCGAAAGTGCAGGTCAATGTACTGGGTCGCCCGCGCCAGCAGCTGGTGCTTCTGGTGGTCGGCGGTCAGGCGGATGCTCGGCGGCAGGTCGGGGTAATGCTCGCTGAGCATCCGCCGTGCGCCGCGTTCGCTGTTCTGTCGCAGTTCGAGCAACCCCTGCAGCGCCTGACGGAAACGCCGCAACTCGGCCGCTGACAGCGGCAGGGTGATGTATTCCCAGACGCGTGAGCGCATCGCCCACACCGCCAGTTCTTCGGAATGCTGGACGGTGAACATGCTGATGGGGATCGATGGAGCGGCATGCTTGACCTGCTGCAACTGATTCAAGCCCGGGGCATCGGGGCGGTCGAAGTGCATGCAGATCATGTCGATGCGCTGCCCCGGCTTGCTATCGGCAAGGCTATGCGCTTGCAGCAGGCGAGAGTCGCTAAACGCCGTGAACTGGCTCATCAGCGTTGCGGTGCTGCGGTCGTGAGTCAGATCGATCCAGCGAAGGACCGGTAGCGGCGGAGAGTTAGACATCTGCACTAGCTCTGCTCTTTACATTTCCTTACCCACAGTATTGGCAATTGGCCATTATCGGTAATAACGATTTCTGCTAATCGCCCTTAGTGATGGCTATTTGCCGTTATTGATTGCATCCGTCTCGGCAGCCGCCTTGAGGCGATCCGTAGGGCAGTGCAGTGCCAGCGAAATTGAGTGCTAGCGATCGGCAATTGAGTCCTAACGACCGCTTCGGTCCGCTGACTAGTGTTCACCTCAAGCAACGCACGCCGCGTTGCCCGCCTTTGAGCAACCACTTTCGAGTGAGGTGAGCGAAATGACCATTCAATCGATCAAGACCGCGATGCTGGCGTTTGCCAAGGATGAGGACGGGCTGACCATCGTCGAGTACGCCGTGGCCGGAGGGCTGATTACCGCGGCCGTTGCCCTGGCGTTCACCAATCTGGGCGCGGCGGTGCTCGTAAAGATCAACGCGCTTATCACTGCGCTCGGCGGGACCCCGGCATCCTGAGGCCGGAGCATCGCGATGAGCAGTCAAGGCTGGATCAGCACGCTGTTGCTGCTGACGCTGTTGGGACTGGCGGCGATCAGCGACCTGCGCCGTCACCGCATTCCCAACCTGCTGATCCTGCTGGGGCTGGCGTTGGGCTTGGCCGGGCAGTTTTTCGTCAGCGGTCTGGTCGGGCTGGGGCAGGGGATGTTGGCCGGGCTGATCGCTTTCGGTCTGTTCCTGCTGCTCTACCTCACCGGTGGCATGGCGGCGGGCGATGTGAAGCTGATGGCGATGGTCGGGGCGTTTCTCACGCCGCAGCAGGCACTGCTGGCCACGGCGGCAAGCCTGCTCGCCGGCGGCCTCTGCGGGCTGGCGCTGCTGCTCTGGCACGGGCAGTTACGTCAGACCCTGGTTCGCTACGGCGCGATGTTCCGCGTCCACAGCTACCTGCCACCAGCGTCCAGCGAGGTCGCTGGCCAGCCGTTCCCCTACGCCGTCGCGATTCTTCTGGGAACCACTGCCAGCCTGTCCAGCCAGCTCAACTTCTAGCGCGGGAGAGCGCCATGTACGCCGTCAGCGACAGCGATGCCTACCCCAGCGAGCGCGACGCGGTGCAGCGTCTGGCGCCGCAGCCGCGCAGCATCGCGGAGACCGGGCTGAGCGACCAGCTGCTTGCCGACCTGCTATGCAAGCACCTGCACGAAGGTGGCGCGCTGGACATGTCGCGGCTGGTCGAGCGGCTGACGCTGCCCGGCGCGGTACTGGAGGAAGTGCTGGGCCTGTTGCGCAAGGACGGCCGCATCGAGGTGCTCGGCCAACACAATGGCCAGGCCCTGCGCTATGGCCTGACCGAGCGGGGCCGCAATGCTGCCCGCGCCGCGCTGGAGCGCAGTGGCTACGTAGGTGCGGCGCCGTTTCCGGTGAGCACCTATCGCTCGCTGGTCAAAGTGCAGACGATTCACCACGGACGGGTGAATGCCGAGCGGATGCGCTCCTCCTTCAGCGGCGTCGTGCTCGCCGACGACCTGCTCGATCAGCTCGGCGTGGCGCTCAACTCCGGGCGCGCGATCATGCTTTACGGCCCGGCCGGCACCGGTAAGACCTACATCAGTGCACGCCTGGCCAGGCTGTTCAGCGAGGTGATCTGGGTGCCCTACGCCATCGCCGTCAACGACGCGGTGGTAGAGATCTACGACCCGCAGATTCACCAGCGCCTGGATGAGGACGAGCAGTCGCCCAGTCTGCTGCTGAGCGAAGGCGTCGACCGCCGCCTGCTGTGCTGCATGCGGCCGCTGGCGGTATCCGGCGGCGAGCTGAGCATGGAGCAGCTGGACATCCGCTACGACCCCTTCAGCCGCCGCTACCTGGCGCCGCTGCAGCTCAAGGCCAGCAACGGCCTGTTCGTCATCGATGACCTCGGCCGCCAGCGCATGCCGCCGCTGGAGCTGTTCAACCGCTGGATCGTGCCGATGGAGGAGAAGCGCGACTTCCTCAACTTCGGCGGTGGCCAGCAATGCGCACTGCCGTTCGACATGGTCCTGGTGTTCTCCACCAACCTCAATCCGCTGGAACTGGCTGACGAGGCCTTCCTGCGGCGGATCGGCTACAAGCTGCGCTTCAACTACCTCAGGCCGCTGGAGTACGAGCGCCTCTGGCGCCAGGAAACCGAGCGGCTGGGCATCGCTTTCGATGCGCACCTGCTGCGCTACGTCCTGCACGACCTCTACGAGGCCGAGGGCATGCCGCTGGTGCCGTGCCACCCGCGCGACCTGCTGAGCATGGCGCTGGACCGCCAGCGCTACGCACAACGCAGCGGCCCGCTGACGCCCGACGACCTGCAATGGGCCTGGCGCAACTACTTCGTTCAGCTCGAATTTCTCGGATGAGGAGATACAGACATGGGCGCTCGTACTCTCACGCTGATCGCGCTGTCTCTGCTGCTGGGACTGGGGGCGGTCTGGATGGCCAACAACTGGCTGAGCGCAAGGCTCGATGCCGGTCCCGATGACCAGTCGCAGAACGTGGTGGTCGCCACCACCGAGATCCCCTTCGGGCGCATGGTCGAGATGCAACACGTGACGCTGGTGCGCATGCCCAAGGGCACGGTGCCGGACGACTCGTTCGCCGCCACCGAAGACGTGGTCGGCAAGATCGCCACCTTCGGCATGCTGCGCGGCGATGTACTGCGTGGTGCGCGGCTGGCCGAACACCTGGGCGGCAGCACGCTGGCCTCGCTGATTGCCACCGACAAGCGCGCCGTGTCGGTGCGGGTCGATGATGTGGTGGGGGTGGGCGGCTTCCTGCTGCCGGGCAACCGCGTCGACGTGCTGGCCACTCGACGCAAGGGCAACGGCGACGAAGCCGAGGCCAGGACCATTCTCGAAGACCTGCGCGTGCTCGCCGTCGACCAGACCGCCAGTACCGACAAGACCCAGCCGGTGGTGGTACGCGCGGTGACCCTGGAAATGAGCTCCGAGGAAGCCGAGGAACTGGTCAAGGCGATGACCGAAGGCCGCCTGCAGCTGGCGCTGCGCAATCCCCTGGATAACCAGAAGAAGCCGGTGGCGGCCCCGCCGCCAGCTCCGGTTGCAGTGGCGCCGAAACCGGTGGTGCGCCGCGCGCCCGCGCCGAGCGGGGTGACGATCATTCGTGGCACCCAGGTGAACGTGAGCAACCTGGGGCTGTAGGGCGACTGCCGGCTGACGACGCGCGGCCAGAGCGGACCGACGCGCAAGGAGAAGGACATGAAGAGCAAGTGCAGAGTGGGGGCTACGGCCCTGGTGCTGGGCATGATGCTGTCCGGCCTGGCGGCCGCCCAGGCGACCCCGGCTGTCGTCGCGACCCCGGCGGCGAATACCAGCGACGTTCAGGTGCCGATCTACAAGTCGCGGGTGCTGACCACGCGCACAGCTGTCAAGCGCATCTCGGTGGGCAATCCGGAGATCGCCGACATTCTCATCACCAGCCCGACGCAGCTCTATCTGCTCGGGCGGTCGCTGGGCAGCACCAACGTGCTGCTGTGGGACAGCGGCAACCGGCTTATCGACAGCCTCGATCTGGAAGTGGTGCACGACCTCGGCGGCCTGAAAAGCAAACTGCATCAGGTGCTGCCGAACGAGCCCATCGAGGTGTTCAGCGCCCAGGGTGCGCTGGTGCTGCGTGGGCAGGTCAGCAGTGCCGCAGTGATGGACAGTGCACTCAGGCTGGCCCAGAGCTACAGCGAGCCGGCGCCTGGTATAGCCGCGGAGCAGGGCGCCATGGCTCAGGCGTCGCCGGCGGCGCAGCGGCCGTTGCAACTGATCAACCTGCTCAGCGTCGGCGGTAGTCAGCAGGTGATGCTCGAAGTGAAGGTCGCCGAGATGCAGCGCAACCTGTTCAAGAATCTCAACGTGCGCTTCAACGCCTTGGACTTCGGCTCGTCCGGGCGCTGGTCCGGCGGCGGCTTCAACAACGGCGCCGGGCTGGGCTTCGATGAGGACGGGCTGGTCAACCCGACCACGCTGTTCGGCGATGGCACCGGCATCTTCGGCCAGTTCCTCTCCGACAACTTCCTCTTCAACGTGGTCCTCGAGGCTGCGAAGGACAACGGCTCGGCCAAGGTGCTTGCCGAACCGACGCTGACCACCCTGACCGGACAGCAGGCGGAGTTCATCTCCGGCGGCGAGTTTCCGGTGCCGATCACCGAGGACGACGGCATCACCATCGAATTCAAGGAATTCGGGGTCGGGGTCAAGTTCCTGCCTGTGGTGCTCGATTCTGGGCGGATCAACCTCAACCTCAACGTCTCGGTCAGCGAGCTCTCCAACGCCAACTCGCTGGTACTGGACACCGGCCTGGAGAGCATTCTCGGCAACGGCGTCAGCCAGGTGATTCCGTCGCTGACCAAACGCAGCGCGCAGTCAACCGTCGAGCTGGGCAACGGACAGACCATCGCCATTGCCGGCCTGATCAGCCAGAACACCCGTGATTTCGTCAGCCGCTTCCCCGGCCTGGGCGACGTGCCGGTGCTGGGTCAGTTGTTCCGTAGCCAGCAATTCATTCACGGCGAAACCGAACTGGTGATCCTGGTCACGCCGCACCTTGCGCAGCCGGTTGATGCCAAGACCGTGCGGCTGCCCACCGAGCATTTCGTCGAGCCCAGCGATGCCGAGTTCTACCTGCTAGGCAAGACCAAGGGCCGCGGCGTCGACCGTGCGGTGCCGGTTAGCCTGGGCATCAGCGAAGGCCGCTTCGGCCACGACCTCAAGTAGGAGTCGCGATCATGAAAAGTCTGCTCCCCGTCTGTGTCCTGCTCCTGCTGGCCGGCTGCATTCCCTATCAGCAAGGGCGGGTCGGTGCGCTCGGCAGCACGGTCAACGCAACGCTGTATCAGCAGATCGCCGACAAGCACACGGCCGCCAATCCAGGCACGGAGCTGCCGACTGTCGGCACCGACGGACCGCTGGCCGAGCGGGTCCTTGACGGTTACCGCGGCGTGACCGGCGATGCGCAGCAGGTCGCCCAGCCGATCCAGATCAACGTGGAAAACTGAAGGGCCGCATCATGAACGCCTCTCGCACGATGCGCCCGCTGCCCCGAGCCCAACGCGGTTCGGTGATGGTGCTGATCGTAGTGGCACTGGCGGCGATCCTGTTGATGGCAGCGCTCGCGCTGGACGGCAGCCACATGCTGGTCAACAAGACGCGCCTGCAGAACGCGGTGGATGCCGCTGCGCTGAGCGGCGCCAAGACCCTGCAGCAGGTGATGGGGTCGGGAAATGCCGGCAGCCTGGCTCAGGACGCGGCGCGTGCCACCTTTCAGCTCAACGCCCAGGCGGCCGGCAACGACGAGCTGGCGGCGGCGCTGGGTGAGGACCCGGCCAGCCTGGTGCAGGTCGATCTGGCCGCCAGCGTCTACGGACCGTTCTCCTTTCCCGGCCCGGCCGACGCACGTTACGTGCGCGTCAGCGTCACCCAGCTGCCGCTGACGGGCTTTTTCTGGGGGCTGCTGCAGGTCTTCGGCAATAGCAGCGAAAAGGCCGTGGCCGCCGCGGCGACCGCCGGTCCGAGTCCGACCAGCCCCTGCAACATTGCGCCGCTGATGGTTTGCGGCAACCCGGCGCAGCACCAGCCGGACGATGGCCTGTTCTGGGGCTATCGCTTTGGCGATCTGGAAGTGCTCAAGGGGTCGGCCGGCAATGCGCCGGCCATCGGGCCTGGCAACTTTCAGCTGATTCGGCTGGGCGACAGCAGCGGCGGTGCGGACGTGCGTGAAGCCCTCGCCGGTGGCGTCGAACAGTGCAACAGCGTCGGCGAGACGGTCGAGACCGAGCCGGGCAATACCATCGGCCCGGTGGCCCAGGGCTTCAATACGCGCTTCGGGCAGTACAGCGGGGCGTTGTCGAACAGCGGCGATCAGTATCCGCCGGACCTGATCACCGACTACAGCGCGCCACGCATGACCTACAACAACAGCACCGCGCAGGCCGAGTATGACGGCGAGGTGGTGAACGCCAGCGACGGCAACCTCTCCACCGCCAGCAGCGCCTTGCTCGATTACAACGACTGGCGCCAGCGCGTGGCGGATTGCCCCAACGGCTGTCGCTCGGACGGCGTGTTCGAGCGGCGCATCCTGAAGATCGTGCTCGGCGACTGCAGCGGCAGCTCCGGCGGCCAGGTTTCCGTGCCGGTGCTGGGGTTCGGTTGCTTCTTCCTGGTCCAGCCACTACCCACCGGCGCCGGCAACGAGGCGCAGATCTTCGGCCAGTTCGTCAGCGAGTGCGAAGGCGACAACGTGCCGGACAGCAACCCGGTGGACGATGGCGGCCCGCAGATCATCCAGCTCTACAAGACCTACATCGACAATAACCGTACGCCGAGCAGCGACTCGTAGGAGGCGCCATGAACAGTCGGGGAGGTCGGAGCAGGGCGCGCCAGCAGGGGCTGGCGATGGTGGAATTGGCCATCGCCTTACCCTTGCTGCTGCTGTTGCTACTGGGGATTGGTGAGCTGGGTCGGCTGTTGTGGCAGTACAACAGCCTGCTGCAGGCCAGCCGCGATGCTAGTCGTTTCGTCGCCGGTCAGGCCTGGAATCGCACCCTCGGGCAGCTGGAACTGAGCGCGAGCCTGCAGCAACAGGCGCGCTCACTGGCGGTGTATGGCGTGCCGGTGCCGCAGGACGGCAGCGCGCCGCTGGTCACCGGGCTGAGCCCGTCGCAGGTAACGGTCAGTACGCTGGGCAGCGATCACGTGCAGGTCAGCATCAGCTATCCGTTTCAGCCATTGTTCGGCGGCGGCATTCCGGGTTTCGACGGCGACGCCGTCTCGCTGAGCTTTCCGCTGGTGGCCACTTCCGTGATGAGGGCGCTGTGATGAACGCCAGGCGCATGCGCGGGGTGTATGTGGTGGAGTTCGCCGTCGTCGGGCTGCTGCTGTTCATCCTGCTGTTCGGCGTGCTGGAACTGGGCCGGCTGTTCTTTACCGTCAACGCGCTCAATGAAACGGTGCGCCGTGGTGCGCGGCTGGCTGCGGTATGCGAGATCCACGAGCCACGCATCCTGCGCCGGGCGATCTTCAACGAGGCCGACAACAGCGCCGCCAGCAGCCTGATCGCCAACCTGCAGACCGCCGATCTGTCCCTGGTCTACCTCGACGGCAACGGCTCGCCGATAGCCAATCCGTCGACGCCCGGCAGCGCCGGATTCAGCGCCATCCGCTTCGTCCAGCTGCGGGTGGAGAACTTCACCTTCGACTCGCTCATTCCCGGCCTGAGCGGGGCGATCACGCTGCCGCCATTCAGCTCGACATTGCCGCGCGAGAGCCTCGGCCGCCATGCCGAGCCCGATGCCGTTCCGGAGATCACGCCATGCTGAACACCCTCGAAACTTCCAGCGGTGTCGCGGTCGGTCGACAGGGCCTGCGGCTGCTCATCAGCGGCCGCGATGCCGGCGTGCTGGCCCGGCTCAAGGCGCTCAGCGAACAGCTGCCGGGCCTGCAGGTGAGCACGCGCCAGGTGAGCAACGGGCACACCGACCCGCTCTACGGGCTGGAGCAGCTTCCCGACATGCTGTTGCTGCACGTCAGCCACCTGTGGCGCGAGGAACTCGGTGCGCTGCAGCAGCACCCGTCGCAGCAACGACCGCCGCTGCTGGTCTGCGGCCCGCAGGACGATCGTGACTGCATGCGTCTGGCCATGCAGGTCGGCGCGCGCGACTTTCTTCCCGAACCGTTGCTGGAGCAGGAGTTGCTGGCCGCGATCGGTCGGGTCGCACTGGAAGCTCGCGACGTTCCGGCGCCTGGCGGGCAGCTGATAGCGATCATGAACGCCAAGGGCGGCTCTGGCGCCACCATGCTCGCCTGCAACCTGGCCCACAGTCTCAGCGCCCACGGACGACGCACGCTGCTGCTGGACCTGGATCTGCAGTTCGGCAGTGTCGCCCACTGCCTGGACGTGCAGCCGAACCACAGCCACATGGAAGTGCTGCAGCGCATCGATGAACTGGATGGCGTGGCGCTGCACGGCTTCTGCAGCCATTTCAGCCCGACCCTCGACGTGCTCGGTGGCCGCGCCAGCGAGCTGTGCCTGACCCAGGATGTGCAGCTGGAGCAGCTCGAGGCGCTGCTGCGGCTGGCGCGCACGAGCTACGACTGGGTGGTGGTGGACCTGCCACGGCAGATCGACCACCTCACCGGCATCACCCTGGAGCAGGCCGATCATGTCTACGTGGTGCTGCAGCAGTCACTCAGCCATCTGAAGGACGCCGTGCGCCTGGTGCGCATCATGCGCGAGGACCTGGGCATCGGCGGCGAGCGTCTGCAGCTGGTGGTCAATCGCTACGACAAGTCGGCGCCGGTCAGCCTCAAGGACATCGCCGAGGCGCTGCATTGCGGCGAGCCGCTGCGGCTGCCGAACGACTATGCGGTGATCAACGAAAGCCAGAACACCGGCGTGCCGCTGGGGCTGCACGCGCCGCGGGCGGCGCTGACCCAGGGCATCCGCCAGATCGCCCAGGACCTGCTCGGTAACGAAGCCGCCGCGCCGGGCCTGTTCAAGCGCACCTTCGGCCGACTATTCAGGGGATGACCATGCTCAGCGAACTGCGCAACCGCCTGCAGACAGGCAAGCGACCCGCGACCCGCCAGCCGGACACCGGCCCTGCGCCCGAACGGGCGGAAGGCGTCATGGCCTGGGAAATGCCGGCGGTCGAGCGGCTGTATGAAACCCGCAGCCAACTGAGCCCGGTCGATGCCGACTGGCGCGAACGGACCTATCAGCAGCTGCTCAAGGTCATGGACCTGTCGCTGCTCGACTCGCTGGAGCCGGCGGACGCAGGCTGGCAGATCCGCGAGATCTGCCAGCGCCTGCTCGACGAGCATGCCGCGCCGGTCAGCGCGGCCGGGCGGCAACTGATCATCAAGCAGATCACCGACGAGGTGCTGGGGCTCGGCCCGCTCGAACCGTTGCTGGCCGACGCCACGGTGTCGGACATCCTGGTCAATGGCCACGCCTCGGTCTACGTCGAGCGCCACGGCAAGCTGCAGCGCACTGATGTGCGCTTCCGGGACGACCAGCACCTGTTGAACATCATCGACCGCATCGTTTCCAGCCTTGGCCGGCGCATCGACGAATCCTCGCCGCTGGTGGATGCGCGACTGAAGGATGGCTCGCGGGTAAATGCGATCATCCCGCCGCTGGCCATCGACGGGCCGAGCCTGTCGATCCGGCGCTTCGCGGTGGACCTGCTGAACGCCGAGAGCCTGATCCAGATGGGCACCCTGACGCCAGCGATCGCCCTTGTGCTCAAGGCCATCGTGCGTGGGCGGATGAACGTGCTGGTGTCCGGCGGCACCGGCACCGGCAAGACCACCATGCTCAATGTGCTGTCGAGCTTCATCCCGCACAACGAGCGCATCGTCACCATCGAGGATTCCGCCGAGCTGCAGCTGCAACAGCCCCACGTGGTGCGTCTGGAAACGCGCCCGGCCAACATCGAGGGGCGCGGCGAAGTGAACCAGCGCGAGCTGGTGCGCAACAGCCTGCGCATGCGCCCGGACCGCATCGTCATCGGCGAGGTGCGCGGCCCGGAGGCGCTGGACATGCTGGCGGCGATGAACACCGGGCACGATGGCTCGCTCACCACCATTCACGCCAACAGCCCGCGCGATGCCCTCGGGCGGGTGGAGAACATGGTGGCGATGAGCGGCGCGACCTTTCCGATCAAGGCGCTGCGCCAGCAGATCGCCTCGGCCATCGACGTGGTGATCCAGCTCGAGCGGCAGGAAGACGGCAAGCGACGGCTGGTCAGCGTGCAGGAGATCAACGGCATGGAAGGCGAAATCATCACCATGACCGAGATATTCACCTTCGAGCGCCGCGGCATCGGCGAGCACGGCGAGGTGCTCGGTGATTACCGGGCGACGGGCATGGTGCCGGGCTTGCGCGACGTGCTGGCCAAGCGCGGCATCGAGCTGCCGCTGGAGTTGTTCCGCCCGGACTGGATGGAGGGCTTGCAGCCATGAGCCAGCTGCCCGGCGAATTCATCCTGATCTTTCTCGGCATGATCTTCGTCGCCGTGTTCCTGCTCAGCCAGGGGCTGACGGTGCCGGTGTTCGGTGAGGCGGGACGGGTGCGCAAGCGTATCCGTGCGCGGCTGCACCTGCTCGAACAGGCCAACGACCTGCCGAACATGCAGACCCTGTTGCGGCAGAAATACCTGACGCGCCTGTCGCCTCTGGAGGCGGCGCTGGAACAGCTGCCGCTGATGGAACGTCTGGCGCAGATGATCGAGCAGAGCGGCCATGGCTACCGTGCCTATCGGGTGGTGCTGCTCGGCGCATTGCTGGGCGTGCTGGTGGCGGTGGCCTGTGCGCTGCTACTGCGTCCGTGGTGGCTGGCGGTGCCGCTGGGGCTGCTGGCGTTCTGGCTGCCGATACTGAAGATCGCGCGTGATCGCAGCCGGCGTTTTGCCGAGTTCGAGGAAGGCCTGGCCGATGCGCTGGACTCCATGTGCCGCGCGTTGCGTGCCGGCCATCCGTTCAGCGAGACGCTGCGGCTGGTGGCCGAGGAGCAGCGAGGCGCGGTGGCGCGCGAATTCGGCCTGACCTTTGCCGACATCAACTACGGCAACGACGTGCGCCGCGCCATGCTCGGTCTGCTGGAACGGGTGCCGAGCATGACGGTGATGATGCTGGTGACCAGCATCCTCATCCACCGCGAAACCGGCGGCAATCTGACCGAGGTACTGGAGCGGCTGAGCCGGCTGATCCGCGGGCGCTTCCGCTTCCAGCGCAAGGTCCGGACGCTCTCCGCCGAAGGGCGGATGTCGGCCTGGGTGCTGATCTGTGTGCCGTTCGTGCTGGCCGCGGTGATCATGCTGACCACGCCGCAGTACCTGCCTCTGCTGATCAACGAGCCGATCGGGCGGCAACTCGGGGTGGCGGCATTCGGCGCCATGCTGCTGGGCATTTTCTGGATTCGCCGGGTCATCCGCATCCGGGTCTGAGTGGGGGAGTGGTCATGGATTATCTGTATGGGCTGGTGCGTAGCCTGGTCGCCGATGAGCAGCTGGTGCGGCTGATCTTCCTGGCAGCGGTGGCGCTGAGCGTGGTGCTGGCAGCGACGACCACGACGGTGCTGGTGATGGGCCTGCACGATCCGATGCGCCGCCGCCTGGCGCTGATCAAGCGGGGCGGGCAGCACGGCGCCGAGCATGGCGTCGGCGAGCCGCCGCTGGGCGGTCTGCAACTGCTGCTGGAGCAGGTCGGCCAGCGTTTCGTGGGCAGGGAAGGCGAGCAGCACAGCGGCACCCGCGCACTGCTTTCGCAGGCCGGCTACCGCTCGGCCGCCGCGGTGCAGATGTACTGGGCGATCCGCCTGCTGCTGCCGCTGTTGCTGCTGGTCGCGACCCTGCTGGCACTGCCGCTGATGACCAGTGCCTCGCTGACACCCGGGTTGCTGGCCGTGGCACTGGCGCTGGGGCTGGGCTGGCTGGCCCCGGCGATGTTCGTCGAGCGGCATCGCAATGCGCGGCAGATGCGCCTGCGCGCGGCATTTCCCGATGCCCTCGATCTGATGGTGGTCTGCGTGGAGTCGGGGCTGGCGTTGCCACAGGCGATCGAGCGTGTCGCCGAGGAAATGGCGGTGAGCCAGGTCGAGCTGGCCGAGGAACTGGCGACAGTCAACGTCGAGCTGCGTGCCGGGATATCCAGCGCGGTGGCGCTGGGCCACCTGGCCGAACGGACCGGGCTGGAAGATATCCGCGGGCTGGTGAGCCTGCTGGCGCAAAGCATTCGCTTCGGCACCAGCGTGGCCGACACCCTGCGCGTCTACGCCGACGAATTTCGCGATCGGCGTACCCAGGCCGCCGAGGAGCAGGCGGCCAAGATCGGTACCAAGCTGGTATTCCCGCTGATTTTCTGCCTGTGGCCGAGCTTTTTCCTGGTCGCCATCGGCCCCGCCATGATCGGCGTACTCAAAGCGTTCGGGGGACTGTGAGATGAACAGAATCGCACTGCTGCTGGCCATCGCGGCCGTACTTGCTGGCTGCCAGTCCATGGGCCCGGAGCCCGGCGAAGGGCGCTCGATCTACTCGGGCAACCATTCGGTGCTGTACCGCGCACGGCAACAGGCCGGCTCGCTGGAGCAGGCGCTGCAGCTTGCCGACATGGCTTATCGGGCGGGGGATCTGGACCAGGCGCTGTTCCAGTACCTGCGTGCACTGGAACTGGAGCCGGAACGCTTCGAAGCGCTGGTCTGGGTCGGGCGGATTCACCGCGAGCGCGGCAATATCCAGCTGGCCGAAATGGCCTTTGACGAGGTACTGCGCAAGGCGCCGGACGACCTCGATGCCCTGGCCGAGATGGGCATGCTGCAACTGGCCCGGCGGGAGCAGGAACGGGCGCGGGAGCTGCTCGAACGAGCCGTGCTGCTGGACCAGCAGCGGCTCCCCCGCGCGCC
>NZ_AOFQ01000043.1 GCF_000495915.1 Stutzerimonas chloritidismutans AW-1
CCCCGTTCGCTCGCCACTACTAAGGGAATCTCGGTTGATTTCTTTTCCTCAGGGTACTTAGATGTTTCAGTTCCCCTGGTTCGCCTCACACACCTATGTATTCAGTGTGTGATAACCATCTTATGATGGCTGGGTTCCCCCATTCAGACATCTCCGGATCAAAGTCTGTTTGCCGACTCCCCGAAGCTTTTCGCAGGCTACCACGTCTTTCATCGCCTCTGACTGCCAAGGCATCCACCGTATGCGCTTCTTCACTTGACCATATAACCCCAAGCAATCTGGTTACTGTCTATATAACGTGAAGACGACATTCGCCGAAAATTTGCATAGAGAACACGCAAATTTTACCTTGACTTGAATAATCACCAGTGAAAGTGACCACTCAAATCTACTTCTATCACATACCCAAATTTTTAAAGAACAGTTCTGGCGCAAAGACCAGAAATCAATACCCTCACACATCACAGGATATGCAAGCAGCACTCATTTCTGAGCTTTCAGCGATTTTCGAGTTAATGGTGGAGCCAAGCGGGATCGAACCGCTGACCTCCTGCGTGCAAAGCAGGCGCTCTCCCAGCTGAGCTATGGCCCCATCTACAGATCGGCCACATCCCATGACAATTGGTGGGTCTGGGCAGATTCGAACTGCCGACCTCACCCTTATCAGGGGTGCGCTCTAACCAACTGAGCTACAGACCCAATCGTCTCTCTCGGGTCGAAACCCAATCGCTTTTCGCTAGTGAATCAAGCAATTCGTGTGGGAGCTTATGAAGAAGCTGAAGTCTTCGATTAAGGAGGTGATCCAGCCGCAGGTTCCCCTACGGCTACCTTGTTACGACTTCACCCCAGTCATGAATCACTCCGTGGTAACCGTCCCCCCGAAGGTTAGACTAGCTACTTCTGGAGCAACCCACTCCCATGGTGTGACGGGCGGTGTGTACAAGGCCCGGGAACGTATTCACCGTGACATTCTGATTCACGATTACTAGCGATTCCGACTTCACGCAGTCGAGTTGCAGACTGCGATCCGGACTACGATCGGTTTTATGGGATTAGCTCCACCTCGCGGCTTGGCAACCCTTTGTACCGACCATTGTAGCACGTGTGTAGCCCAGGCCGTAAGGGCCATGATGACTTGACGTCATCCCCACCTTCCTCCGGTTTGTCACCGGCAGTCTCCTTAGAGTGCCCACCTTAACGTGCTGGTAACTAAGGACAAGGGTTGCGCTCGTTACGGGACTTAACCCAACATCTCACGACACGAGCTGACGACAGCCATGCAGCACCTGTGTCAGAGTTCCCGAAGGCACCAATCCATCTCTGGAAAGTTCTCTGCATGTCAAGGCCTGGTAAGGTTCTTCGCGTTGCTTCGAATTAAACCACATGCTCCACCGCTTGTGCGGGCCCCCGTCAATTCATTTGAGTTTTAACCTTGCGGCCGTACTCCCCAGGCGGTCGACTTAATGCGTTAGCTGCGCCACTAAGATCTCAAGGATCCCAACGGCTAGTCGACATCGTTTACGGCGTGGACTACCAGGGTATCTAATCCTGTTTGCTCCCCACGCTTTCGCACCTCAGTGTCAGTATTAGCCCAGGTGGTCGCCTTCGCCACTGGTGTTCCTTCCTATATCTACGCATTTCACCGCTACACAGGAAATTCCACCACCCTCTGCCATACTCTAGCTTGCCAGTTTTGGATGCAGTTCCCAGGTTGAGCCCGGGGCTTTCACATTCAACTTAACAAACCACCTACGCGCGCTTTACGCCCAGTAATTCCGATTAACGCTTGCACCCTTCGTATTACCGCGGCTGCTGGCACGAAGTTAGCCGGTGCTTATTCTGTCGGTAACGTCAAAACACTAACGTATTAGGTTAATGCCCTTCCTCCCAACTTAAAGTGCTTTACAATCCGAAGACCTTCTTCACACACGCGGCATGGCTGGATCAGGCTTTCGCCCATTGTCCAATATTCCCCACTGCTGCCTCCCGTAGGAGTCTGGACCGTGTCTCAGTTCCAGTGTGACTGATCATCCTCTCAGACCAGTTACGGATCGTCGCCTTGGTGAGCCGTTACCTCACCAACTAGCTAATCCGACCTAGGCTCATCTGATAGCGCAAGGCCCGAAGGTCCCCTGCTTTCTCCCGTAGGACGTATGCGGTATTAGCGTTCCTTTCGAAACGTTGTCCCCCACTATCAGGCAGATTCCTAGGCATTACTCACCCGTCCGCCGCTGAATCAGAAAGCAAGCTCTCTTCATCCGCTCGACTTGCATGTGTTAGGCCTGCCGCCAGCGTTCAATCTGAGCCATGATCAAACTCTTCAGTTCAATACTGCTTGGGTTTTGAGAAAACCCTAAACTTGGCTCAGCAATCGCAAATCTCTTTACAAGTAAAGAGTAACTCTCGAATAAACGAGTGTTGCTTTGTGATGCTGATAATCTATCTGACCATCAGTCTTACATTCACAAGCACCCACACGAATTGCTTGATTCAGTTGTTAAAGAGCGTTTCGATCAAGTCTTTCGTCTCAACCGAGGCCGCGCATTCTACAGCAGCCTTGTTACCTGTCAAGCTGTTTTTGAAGAAGTTTTTCTTTCTTCTCAACCGCTTGCGCTTCAGATCAACTTGCGTCTCTCGTCAGCGGGAGGCGAATCATACAGCGTTCAAATCCGCTGTCAACCACCTCTTTCAACCGCTTCCGATCAACCCGACCGAAGCCGCCAACAGGATTCAACCGCCACCCTGCCAGCCCGGCGCATTCTACTCGAATCCGCCATCCGTGCAACCCTTTTATTTCGCTAACCTTTTGATTTACAAGAGGTTTTGCTTAAGGACTGCGCCGGAAGTGGTGCGCATTATAGGAGCCTGAAAACTAACGTCAACCGTTATTTCCACTTGGGCCAGATTTGTTTGGCTCCCCTCCTATATTCGTCGCGGGAGGCAATCTCACATTCAGAACAGCGTTAATGCATAGCTGAGGATTAGTCGGTTCTCATCAATATCACTGCGGTAGTTAGAACGTGCGGCCACATTGCGGATACGAATGCCGACGTTCTTCAACGGACCGCTTTGAATCGTATAGCTGACGTCCAGGTCGCGTTCATGAGCGGTACCCTCGAAGCCCCGATCCGTATCGACGTTATCGCTCGTGATGTAGCGTACCGTTGCAACCAGGCCCGGAACGCCGACCGCGGCGAAATCGTAGTCGTACCGCGCCTGCCAGGAACGCTCATCCTTCTCGGCGAACTCGTAGGTTGGTACCTCGTTGCCGAGCGGCGTTACGTTGGCGAAAACCCGAGGAAAAGCGCTGTCCCCGAACATTGCCTGGTAGCCGACATAGAATGTGTGGCCGCCGTGCCTGGCGGATAGCAGCGAATAGAACGCCCGATTATCAATCTCTCCCGCAAGCTTGCTGCCATCTTCCTGCGAGTCATAGAAGCCCAGGTTGGCGCCAAGCGTCCAGCTGCCCAAGGGCTCGCTGTGCTTCAGACCGAGGAAGCGCTGGTTATATATGTCTTCAAGCTGAGCGTACCAAGCACTCAGCGACGTCCGCTTGGCATTCAACGCATAATCGCCGCCAGCATAGTTGAATGCATCGCTGAACCCCGCTTGCGGCGTGCGGCCCAGCATCGCACGCATCCGGTCATCACCCGCTTCATTGCGAAGGCTGGTCGAGCGCAGGTGTCCACCCTGCAAGGTAAGGCCGGCGATCTCGCTGGAAACGAAACTGACGCCCTGATAAGTAGGCGGTAGCAAGCGAATGTCGCTGAAGGTCAACACCGGGAGATTTGGCTGTAGCTCGCCGATCCGCAATTCAGTGCTCGATACTCGCACTTTCAGCGCAGCACCCAGGCGGCTGTAATCATCCGCTCCCCGGCCATTATCGGCCACCGGCAAGAGCCCCGTCCCCGCCCGATCAGGACTGCTGTCGAGCTTTACTCCCAGCATCCCGATTGCATCGACGCCTACCCCAACCGTGCCCTGCGTATAGCCGGACTTGAAGTTGAGAATGAATCCCTGCCCCCACTCCTCCGCCTTCGACTGCTGATTTGGCCCCTCGATATCCGAGAAGTCGCGGCTGAAGTAGTAGTTGCGTGCCTGTAGCGTGGCAGTCGCATCCTCCATGAACCCACCGGCCTCGGCATGCACGTACTGCACGGCGGAAGCGGCAGCAATGGTCAGAGCAAGTCTCGAGATTGATCGTTTCTGCATGGTATTCGTCTCTTGTTGTTGTTTTCTGGGTGCACGCAGCTACCTCTCCGGCGTGGTGCCGGGGAGGACTACGTGTTGGGTGACTCGGTTGTCCCGCGTGAAAATCGACGTCAGCCGGCCGGCTGTCGCTCCTCCGCGTGATTTGCCGCTACGGGGCGAAGCTTCAAGAAGAGATGGGCAGCAATGCCGAAGATCAGTCCCCAGAACGCCGCGGACAGGTCGAGGAACGACATACCGGATGCCGTCACCAGAAAGGTGATCAAGGCAGCCTCACGGTCTGCGGGCATTGCCATCGCGGCACTCAGCGCGCCGCCAATTGCTGCCAGTAGTGCCAGACCAGCCAGGGCTGCGATCAGAGCCGTGGGAAACGCGGTGAAGATGGAGACCAGCGTCGCACCGAATACCCCGAGCAGCAGATAGAAAACACCGCCCGATACGCCCGCAACGTAACGCTTCGCCGGATTCTCGTGAGCTTCCCGGCCCGTGCAGATCGCCGCCGTGATTGCAGCAAGGTTCAGCCCGTGGCAACCGAAGGGCGCCAGCAGCAACGAACCCAATGCGCTGCTGCTGATCAACGGGCTGGCCGGCGTGCTGTAGCCGTCGTTGCGCAGAACAGCCATGCCCGGAACGAATTGACCGGTCAGCGCCACCATCACCAGCGGAAAGGCGATATTCAGCATCACCTGCCAACTGAACTCGGGGGCGATCCACATCGGCGTCGCCAAGCCGATCACCAGGGCCTCGCTTTGCAATTCGCCAGACGCGACGGTGATCGTTACGCCGACAACCAGCACCGCGAACACCGCGTAGCGAGGCAAGGCCCGCTTGAACGCCAGATAGGTGGCGAACATCGCCAGCACCAGCCAGGGTTGTTCCTTTATGGAGATGAACAGGCCAGTCCCGAAGCGGAACAGGATCCCCGCGAGCATGCCTGCGGCAATCGCGGCCGGCAGGCGGTTGATGATGCGGTCGAATGCACCTGACAGGCCCACCAACAGCACCACCACACTGGTGACGACATAGGCGCCGACAGCCTCATTCAGCGTGATGTCGGGCAGCATGGTGACCAGCAGCGCCGAGCCCGGCGCGGACCAGGCAATGATGATCGGCACTTTGTAGCGCAGGCTTAGCAGAATGCCGAGCACGCCGCTGCCGATGGAGATCGTCCAGACCCATGACGACAGTACGTCTTGGGGCAACCCACCCGCCTTGGCGGCCTGGAAGATGATCACCAGGGGGCCGGCGTAGGAGATTACCGTCGCGATGAATCCCGCGACCACGGCAGAAAGCGAACAGTCTCTGAGTAGCGTCTTCATGAAGCCTCGCAAGTCAGGCCTGGCCATCCGTGACAGTGTCCGGACGGCTCTTGTTGTAGGTGTATCGTTTCAGTGGCTCGACAACTCAGCGGGACACGCCGCACCGCATTAATTGTTGGCGCGGCAGAGCCATCCGTGGCTGGCGCCGACATGCCTGCCTTACGCCTCCTGCAAAGCCCGCGGACGCGAGCTGCGCTGTTCGGCCTTCGGCGCGGGCGCTTTCTGCAGCTGGAAGTCGAAGTCGACCTCGGCGAAGCGGCCTTGCACACTGCGGCTGCGTGCGGCTTCGGCGTCATCAATGAAGTGAATGTCACCGACCAGCCCGTCGCGAGTTGCGTAAGCAAAGTCGTCCCACAAGTACTTGTCGCCGGCCAAGTTGATCTGGGTAGTCAGATGGCGATAGCCCGGCGCGGAGATGAAGAAATGGATATGCGCCGGACGCTGGCCGTGGCGGCCGAGGGTGTCGAGCACCTCCTGGGTCGGACCGTCGGGCGAGCAGCCATAGCCGGAAGGCACGATGCTGCGCGCGCGGTAACAGCCGTTCTCGTCGGTGACGATGCGCCGACGCAGGTTGTAGTCGGACTGGCTCTTGTCGAAGTAGGAATAGTTGCCCTTGGTGTTTGCGTGCCACAGGTCGACTACCGCACCGGCAAGTGGCTTGCCGTCCGGGCCGGTGACGCGACCCTGCAGGAACATCGTCGTGGCAACATCATCCTCGCTGCCGTCGTCCATGCGTGTCACGCCCTGAGCGATCGGCGCGCCGGCCACATACAGCGGGCCTTCGATGGTGCGCGGCGTGCCGCCAGTCAGGCCATGCTGTTCGTCCTTGGCATCCTCCAGCAAATCGAGAAAATGCTCCAGACCGAGACCAGCGACCAGCAGCCCTGCCTCGTGGCGGCCGCCCAGACGATTCATGTAGTCCACCGCTTTCCAGAACTCATCCTGGGTGATTTCCAGATCCTCGATGATCTTCGCGGTATCGATCAGGATGCGGTTGACCACCGTCTTCATGCGGCGGCTGCCTTCGTCATTGTTGAAGCCGCTGGCTTCCTTGAAGAACTTCTGGATTTCCGGGGAATGGGAGATTTTCACAGTCATGGCTCAGGCCTCGTCTTGTAGTTGTGGTGACGCGGGTTGATTGGCCGGCGCACACCGGCCTTTTTCAGGTTCGATCAGCTATCGTCTTCACGAATCGAGGACGGATGCCGGCACAGCGGATTGACCTCGATCTCCATGTAGGGGAACAGCGGCAGCTGCATCAGGGTGTCGTGCAGTTCCTGAACGCTGGCCACATCGAACACGCTGTAGTTGGCGTACTGGCCGGCGATGCGCCAGAGGTGCCGCCACTTGCCTTCACGCATCAGGCCCTGGGCCAGTTCCTTCTCGTCAGCCTTCAGCTTGAACGCCTTGCCGGGGTCCATATCGACGGGCAGTTTTACGATCATCTTTACGTGGAACAGCATCAGTTCAGCCTCCGGTTACGTGCGACTGAAGAACGCCAGGCGCTCTTCGTCGAGGGTCAGGCCAAGGCCCGGCGTGCGCGGCACTTCCAGATGGAAGTCGCGGTAGACCGGCGGCTCGGCGACGATTTCTTCGGTGAGCAGCAGCGGGCCGAACAGCTCGGTGCCCCAGGTCAACTTATTGAGGGTGACGAAGGCATGCGCCGAGGCCAGGGTGCCGATGGCGCCTTCGAGCATGGTGCCGCCATACAGCGCAATACCGGCTGCCTCGGCGATCTGCGCGGTGCGCAATACGGCACGCGGGCCGCCGTTCTTGGCGATCTTCAGGGCGAAGATGCTTGCGGCGCCGTCGGCGGCCAGGCTGAAGGCATCTTCGACGCTCTCGATGGATTCGTCGGCCATGATCGGTGCCGGGCTGCGCTGATTCAGGCGAATCTGCCCGCCGCGGTTGATCCGCGAGATCGGCTGTTCGATCAGGTCGATACCGTTGTCGCCGAGGATGCGGCAGGCACGCAGCGCCACCGACTCGTCCCATGCCTGATTGACATCGACGCGCACACTGGCGCGCTCGCCAAGGGCCTGCTTGATGGCGATGACGTGCTTGAGGTCAGCATTCACTTCGCCAGCGCCGATCTTCAGCTTGAAGATGCGATGGCGGCGGAAATCGAGCATGCGCTCGGCCTCCTCAATGTCTCTCGCTGTATCACCGCTGGCCAGCGTCCAGGCGACTTCCAGGCTGTCGCGTACCCGTCCGCCAAGGAGCTCGCTGACCGGCAGCCCGAAGCGCTTGCCCTGAGCGTCCAACAGCGCGCTTTCCAGGCCGGACTTGGCGAACGTATTGCCCTTGGCGGCCTTGTCCAGCCGCAGCATGGCCGCATTGATATTCGCTGCATCCTGGCCCACCAGCAGCGGGCCGAGGTGGCTGTTGATGTTCTGCTTGATGCTCTCCGGGCTTTCGTTGCCATAGGCCAGACCACCGATGGTGGTGGATTCGCCGATGCCTTCGATACCGTCACTGCAACGCACGCGGATGATCACCAGCGTCTGTTGCTGCATGGTGTGCATCGCCAGTTTGTGCGGGCGGATGGTCGGCAGGTCGACGACGATTGCCTGGATGCTTTCGATCAGGATGGGGCTCATATCGTTTTCCGATTTACCAGTGTCAGGATTCAGGCCTTGGCCGCCGACAGCACGACTGGTGCGGCTTCCGGGCTGCGCTTGCTGGAAATGGCGAAGGCGGTCATGGCCAGTGCGGCGACGACGCCCGGCACGGCGAAGGCCATGAAGTTGAGCTGCAGCGGCAGGTTGATGCCCAGCAACGCACCACCCAGCAGCGGGCCGACGATGGCGCCGTTGCGGCCAATTCCCGAGGCCCAGCCAAGCCCGGTGGAGCGGATCGACAGGCCATAGAACTGTGCAGCGGTCGCGTACAGCAGGATCTGCGTGCCGATCACCGTGGCGCCGGCGATGAAGATCAGGGTGTACAGCACCGGCATCGGGGTCTTGAAGCCAAGCAGGCTGATCGAGGCCACCGACACGGCGAAGAACACCACCACTACCTTGGACAGGTTGTAGCGATCGCCCAGCCAGCCGCCGAGAATCGCGCCAGCCATTCCCCCGAAATTCAGTGCCAGCAGGAACGACAGGCTGGAGCCCAGGCTGTAACCCGCGTTGGCCATCAGTTTCGGCAGCCATGAACCCAGCGCGTAAACCATCAGCAGGCAGCAGAAGAACGCCAGCCACAGCGAGAAGGTGCGCACGCCACGGCCGTCGCGAAACAGCTCCAGCACCGAAGCGCTCTTGCCCTTCACGTCGGTCATCACCAGCTCATCGTCCGCTGTCAGCTGGCGACTTGGGTCGACCTTGCTCAGCAACGCCCGGGCCTGCTCGCTCCGGCCCTGGCGGACGAGGAAACCCACCGACTCCGGCAGATACCAGAGGATCACCGGCAACAACAGCAGCGGCACCGCGGCGGCGAAGAACATCGCTTCCCAGCCGAAGCGCGGCAGCATGTAGATTCCGAGGCCGGCCGACAGCATGCCGCCCAGCGAGTAGCCGCTGAACATGACCGCCACCAGCGTGCTACGCAGTTTCTTCGGCGCGTATTCATTCATCAGCGCCACCACATTGGGCATCAACCCGCCGCAGCCGAGGCCGGCGAGAAAGCGGAAGATGCCGAACTCGGTCGGTGTGCTGGCGAAGCCATTGAGCACAGTGGCGCCGCTGAACAGTACGAAGCAGATGGCAATGCCTTTCTTGCGACCGATGCGGTCAGCCAGGGTGCCGAAGACCAACGCGCCGAACATCATCCCGAACAGCGCGTAACTACCCAGCGCACCAGCTTCCAGCGGGGTCAGCCCCCACTCCTTCATGATCACCGGCAGGACCACGCCGTAAATGAACAGGTCGTAGCCGTCGAAGATCAGCAGCAGTGCGCAGAGGCACACGACGAGCCAATGGAAGCGGCTGAAGCGCGCGTTATCGATGATTTCGTGAACATCTACTTTTCGCATGGCAAGACTCTCTATTGTTTTTGTTAGTCGCGGTCGGCCGCAGCGGTAAATCACCGCGCTGCCGAGGTGCCTTGGCGTTGTCCGGTCAGGCCGGTCTATGTGATTCAGCCGAGATCGCCACCACCCACCGGCAGGGTCACGCCGGTGATGTAGGACGCGTCGTCCGATGCCAGGAAGAGGATCGCCCCGGCCTGCTCGTCGATCGTCCCGTAGCGCTTCATCAGCGATGAATCGACGGTCTGATCGACGATCTGCTGGTACCAGAGCTTTTCCTGCTCAGTCTGCTCGGCACTGTTGCGCGGAATACGCCGCGGCGGCGCCTCGGTGCCGCCCGGCGCGGTGGCGTTGACGCGAATGCCGCGCTCGGCGTTCTCGAAGGCCAGGCACGCAGTCAGCGCATTCACCCCGCCCTTGGCCGCGCCATAGGGCACGCGATTCAGGCTGCGCGTGGCAATCGAAGAGACGTTGACAATGGCGCCCGCGCCCTGCTCCAGCATGTGCGGCAGCGCGGCGTGACAACACCACAGCGTGGGGAACAGCGAGCGGCGCACCTCGGCCTCGATCTCGTGTTCCTGGTAATGCTCGAAGGGCTTGGCCCAGATGGTGCCGCCGACGTTGTTGACCAAGATATCGAGGCGGCCGAAGCGCGCCTTCGCCGCGGCCATGACGCGATGGCAGTCGGCGAACTGCTCGAGATCAGCCGTCAGCGTCAGCGCCTCGACACCCTTCGCCCCTAGCTCATCGGCCAGTTCATGGACCAACTCAGAGCGGTCGACCAGTACCAGCCGGCCGCCCTCCTCGCCCATGCGCTCAGCCACGCGGCGGCCGATGCCCTGGGCCGCGCCGGTGATGACGGCGACCTTGTTCTGAAAACGTGTATTCATCTACCCAACCTCTGGAATGGCGACGGATTCGGTGGGCAATGCGGCGCAGTTGCCCACCCTACGGCTGGCGAATCAGGCGCTGGCGGCGAACTTCTCGTAGTAGAAGTTCGCCGGCTCCAGCCCCTGCTCACGAATGAACTGGCTGACCGCCTCGACCATCGGTGGCGGGCCGCAGAGGTAGATGTCCACTTCACCGTCGTTGAGGTGCCTGGGCTCGATGTGCTGGGTCACGTAGCCCTTCTGCGGATAGGCGCTGTCCGGGTTGGCGACGCAGGCGCTGTAAGTGAAGTTGGGGATGCGCGCGGCGAAGGCCTCGAGCTTCTCCATCTCCACCAGATCGTGGTCGTGGGTGACGCCGTAGATCAGGTGCAGCGGATGCTCGCTACCCTGCTCGGCGATCTTCTCCAGCATTGCGGTGAACGGCGCGAGGCCGGTGCCGCCGGCCAGCAATAACAATGGCCGCTTGATCTCGCGCAGATAGAAGGCGCCGAGCGGCCCGGCCAGATTGACGCTGTCGCCAGCCTTGGCAAGGTTGGTCAGGAAGCTGCTCATCAACCCGCCCGGCACGTTGCGGATCAGGAAGCTGACTTCGCCATCCTTTTGCAGCGAGCTGAAGGAGTAGGCGCGGGTCTGATCGCTGCCAGGCACCTGCAGATTGACGTACTGCCCGGGCAGGAACGCCAGCTGGTTCAGCGATTCGCCCTTGATCGACAGCGCAATGGTGCTCTCGGACAGCTGGCGCACATTGCTGATCGCAGCCTGGTAGTTGGCCTGCTGGGTCTTGCAGATGTCAGAAGCGGCCGGCACGCGAATCACGCAGTCGCTTTCGGCGCGCATCTGGCAGGTCAGCACGTAACCCTGCTCGGCTTCGGCTTCGCTCAGCGCGTCCTCGATGTATTCCTCGCCGAGGTCGTAGCGACCGCTTTCGGCGAAGCACTTGCAGGCTCCGCAGGCACCGTCCCGGCAATCCAGCGGCACGTTGATGCCTTGGCGGTAGGCGGCATCGGCGACGGTTTCGCCTAAGTTGGCGTCGATGAAACGGGTGACGCCGTCTTCGAAGTTCAATGCGATCTTGTTAGTCATGGCGGCGCCCTCAGAGGTGGTACACGTCGATCATCTGGCGGATGTAGTCGTTCTTCAGCACGACTTTCTTGGCCTTGATCAGCGGGTTCTCGCCGCGCGTATCAAGGGTGTAGAAGCTGGTGCCGTAGAAGTGGTCGACCGTCTTGTAGCGAAAGCTCATCGTGTGCCAGTTGAAGCGCAGCTTGCAGACGCCGTCGGCCTGCTCGAGCAACTCGAGGTTGCTGATGTTGTGGCTCCCCCCGGGGGCCGGGATGGG
>NZ_AOFQ01000044.1 GCF_000495915.1 Stutzerimonas chloritidismutans AW-1
CGGGTTCCAGCCACTTCCCCCGAACGAAAATCGGTTATGGGGAAGTGAATTCCCCCGTTCGGGGGAAGTGCGTAGTGGTTATGGGGAATTACGCATTAGGGGGAAGTGCTCAAACGCAGCAATGGCGCGGGTTCCAGCCACTTCCCCCGAACGAAAATCGGTTATGGGGAAGTGAATTCCCCCGTTCGGGGGAAGTGCGTAGTGGTTATGGGGAATTACGCATTAGGGGGAAGTGCTCAAACGCAGCAATGGCGCGGGTTCCAGCCACTTCCCCCGAACGAAAATCGGTTATGGGGAAGTGAATTCCCCCGTTCGGGGGAAGTGCGTAGTGGTTATGGGGAATTACGCATTAGGGGGAAGTGCTCAAACGCAGCAATGGCGCGGGTTCCAGCCACTTCCCCCGAACGAAAATCGGTTATGGGGAAGTGAATTCCCCCGTTCGGGGGAAGTGCGTAGTGGTTATGGGGAATTACGCATTAGGGGGAAGTGCTCAAACGCAGCAATGGCGCGGGTTCCAGCCACTTCCCCCGAACGAAAATCGGTTATGGGGAAGTGAATTCCCCCGTTCGGGGGAAGTGCGTAGTGGTTATGGGGAATTACGCATTAGGGGGAAGTGCTCAAACGCAGCAATGGCGCGGGTTCCAGCCACTTCCCCCGAACGAAAATCGGTTATGGGGAAGTGAATTCCCCCGTTCGGGGGAAGTGCGTAGTGGTTATGGGGAATTACGCATTAGGGGGAAGTGCTCAAACGCAGCAATGGCGCGGGTTCCAGCCACTTCCCCCGAACGAAAATCGGTTATGGGGAAGTGAATTCCCCCGTTCGGGGGAAGTGCGTAGTGGTTATGGGGAATTACGCATTAGGGGGAAGTGCTCAAACGCAGCAATGGCGCGGGTTCCAGCCACTTCCCCCGAACGAAAATCGGTTATGGGGAAGTGAATTCCCCCGTTCGGGGGAAGTGCGTAGTGGTTATGGGGAATTACGCATTAGGGGGAAGTGCTCAAACGCAGCAATGGCGCGGGTTCCAGCCACTTCCCCCGAACGAAAATCGGTTATGGGGAAGTGAATTCCCCCGTTCGGGGGAAGTGCGTAGTGGTTATGGGGAATTACGCATTAGGGGGAAGTGCTCAAACGCAGCAATGGCGCGGGTTCCAGCCACTTCCCCCGAACGAAAATCGGTTATGGGGAAGTGAATTCCCCCGTTCGGGGGAAGTGCGTAGTGGTTATGGGGAATTACGCATTAGGGGGAAGTGCTCAAACGCAGCAATGGCGCGGGTTCCAGCCACTTCCCCCGAACGAAAATCGGTTATGGGGAAGTGAATTCCCCCGTTCGGGGGAAGTGCGTAGTGGTTATGGGGAATTACGCATTAGGGGGAAGTGCTCAAACGCAGCAATGGCGCGGGTTCCAGCCACTTCCCCCGAACGAAAATCGGTTATGGGGAAGTGAATTCCCCCGTTCGGGGGAAGTGCGTAGTGGTTATGGGGAATTACGCATTAGGGGGAAGTGCTCAAACGCAGCAATGGCGCGGGTTCCAGCCACTTCCCCCGAACGAAAATCGGTTATGGGGAAGTGAATTCCCCCGTTCGGGGGAAGTGCGTAGTGGTTATGGGGAATTACGCATTAGGGGGAAGTGCTCAAACGCAGCAATGGCGCGGGTTCCAGCCACTTCCCCCGAACTTGCACGTAGTGAAAGCACTTCCCCCTTACCCGAAAAAAAGCGAGTAAGTTCCTTATAAATCTATTACGAGATGGTTTTTTGAAGAAAAAAGCTGGAAACCGTGTCGCGTAGCGGATGTAAGCGATGCCTGTGGAAGGCGCAGGGCATTTGGGTATGCCCGAGGGGGTGTGAAGATGGTAGCACCGTGGATAAATCGCGTGGGGAATTTGGATGGTGCTGGAGCTATTTGCGGGGAGTTTAATGGCGCTGGGTATTGGCGTGCTGGTGGTGCTGATCGTGCTGGTGGTGAGCAGATACCTGTTGGCTGATGCGCGGCGAGAAATTGTGCGTGTGCGTGAATTGCATGCGCGTCTTTGCGGTACCGAGGCGGGAGATAGTGATGGGCGGATTTGAGATTGGCTGGCTACCGGGATTTGGCCCGTGGACAGAGGTTATCCACGGGGTAGTGGCGGCAGGTTTTGCATTGGTGGGTGTTGTGTGCGCTGGGACGTTGGCGCTGCAATTTTATCGATACGCGCTGACGGGTTTGGCCGGGGCGCTTGGCAAGCGAGGCTGATGGTGGAATTCCGAGAAGTGTCACCAGGCGAGTATTTCCCCCCGACCCTACCGAACGGGAGGTTCTTTGCGCAGGCGGCTGGCGGCAGAGATCCACAAGAGATTCTGACGGTAACGGACGTTGGGCTTGAGTGCGGCGGAGTGAGTTTTCTCTGGGCGGACATCACGGGGTTCTCGATCCAGGGCGAGCGAGCCTGCCTGCAGAGCCGCAAGTACCCCTCGGGTGGAGTGCGGTTCACGGTTGGCACCTGCTACTTCGTGGGGCGTGATCTTCAGCGTGAGAAGTACCGGAACGGGTACCCGGTGGAATACTGCCTGATGAACCGGATTACGTTCGAGCAACAACGGCTGTGAACATGTGTCGCGCAGCGGATGATTCCCATGAAACGTCCGCTGAATTGCTCTCAGCGGCCCTGTGGGGCTGCTGGTGAAGAGATATGCATATGGCTATTGGATACCAAAGAGTCGATTAGGGTAGAAGCGCTGGCTCCGCAGCTCGTGTCGCACGGGCCGAAATAGCCGCCGAGAAAAATTATTCTGAATTATTCGGTTTTGAATAATTTTCTATGTGAATAGTGGTCGAGCATGATCATTCACAGAACTTCGTGCTGTATCACGTCCAGCACAAGGGAACGCTGAGGGGCGAATCTGTAGTCATGAGGCGGTAATACCCGTTGGGTTGTGTCACCGCTGGTAGGGAAAAGCTGTCCCATCCAGGGAAAAGCGTCAGACCCTGCCGGGTGCTGCCATCGCTCAATCGACCTACTACGCGCATGCATGCTGCCAGACCGACCCCGAGCGGCGTTCTCGGCGAGTACGACATGACGATGTGTTGAACATGCATATCCAGCGGGTCTGGGACGAATACTTCCACGTCTACGGTGCGCGCAAGGTCTGGCGCCAACTCAGGCGTGAAGGCGTGGTAGCGACGCGCTGTACGGTGGAGTGACTGATGCGTCGGCCGGGGCTCAAAGGCGTCGTACGCGGCAAACCGGTCATGACTACCGTCAGCGACAAGGCGACTCCGTGCCCGCTGGACAAGGTCAATCGCCAGTTCCGCGCCGAGCGGCCAAACGCGCTCTGGGTATCGGACTTCACCTACGTCAGTTCTTGGCAGGGCTTCGTCTATGTGGCTTTCGTCATCGACGTGTTGCCGTAGTGGCTGTCCGGTGGCAACGCTATGGTGCTGTCTGACTGAAAAGCATCCTTAAACGCGATCCCGTTGCCAAGGTGGAGGTCAAACGGCAACGCTGGTCTCAGCGTTTATCGCTCCTGAGTCCGGCACAAATACAATAGGTTCCGGGTACGGCCAGGACGACGCAGACGATTGGCCCCACGCCCATGATTTGCCCCCAGAGGCTTTTCAGCAGCGGATACGCGAAGAACACCGCTGCCGCTTCCGCCGGTTGCATGGTGGCCAGCCTGCCGAGGATGGCGGCACTCATTCCCGAAAGCAGTAGCAGCATGCAGCCTGTTACCGCCAACACTGGTTGGAGTCGGGATTGTGGATTGCGACGATGGCCAGATGCCGGAACGTCCAGTGGCAACGGAATCTGCCGAACGAGCCTACTGCGTTCAATGCGTGCATCGAATGTCAGGGCTAGCCAGGAAATTCCGATGGCGAAGACGAGGATGAAGCTAACAGCCAGTGCAAGTGACGACATGATCAAACTCCTCTGAGTGCTGTGGCGACTGCCCGTTAGTCGAAACCGAAGGACGAAAAACTGTCTCCGAAGCTGCTCATACCGTGATCAAACGACAGGCTGTCAGTCATCGTGTCCGTGCCGAACGCGTTACCCATGACATCGAAACAGCTGTCGAGCATGGGCATTCCGTTGGCGGGATTGAGCCAGAAGGTTTCCATGGGTTCGAAGTGGGTCGATGAGAAAGCTGAGAAAGTATCCTCGGCTTGGGTCTGGCCTACCGGGTCAAATGAATCAGCCCAGTTAGTGTGATCCTGCAGGATGCTGTCGAACGACGTACTCGTGTCCCCATCTTCCAGCGAATCGACCTGATACCACCAACGTTCCTGGCGAATACCAAGGCCGTCATGCACCACGACCGCTTTTCCCTGGCTGGGATAGATGACCGTGGTGAATGCCGCTTTTTCTGGCCGGACGACAGAGGTGATGAGATTGGCAATGTGCGTAAACAGGTTCATGGCTAGCTCCTCGGTTTAGTTGGTTTCAGCATCTCCTGAACCCCAAATAACCCAAGGCATGGGTAAGATCGCATACCGCCTTGGAGACGGATCATCTATTGCAAGCTCGGGTGCGTAGGGGAGCACAAGCACGGCTCGGATCAGCAAACCATTACCGCAGCCAGGCCCTTTCCCTTCCAGGAGAAGCAGCACAGCAGGCGTGCGATGCCGGTTACCGCGCGGATACCCGCCACAATTGATCTACTCGCGTCGTGAAACTCTGGCTCATCAGCTCGCGACGCATGCTCCAGGCGGGGGCTGCTGGTACCACACCAGGTCGCAACGTTCCCCGTCCCCATTTGGCGTTGATCGAATCAAGCACGGCCATCACCTTCTCCGAATTAGCTGGCTGACTGGAGGCGAACAGGTCGTCGGTGAATTCACCGCGCCCGCACAGATCCATCAGCAGCACTTCCGCTTTTGAGAAAGCGAAACCTGGGCGATACAGCTTGTCGAGGCCGGCAAGCGCGGCCTGGGTGATCAGTCGAGTGTCGTCGGTGGGGTAGGGCAGCTCGCACAGCATGCCCTTGGCGAATTTAGGCTCGTCCGGATTGAACATACCGGTGCGGATGCTGACCCGTACTCGCTTGCAAACCGAGCCCTGAGCACGCAATTTCTCGCAGGCCCGAGCGGCATAGCTGGCCACCGCCTCGCGGATAGGAGCCAACTCGTCCAGGCGCTCGCCGAACATGCGGCTGCAGCAGATTTCCTGTTTAGGTGGCGCAATGCCGTCCAGCTCCAGGCAGGGCGTGCCCCGCAGTTCGCGTGCGGTTTTTTCCAGCACCACGCTGAATTGTTTCCGCAGGGTCCAAGCGTCTGCCTCGGCCAGTTGCCAGGCCGTGCGTATGCCCATTTCACCGAGGCGCTCAGTGAGTCGCCGACCAACCCCCCAGACTTCGTTTACCGCCACGGCTTGCAGCAGTTTGTCCCGCCGTTTTGGATCGGTGATGTCCACTACGCCGCCGGTTTGTCGCTGCCAGCGTTTCGCGGCAAAGTTGGCGAGTTTCGCCAGCGTCTTGGTCGGAGCAATGCCGACTCCAGTGGGAATGCCCGTTGCGGCGATAATCTGTGAGCGGATCTCCCGCCCCATGCGTACCCGATCTGTTTGGATACCGGTTAGCTCTGCAAAGGCTTCGTCGATGCTGTACACCTCCAGTTGCGGCACCAAGCCCTCGATGACGGTCATCACGCGCTCGCTGATGTCGCCGTTTATGTGTAATAGAAAGTCAATAAGAACCGGGCCATGCTCGCCCTTGGAGCTTCTCATACCCAACCGGTATGGCTGTAGCTTCTGAGGAGATCGCCGTCGCTCACCGGATCATCCGGTCATCCTGTTAGTAACCGGTCAAAGCTGATCTGTTACATCGAAGGCGGACACCTGTCCATCGACAACACCCCTGCCGAGCGGTGAACCGCCCTCCCATGTACATATGACCAAAACGTCGCCGTTATCCTACCGTTCTGTCATGCCTACCCACGACGGAGTATTGACGGTCTCCGTCCTATAACATAGCTTTTCCGAAAGGCGCTCAAGTACATATCGTCATGTGCATACGAGCCTCGTGTCGTTAAAAGAAATGGTTGGTGCCGCATGAAAGTGCTCTTCATGATGCCGTTCGGCGTGTCGAGCTTCTCCGCCCCCATCAAGATCAAGGCTTCGTCTTGGTGTTAGTGCCAGATGCACGTCACCTTGCGGTGCAGGAATGGAGTGTGAACATGAAAGCAGAAACGGAATCGCGGATTTTTTCGGTGGACGAATATGTCCGTCCGTCTAACGGCGAACCGATCCGTTCAGTTGTTCTGGAGACCAACGATTCTGTCGTTGTAGTTTGGCACGCCTACCCTAGGCAGGAAATAGCTGCCCATGTCCATCCTCACGGCCAAGATACTTGGACGGTTATCTCAGGTGAGGCCAAGTATTATCAAGGCAACGGCGTAGAAATTCATCTTAAAGCTGGAGATATTGCCATTGCAAAACCTGGGCAAGTACATGGTGCCGTGAACTCTGGTCCAGGACCTTTCATATTTGTCTCCGTGGTTGCGCCGGGCAGTGCAGGTTTTGCGTTATCTGAGAAATAGGCGAAAGGCCTGAGAGGAACCTGATGAATACACGAGTATTTACGTTCGCTGGTGGAGAAACGGGGGTTTGGCGCGTTGTTGCGATGAATGCCGTGGCAGGAGCCCCTCTCCCTGGAATCCCACGGCTCAACGTAGCCGCTGGCTCTGTTTCGCCGCAGCCTCCGGGCACCAAATGGCTCCTTCGCGGGATAACGAGTAACGAGCGCTATGTCGTGCGTGAAGAGAAGGATCGTCTCGTGGCGAAGCAGCCAAGCTTGGGTCGAGCAGAGGCTACCTGCGCCGCCCTGATCCCTATCCGGAAAAACCCCTCATGGTGGGGACTGTCTCAAGACGAACGCCGGAAGATTTTTGAGGAACAGTCCCGTCACATTCACATCGGGCTCCAATATCTCCCTGCTGTGGCCCGCCGCCTCCACCATTGTCGGGACCTGGGCGAGAACGAACCCTTCGACTTCTTGACTTGGTTCGAATATTCCCCGTCTGATGAGACGGCCTTTAACAGGCTTCTGGCCGAACTCCGAGCCTCGGTGGAGTGGCAGTATGTCGACAGAGAAATCGACATCCGGCTAGTGCATGAGCCGGCCTAGCATCAGGTTTAACTTCGATCTACGTGCGGCACACTCCTGCGACACCCGCAGCCCAGCAAAACCCCGAAAAATCTAGTGTGTCGCATAACTTAGGAGTAACGCGACAGGTATGTCTAGCGAGCCACTAGTCGCTTAAGAACTTTTCTACTTATAGCCTCCTCTTTCTCTCATCGATCTCCTCGGCATCCTGCCGTCTAGAGCCGGCACATTGTCCAGCTTTCGAATGAGGCTCTCCAGCTTTTCCAAGTCGCCCTCGGCAATGGCTCGCTCGTCGGGAGTTAAAGGCACGGCCTCCAAGTACCGTCCGATAGACGATTTGCTTTCCAATGCTTGGGCCCTTGCGCTGGCTTTCGGCAAGTTGAAGTCACACCCCGCACAGGCCATGCGATGTGGGCAGCTGCTCCAGAAGGGATTTGAACAATACGAGTCGCCCAAGTCATAGAAGGTGTAGGGGGCATCTGAATGGCGAACAATTACGTCATGATCGATCAAAACGGAGACCATATGGGCCATTTGATCGGCTTTAACGAAGGATGCTGCCAGCTTGGTAGGCCGAATTCGAATGTAATGCAAAGTCGAATTCGGCGAGCTATGTCCCGACCACTGCATTAGCTCGATCAGCGACATGCCCTGAGGGACGCTGGCGAGCGCCGTCACTGCGGAGGCACGTCCCCGGTGGCTGGTGATTCGCCCGCGACTGTCCTCCAGTGGCACACCCGCCTTGGCGCATAGCATTGGAATGATGGTGCCATTAATGACACTGGAGCCTATGCGCTTGCCTCGAAACTGAAATAGGTAGCTAACTTTTTCCCCGGTTCGCTCATCCAGCAAAGCGGCCTGGTTAGCAGGCCTGTCCTCCAGCCAGGCGTCAATGCGCTCCTTCACGACCACCGCTACAGGTTTGACGAAAGCTTTGAACGTCTTGCTGGCAGGAATATCGAGATAGCATAAAGTTTTTGCTGGAACGATGGTCCCATCCTCGTGTACCACATCATTGGTCTGAGGATGCGCGCATCTTTTATCCAAGCGCATGATTTCATTGCTGCGCAAACCAGCGTGCGTCCACACTACAGCAATGGCTTGAACCATCGACAGCGGATAGTGAATCTCCGAAAGCAGATCACTACGCTCAAGATTTAGACTCGCCCAAATCAGCTTGAGCCAGGTCGAGTCATCAATTACCCGCGGGTTGATACCCGAGTTGAATGTCACGGATCGCGGGGTGGCGAGGTGATGCCGGGGGCTGAACTTCAAACGACCCCATCCCCAGAGTTCAAAGTCTGTAAAAAATCGTCGCAAGGCATGTAGAAAGCCGCGCTTCGAGTTGGCAGCGATAGGCTGACCAAGCCCCTTTAGCTGTGTTCCCTTCGCTGACTCCAAAGCCCACTCACCGACCGTCATCCGGTCGACGGCAGCAATAAATGCAGCGCAAGTGGACATGCTCCAATCGGTAGGCGCCGCCATTCCTGATTGCTCGCGCGCTAGCCAGACACCGGTCCTCAAGATAAAACTGTAATTGCTTTCACGTGTGCGTGGACGCAAGGTGGAAGTGTCTCGCCATCGACGGCACCACATTGCCCAAGTCGGATCGATGCCTTCGATGCTTTTCGCCCGCCAACAGGTATAGCCTCGCATGCGTAAAGGTTTCGCCAAAATCCCCATGGCAGCGAGGCCGTGAGATACCTTTCCGACCGATCTCGCGACACCTTCGCTTCGATGCTGTTGGCCCTTCAGTAGCAGTTCCTCGGTGAATGTCTCCAACCGCGGATCGCCGTTTTCCAGCATCAAGGCACCCAGCACGTTGGAAAGGAACTGCTCAAGATGGCGAGCAGCGTAGCCCAGCGATCTCAACGCTTGGCTCAAGCGAACGTGCTCATGTCTGAACACGGCATGGCCGAAGATAAAAGAAGCATATATCGCCGGCTGCCGGAATTTGGCGATACGCTGCGGGGTTCGAAAATCGCCGAGATGGTAAGCAACGGAAGCGAGATATGGTCGTGATCCTGCTCGATTACTGAGCAAGGTCAACCACTGCGACTCAGACCAACACCAGTAGGGTTTACCGGTTTTGCTGACATTCCAGAGAATGACTGCCACTGATGAAATGGCTAATCGCTGAGAAACGCCGCTGTGCGCCGCTATATCAGCTAGCGGCCTCATGAGCTCAGGTATCTCTGATTGGAGGTAGCCCCAGTCTGAACGGTGAGAGCGATTCGAAAGTATGCTCAGCTCGATTTTCGATAGATCGCTCTGACGTACGTACTTGCTCGCGTCGAACGGAACATAAGGGGTGACTGAGGGGGTGCTCATAGCAATGCCTCAGACCCAAAGAGTTCACAGAACATCCGAGCATCGAGACTGCCGACGGAGTGCGCCATCTTTGCGGTTAAATCCGCGCCAGATAGGTGCAGGTAAATCAAAGTGGTTTTGGGGTCTCGATGTCCAGCATACGTGGTCAGTTCATGGAGCTTCCAGCCCGCACGGGCCAGATGGGTAAGCCGAAGGTGGCGAAAGGTATGAGTGCTCAGGTGCGATAGTTTCGCTTCCTTGGCCCACCCTTCAACCGTTTTACTCCACGCCCAACGGGACAGTGGCGAGCCTCGATTACGATCTGATGCTGATCGAAACAACGAACCTCGCATCCAGCCAGCGCCGCGAAGAGCATGTAGATGCTCTATCAAGACAGGTGCAATGTCTGGGCTGTAGCACACGACGCGGCTGCGTTTGCCTTTGGTCGTTTCCGCTCGCACCGAGATCAGTCGGTGTGCAACGTCTAAATCCTCAATACGCAAGGCCACCAACTCGGCACGGCGAAGAGCCCCGAAATACGCCAACGACAGCATTAGTCGATCACGGATAGACGACCTGGCCGCAATACTGAGAAAGTGTCGCCACTGCTCATCGGTGGGAATGTCTGGCAACTTAATCAGCCGTGGGAGCAAGCCCCTGACAAACCCTCCATGTCCAGGCACTTGGGCCAGCCGACCATGCTGTCCGCGGGGCACGGGGTTGTGCTCGCAAAGACCCTGAAAAACGAGGTGGTCGTACCACAACCGGATAGCAGTAAGCCGCTGGTGCAAGGTTGAATTCGCCACCGCGCTCTTTGCGCCAGGTAGCAGCTCACGGATGTAGAGCGTGACTTGTTCGAATGTCGCGGATTCGGGTTTCAGCCCACTCCCTTCGCAATGCAATAAGTAATGCGCAAGGGCACGGCCATAGGCGTCAAGGGTGGCCGGCGCACGCCCCAGATTACCCAAGAGCTCCAGCCAAGCTTGTACACTGGAATAACGACTTAACACTTGCTTGTGCAATGGGGTGGTGGTCATGGGCGCCCCCTGAGCGTCAACGGATTCAGCCTAGCTCAAAAGCATTCCACCTAACTTAATAAAGCGCATAGTTCGAGCTGAACGCAACGCCACCGGCTGCCTCAAAACGTCGGCGCACTTGAAACCACGGCTCGCCCATCTTGATCCCGAGCGCCTTGGCCTCAGGCGTGCGGCTGACCACGCAGCCATCGTTGTTCGACAGCACCACAATGGGCGTGCGGATCAGGTCGGGACGAAAAACTCTCTCGCAACTGCAGTAGAACGAGTTGCAGTCAATCAGGGCGAAAATACGTTCAGCCACAATTGCGCCCCTGTCGGCACAGACCGACATACACGCCCCAGATTTGCAGTTCCTCGCCCTCCAGCACATAGCGAGGCGGGTAGGCCGGATTAGCAGAGCGGAGCACCACCTGCTGCTGCTCGATGTCGAAAATCTTGATCAATGGATCGCCGTTGAGGCAGGCAATGACCACGTCTTCGCGACGCGGTTGCAGCGCTTTGTCGATCAGCACAAGGTCGCCGTCGAGAATGCCTAAGCCCGTCAGGCTATGGCCTGAAACCTGAGCGAGATAAATCTGCGGGCGATGCAGCTGGAACAGTTCATCCAGCGAGACCCGTTGCTCGATGTGATCTTGTGCCGGGCTGGGGAATCCTGCCGGTACAGTCGGCAGAAAAAACGGGATGGTCGTCGGAGAGGGCGCGACGGGTCCGAGGATCGAAATGCTGTCCACGGGATGCATCTTGAGTACTGGATGGATAAACAGTATTTGTTGGCGGCAGCGTGCAGTCAAATCGAAAGTGACGGGAGGAGGTATGTGCGGACGCTTCGTTCAACGACAAAGCTTGTCGGCGTATGTGAATGAGCTGGGCGAAGCACAATAGCTCCTGCCTGGATGGGATGAAACGCTGCTAGCAGTGCCACTGGCTGCAAGCTGTACGTATTGGGATACCCCGCTGAGACCCTACAACTGATCCACTTGCGTGTGCATATCCAAGCGGTATTTGGCCAGTAGTCTAGAGCTGCCGAGGTATGCACGGGGTTTCGGTAAACATTCCACTACGGCTCATCTGTGGGTGCTGGCGAATCCAATTCATTTTTGGCGGCTTGATAGAGTTTCACGAGCTCTTCAAGCCGAGTGGGGTTGTTAAGCAATTGCTCTTCATTGTCTCGTGCCAGCTCTAATAGAGCGAGTTCTGCCCTTGCCTCTAGCTCCTCCGCATCGCTTTCGAACCCGTCTCCATCGCCATAGGTCCGGTTGAACATTTCGATGAGGTGTAGGAAATAGCCTCTGGCGGCTTTCCGCCTCCGGAACGACCGTTCTGGATAAAAAGACTTCGCCGCCGCTTTCCTACATGAAACGTGACCGTGCTTCGCGTCTGTTACGCCGGTCATGAGCCAAAAGGCGTAGTCAGGCCAGAGCCGAGCCACGGCTAGCAGCATCTCTAATGTCGGACGCTGTTTGCCGTGAAATGCCTTATTCCAGCTGGTTGCGGGAATGCCTGTAAGCGCCTCCATTTCCGACCAACGTCTGGCGTCGCTGGTATGTGCTCTCAGGATAGATTGAAACCGCTCGTAAAAATCCAAATTAGTTCACCTATAAGCATTTATCTAGGATAATATATCCTAGCATCGCGAGTATATGTCTGAAGTATAGCATTATAGAGGGGGCTAGCATGACTGATACCGAAACGATACTACTGGCGCAATTCAACACACCGCTCCTCACCCTAGAGCAGCTAGCGCAGATTCTAGACCGCAGTCCAGATGGGCTACGCATCACGCTTAACGGTGATAACGAGCTGGCTGAGGGGTTACGTCCAGCGCGGCGAAAAATTGGGCGTAGGTTGCTATTCCGAGTGGCTGAGGTTGCCAGATTCATCGATGGGGAGTGATCGTATCTGTGAGTATCCGGGCGATGAATTGGGTGTGGGGGCAACGGCTGGCGTGCAGTCCAAAACTGGTCCTCATGGCCCTGGCTGATGCGGCTGATGACACAGGGTACTGCTGGCCAAAAATCAAAACTGTAGCTAGGAAATGTTGTGTTTCGGAGCGGACAGTACAGCGGGTTATGAAGAATTTGATAGCAGCGGGACTGCTAGAGTCAAGCTATCGCTACAGTGAGGAGGGGCGTCAGTTATCGAATGGTTATCGATTAATAATGCTTGATAATCAAGGCCCCGACAAATTGTCACCCGCCCCAAGGGGCATTGACGCGGGGGTGACTCCGCAGGCACCGCCGGGGGTGACAAAAACGCGTCGTGGTCGGGGTGACAGGGCTATGTCGTACCAACAACCACCACAAGAACCAAAAAATCAAACCCTAAGCGGATTCCAGGCCATCGCGCCACCCCATTCGCTGCGATTCCCATTTGGTTTGGGGGATTTGGAGCAGCGCCGGTGTGCTGCGCTTGTCGCCGAGCTAGATGAGGCGCAGGCCCAGGGATTGTTGGATGGATTGGCGCGGACAATGGTACGGGGCATGATTCGAACCACCCCTGAACAATGGCTATGGGGTGCAGTACAGGCAAAGCTCAATGGCAGGCGAGCCCATGGGAAAACACTCGTCCTGAGCGAGCATGCCTATCGAGACGAGCTGATGAGAAAAGGGCTCTCGGCTGAAGATGCTGCAGATATTGCTGCGAAAACTTGTAGGTAGGGGCCACATGCTGGGGGCCGATCAAGATCAGGACTCACGTGTGTTAGTTAGGTTATCGAGCCTGCTGACCAGATCCTCTGCTCGCAGGTGCGTGTAGCGCTTCAGCATCTGCATCGACTTGTGGCCGCTGATGGCGGACACCTCCTGGTCGGATAGGCCGCCCTCGACCAATCGGCTTACCGCTTCGTGCCGTAGGTCATGGAAGCGTAGATCAGGCATGCCCAGTTTGGTCTTCAGCAGTCCCCAGGTTTTGGTAAACGCGTAGGGGCTACGCTTGCCGTTCTTGCCCGGTTCGCCAAAGAACACCAGGTCGCAGTCAATGGGTCGCACGGGGTTGTTCAGCGCTGCTTGGAAGGTCTCTGTAGCCCATTTGCTGAGTGGGACGGTGCGTGCGCTGTCGTTCTTGGTGTCTGAGAGGCGCACTACGCGCTTTTTCATGTCGACCTGATGCCGGCGCAGGGATGTAATCTCGGACGAGCGCATGCCGGTTTCCAGAGCTATGCGGACGATCCAGCCGAGCATTGGGTTGCTGTGATTGTTTACGGCTGTCAGCAGGCGGCGTTCTTCTTCTGCAGACAAACGCCGGTCGCGGCCTTCTCCGGGGCTCGGTTTGCGGATGTTCAGCACCGGATTGAAGCTCAGGCCCAGGCCCCATTCCTGAATTGCCACGGTGAACAGGTGGCTGAGTAGAGCCAGTTCCAGGCGCACGGTGTTGTTGCTGGTGGGCTTGCCGCGATTGGTAATCGATGCCAGGCGCGTATCGCGGTAGCTGGCGATGATCTCAGCCGAGAGGGCAGCCATGGAGTATTTGCCCAGGTGGCTGATCAACTGCTGGGCTTTGGTGGCTTCGGCGCGCTGAGTGGTTGGCTTCTTGGTTGGGCTGACTTCGCTCAGGTAGCGCTTCAGCGCCATCTCCAGGGTCATGCGCTCGGAGCCGCTGCGCTGGATGTATACGCCCCTGACCATTTCGTCTTCGGTGCGGCGTGCCCAGTCCTCTGCGTCGCGTTTGGTGCGGAAGGTTTTGGTGTTGGTCGGCCAGCCGGTTTTGCGAACCAAGGCTTTCCATGTACCAGCTTCGGTTTTGACAATCGTGGCCATGATTTTGAGCTCCAAAGGCGTGCCGCTGTACCAGCACTGTACCGAATTTGTACCTTTGGAATATAGGACTGTGTTGCTGACTTTTCCAGCAGACAAAGAAAAGCCGCACGGTACGCGGCTTTGAAGGTGGTGGGCCCACACGGACTCGAACCGTGGACCAAAGGATTATGAGTCCTCTGCTCTAACCAACTGAGCTATAGGCCCCCAGAAGGCCGGCGGATTATACCGGCGGTATGGCGGCTGCGCCAATCGAAGCTAGCTGCTCCGAGGCATACGGCAGAAAAAAGAACCCCCGGCATGCCGGGGGTTCTGGTCTTACTCGTCGAGGAAGGAGCGCAGATGCTCGCTTCTCGTCGGGTGGCGCAGCTTGCGCAGCGCCTTGGCTTCGATCTGACGGATTCGCTCGCGGGTGACATCGAACTGCTTGCCGACTTCCTCGAGGGTGTGGTCGGTGTTCATGTCGATGCCGAAGCGCATGCGCAGTACCTTGGCTTCACGAGCCGTGAGGCCGGAGAGCACTTCGCGAGTGGCTTCCTTGAGGCTTTCCACAGTGGCTACGTCAATTGGCGACTGCATGGCCGAGTCTTCGATGAAGTCACCCAAGTGCGAGTCTTCGTCGTCACCGATTGGCGTTTCCATGGAGATCGGCTCTTTGGCGATCTTCAGTACCTTGCGGATCTTGTCCTCGGGCATTTCCATGCGTTCGCCCAGCTCTTCAGGTGTGGGTTCGCGACCCATTTCCTGCAGCATCTGACGGGAGATGCGGTTGAGCTTGTTGATCGTCTCGATCATGTGAACCGGGATACGGATGGTCCGCGCCTGGTCGGCAATGGAACGAGTGATCGCCTGGCGAATCCACCAGGTGGCGTAGGTAGAGAACTTGTAGCCGCGGCGGTATTCGAACTTGTCCACCGCCTTCATCAGGCCGATGTTGCCTTCCTGGATCAGATCAAGGAACTGCAGGCCGCGGTTGGTGTACTTCTTCGCGATCGAGATGACCAGGCGCAGGTTGGCTTCAACCATCTCTTTCTTCGCACGGCGGGCTTTGGCCTCGCCGATGGACATGCGACGGTTGATGTCCTTGATGTCAGCGATGACCAGGTCGCATTCCTGTTCCAGCTCGATCAGCTTCTGCTGGCAGCGAACGATGTCTTCCTTGCGGTTGCCGATGGCTTCGGCATACTTGCCTTTGCCGGAAGCCAGTTGCTCGGCCCAGTCGAGATTGGTCTCGTTGTTCGGGAACTGACGCAGGAAGTCGGCGCGCGGCATGCGGGCGTCACGCACGCACAGCTGCATGATGGCGCGCTCCTGGGCGCGGATCTGGCTCAGGGCGTTGCGAACGCGCTCGACCAGTGCGTCGTACTGCTTGGGTACGAGCTTGATCGGCATGAACAGAATGGCGAGTGCTTCGAGCTCCTCGACGGCCTGCTGGCTGGCGCGGCCGTGCTTCTTCAGCGCCTTCTTGGCTTTCTCCAGCTGCTCGGCGACTGCGCCGAAACGCATACGCGCGACCTCGGGGTCGGGGCCGCCATCGCCTTCTTCCTCTTCGCTGTCGGAATCGTCCTCTTCCTCATCATCCTTGTCGTCGGCCGCCGGCTTCGCGGTGGTCTGCGGGGTTTCCGGCTCGACCTCCTGAGGACCAGCGGCGCCGTCGTCGTCAGGGTCGATGTAACCGCTGAGGATGTCGGACAGGCGGCCACCTTCGGTCGTCACTCGCTCATAGTCGGCGAGAATGCTGTCGACGGTGCCGGGGAAGTGAGCGATGGCGCTCATCACTTCGCGAATGCCTTCCTCGATGCGTTTGGCGATTTCGATCTCGCCTTCGCGGGTCAGCAGTTCGACCGTGCCCATTTCACGCATGTACATGCGAACGGGATCGGTGGTTCGACCGATGTCGGTCTCGACCGCAGCGAGTGCGGCGGCGGCCTCTTCGGCAGCGGCTTCATCGGTATCGGCTTCGGCCAGCAACAGGGCATCGGCATCCGGGGCAACCTCGAATACATTGATACCCATGTCATTGATCATGCGAATGATGTCTTCCACCTGTTCCGGATCGGAAATATCCTCCGGTAGGTGGTCGTTGACCTCTGCGTAAGTCAGGTACCCCTGCTCACGGCCACGCTGGATCAACTCTTTGAGGCGGGACTGCTGTTGCGCTTTTCCGGACATATAACCCTATCCACTGAAGGTTCTGGCGGGCTGAAAACAAGCTGAGCATTATAGCCGAGCTAGGACCTCAGACGCCAGTTGAGGTCGGTGTAGCGGGTATTGCATTACGGCTCAGCAGGTTACGCAGTTGGTCTTTTTCCTCTGCGCTGAGTTCACCTTGGCGAGCCTTACGCAGCAGGCTTTCGAGTCGGCGTTCCCGCTGTCGGGCGGCAAGGCTATTAATGGTGTCGAAAAACTGCTGTTCAAGGTTGTCGGCCGAGATCAGCCATTCTTTCTCTGCAAGTGCGCGTAAAAGTCGCCCTTGGTCGGTTCCATGCCAGCGGGCGATCAGCTGCAGGCTACGCAGCTTCGGGTTCTTCTGCAGCGTGCCAAGCAGAGCGACAAGCAATTGTGCGTATGTGTCGTCTTCTGCGGCGAAATGGCTGACGTCCTCGACCTTCTGTGCTAGCTCCGGATGGTGCAGCAGCGTCCGCAGCGTGGTCAGGGTCGGCGGCTCGACGGTAGCTGGCGTACGCGGACCGCGAGGTTTGAAGTCTGGTCGCTGCCCGGATTTTTTCCAGTCTTTCTTCCATTCCTTTTTTTCGCCGCGTTGTGGCTTGGGGGCTTCGGGGGGGTGGGAGTAGTCGGTCTCGGCGGAGTG
>NZ_AOFQ01000045.1 GCF_000495915.1 Stutzerimonas chloritidismutans AW-1
GACCCGGGGGAGCCACTGGCACCGGGGCAGATCTACAACTCCAACCGCTACTGCCTGCTCAGCGTGCTGCGCAGCCTCGGAATGGAGGTGCACGACTACGAAATCCTCGTCGACGAACTGGCCGCCAGCCGTGACGCCCTGGCGCTGGCCGCCTCCGAATGGGACATGCTGATCACCTCCGGTGGCGTCTCGGTCGGCGAGGAGGATCATCTCAAGCAGGCCATTCGCGAACTGGGCGAGCTGCACATGTGGCGTCTGGCGATCCAGCCGGGTAAGCCGCTGGCCTTTGGCGAGGTCAATGGCAAGCCGTGGATCGGCCTGCCCGGCAATCCGGCTGCGGCGCTGATCACCTCGCTGGTGGTGGCGCGGCCGTTCCTGCTCAGTGCCCAGGGTTGCACCGAGGTGCTGCCCAAGCCGCTGCGCCTGACCGCCGGCTTCGCCTGGCGCAAGCCGAACAACCGTCGCCAGTACCTGCGCGCGCGGCTGGAACAGGTCGATGGCGAGATGCGCGTGTGCCTGCATCCGCGTCAGGGCTCGGCGATGCTGACCTCGGCGAGCTGGGCCGAAGGCCTGGCCATAGTGGAGCGCAACCGCACGCTGGAAGAGGGTGAGACGGTGGAGTATCTGCCGTTCAGCGAACTGCTCGGCTGACCCATGAAAACGCCCGGTCGATGATGAGTCGACCGGGCGTTTTCGTGTCTGCGCCTCAGGCCTGGTGGCGCTGCGGCAGCATGCGCAACAGGGTGCCGTCGCGGCGCACGTATTGGTGGAACAAGGCCGCCGCCGCGTGCAGGCCGATCAGCCAGTAGCCGGCCACCGCCAGCGTTTCATGCAGCTCCTTGAACTCGCCGGCCAGCTCCTTGTTGGCGCCGATCAGCGCTGGCAGCTCAAGGCCGAAGAAGGGAATCGGCTTGTCCGCCGCGCTCAGGGTCAGCCAGCCGAGCAGCGGCAGGCCAATCATCAGTCCGTACAGCGCCAGGTGCATCAGCTTGGCCAGCGCGCGTTCCCAGCCGGCCCCGGCGACCGCTTTGGGTGCGGGATGCAGCCAGCGCGCAACCAAGCGCAGCCAGACCAGTGCAAACACCGTCAGGCCGAGCATGAAATGCCAGTGTTTGAGCAGTTCGCGCGGTTCACTGCCCTTGGCGAAATTGCCCTTGAGTTCGATGGTCGCGTAGACCGCTGCGATCAACAGCAGCATCAGCCAGTGCAGGGCAATGCTCAGGCGACCGTAGCGTGCCAGAGGGTTCGATGCAGTCATTTCACACACTCCGAGTAGGGGAATGTCGGCAGTCTAGGGCGCCAGCCTTAAGCGAACCTTAGCGAATGCCCGTTGCGCCTGCGGCGGGCGGTCGCGGCAGCTCGCCGCTGGTCGGTCTGGGCTAGCAGGCCGTTGAAAAACTCGGCTTCAACTGCCCCAACCCGTCCGGTTTGGCGCTTTTTCAAGCGCTTTGGCCTAACGGAGTCCACACAAGGCCTGACTTCAGGCCTTTTTGACAGGTTTCAGCACCACGTTCACGCCTTTCGGCGTTTTTTGGGCGTAACTCGCCCTATACATGCGATCCTCGCCACCAACCCGACAGGCTACCCAGTCGGATCAGGTTGTAGACCGAGAAACCCAGCAATAACTGAGCACTCAGCTTGGCGCGACCGATCAGCTTGGTCTTGCGCAGGCCGCCAACCGTCTTCAGCCAGCCAAAACCTTCTTCGATCCGCTTGCGGATCTTCTGGCTGGCGGCATACCCCGGATGCCGCGTGGTGCGCCCATCGATGGCGCTGCCCTTGCGCTTCTGCGCCACATGCGGTGTCACTTTCAGCTCGCGCGCCCTCTGCACGAAACGCTTCTGGTCGTAATTCTTGTCTGCACCTACCGTGCTGCCCGGCTTGGCCGTGCGCTCCAGCATCTCCAGCGCCGCCTCTACCTCGGCACGTCCATTGAACTCGGTGCATTCCACATCCACGATCAGACCGTTGCGGTGCTCCATCATCGTGTGGGCCATGTGCGCCAGACGACTGGCATCGCCATTGCTCTTGCGCGCCAGCCGGGCCTCGGGATCGCTGGTCGATTGGTGGGTCGCGTTGCTGCGCTTCTCGCCCTTGAAGTCGGCATCGGGGTTGCGCGTGCCATCCTCCGGTGGGTCGCCGCCATCCTTCTTGATAAAGGACTTGTGCGAGGCCCAGGCGTCGATCAGCGTGCCATCGACGCTGAAATGCTCGTTGCTGGCGTACTCGGACCATGCGGCCAGCGACTTGATGCGCTGGAAGAACAGCCGCGCTACATCCTGGTTGAACAAGCGGTCACGGTTCTGGCTGAAGGTCGAGTGATCCCACATGCGCTCGTCCATCGACAAGCCGACGAACCAGCGAAACAGCAGGTTGAAATCAATCTGCTCGACCAACTGCCGCTCGGAGCGAATGGTGTAAATCACCTGCAGCAACGAGGCGCGCAGCAGCCGCTCCGGCGCAATCGAGGCCCGTCCCAGGGTGGAGTACAGCCCGTCGAAGTCCCGATCCATCGAAGCCAGAACGGTATCGACCAGGCCTCGCAGGGGACGCAGCGGGTGATCGTTCGGGATGCGCTGCTCCAGCGTCGTATAACTGAACAGCTCGTTTTGTTTGAGGTCGAGTCCACGCATCGGCTTGGGCTGGCTTCGGCAGAAGAGGATGGCCGCCATTTTGCCAGAGCCACGCGGGCTCTGGCTTTTTTCAACGGCCTGCTAGTGGTGTGGCTGGCGGGGCAGGTGCACGGCGACCTGCAGCCCGCCGAGCGGTGAGTCCGCCAGTTCGATGGTCGCGCCGTGCAGTTCGGCGATGCGCGCGACGATGGCTAGGCCGAGCCCCGCGCCCTGGCCGTCGCCCTGGCGGTAGAAGCGCTCGAACAGTTTGTCGCGCTGCGCTGCCGGCACGCCCGGACCGCTGTCATCCACGCACAGGCTGACGCCGTTTTCCATGGTCTGGAGGCTGACCTGAATCTGCCCGCCATCGGGCGTGTACTGCAGGGCATTGCCGACCAGATTCTGCAGCAGCGTGGCGAGCGCGGCGGCATCGCCGGGAAGCCTGTGATCGGCCACGTCGTCAGCTTCCAGCGTCAGTTCCTGATCGCGCGCCAGGGCCAGCGGCGTCAGCTCGGCGAGGCATTCGCGGCACAGCGGCAGCAGGTCCAGCTGCTGTGGATGCCGCGGCTGCGCATTGGGTTCCAGGCGAGCGAGCGTGAGCAGCTGGGTGACCACGCGGGTGGTGCGATCGACGCCGGTCAGCAGTTGCTGCAGCGCGGCTTCACGGTCCTCCGGCTGCTCGGCCTGTTGCGCGTTCTGCGCATGGATGCGCAGTACGGCCAGGGGCGTGCGCAGCTCATGGGCGGCGTCGGCGATGAAGCGTTTTTCCCGCTCGACCAGCTGATTGACCTGCTGCAGCAGGCGATTCAGCGAGGCGGCCACCGGCTCCAACTCCTGCGGCAGCGGCGCCAACAGCAGCGGCGCGAGGTTGTCCGGATCGCGACTCTTCAACAGCTGTGCCATGTGCGCCAGTGGGCGCAGACCCCAGCCCACCGCCAGCCAGATCAGCAGTGCCAGCAGCGGCAGGCCGATGAGGTCGGGCAGCAGGCTGCGCCGGGCGATCTTACCGACCAGCTCGCCGCGTACGTCGCCGCGCTCGCTGAGCAGAATCCACAGATCGTCCTCGCGGTCGTGCAGCAGGAACAGCCGCCAGGTATGGCCGTCGAGCTGCACGTCGTGATAGCCGCCGCTCAGATGGCTGAAGGGTGAGGCGGAGTCGGCGCCGGCCAGCCGCTGCAAGGCGCCGTGCGGCGCGCCGGCTGACTGCAACAGGCTGCTGCCATCCGTTGCGTAGACCTGAAAGCCCAGCTTGGTTTCGTAGTCGTGCCCCGGCACGCCCTGATCGCGCCGCGCATTCACCGCGGCGTCCAGCGCCTGCTGCAGCGCATTGCGGGCCTTCGGATTCATGTCGCGCATCACCAGCCCCTGTACCAGTCGAGCACTGTGCGCCAGCTGGGCGTCGAACAGCTCCTCGATCTCGTGGCGGGCGTCGCGATAACTGCGCCAGGAAATCAGGCTCAGCGACAGCAGCAGGATGCCGAGCACCAGCACCAGGGTGCGGTTGCGGATAGAGCGCCTCAGCATTTGTCCACCAGATAGCCGACCCCACGCACGGTGCGGATCAGCTCGGGAAAGAACTTCTTGCGCAGGTGATGGATATGCACCTCCAGCGCGTTGCTCTCGACTTCCTCGTCCCAGCCGTAGAGCACCTGCTGCAGCCGATCGCGGGTCAGCACGCGACCGGGCTGGGCGATCAGCTCATGCAGCAGGACGAACTCCTTGCGCGGCAGGTTGATCGGGGTGCCCTGGTAGCTGACCTGCTGATTGACCGGGTCGAGCAGGATGCCGCGGTACTCCAGTACCGGCTCAGGGCGATTGAAGCTGCGCCGCAGCAGAGCGCGCAGGCGGGCCTTGAGTTCGGCGACGTCGAACGGCTTGACCAGGTAGTCGTCGGCGCCGGCATCCAGCCCGGCGATGCGGTCGCTGGTGGCATCGCGCGCGGTGAGTACCAGCACCGGGATCGGGTTGGCGCTGGCGCGCAGGCGCTTGAGCACTTCCAGACCGTCCATACGCGGCAGACCGAGGTCGAGGATGGCCAGCTCGAAGCTCTCGTGGCTCAGCGCATGCAGCGCGCTCGCGCCGTCCTGCAGCCAGTCCACCGTGTAGCCCTCGGGCTTGAGTGCGGTGCGGATGCCCTCGCCGAGGGCGCGATCGTCTTCCACCAGCAGAATGCGCATGTCGTTCCTGTCGTCCTGAAGGGTTCGCGGCATTGCTGTGCATTCAACGCCGCCGCAGCCGGTTATTCCAGCTTTTCCTTGACCTGCGCGAGCAGCGCGCGGGCTTCGTCGCGGCGACCGGCATCGGCGACTTCACGACCCGCACGGTCGGGCGCGGCAAGGGCCTTTTCCAGCGCCGCGCGCGCTTCCCCGTAGCGTTTCTGACGCAGCAGGAAATCACCGTGGAAGTAGTTCGGGTCGATGCCGTTCGGGTTCAGCGCCAGCGCCTGCTTGAACAGCGCCTCAGCCTTGTCCTCGTCACCGAAGCCGATCGGCCAGCCGGGCACCTGGTAGTAGAGGCTGGCGAGGCTGGTGTAGGCCGAGCCATCCAGCGCCTGTGGCTCAAGTTCGATGGCTTTCTCCAGTTCAGCTTTAGCTTGCTTGACCAGACCCAGCGCGCCGAGCCCGCCCTTGGCGCCGGCCCAGGTGCTGAGCACGATGCCGTGCCAGATGTGCAACTCGGCGGCCTGCGGTTCGCCGACCATCGCGCTTTCGGCTTCCGAAGCGAGCCGGGCGAAGGCCGCTTCGCGCTGTGTGGCGGGCAGCTGGTAGTTGATCTCAGCCCAGCGCGTCTGGATCTGGCGCAGCGACGATTCGCCGGCCGGACTGAGGGCGAAGGAGGATTGGCTGGCCAGGGCCAGCATCAGGGCACACACGCCGAGCAGACGCTTCATGGGTGTTCTCCGGTAGAGGCAGGTTGCGATGCGGGAGGCAGCGGTTGTTCGGCGCGGGCGAAGCGCTTGATCACTGGCAGCTGTTTACGCAGCGCCTGGTCGACCAGTCGCGGCAGCAGCCCGTTGAGACGCACGAAGAGTTTTTCCGGCCAGCCGAGGTAGAGCTCCTCTCGCTCGGCGGCGATGGCATGGACGATCTGCCGTGCGACTTCTTGCGGATCGTCCATCTCCACCCTCAGCTCATTGTTCATCGCCACCACATCGTCGCTGTTCATGGTCGTACGGGTGGCGCGCGGGGCGATATAGAGCACCTTGACGTGACTGTCGGCCAGCTCGCGGCGCAGCGCCTCGGAAAAACCGCGCAGGGCGAACTTGCTCGCGCAGTAGGCGGCAAAACCCGGGTAGCCGATGGAGCCGAAGGTTGAACCGAGATTGACCAGCAGCGCCTGCGGTTGCTGGCGCAGCAGCGGCAGCAGCAGGTGGGTCAGCTGCAGCGTGGCGGTGACGTTGACGCCGATCAGGCGGGCGATGGCGTCCTCGTCCTGCTGTTCGAGCAGGCTGAACTGGTTGATCCCGGCGGCATTGATCACGCAGTTGAGGCCGCCGAAATGCCGCGCTGCATCGAGCACGGTATGCCGGCCACTGCGCTGGGTGAGGTCGGCGCAGACCAGGCTGACCTGCCCCGGATAGCGACGCGTCAGCGCTTCTAGGGCAAGACTGTCGCGTCCCACCAGTAACAGCCGTGCGCCGTTCGCGCAGAGCCGCTCGACCAGCACCTGGCCGATGCCGCCGCTGGCGCCGGTGAGCAGGATGCGCGCGTCACGCAGTTGCATGGCTGTGCTCCGGCGTGGTCAAGCTGCGGAAGATGTCGCCGTAGAGGCGGTAGACCACGCGCGCGGTGTGCACCACGGCGGCCTTGTCGGCATCGTTTTCGAGGCGGTTCATCAGCTTCTTGAAGAACTCGATGTGCTCCAGGTCCAGGCTGCCATGCGAGGTCAGGTAGCTGAACGCCTTGGCCGGCAGCTGAAGTTTGTCCTGCAGCACGCCGGCGGCCTGGGTCGCCAGCGCGATGCTGGTGCCTTCCAGCACGTTGACCATGCCGAAGAAACTCGCCGGGTTGTGCCGCGCGATGCGGTCGTAGACGTAGGCGACCATCAGCTCAGTGGGCAGTGCCGGCTGGCCATGGCGCACCGCCTCGGCATCGCCGCCACAGGCGCGGATGTCGTTGAGGATCCATTCCTGATGGCCGATTTCTTCCTCGATGTATTCGGCGATCGCCTCGCGCAGCCACTCGAGCCGCTCGGGCAGGCGCGCACCGCAGGCCATCAGCAGCGGCACGGTGTGCTTGACGTGGTGGTAGGCCTGGGTGAGGAAGGCGATGTACTGCGCGCGGGTCGCGGTGCCGGCGAGCGCGGCGTGGATGATCGGCGCGCCAAGCAGGTATTCGCGCTCGGCATTGGTCTGGTGTTGCAGCTGGTCGAAGAAATCCATGATGAACCTCGAAAGTCAGGACAGAAGGGCGTTGATCGCCGATTGGTAATGGTTGAACAGGGCGTTGCGGCGCAGCCGGCCGTTGGCGGTGGCCAGGCCGTTACCGGCGGTGAAGGGCTCGGCGGCGCGCAGCCAGTGGTGCACGCGGGCGTAGTCCGGCAAGCCGACGTTGACCCGTTCGACTGCCGCCTGCAGCTCGGCATCGCCGAGTTCGGCGCGTCGCGGCACCAGCACCGCGACGTTCTGCGCCAGCGCCTCGCCATGCAGCCAGGCCTGGGCGATCGGCGCCTGCTGGATCAGCTCGGCCTCCACCCATTCGGGATTGACGTTGCGCCCGTAGGCGGTGACGAACTGGTGCTTCTTGCGCCCATGCAGGACCAGGAAGCCGTCGTCGAAATGGCCGAGGTCGCCGGTCGCCAGCCAGTCGCCCGTCAGCGGCGGCTCGCCGAGATAACCGAGCATATGCGGGCCGCGCACCAGTACCTCGCCATCGTCGGCCAAGCGCAGCTCGGCGTGTGGCAACGGTCGGCCGACCGTGCCGATGCGCCGTGCCACGGGAGTGTTCAGGCAGACCACCGAGGCGCATTCGGACAAGCCGTAGCCCTCGAACACCGGCAGGCCGAGACGCTCGGCACGCTCGAGCAGTTGCGGCGCGACGCGGCCACCGCCGACCGCGATGAAGCGCAGCGCCGGTGGCAGCGGCAGGCCCTGCTCGGCAGCGCTGATCAGCGCCAGCAAGAGCTGCGGCAGCAGGATCAGGCTGTGCGGGCGGCTCTCGTTGAGCGTGCCGAGAAAACGCGGCAGATCGAATCCCGCCGCACCGCTGAAGCCGACCTCGGCCAGCGGCCGCAGCTCGACGCGGGCGCCGGCCAGCAACGGTGCGTAGAGCCCGGCGATGTTTTCCAGCAGGGTCGCCAGCGGCAGCACGCACAGGTGATGCTCCACCGCGCAGGGCAGGCTGGCCTGCCACAGGCTCTCGGCCACCGCGAGCTGTGCGCGTGCATCCAGGCACACGCCCTTGGGCTGGCCGGTGGTGCCGGAGGTATAGGTGATTTTCAGGGTGCCGGGCGGCACCGCGGTGACGGCGCCCGGCTGACGCAGGTACAGGCCGGGCTCCTGGGCGGTGAAGCTGCTGCGCTCGATCGGTGCCGGGGTCGCCCCGATCAGGCAATCGATGCCCGCGTGCTCCAGCACGTGCGCCTGCTGCGCCGGCGAGAAAAAGCCCGGCAGCGGTACGCAGACCAGCCCGGCGCGCAGCAGCGCGAGGTCCCACAGCGCCCATTCCAGGCCATTGTCCAGGGCCAGCGCGACGCGCGCGACGCCGAGCGCTTCGAGCCGGCTGGCACGGGCGGCGACCTCGTGGCGCAGTTCGGCATAGCTCAGCTGGCGCGTGCCCTCGCTCAGGGCAATACCGCTGTGCTGTTCAAGGGCCGTCCAGAAGCGTTCAGCTGCAGGCTGCATGGGGCACCTCGCTGGTATCGAACAGCGGCTGATAGCCAAGCCTGGCGTACACGCCGAGCTGCAGCAGATGCTGGTGGCCGGGCAGGATCTCGCCGGCCATCACCTGCGGGCGGCTGGCGTAGTAGCTGCCCCAGTCCGGCAGCTCGTCGCCCATTCGTGCCGGATCGGCCAGGCCCAGGGGCAGCGGCGTCAGCGCCAGACGCTGGAAGCTGTTGAGCAGCGCCGGAGTACCGGTGAACACCACCCAGCGGAAGCCCTGGGCGACCAGCAGGTCGGTCAGCGCGACGATCAACAGGCGTGCCGAGGCATTGCCGAAGGCGGCCAGGTTGCCGACCTCGACGATCTCCTCGCGGGGGATCGCCCGGCCGCTGCGCAGGCTGACGGCCTCTTCGATCGGTGCGTCCAGATAACGCTCGAGAAACAGCGGGCGGCGCCGCGCGCTGCGCAGGCCGACCGCGCCCTGCACGGTGCCGTCTTCGTCGTGCAGGCCAAGCAGGCAGGGCATGAAGTGCTTCACGTGCGCCCCGTAGTGCTCGGCGAAGCGCTGGTGGATGAAGGCTTCCAGCGCCATGCGGCGCTCGCCTTGATCGGGTTGGGCCAGTTGCAGGGTCATCGGCCGCTCGCGGCCGATGCGTGCCAGTACGTCAGTGTGATCAACCCAGGGGAGTTCCATTCGGGGAACCTCGGTTCAGGAATCTGGGCTGGAGTCTGCGGCGGCAAACTTAAGGCAGTCTTAAGCGGCGAGCGCTGTTCTGGCGGCGCTCGGCCGTTACGTTTTTTTCACAAGGTGCTGGTTATGGTCGGCCTTGCCCGAGCAGCCAGTAGCCGGCCAGCGCGGCGCCGAGCAGCCAGATCAGCACGACTGCCACGGCACCGGCGCGACTGGTCGGACGGGCCGCACGCCGTGCCTCCCAGGCCAGCGCCTGCTCACGGCTTTCGGCCAGCACCTGCGGCGGCGTCAGGCGCAGTACCAGCCAGATGCCCAGCGGCAGGAGCAGCAGGTCGTCGAGGTAGCCGAGCAGCGGAATGAAGTCGGGGATCAGGTCGATCGGGCTCAGGGCGTAGGCGACGATGGCCAGGGTCAGCAGGCGCAGCCACCAGGGCAGCGCCGGGTGGCGGGCGCAGAACCAGAGCGCCATGACGTCGCGCTTGAGGGCACGGGCCCAGCCTTGCAGGCGGGCCATGAAACGGGACAGCACGGGCACTGGACGCTCCTTACCGAACAGAACTGGCGGCGCCAGGACGAGGAAGTACCACGATGATGCAGATCTCCCTTTACCCCGGGCAACGCCTGAAGCTGCGGTTCGGCCGGCGTCGGCTGTTCGGCCTGCTGGCGCTGCTGGTCGGCCTGGGCGTCGGTGTGGCGTTGCACTGGGACGAGCGGCTGTACTTCTACCTGACCCGGCAGATGAACGTCACCGACCAGGGCGTCGCCAATCGCTGGCTGCCCGCCTACCGGGTGCAGATCGACGCCAAGCCGATCGAGGGCATCGCACGCAACCTGTCGGCCATCACCTATGACACCGACCTTGACCGCCTGTTGGGCGTGGTCAACGGCGGGCCGACCGAAATCGTCGCGCTGAGCAAGACCGGCGAGCTGCTCGAGCGCTATCCGCTGCAGGGTTTTGGCGACATCGAAGGCCTCACCTACATGGGCGGCGGGCGCGTGGCGGTGTCCGACGAACGGGCCCAGCAGGTGAGCATCTTCCAGTTGCCGTCCGTGCCGCGCACCATCGACAGCGCCGAGGCCAGGTTCTTTTCCCTGGGCATCAACCTCAACGGCAACAAGGGTTTCGAAGGGGTGACCTACGATGCCGCGGGCGACCGCATGTTCATCGTCAAAGAGCGCGACCCGCGCCAGCTCTACGAGGTCGATGGCGTGGCGGCAAGCCTCGACGGGAGGCTGCAGCTGAAGGTGCGCGACCGCAGCGACTGGATCACGGGCCAGGTGTTCGCCACCGACCTCTCGGACATCCACTTCGATGCCGCCACCGGCCACCTGATTCTGCTCAGCGACGAGTCGCATCTGGTGATGGAGCTCAGCGGCGACGGGCGGATGCTCAGCTACCGCAGCCTCAACGGCCTGTTCAGCGATCTGAAACGCTCGGCACCGCAGCCCGAAGGCGTGACGATCGACAATGACGGCACGCTATACGTAGTCAGCGAACCGAACCTGTTCTACAGCTTTCGCCGCGAGGGCTGAAGCCAGCGGCCTCGCCGCTGGTCGAGTGGCAGGGCGGCGCCCGCGGCTTCACGTTTCATTCACGCCGGTTTGACGGAACCCTGACGGCGCCCCGCGCAGACTGCCTCGGATGCCGCGCGCTGCCTGCGTGCGGTCGCCTCCTGCAGGGTGATTCGATGCTCATGCGCCGCTTGCCTGATTGCTCCTCGACCCGGTCTCGCGCGGGGCGGCCTGCCGCTGCGCCGCGGGCGCTGTTGTTCGCCGCACTGGTGCTGGTGGGCTGTCAGAGTGACCCCGGCCAGCCCGCCGGCGACGGCTATCCGCCGGCCTACCTCGAGGGCTATGGCGCCGGTTGCAGCAGCGGCCGCCAGGCCGCCGGCGCCATGGCCGCATTTCGCAAGGACGTGTCGCGCTACCTGAGCCAGCCGCTCTATGCGCAGGGCTGGGATGACGGCTATCGCCAGTGCGAGGCGCTGCCGCTGGGCAGCGGTGGCCTGCCGTCGCGGCGTGGCGATGCCTGGCAGCGCCAGCGTGACCGCGAGTGGCGTCATCAGGTCGACCAGGACCGGGCCGAGGCCTTCCATCGCTGAGCCAGCGGCTGAGGTCCAGACGAAAAAAAGGCGCAGGGGCAACCGCACCCTGCGCCTTTGTCGTTTCCGGCGGCTGACTAGAGCGCGGGCTCGACGGCGACGGCACCTTGCAGAACCGGCGCCGGCCGATAGAGCACCAGGCGGTAGCAGGCCAGGCAGATCGTCCAGTCGAACAGCAGCGTCCACAGGTTGTGCGAGAGGAAGTGCGCGCCCTGCATGACCCGGCCCAGCGACATCACCGTGCCCAGGCCCAGTGCCAGCCCCAGCGCGTAGCGCGCCAGGCGCGGGCGGCGGTCGCGCAACACGAAGAACAGCGCCAGCAGTGAGAAGCCCGCCGAGGCGTGCCCGCCGGGCCAGCAGCGACCGGGCTTGAGCGTAGGTGCGCGTTCGGCCAGCAGCGGCGTGAAGGTCTCCTGGCCGCCAAAGTCGGTCAGGCTCCAGGGGCAATGCACGCCGGTCAGGGCCTTGAGCGGGGTGACGATGCTGGTCGACACGCCGAGTGCCAGCACCAGGTAACCCAGTGAACGGCGCCAGCGCGCCAGGCGCGTCGGCAGCAGGCTGACCAGAAAGCCGGCGATGGCCAGCACGCCGATGACGATCACCGCCTGCTTGACGCGGTCGTGCAGGAAGTCCTCGAGCAGCCAGCTGTGTCGGCCGACGAAACCGACGCCCGGCTCGTAGAACAGCCGGGAGAAGGCGAAGTCGAGTTCGCTGGGGTCGCCGATCAGCAGTGCCAGCATCAGCGCGGCGGGCACGCCGAAACCAAGGACGAAATTGTACGGGCGGCTGCTTTCGCAGCGGTCGGGTAGGCGGGGCATCGGAACTCCAGAGGCGCCCTGGTCGGGCGCCGGGTCGGTCTAGGGTTGGCTGAACTGATCGGCGTGCGGTGCTGGCGCCCGCCAGCTCAGCAGGCCCTGGCGGTAGTTGTGACTCGCGCCCTGGTAGTAGGCGATGTCGCGCTGCACCAGCGGGTCGCTCAGCGGCGCCTCGGATTCGCGGCTCGAGCGCAGCGCCTCGTCATGCCGGCGTACCTGCAGGCGCGGGCTGAGGATCGCCAGGTCCTGGCCGTCGAACAGGCCCAGGTGCTGGTAGTTGCCGATCAGTGCGCGTCCCGGCGCGGCATCCTCGCGCAACAGGTTGCGGCCGAAGAAGGTCGACACGTAGTCCATGTTCAGCAGGCCGAGCAGGGTCGGGGCCAGGTCGATCTGGCTGGCCAGCCCGGTGAACTCGCGCGGCTCGACCAGACCCGGCGCGTAGACGAACAGCGGAATGTGGTAGTTGGCCACCGGCAGGTCCTGCGAGCCGGCGCTGCCGGCGGTATGGTCGGCGACGAAGACGAACAGCGTGTCCTTGAACCAGGGCTTGCGCCGCGCCTTGTCGAGGAACTGGCCGATGGCGTAGTCGGTGTACTTCACCGCACCTTCGCGGCCATCGCCCGAGGGAATGTCGATGCGGCCGTCCGGGTAGGTGTAGGGGCGGTGGTTGGAGGTGGTCATCAGCTGCAGCAGGAACGGCTTGCCGGCGGCGTGGTCGGCATCGGCCTCGCGCATGGCCAGGGCATAGAGGTCCTCGTCGGCCATGCCCCAGGCATTCTTGAAGTGGATGTCCGCTTCGTCGGCGCTGCTCTGGTCGACCACGCGGTAGCCGTTGCCGCCGAAAAAGGCGCTCATGTTGTCGAAATAGCCGCGCCCACCGTAGAGGAACACGCTGTCGTAACCCTGGGCGCCGAGTTGCTGGCCGAGGCTGGCAAAGCCGCTCTCGCGACCGATGCGCTTGACGATCGAGCGCCCCGGGGTCGGCGGCACGGACAGGGTGATCGCCTCCAGGCCACGGTCGGTGCGCGTGCCGGTGGCATAGAAGTTGGTGAACGTCAGGCTGTGCTTGCGCAGCTCGTCGAGGTTGGGGGTCAGCCCGCGCGCGTCGCCGAAGCTGCCCAGGTACTTGGCGCTGAGGCTCTCGATGGTCACCAGCACGACGTTCAGATGACGTGGCTGGCCGGGGTTGTCGATCGCCCGGCGGATGTCCAGCGGGTCTTTGCCGAGGAAGCGCGCATTCGGCTCGGCGACTTCCCGGCGCAGGCGGCTGCCGATCTCGGCGTCGGGCAGAGTGGCGTAGAACTGCGGATAGTCCAGCTCGTTGTTGCGAAAGGCGGCGAAGAACTGGAACGGGCCGTTGCTCGCCAGCTCGCGCTGGTAGGCGTTGCCGCCGCTGCCGCGCGGAAAGTCCTGGCCAACCACCAGGGCCGCGGCCAGTGCCAGGCCCGCTACGCCGGCCAGCGTCGCCAGGCTCCCGCGCCAGGGCAGGCTCGGCGCGGCAAGGGCGCGGCTGACCGGCCGCTGCAGGGCCAGGCCGAGAGCCAGGGCCAGGGCGGCGAGCAGGCCGAGCAGGGTGAAGAGCGGGTAGGACTCCATGATGTTGTGAATGACCTCGTCGGAGTAGACCAGGTAATCCACTGCGATGAAGTTGAAGCGCACGCCGAACTCGTCCCAGAACAGCCACTCGGCCACCGCGGTAAACAGCATCGCGTAGAGGCTCAGCACCAGCAGCAGGCGCAGGCCGAAGCGGTGCCAGCGGCTGGCCCAGATCTTTCGCGGGCAGAGCGCGAGATACAGCGCCAGCGGCACGGCGGCAAAGGCCAGGTAGGCCAGGTCGTAGATCGCGCCTTCGGCATAGATGCGCAGGATGTCGAGCGGGCCGGCGGTCGCCTCCTGCCAGTGCGCGACGAGCAACGCCGAGCGGGTCAGCACGAAGGTGCCGAGCCAGAGGCCCAGAAGCAGGGCGAGATAACGAAGCTGAGCATGTCGGGGAAAAGGCATCGTATGATCCACGGCTAAGGACGAACGCGCCGAAGTCTGCGCACCCGCCTGTGAGCCCTTCGTAAAGAAGGCGTGAAAATTCCGTCATTTGCCTGCTAGCGAACCGATATGCGCATTCTCGTCATCGAAGACAACCGCGACATCCTGGCCAACGTGCTCGATTACCTCGAGCTCAAGGGCTACGTGGTCGACTGCGCGCAGGATGGCCTCAGCGGTCTGCACCTGGCCGCCACCCAGGACTACGACCTGATCGTGCTGGACCTGATGCTGCCGGGCATCGACGGACTGCAGGTGTGCAAGCGCCTGCGTGACGATGCCGGGCGTGATACGCCGATCATCATGCTCACCGCCCGCGATGCGCTGCCTGACCGCATCAAGGGGCTGCAGGCCGGTGCCGACGACTATCTGATCAAGCCCTTCGCGCTGTCCGAGCTGGTTGCCCGTATCGAGGCGATCCTGCGGCGCTGCCAGGGACCGCGCCGGCGTCAGCTGCAGGTGGCCGATCTCTGCTACGACCTGGACACCCTGGAAGCCAGTCGTGGTGGCCAGCCGATTCGCCTCAACCCTATCGGCCACAAGCTGCTGGCGATCCTCATGCAGCGCAGCCCGGCGGTGGTGCGCCGCGAAGCGCTGGAAGATGCCGTCTGGGGTGATCACGTGCCGGACAGCGATGCGTTGCGCAGCCATATCCACCAGTTGCGCCAGGTGCTCGACAAGCCGTTTGCCAAGCCGTTGCTGCATACCGTGCACGGCCTTGGCTTCCGCCTGGCGGAGGACTGCGATGCTCGCTAAGCAGCCGCTGGCGCGGCGGATCGTCATCGCCTTCACGCTGATGACGCTGGTGGTGAGCGGTGCGTTCGCCCTCGGCATCGTCGGCGTGGTGCACTTCATCGAGGAGCAGCTGGTCACCGAGGAGCTGAGTCGCGACCTGGACATCGTGCTCAACGAGGACCTGCCAAAGGGACGGACACCGCAGCTGGATACCAGCACCCACTTCTTCGCCTCGCATCTGCCCGAGCACCCGATGCCAAAGGTGTTTGCCGGGCTCGGCGAGGGGTTCACCGAGCTGGTTCGCGGTGACGATGCCTACTACGTCTATGTGCGCAATGTCGGCGCTGACCGCTACGTGCTGGTGCAGGAGCAGCACGAGTTCGAGGCCCGTGAGGATGCGCTGTTCAACGTCGTGCTGGCCGGCTTTCTGCTCAGCGTGCTCGGCGCCTGGGCGCTGGGGCGGCTGATGGCCAACCGGGTGTTGGCACCGGTCAGCCGCCTGGCCAACCAGGTACGCCACCGCGACCAACTGCATCCGCTGGCACCGCCGCTGGCCCTGCAGTATCCCGATGACGAGGTCGGCCATCTGGCCGCGGCGTTCGACAGCACCCTCGGCCAGCTGCGCCAGACCCTGGAGCGCGAGCGGCTGTTCACCGCCGATGTCAGCCACGAACTACGCACCCCGTTGATGGTGGTGCTCGGCGCCTGCGAGCTGCTCGAGCAGCAGGCCGAGCTGTCGCCAGCCGCGCAGCGACCGCTGGCGCGCATCCAGCGCGCCGCGCGGGAAATGCACGAGCTGGTGGAAACCTTCCTGATGCTGGCGCGGGCGCGTCCGCAACAGACGTCCTTGGCCGGCGACGCCAGCTTGCGGAGCGTGGCGACCGAGCAGAGCGAGCGCTGGGCACCGTTGCTGGCGGAGAAGGGCCTGGCCTTCGAGCTGCTGGAGGAGGGCGAGGACCGCGGCGTCTACAACCACACCCTGCTCGGCACGGTGATGTCCAACCTGCTGCGCAACGCACTGCATTACACCGACCGCGGCACGGTGCGGCTGGGCCTCGACGAAGGGGGGTTTCGCGTCGAGG
>NZ_AOFQ01000046.1 GCF_000495915.1 Stutzerimonas chloritidismutans AW-1
GCGGGCGGGGGCCCCCCCCCCAGCCGATGCTCCAGTGCTCTGCTGTCGCCTGAACCTGGCAGATCGGCTGGCGCGGATCGAGCCACACCTGCGCCAGCTTCGCCGAGCCGGAGGGCAGGGGCGTCGCTGGCGTTGCTTCACTGGCGCGAGCGCCGATACCGGGAAGCTGTTCGAGGGGCAGCTGGCCTTGCGTGGTCCAGTAAAGCGTTTGCTCAGGCAGCTGCTCTGCCAGTCGGGTACGGCTGGGTTGGTCCAGCGTTTCGCTCTTGTTCATCAGCAGCAGGCCGGCTTGGACCAGGGCCTGCTGCTGGCTGTCGGGCAGGGGTTCGCCGCGGCTGAGGGCGGCGGCATCCAGTACCAGCACGGTTGGCTGGACGCTCAGCACGTTCTGCCATGGCGGTAGCCTGAGCTGCCGCAGCAATTCCGCCGGGTGGCCCAGGCCGGAGGGTTCGATCAGCAAGCGGTCTGGTTTTGCCTGACGCAGCAGGCGCGCCAGGCCGACCTGGAACGGCACGCCGTTGACACAACACAGGCAGCCGCCGGGGATCTCCGCCAGGCTGATGCCGTCTGCTTCGGTCGTCAGTAACGCGGCATCCAGCCCGATCTGGCCGAACTCGTTGATCAGCACCGCCCAGCGTTCGCCGGCTGGCTTCTGATCGAGCAGATGGCGAATCAGGCTGGTTTTGCCGGCGCCGAGCGGGCCGCCGATGAGATGGGTCGGGATATGTTCGAGCATGGCGGCTATGGTGCGCATTTTGCGCTGGGTCTGAAAGGGGCGGGTGGCTCATGTTAAAGTCGCCGGCGATTCTCGGAGAGGTGAAATCGTGCGGTTACCGTTCTTGCTGACAGCCCTGTGCGGCCCGCTCGTCGCTGGCGATGTGATGGCCGAAGCGTGCGTCATTAACAGCCACGACGACCGCGTGGCAGTGAAGCTTTGCCAGGCGAACATCAACATTCCCGCAGAGCTGTTCCGCACCGGCTTCTGTCAGCCGCAGCTTAAGGATCACGAAGTCGAAGTGGAGTTCGTCGATCAGTGCCCGGACGGGGCCTTCGGTGTCTGCCGCAACGCGCAGGTGTCGAACATGCCGTACCGGCAGGACATTCACTATTACGGTATCGCCAGTGATGCGCGCTTTCTCCAGCCCGCTTGCGAGCAGAACAACCAGGGCAGCTGGGAGAAGAACTGACCTCGGCCCAGCAGCCATGGGGGTTTCACGTGGAACTCCTGCTGATTTCCCGGTCGCCTTCTACCGAGCCGGTTTCAATGCGCCGCAATCGTCCGCTATCCAGCGCGCGTGGGATTCGATTAGCGAGGTACCGGTCTCGGTGCCTTGGCGGTATTCACTTTCCACGGTACTGACGAACTCCTTGTCGCTGATGAAGCGCGTCTCGCCCTGACCTCGGGCATCAGGGCACTCGAACCTGAATTTCCACAGCTTGTCGCCACGCTCGGTGATCTCCTGGGTACAGGCCGGGTCATCCTGAAAGGGCAGCTCATCGGACTCCACCTGGGCCTTGCTCAGACAGATCTGCACGCCCTTGCCGCCCAGTTTCACGCCCTGCGCGGCCAGCATCTCCTCCATCATCCGGCGCTGGTCGGCGGGCAGGTTCTCCATCTGCGCCAGCATCGCGTCCATGCCGGGCATCTGTTGGCCGTCCACCTGTATATCGCCGCTGCTGAATTCCCAGAGGCCCGGCAGAATCTGCGCATGGGCTGGCAGCAGTGTCAGGGAGAGAAGCGCGAAAGCGGCCAGACGTGGCAGTTGGGTCATGAGCGTGCCTCCGGAGATGGGTTGTTCCTTCAGCCTAGTCGAGCTTTTTCTGCACCGTGCTCGAACGGACGTCGGTCGACAAAAGAACGCGACACAGCGATTGCCGATGGATTTGTGCTGTTGAGAAGCGTTAGCATTAACGCTTGCAGCGCTCATGGGAGGCCGCTTGGCAACTGAAGGTATGGTTCGACAGCAGATGCTGCATCGGCTCTATGCCGAGCATCACGGCTGGCTTAACGGCTGGCTGCGGCGCCAGCTGGGCTGTAATCAGCGGGCGGCCGACCTCGCGCAGGACACCTTCGTGCGGGTGATGACCAAGGATCAGGACATGGGCGCCATCCGCGAACCCAGAGCCTACCTGCATACCATCGCCAAGGGCCTGTTGATCAACCATTGGCGGCGCCGACAGATCGAGCAGGCCTATCTTGATGCGCTGGCACTGCAACCCGAGCCCGTGGCGCCATCGCCGGAATCCCAGGCGTTGATCGTCGAAACCTTGCTGCAGGTCGACGCCATGCTGGCCCAGCTGTCGGCGAAGGTGCGCAGCGCCTTTCTCATGTCGCAGCTGCAGGGCATGACCTACGCCGCAATCGCCATCGAACTCGGCGTTTCCGAGCGGATGGTGAAGAAGTACATGGCTCAGGCCATGTTGCATTGCCTGCTGCTGGTGGCGGAGGACTGATGGGCATTGATTACCGCGTGCTGCAGGAAGCGGCGAAGTGGTTTGCCGTGTTGCAGTCCGGTGCGGCCAGCGCTGGCGAGCGCCAGGCCTGGAGCGCGTGGCTGGAACAGCCGGAACATGCCCGCGCGTGGGCCAAGGTCGAACGCATCAGTGGCCAGTTCCAGCCGCTGGCCGACGATGCCGTCGGGCGCACTGCCGGCGCGATGTTGCACAGCCGCCAATCGAACCGTCGCCAGGCACTGAAGGTGCTGTCCGTGCTTTGTGGCGGCGCGGCACTGAGCCTGGCCGGCGGATCGCTGCCCTGGCGACAGTGGACGGCCGATGAGCGGACCGCGGTTGGTGAGGTGCGCGATCTGCGCCTGGCTGATGGCTCACAGCTCTGGCTGAACACCGATACCGCGGTGGATATCGCCGATGACGCGACCGCGCGCAGGCTGGCGCTTTACCGTGGTGAGCTGCTGGTCGATGCCTCGCCCAGCCAAGGCGGGCGGCCGTTGCTGCTGACCAGTCGTGAAGGTCGCGTGCGCAGCGAGCAGGCCGCGCGTTTCTCCCTGCGCCAGGAAGATGGCCATACTCGACTGAGCGTGTTCGCCGGCGCTGTGGATATCCAGCTGGATGGCTTAGGCATCACCCGTGTGGCGGCCGGGCAGCAGACCGATTTCAGTCGCCGCTACATCGCCCCCCTGTCGGCGGCCCGCGCCGAACATCAGGCCTGGGCGAGCGGCGTATTACTGGCCGACAACCAGCGCCTGGAAGATTTCCTCGTCGAACTGTCGCGCTATCGACACGGCTATCTCGGCTGCGATCCGCGTATCGCCGATCTGCGCGTGGTCGGGGCCTTTCCCCTCGGTGACACCGAGCGTGTGCTGGATGCGCTGGCGGCGACGCTGCCGGTGCGCATCGAGCGGCGCATGGCCTGGTGGGTCAGCCTCGAACCTGCCTCGGCACGGGGTGGCGTGTAGTTCGTTGCGGACACGAATAAAAAATATTCGCATCTGCAGTTCCCTTTCTTCGATCTGGTGGGGCATAGGGCTAAATCCGTCACTCGAACAGGAACACCCATGCGCTCGACCGCCTTGCCGTTCATTCCCAATCGCTCCCGCGCCTTGGCGCTCGGCATTCGTGCCGCGCTGCTGTGCCTGCCGCTGGCCAGCATCGTGCCCGGCGCTGCCATGGCGCAGTCTGCTACCCAGCAGGTGGTGCGCAGCTACGACATTCCCGCCGGCCCGCTCTCCAGCGCACTGAGCCGTTTCGCCGGTGAAGCAGGTGTGCTGCTCTCGGTGGATGGCAGCCTGCTGCAGGGCCTGGAAAGCAACGGCCTGCAAGGGCAGTACGGCGTTGACGACGGTTTCGCTGCGTTGCTGCAGGGTAGCGGCCTGCAGGCCGTCCGCGACAGCCAGGGCAACTACTCGCTAGCGCGCCGTAGCGCGCAGACCGATGCCGTCGAACTGCAACCGATGACCGTCGAAGGTTTCGCCCTGGGCAACGCGCTGGGTTCGATGGAAGGCTACAACGCGACCCACAGCAGCGTGGCGACCAAGACGAGCATGCCGTTGGCAGAGACTTCGCAGACCGTTTCGGTGGTCACCCGCCAGCAGATCGAGGATCAGGGTTCACGCTCGATCGCTCAGGCGGTGCGCTATACGCCGGGACTGATGAGTACGCCGTACGGTGCGACGACGCGCTACGACTATGTCGCCATGCGCGGCATCACCGATGGCTCGGTGGACAACCTTTACCTCGACGGTCAGAAGCTGCTGGGCGACAGCGGCACTTACAGCAGTCTGCAGGTCGATCCGTACTTCATCGAGCGCATCGACATCCTCAAGGGACCGTCCTCGGTGCTCTATGGCCGCAGCCTGCCCGGGGGGCTGGTGGCGATGACCAGCAAGAAGCCGCAGAAGGAAGCTAGCCGCCAGCTGCAGTTCTCCTACGGCAGCAATGATTACAAGCAGGCAGCGTTCGACTTCACCGGGCCTCTGGATGACGAGCGCATCAGTTATCGATTGGTCGGCGTGGCCAAGGATGCCGACAACCAGGTCGATGGAATCGAGGAGCAACGCTTTGCGGTGATGCCCTCGGTGAGCATCGACTTCACCGAAGACACCCGCCTGACCTTGCTGGCGATGCTGCAACGCGATCCGGAGAGCGGCTACCACGGCGGATTACCGGCCGATGGCACGGTGACGTCGCGCAACGGTCAGCGCATCTCGCGCAGCTTCTTCGAGGGCGACGAGGACTACGAGAAGTTCGAGCGCGACCAGCAGATGATCGGCTATCAGCTCGAGCACCGTTTCAATGATGTCGTTTCGGCGCGGCAGAACTTCCAGTACTTGGACTCCACCGTGGACTCGGGGCAGGTTTATCAGTACGGCTACGTGGCCCCAGGTTCCGATGAACTGGTGCGCTACTACACCGGGGCCGACGAAGCGCTGCACGCCTGGACCATCGACAACCAGTTGCAGTTCCTCTTCGATACCGGCGCACTCAGCCATACCCTGGTGACCGGCCTCGACTACCAGCGGCGCAAGGCCAAGGTGGTTTACGACGCAGCCTACGGCCTGCCCTCGGTCAATCCCTACACCGGTGCCGTAGGTGCGGGCAGCCCGGTGTTCTACCACCAGTACGACGAAACCCGTGAGCTGGAGCAGACAGGCCTCTATGTGCAGGACCTGATCAGCCTCGGCAACTGGCGCTTCTCGCTGGGTGTTCGCCAGGATTGGGTGGACGTCTCGTTCGATCACACCAACGATGCGAGCTACGGCGATCAGTCCGATAGCGCCAAGCTCGAGCAATTCACTGGTCGCGTTGGTGTGCTCTATGCCTTTGATAACGGTCTGTCGCCCTACGCCAGCTACTCCGAGTCGTTCAATCCCAACGCCACTGCGGCCTATAACGCGAATGGCAGCGGCGGCTTCGACATCACACTGCTTGATCCGACTGAAGGCGAACAGTACGAGGTGGGCCTGAAGTATCAGCCGCTGGGCACCGACGATCTCTACACCATCTCCTACTTCGACTTGAAGCAATCGAACCTGGCGAACAAGGATTCCAACGAGAACTTCTACCGCGCGGTGGGCGAACTTACCTCCAAAGGCGTGGAAGTCGAAGCTCGTCTGCGGCCGCTGGAACAGGTCAATGTCATCGCCAGCTATACCTACATGGACGTCGAGTATTCCAAGGACTTCACCGGTGCTGCCGGCGTCAACAATCGCGGCAACACGCCCAACGCGGTGGCGCGCAACATGGCCTCGCTGTGGACCGACTATACCTTCGACCGAGGGCCGTTGGCCGGTCTGCAGGTGGGTGGTGGCGCACGCTACTTCGGCAAGAGCTGGGCTGACGCGGAGAACACCCTGCGCATTCCGTCCTACACGCTGTACGACGCCATGCTTGGTTATGACCTGTCTCGCGTCGGGCTGCAGGGTGTCGGCGTGCGTCTGAACCTGAACAACCTCACCGACGAGAAGTACGTCGCCGCGTGCAACAGCCTGAGCCAGTGCTACTACGGCGAGGAGCGCAATGTCATGGCTACCGTGACCTACGACTTCTGATCAACGCTGAACTGCCGCCGGCCCCACAGGGCCGGCGGCTTTGTGCTTTCTGAAGGACGGACAACCGACGATGCGTTCCATTCTCGTGCTCCTGCACCGCTACATCGGCCTGGCCACGGCGATCTTCCTGTTTCTCGCCGGCATTACCGGCAGCATCCTGGCCTTCCATCACGAGCTGGACGAATGGCTCAACCCGGAGTTCTACCACACCACCAGTGAGGGACCGGTGCTGGCGCCGGGAACATTGGTGGAACGCGTCGAGCAGGCCAACCCGCGTATGCAGGTCTGGTACATGGAGTTTCCCAGTGAGCCCGGTCACGCCGCTTTGATGGCGCTGGTGCCGCGTAACGATCCGGCGACTGGCAAGCCGTATGGCGAGCGCCCAGTGGTGCAGTACGTCGATGCGGTGAGCGGCGACCCGGTGGGCACGCGCTACTGGGGCGAATGCTGCTTCTCGCGCAAGAACTTCGTGCCCTTCATCCTCGAGTTTCACTACAACCTTTCGCTGCCGGGCAACTGGGGGCTGTGGTTGATGGGTATCGTGGCGATCGCCTGGGTGATCGATTGCTTCGTCTCGCTGGTGCTGACCTTTCCTCGTGGCCGGCCATTCTTTTCCAAGTGGTGGACGTCCTGGAAGATCAAGCGCCAGCGCATGAACCACGACGTACACCGCGCAGGCGGCCTGTGGCTGTGGCTGCTGCTCACGCCGGTGGCGGTCAGCAGCGTGGCGATGAACCTGCCGGAGCAGGTGTTCAAGCCGGTGGTATCGCTGTTCTCGCCCGTTGAGCCGAGCGTCTACGAGGCCCGCGGGCGGATGCCGGCAGAGCAACTGGGCACCACCGCTTACGACTTCCACCAGGCGTACGACTACGCCATGCAGCACGCCGCCGAGCTTGGCCTGACCGAAGCGATCACCGAGCTGTACTACAGCTTCGAGTACAACTTCTATGGCGCCGGTTTCGGCGAGCACGACAGCAATCAGGGCAATGCCTGGCTGTTCTTCCACGGCACCGACGGTCGTCTGCTGGGGCAGGAGATTCCCGGCCAGGGCACGCTGGGGCAGCAGTTTCATCTGCTGCAGCCGGCGATCCATGGCGGGCGCATCCTCGGCCTACCAGGGCGCATCCTCATCGCCGTTCTGGGCGTGGCGATCGCGGTGTTGTCGGTCACCGGTGTGGTGATCTGGTGGCGCAAGCTGTCGGCAAGGCGGCAGGCCGCGGCAAGGCGGGGGGCGGTGGCAGAGGCGGGCTGACGCGGCGTAGCGACGTTCGCTTCGCCGCTGGGCGAAGCGGGTCGTACTCATCTGCCGTGGGGACCTCGCCTTGGGGCGCTGCCTGAGCGTCACTCCGCCCGGTTGATCAACTCAGGCAACTGCTCGGCCAGTTTCTGCACCCGCAAGGGCGAACGGATAAAGCCGCGCTGGCGGCCGTCCGGGCCGATCAGGACCAGGTTGCCGCTGTGGTCGACGGTGTAGTTTTCCTTGCTGGTATCGCCGGGTATGAAGGGAATGCCGACGCCGTTGGCCAGCGTCTGGATATCGTCCAGCGGGCCGGTAAGCCCTTGGAAACCGGCGTTGAAGTAGCCGAGGTATTCCTTGAGTTTTTCCGGCGTGTCGCGATTCGGATCGACGCTGACGAGGATGATGCGCAGCTGGTCGCGCACGGCGTCCGGCAGCATGCCGTTGAGTTGGCGCAGTTCGGCCAGGGTAGTGGGGCAGATGTCCGGGCAGAAGGTGTAGCCGAAGAACAGTAGCGTCCACTGTCCGTCCAGTTCGTTCAGTTTTACCGCTTCGCCGTCCTGGTCCGTCAGGCTCAGCGACGGCACCGTGCGGCTCTGCGGCAGCACGACGATGCCGGCATCCAGCAACTGCGTGGGGTCGAGCTGGTGCTGGCTGTTGAGCACCTTGGAAACCGTCAGCCCGACGACCAGCGCGATCAGCGCCACGAGAATGAAGACGGTTTTCTGGATGCGGGTCATGAACGTCCTTTGGGCGACTATCTAGAAATCGAGCAGCAGATAATGATCAACCAGCAGCGCGATGAACAGCGCGAACAGGTACCAGATGCTGAATTTGAAGGTCTTGATTGCCGCATGTGGCCGGCTGTCGCGGTACAGCGCGATCGTCCAGTAGAGGAAGCGTGCACCCAGCAACGCTGCGGCGGCGAGGTACAGCGGGCCGCTCATGTGAATGGCGAACGGCATGAAGCTGACCGCCAGCAGCATCACCGTGTAGAGCAGGATATGCACCTTGGTGTAGTGCACGCCGTGGGTCACCGGCAGCATCGGCACGTTGACCTTGGCGTACTCGTCCTTGCGGTGAATCGCCAGCGCCCAGAAGTGCGGCGGCGTCCAGGCGAAGATGATCAGCACCAGCAGTAGCGGTTCGGCGGTGACCTGGCCGGTCACCGCGACCCAGCCGAGCAGCGGCGGCGCGGCGCCGGCGAGTCCGCCGATGACGATGTTCTGCGGCGTGGCGCGTTTGAGAAAGCCGGTGTAGATCACCGCGTAGCCGATCAGCGAGGCCAGGGTCAGCCAGGCGGCGAGGGCATTGGTGAAGGTCAGCAGCAGGGCCAGCCCGCTGACGCCGAGGGCGAAGGCGAAGGTCAGTGCCGCCGCTGGCGAGACCCGGCCTTCGGCCAGGGGTCGCTTGTGGGTGCGGGCCATCACCGAATCGATCTGCCGGTCCACCACATGGTTCACCGCCGCGGCGCCACCGGCACACAGGGCGATGCCCAGATTGCCGAACAGCAGCACCGTCCAGGGCACGCCGGCGCGGGTGGCGAGGAACATGCCCACCAGCGAGGTGATGAGCATCAGCAGCACCACCTTCGGCTTGGTCAGCTCCAGGTAGTCGCGCCAGCTGGCCTGGGCGCTGCGTTCGCTGAGTAGAGTCGCCATGGGGGTTCTCCTTGTGGTCATGCGCGGGGCAGATCGAGCTGCCCCGTCGTGTTCGAAATCGATGCTGGCTCGGTTTGCCGGGCGGCATGTGGAGGCTGGCGCAGCCGGTAATTGACCAGTACCAGCACCAGCAGCAGCGCGGCACCGCCGCCGTTGTGCGCTACGGCGACCGCCAGCGGCAGGTTGAGCAGCACGTTGCTGATGCCCAGCCCGACCTGCAGCGCCAGCGCGGCGATGAGCAGCCCCGCCAGCCGGCCGAGTCCGCGGCGCATGAGCATTGCGGCCAGCAGCAGCAACACCAGCGTCACGCACAGCGCGCCGATGCGGTGGCTGACATGGATGGCCGTGCGCGCCTCGCCATAGAGCAGGCCGCCGAGGTAATTCGGGCCGATGTCGTGGTGGGTCAGGTTGAAGGCGTTGGCGAAGTCCATCCGTGGCCACCATTCGCCATGGCAGGTGGGGAAGTCGGTGCAGGCGACGGCCGCATAGTTGCTGCTGACCCAGCCGCCGAGCGCGATCTGGACGATCACCGCGAGCATGGCGATGCCGGCGAATTTGCGCAGACGACCGTCTACGGCCGGCAACGGAGCAAGTGCACCGGACAGCCGCAGGCACAGCAGAAACAGCAGGCTGAGGGTGGTGAAGCCGCCGAGCAGGTGCGCGGTAACCACCTGAGGCCAGAGCTGCAGGGTCACTGTCCACATGCCGAAGATCGCCTGGGCGATGACCACCGCGAGCAGTAGCAGCGGCAACTTCACCGGCTGCCCGCGTTGGCCGCGACGGCGTATCGCCTGCGCCGCCATGGCGAGAATCACCAGCCCCAGCGCGCCGGCGAAGTAGCGATGGATCATCTCGTTCCAGCCCTTGGTCACTTCCAGTGGCGCCTCGGGAAAGCGCAGCGCGGCGAGGTTCTGCTTGTGCTCGCTCATGGGCACGGCGAGAAAACCGTAGCAGCCTGGCCAGTCAGGGCAGCCGAGGCCGGCGTGGGTCAACCGCGTATAGGCACCGAGCAGCACGACCACCACCGCCAGCAGCGTGGCGATCAGGGCGAGGCGGTATCCGGGTTTGGCCATCGGTTTCTCCTTGGGCGGCCAGTTTGGGACCCCAGCGAAGCGGCAGAGTGCGTCAGCCGATCTGCGAGATCTTCAGCAGGTATTTCAGGTCATCGAGGATTGCCTTGCCGTCGGCTTCGGCGTCGTATCGCAGCACCAGGTTGCCGTGCGGATCGACGATCCAAAGCTGCGGCGTGGCCGGTGCTTCGGGGTTGCGGGCATACACGCCGGCGTCGAGGCCATGGCGTTGCAATTGCGGATACTCGCGACGCAGGCGTTGCTCGTAGGCCTCGTCCAGAGCGGTGGCGCTGGCCAGGGCGTGGCCGGCGCGGGCGGCTTCGCGAGCCAGGCCGATATTGATCTGGCGGGCCAGGTAGACCAGCTGCTGACACTGCGTTTCGCAGCCCTGCGGGGCGGTGACCAGCAGCTCCCAGCGCCGTTCGGAGTCGGCTGCAGTCACGCCGATGGCTGCGCGGTCCTGGCCGTTGGCGATCAGCACGCCGTCGTAGCTGCGGGTCTGCGGAACCCAGAAGCCGAAGCGATACATCGCCGACGCCAGCAGCATCGGGCCGAGTACCACGGCGATTATCAGCAGCAGTTGCAGCCGGCCACGACCGCGCTTCGGCTCACGGCCGGCAAGGGTTGGATTCATCGTTGTCACTGTGCTTCTCCCGTGCCTGATGCACGCCGAAGTAGATGAACAGCGCCAGCAGGGCGGCAGCCATGGCAAACCACTGCACGGCGTAGCCCAGATGCTGCGACGGGCGCATGCTGGTGATCGCCCAATCGGCGCGGTAGGCGCTGGGGCCGGGCTCCAGACGCAATTCATGGATCACGCCTTCGCGGCCGGCCTGCTGCCACATCGCCTCGATGTCGACGTGGTTGATCAGGCGCGGCCAGCCCTCGGCCGTGCGGTGGCTGAAGATGAACGGCTTTCCTGGCGGTACGTAGACCCAGGCAGCGAGCTTCAAAGACTGCGCTGGTGTATCGAAGGCCGGCGGCACGCGGCGATCGGGCCAGGGAATCCAGCCGCGGTTGACCATTACCCAACGGTCGCTGAGCTCGTCATGAAAGGGCTGCAGCAGCTCTACGCCAACCTGGCCGTCACGGGTGCGGCTGTCGAGCAGGAAGCTGTGCTCGGCATCGAAACGACCCTGCAGATGCACGCGGGAAAAGGCCGGCTGGGCGCTGCTTTCGATCTGCTCCGGTGACAGCGGCGCAGCTTGCTGCCTCGCCTCCTGGCGCTCCAGCAGCTCGCGCTTCTGCTCGCCACGTTCCAGCTGCCAGAAGCCCAGCCACACCAGCACCGGCAGCAGGGCCAGCACCAGCAGGGTCGGCAGCAGCCCGGGCCTGAAGCCGCTCATGGCCGGCAGCCTGATGTGTCGATACGGCTGGCTATACTCCACCCCCAATACCCCTGTCGTGGAATCGCTCATGCTCAAGGCGGCGATCGTTCTGTTGTTAGTGGCCACGCTGGTCAGTCTGTTCAGTGGGTTGTTCTTCCTGGTCAGGGACGAGGGCCGCACCTCCCGTGTGATCACGGCTCTGTTCATCCGGGTCAGCCTCAGCGCACTGACCGTTGCGCTGATCGGCTGGGGTTTCTATACGGGGCAGCTGCGCCCCGCCTTTGGTTTCTGATTCGCTAGATCACATAGACGAAGACGAACAGCGCGATCCACACCACGTCGACGAAGTGCCAGTACCAGGCCGCTGCCTCGAAACCGAAGTGCTGTTCAGGGCTGAAGTGCCCGCGCAGGATGCGCACCAGCATCACCGTGAGGATGATCGCGCCCATGGTCACGTGGGCACCGTGAAAGCCCGTAAGCATGAAGAAGGTCGCGCCGTAGATGCCCGAGCCCAGGGTCAGCCCCAGTTCGGTGTAGGCATGTACGTACTCCTCGATCTGCAGGACCAGGAACGCGGCGCCGAGCAGCACGGTCAGCGCCAGGCCGATCTTCAGATGCTGGCGATTGTTCTTGCGCAGCGCGTGGTGCGCCCAGGTCAGGGTGAAGCTGGAGCTGACCAGCAGGATGGTGTTGATCAGCGGCAGGCCCCAGGCACTGATGGTGCCTTCCGGTGCCGGATAGAGCTTGGGATCTGGGGTGTTGAGCAGCGGCCAGGTGTATTCGAAGCCGGGCCAGAGCATGTTGCTGATGCCCTTGTCGCCTTCGCCGGCCAGCCAGGGGCCGGCCCAGTAGCGGATGTAGAACAGCGCGCCGAAGAAGGCGAGGAAGAACATCACCTCCGAGAAGATGAACCAGCTCATGCCCCAGCGGAACGAGCGGTCCATCTGTGCGCTGTACAGCCCGGCGCGGCTTTCCTTCACCACGGCGCCGAACCAGCCGAACATCATGTAGGCGATCAGCAGCGCGCCGACGAAGAAGATCATCGGCCCGCTGGACTCGTCACGCCCGGCTTTCAGGTCGTTGAACCAGCTGCCCAGGCCGTAGAAGGTGACCAGCAGGGCGATTGTGGCGATGATCGGCCATTTGCTCTGATCAGGAACGTAATACTGCTCGTGGGTGGTCTGTTGGCTCATTGCAGACTCTCCTTGGCCGGGGCCGATGTGGCGTTGACGGCCACCGGCGGCTGGCGGGACGTGATGTCGAACAGCGTGTAGGCAAGGGTCAGGTTGTGCACGTCGGCGGGTAGGTCGCGATCGACGATGAAGCGCACCGGCATTTCGATGCGCTCGCCCGGTTGCAAGACCTGCTGGGTGAAGCAGAAGCATTCGGTCTTGTGGAAGTAGGCCGCCGCCCGCGACGGCGAGACGCTGGGGATCGCCTGCGCGGTCATCGGCTTGTCGGTCGGGTTGTAGGCGACGAAACGAATCTCCTGGCTGGCGCCCGGGTGCACGCTGAGCTGGTCAGCCAGCGGGCCGAACTCCCAGCTCATGCCGGCGGCGTTGGTGGCGAGGAACTGCACCCGCACCGCCCGCGCCGCGTCGGCGCTCTGCGAGCCGGTGTAGGCGCCGGCGGTCTTGCCGTTGATGCCGAACGCCTGGCACATGACGTCGTAGATCGGCACCAGCAAGAAGCCGAAACCGAACATGCCGACCACGACGAACAGCAGGCGGCGGACCAGGCGCCGCGTGGGCAGGGACTCGTTCATGGCAGCCTCCCCGATCGAGGGTTGCGGGCGGCCCGGCAACCTCCGGTCACACCCCGATGCATGCTCACGGCGTCAGCTCCCCGCCGGTGCCCTTGCGGTGCTCGTGCACATGGCTCATGTCCGGCGGCACCTGGAAGGTGTGGTAAGGCGCCGGCGAGGGCACGCTCCATTCCAGTCCCTCTGCGCCGTCCCATGGCTTGGCCGGTGCGGGTGCGCCGCCGCGGATGCACTTGATGACGATGAACAGGAACAAGAGCTGGGTGGCGCCGAACATGAAGGCGCCGACGCTGGAGACCATGTTGAAGTTGGCGAACATCATGTTGTAGTCGGGGATGCGTCGCGGCATGCCGGCCAGGCCGACGAAGTGCATCGGAAAGAACGCCAGGTTCATGCCGATGAAGCTCATCCAGAAATGCAGCTTGGCCAGGGTTTCGTCGTACATGTGCCCGGTCCACTTCGGCAGCCAGTAGTAGGCCGAGGCGAAGATGCCGAAGATCGCCCCGGGCACCAGCACGTAGTGGAAGTGCGCCACCACGAAGTAGGTGTCGTGGTACTGGAAGTCCGCGGGCGCGATGGCCAGCATCAGCCCGGAGAAACCGCCGATGGTGAAGAGGATGACGAAAGCCACCGCGAACAGCATCGGCGCCTCGAATGTCAGCGAGCCGCGCCACATCGTCGATACCCAGTTGAACACCTTCACCCCGGTGGGCACGGCGATCAGCATGGTGGCGTACATGAAGAACAGCTCGCCGGTCAGCGGAATGCCGACGGTGAACATGTGGTGCGCCCAGACGATGAACGAGAGAAAGGCGATGGCGCCGGTGGCATAGACCATCGAGGTGTAGCCGAACAGCGGCTTGCGGCTGAACGCCGGGATGATCGAGCTGACCGCGCCGAAGGCCGGCAGGATCATGATGTACACCTCGGGATGGCCGAAGAACCAGAACACGTGCTGGAACAGCACCGGGTCGCCGCCACCGGCCGCGCTGAAGAAGCTGGTGCCGAAGTGGATGTCCATCAGCATCATGGTCACCACGCCCGCCAGCACCGGCATCACCGCGATCAAGAGGAAGGCGGTGATCAGCCAGGTCCAGACGAACAGCGGCATCTTCATCAGCGTCATGCCTGGCGCGCGCAGGTTGAGGATGGTGGCGATCACGTTGATCGCGCCCATGATCGAGCTGATGCCCATCAGGTGGATGGCAAAGATGAAGAAGGTCACCGACTCCGGCGCGTAGGTCGTCGACAGCGGCGCATAGAAGGTCCAGCCGAAGTTCGGCCCGCCGCCTTCCATGAACAGCGTCGAGACCAGCAGGCCGAAGGCCGCCGGTAGCAGCCAGAAGCTGAAGTTGTTCATCCGTGGCAGCGCCATGTCCGGCGCGCCGATCATCAGCGGGATCATCCAGTTGGCCAGGCCGACGAAGGCCGGCATTACTGCGCCGAACACCATGATCAGGCCGTGCATGGTGGTCATCTGGTTGAAGAATTCCGGCTGCACGATCTGCAGGCCCGGCTGGAACAGCTCGGCGCGGATCACCATGGCCATCGAGCCACCGAGCAGGAAGGCGCAGAAGCTGAACCACAGGTACATCGAGCCGATGTCCTTGTGATTGGTGGTCAGCAGCCAGCGCGAGAGACCCTGGGCCGGGCCGTGGTGGTGGTCATGTCCGGCATGACCATGATCGTCGATCACTGCACTCATCACCGAATCCTCTTACTGGGTGGCTTCTTCGGCCTGTTTGAAGTCGAGCACGTCTTTCGGCGTGACCATTTCGCCGGTCTCGTTGCCCCAGGCGTTGCGCTCGTAGGTGATGACCGCGGCCAGGTCGACTTCCGACAGCTGCTTGCCGAAGGCCGCCATGGCGGTGCCCGGCTTGCCGTTGACGACGATGTCGATGTGCGCCTCGATGTCGCCGGTGGCGATGGCCGAGCCTTTGAGGGCCGGGAACATCGGCGGGATGCCTTCGCCGCCGGCCTGGTGGCAGGACGCGCAAGCGGTCTGGTAGACCTTCTCGCCGTGCGCGGAGAGCTCTTCCAGCGTCCAGTCCTTGCTGGTCAGTTCAGCCACCTTGGCGGCCTCTGCTTTCTTCTCGCCGAGCCAGGCGGCGTAGTCCTCGGCGGACTTGACCTCCACCACCACCGGCATGAAGCCGTGGTCCTTGCCGCACAGCTCGGTGCACTGGCCGCGGTAGATGCCGGGCTCTTCGACGCGGGTCCAGGATTCGTTGATGAAGCCGGGGATGGCGTCCTTCTTCACCGCCAGATCCGGCACCCACCAGGAGTGGATGACGTCTGCCGCGGTGATCAGGAAGCGCACCTTGGCGCCGGCGGGAATCACCAGCGGCTCGTCGACTTCCAGCAGGTAGTTTTCGCCCTTGGGCGCCTGGTTGTTGATCTGCTCGCGCGGCGTGGTGAGGTTGCTGAAGAACTCCACGTCCTCGCCCAGATACTTGTAGTGCCACTTCCACTGGTAGCCGGTGATCTGCACGTCGACGTCCGATTCGCTGGAGTCGTAGATGTGGATCAGCGTGCGCGTCGCCGGGATCGCCATGCCCACCAGGATCAGTAGCGGGATGACCGTCCAGAGCACCTCGACGCGGGTGTTTTCGTGGAAGTGAGCGGAATGCTGACGCTTGGAGCGGCGGTGCGCGACCATCGACCAGATCATCACGCCGAATACCAGCACGCCGATGACCACACAGATCCAGAAGATCGTCATGTGCAGATCGAACACCGAACGGCTGACGTCGGTGGCGCCGGAGCGCATGTTCACGTCCCAGGCCGCCTGGGCCTGGCCAAATATTGCCGAAAGCCCAAGCCCCATCCAGATGCATGGATGTCGAGACATTGCGGGTTCCCCTTATGATTCTTGTTATCCCGCCGACCGCCATCGCACCGCCGAAAATCGGCTGGCCGGGGAAACCATTCCCGTCATGCCAGCTACGTTTTCGATCGGTCCGATTCTGCCCAACGCCACCCGCGAAACGCTCGCTGGCGACATGGACGCTTGCACGCGCAGTCGGAACTCAATCAGGTACGCCTACGATTCGGAGTATAGACAGCGATCCCACTCTGGCAATTTAAGCGCGGGGCGCGTCTGGCTCGGGCTGTGTGGGGGCATCGTTCTTCTTCACCCCACGCAGGTTCATCAGCGCCAGGCAGACCTGCAGGGTGATCAGCGCCCAGGCCTCGGCGTGCCAGCCCCAGATCACCCAGAGCAGGTTGCTCAGCAGAAAACAGCAGAAGCCGACGAAGCGCCGGCCGGGCTGCAGCGAGCCGATCAGCCAGGCGGCGATCACCGTGACCACCATGGCCGGCCATTGCAGCAGATCGATATAGACGTCCAATTCAATCCTCCAGAAGCGCCGGCAGCGCATGGGCTTACCCGATGCGCTGCCGGCTAGATGCACGTTGTGCATGGTCGTGTCTGAAAGATGAGGGGGCTGGTCGCCCTGATTAGTTCCCGTCGGCAGCCGCGGCAAGATGCACGGCCTGCCGGCGGCGACCTTCGACCCGTCGCGTCAGTGCCCGCGGCTCGATGATCAGCCGTGCGCCGCTGGCCTGGTTGGCGCGCTGCCATTCTTCCAGCAGCTCCATGCAGGCATGGTCGATGTACTGCAGGTGTGTCATCGGCACATGCACGCAGGCATTCTTCGGTACGCCATCCAGCGCGCGGGCCAGTCGCGGCACCTTCAGAAAGGTCGCTGCGCCCTGCATGCGCAGTTCGACCCGGCGGCCTTCCTGCACCACCGCGACCCTCAGCCGCGAAGCCTGCCAGGCCAGTTGCCCCAGGGTCAGTGCGAAGCCCAGCAGGACGCCGGTCAGCAGGTCGGTGGCGACGATGGTCAGCGCCGTGGCGAGATGGATCAGCATGGCCATGCGCCCGTAGCGGCCGAGCTGGCGCAGCGCGTTCAGGTCGATCAGCTTGAGCCCGGTGTAGACCAGCACACCGGCCAGGCTGGCGATTGGAATCTGCTCCAGCAGCGCTGCCAGCAGCACCACCGCGGCCAGCAGCCAGAGCGCGTGCAGCATGGCCGACAGCCGCGTGCGTGCACCGGCCTGCACATTGGCCGAGCTGCGCACGATCACGCCGGTCATCGGCAGCGCGCCGAGCACGCCGCAGAGCATGTTGCCGACGCCCTGGGCGGTGAGCTCGCGGTCGAAATCGGCGCGCAGGCCCTGGTGCATGCGATCGACCGCCGCGGCGGAAAGCAGGGTTTCGGCGCTGGCGATAAAGGCCACGGCCAGCGCCGCGACCAGCAGACCGGGATCGGCGAAGGTCAGCAGATCGGCCGGTTGCAGCCAGCTGATGGCATCGGCGAGATTGTCCGGCACCTCGACACGGCGCACGTCGAGCCCCAGCCACAGCCCCGCCAGCGTTGCCGCCGCGACACCCAGCAGCGCGCCGGGCAGCAGGCGCAGGCGCTGCGGCTTGAGCCGATCCCATGCCCACATGCAGGCGATGGTCAGCAGGCCGAGAGATGCGGCGATCAGTCCGTTACCGCCGCCGGAAAACGGCAGCGCGGCCCATAGCGCGGCGGGAAAGGCGCCGATATTGTCCAGTCCGGAGGCTTCCGGCTGCCCGTCCAGCATCACGTGCAACTGCGACAGCACGATGAGGATGCCGATGCCGGCCAGCATGCCGTAGACCACCGCCGGCGCGGTGACGCGGAACCAGCAACCCAGCTTCAGCCGACCGGCCAGCAGTTGCAGCGCACCGGCCAGTAGCAGGATCGGCCCGAGCATGGCCGCTCCGTATTGCTGCACCAGTTCGAACACCAGCACCGTGAGTCCGGCGGCCGGACCGCTGACCTGCAGGGGTGCACCGGCCAGCCAACCCACTACCAGCCCGCCGACTATGCCGGTGATCACGCCTTTGGCGGGCGGCATGCCCGAGGCGATGGCGATGCCCATGCACAACGGCAGGGCCACCAGAAAAACCACCACGGACGCCATCAGGTCACGCGGCAGCGTTGCTTTGAGTGTTTGTGCATTCATTCAAAAAACCTCGACACGCGGCGACGCCCCCGGGGCGTCGCCTGAAGCGAAAGCCAATGCCTTGCGGCCGGCGGTTCAGGCCTGCAGGTAGCGCGGCGTGGGCGTTGCTACCGGCAGCGGGCCGTCGCCGTCCAGCGGCGCGAAACGGCCGCTGGTGGCGTCGTAGGCGAGGATTTCGCTGGTCTCGATGCAATAGACCCAGCCGTGGATCGACAGCTGACCGCCGGCGAGGCGCGCGGCGACCGAGGGATGGGTGCGCAGGTGGTCGAGCTGGGCCACCACGTTCTCTTCGGTGAGCACGCCCAGGGCTTCGCCCGCGCCGCAGCTGCAGTTCTGCTCCACCAGGCTGCGCGCCACTTCGCAATGGCGCAGCCAGGCCTTCACCGTGGGCATCCGTTGCAGGCCGCTGGGGTCGAGCACCGCTTTCATCGCGCCGCAGTCGGAATGCCCGCAGATGATGATGTGCTGCACGTTGAGCGCCATCACCGCGTACTCGATGGCGCTGGAGACGCCGCCGTTCATCTGGCCGTAGGGTGGCACCACATTGCCGACGTTACGGGTGACGAACAGGTCGCCGGGCGAACTCTGGGTGATCAGCTCGGGAACGATGCGCGAGTCGGCGCAGGTGATGAACATCGCACGCGGCTGCTGGGCCCTGGCCAGGCGGGCGAACAGCGCCTGCTGTTCGGGATAGACCTCGGTGCGAAAGCGGCGAAAGCCATCGACCAGATGGGCGAAGGATTCGTCGGCGCTTTCGCCACGTGCGGATGGTTCGTTGCGCTCGGCGCGAGCGGTGAATATTTCACGCATGGGTGGTCTCCTGATGCAGGGCAAGGCATGCCAGCACTCATCCAGGCCGGTCGTGCGGCTGGTGACTGGCTGGTCACATTTGCCCCGAGGCTAGTCAGTGAGACTTAACTGAAACTGAACGAACCGCTCTAGGACGAGCCTTTTCGGCTTTCTGATTGCTGTCGTAGTGATGGCGCTGGCGGCGCTTGCGTGGTCTCAGAGCAACGACATCTGCGAACCCGGCACGGCAAAACGGCTGCAATCCAGGCCGTAGTTCTGATCCCGTCGATTGAAGCCCAGGCGCTTGCACGCCAGCTGAAAGCGTTGCGCCAGCAGCTGGGCGAATTGGCCTTCTCCGCGCATGCGGCTGCCGAAGCGGCTGTCGTAATCCTTGCCGCCGCGCGATTGGCGCACCAGGCTCATGACATGGGCAGCGCGCTGCGGAAAATGCTCCTGCAGCCATTCATCGAACAGCGTCGCCACTTCGTGGGGCAGGCGCAGCAGCACATAGCCGGCCGAGCGCGCACCGGCTTCGCGGGCGGCTTCGAGCATCCGCTCCAGCTCCATGTCGTTGATCATCGGAATCATCGGCGCGCACATCACGCTGACCGGCACGCCAGCCTCATGCAGGGTGCGCAACACCCGCAGCCGCGCCGAGGGTGAGGCCGCGCGCGGCTCCATGATGCGTTTCAGCTCGTCGTCCAGCGTGGTCAGGCTGACGGAGACGCTGACCAATCGCTGCTCGGCCAACGGCACCAGCAGATCGAGATCGCGCAGCACCAGCGAACCCTTGGTAATGATGTGCACCGGGTGCCTGAAGCGCAGCAGGATCTCCAGCGCCTGGCGCGTCAGGCACTGCTCGCGCTCAAGCGGCTGATAGGCATCGGTGTTCACTCCCAGGGCGATCGGTTGCGGCACGTAGCCCGGCTTGGAGAGTTCCTGTTCGAGGCGCTCGGCGAGGTTGGTCTTGGCGATCAGCCGCGTCTCGAAGTCGATGCCTGGCGACAGGTCCCAATAGGCGTGACTGGGCCGCGCGAAGCAGTAGATGCAGCCGTGTTCGCAGCCTCGATAGGGATTGACCGAGCGATCGAAACCCACGTCAGGCGACTGGTTACGGGTCAGTACGCTCTTGGCCGTCTCCAGGCGCACCTCGGTGGCGCGGGTCGGCGGCACGTCCTGTTCCCAGCCGTCGTCGTATGCCTCGCTGCGTGTCGGCGCGAAACGGTTGTCCGGGTTGATCGCAGTGCCGCGGCCGCGTGGTGTGGCACGGGGGAAGCTCATGGGGTGTCGGTCCGATTACTGTTCATTCATACAGTAATCGTCTCGACGACAGCGCGCCAGCGCCGCTGATCGGTGCTGCCTGCTACCGCCTGTCGGTTGGCTCGGGAACATTTGCGCTGCGCTCGGGACAAAGGGGCTGACCGGGTAACGCTTGCACGCGCGAGCGACGCCTGTCGTGGCGGCCGGCAAACAACAAGGACGATCGGAGCGCGGTGCGCGACCGATCCGGCAGTACCGGCATGCACCGCTTGCGTGCGCCCCTTTTATCAGTCACTGCCGTTACTCGTCAGGAGCAGACCATGCATCCCACCGGCTCTTTCCACACCCGGGAGAATAATTTCGACTTCCTGCGCTTCTTCGCTGCGGCGCTGGTGCTGTTCGCCCACAGCTATCCGCTGGTTGGCCGCCGTGGAGATGAACCCCTGACGTTGCTCACCGGCTACGAAAAGGGCGGCTCGATCGCCGTTGGCATCTTCTTCGTGATGAGCGGTTATTTGATTGCCTCGTCCTGGCTGGCCAGCAGTAGCCCGAAAAGCTTCCTGATCAAGCGGGCGCTGCGCATCTTTCCGGCGTTGATCGTCGCGGTATTGCTCTCGGTGTTTGTCATTGGGCCGCTGGTCACCCATCTGACCCTCGGCCAGTATCTCGCGGCCGACGGCACCTGGACCTACCTGCAGAACATCCTCTTGGTGACACGCTACGAGCTGCCCGGCGTATTCACCGGCAACGTCTACCCCGACGTGGTCAATGGCTCGCTGTGGACGTTGCCGCTGGAAGTGCTGATGTACATCGGCGTGATGATTCTCGGGCTGACCGGTTTCCTCAAGCGCCGGCTGATCTTCCTGCCGATTGCCGTGCTCGCCGTCGGGCATTTCTGGCTGCTGGGCAAGCTGGGTATCGAGTCCTACTTCATCAAGAACATCTTCAAACTGGGGCTGCTGTACTACAGCGGCTCGGCACTGTTCCTCTATCGCGACGATATCCCCTGGCGCGGCTGGATCGCGGCATTGTTGTTCGCCGCGCTGGTGGCAACCTTCCGTACCGACATCGGCCCGCTGGTTTACTTCATCGCACTGCCGTATCTGGTGCTCTATCTGGCCTACGCGCCGCTGCCGCTGATCTCGCGTTTCGGCAAGTACGGCGATTTCTCCTATGGCCTGTACATCTACGCCTTCCCGTTCCAGCAGCTGACCATCTACCTGTTCGGTCCGCAGGTCGGCGTGCTCGGCCTGACGCTGATCGCTTTCGTGCCGACGCTGATCCTCGCCGCACTGTCCTGGCACCTGATCGAAGCGCCGGCGATGAAGCTCAAGCGTCTGTTTGCTTCGCCACCGCAGCCGGGGCGGGCGACGCCGAAGGTCGAAGGCTGATTTGGACTGGTACAAAAAAGGAACCCGCCACTTGGCGGGTTCTTTGTTTTAGAGCTTGGGCGCGCCGAGTCTTGGCCGCGAAGTGAAGTCTTTCACCTCATGACTCGGCGCACCTGCAGATCACGGTAAGCGGCTGTTGGATCGCCCTGTACCTCCAGACGCCCTGCGGCAGCCAGTACGCGGGCGCGCCAGTAGAGGAAGAAATCCGTGGGAAAGAAGCCGTCGCAATGGCCCATGGCCTCGGCCATCGCACGCGCCAGCGGAGCGAATTCGTCGGGGCTGGCAGCGACCAGCGCCGCGTCGATCAGCCGATAGTCTTCGCCCCGAAACGCCCCCTCGAACCAGCGGCGAATGTCATGCGAGCTGGCGCACTGCTCGTGCCAGACCGCAGCGAGTTCAGCCTGGCGAGACGCGGGAACCGCCTGTGGGCTGTATAGCGCCGCCAGTGCCTCGGGCGAATGCAGGGACACCGCCTTGCGCTGGCCGGCGCGGCTGTCTCCGGTGCCGCAAGCGACTTCGTGCAACCCGCAGCTGGAGCCCTGCAGCAGCGCGGCGATGCGAGCCAGCAGCAGCTGTTCGGATGCGCTGTCGCCGTGCCAGACCGTTACGGCTGCAGCCTGTTTGGCGAGGTTGGCTAGCCAGAGTGCATCAGCCGCCAGCTCATCGGCGAACACCGGGCGTGGCGCCACCTCTGCGGGCCAGATCTGCTCCCAGAATTCGGCGCGAGCAGCGCAAGGCGCACGGTCCACGTCATTCAGCGGTCCGACAGCCAGGTCGTCGCGCAACACTCGCACCTGTGCCTCGGGCTCGAGCCTGGCCAGCAGCGCACGTACGCTGTCGCCGGCCAGGTCGCCGCAGGTCAGGTGCAGCACAGTGGCTACTCGGGCTTCTTCAACTTCGGATTAGGAAAGAACTGCACCGACTGCACCTGCGGGTTGGCCGGCTTGGGCTGGACCTTGTTCACCCGCGTGCCCAGCTCCATCGGTACCGACTGGCCCTGGGCGTTGAGGGTGTCGGCGTAGCCGCAGTCGATGCATTCGCGGTGCGGCACACCGTCGACGTCCCACATCTTGATGCAGTCCGTACCGCTGCACGCGGGGCACACGGCCCCGGCGATGAAGCGCTTGGTGGTGACACGGGTTACTTCGTCGTTCATGCCGCGGCCTCCGCTACCAGCCCGAGGTGGCGCAGCAGGGCGTCGATGGACGGCTCGCGGCCTCGGAAATCGACGAACAGTACCATCGGCTCCTGGGAGCCGCCACGGGCCAGGATCGCCTCGCGGAAGGCGCGCCCGGTTTCGGAGTTGAACACGCCTTCTTCCTCGAAGCGCGAGAAGGCATCGGACGACAGCACCTCGGCCCACTTGTAGCTGTAGTAACCGGCCGCGTAACCGCCAGAGAAGATGTGCGCGAAGCTGTTGGGGAAGCGGTTGTAGGCCGGTGGGCGCATCACCGAGACCTCGTCGCGGATGTGCTCGAGCACCTGCAGCACGCTGCGACCGTCGCCGTGGGTGGCGTGCAGTTCGAAGTCGAACAGGGAGAACTCCAGCTGGCGCGCCATCATCATGCCGGACTGGAAGTTCTTCGCCGCCAGCATCATGTCCAGTTTGTCCTGCGGCAGGCGCTCGCCGGTCTGGTAGTGGCCGGAGATGTGCGCCAGGCCTTCGGGGTCCCAGCACCAGTTCTCCATGAACTGGCTCGGCAGCTCCACGGCATCCCAGGCCACGCCGTTGATGCCTGAGGCACCGGCGTGCTCGACCTGGGTCAGCAGGTGGTGCAGGCCATGGCCGAACTCGTGGAATAGCGTGGTGACTTCGTCGTGGGTCAAGAGCGCAGGGCGCTCGCCCACCGGCGGGGTGAAGTTGCAGACCAGATTGGCCACCGGCGTCTGCAGCGTGCCAGCGGCAGTGCGGCGCTTGTCGCGTGCGCCATCCATCCAGGCGCCGCCGCGCTTGTTCGGCCGCGCATAGAGATCGAAGAAGAAGCGCCCGACGTGCTGGCCGTTCTCGGTGATCTCGAACAGGCGCACTTCCGGATGCCAGCCGTCGAAGCCCTCCAGCTCGTGAATCTCGATGCCGTACAGGCGCTGGACGATACAGAACAGCCCGGACAGCACCTTGTCGATCGGAAAGTAGGCGCGCAGTTCTTCCTGGTTCAGGCTGTAGCGCTGCTGGCGCAGCTTCTCGGCGTAGTAGCCGAGGTCCCAGCTCTGCAGATCGTCCAGACCCTGCTCGGCGGCGAAGGCGCGCAGTTCGGCCAGGTCACGCTCGGCGAACGGCTTGCTGCGTACCGCCAGGTCGCGCAGGAAGCTCAGCACCTGTCCGGTGGATTCGGCCATCTTGGTCGCCAGCGACAGTTCGGCGAAGTTGCCGTAGCCGAGCAGCCCGGCCAGCTCATGGCGCAGCTCGAGGATCTCGGCCATTACCGGACCGTTGTCGAACTGCCCGGCGTTCGGGCCCTGGTCCGAGGCGCGGGTGCAGTAGGCGGTGTAGACCTCCTCGCGCAGGTCGCGGTTGTCGGCGTAGGTCATCACCGCGTAGTAGCTGGGGAATTCCAGGGTGATCAGCCAGCCGTCGAGGCCCTTGGCCTTGGCCGCCTCGGCCATCTGCGCCTTGGCCGAGTCGGTGATGCCGGCCAGCAGGCTTTCGTCGGTGATGTGGCGGGTCCAGGCCTGGGTCGCGTCCAGCAGCTGGTTGGAAAACTTGCTGCCGAGCTCGGCGAGCTTCATCTGGATGGCACCGAAGCGCTGCTGCTCCACCGGCGGCAGGTCGATACCGGACAGGCGGAAGTCGCGCAGCGAATGCTCGAGGATGGTCTTTTGCGCCACTTCGAAGCCAGCCGCCGCGGGGTTTGCAGCCAGTGCCTGGTACGCTTCGAACAGGTCGCGGTTCTGTCCGAGTTCGGTGTAGTAGGCCGATAGCTTGGGCAGGCAGGCCTCATAGGCGGTGCGCAATTCCGGGCTGTTGCACACGGAATTGAGATGACCGACCGGCCCCCAGGCCCGCGCGAGGCGATCGTTCAGCTCGTCGAGGCCGACCACCAGGGTCTGCCAGTCGAGGCTCTCGGCCGGGCGGCTGAGCAGTTCCTGGATCGCCACGCGGTTGTCACCGAGGATGGTGTCGATGGCCGGCTCGACGTGCTCCGGGCGAATCTCGGAGTAGGGCGGCAGGTCGAATTCTTGCAGCAGGGGATTGTTCGCGCTCACGGGGACACCTTGTGACGAAAGGGATTGCAGGCCGCTCACTGGAGCGAGGCTGGACAGGCCAGCGCGCAGGCAGATGTCCTAGATGGACGCGCTGCCGCGCTTTTTCAACGCCGGGCGACGAAACGCGCCCCCGGGCAAGCAGCCGGTAGTTAACTCTGACCACGCCAGGCGGCATGCTGCTCAGCTCTGGTTTAACGCGGCGATGCCGGCCATCTTAATTACAATCGGCCCTCCCCGCAGCCAAAGAGGTTTCTATCGTGGCGATACGCAGCTACCACAACAGCACTCCACAACTGGGCGAGCGCGTGTTCGTCGACGACTCCGCGGTGGTCATCGGCGATGTCGAGATCGGCGCCGACAGCTCGGTCTGGCCGCTGACGGTGATCCGCGGCGACATGCACCGCATCCGCATCGGCGCACGCTCGAGCATCCAGGACGGCAGCGTGCTGCACATTACCCACGCCGGGCCGTACAACCCGGATGGCTTCCCGCTGACCATCGGCGACGAAGTCACCGTCGGCCACAAGGTCACCCTGCACGGCTGCACCCTGGGCAATCGCATCCTGGTCGGTATGGGCTCGATCGTGATGGACGGCGCGGTGGTCGAGGATGAAGTGATTATCGGCGCCGGCAGCCTGGTGCCGCCGGGCAAGACGTTGGAAAGCGGCTATCTCTACGTTGGCAGCCCGGTAAAGCAGGCCCGTCCGCTGACCGAAAAGGAGCGCAGCTTCTTCAGTTACACCGCCGGCAACTACGTGAAGCTCAAGGACCAGCACCTCGCCGAGCGCGGCTGATCCTGCTCACTTGGCGAACAGCTGACTCATGTCCTTGAACGCCTTGAACTCCAGCGCATTGCCGCAGGGGTCGAGCAGGAACATGGTCGCCTGTTCGCCGACCTGGCCCTGGAAGCGCACGTAGGGCTCGATGACGAAGCGCGTGCCGCGCGCCTTCAGCCGCTCGGCCAGTGCTTCCCATTGATCCCAGCCAAGCACCACGCCGAAATGCGGCACCGGCACGTCGTGGCCGTCCACCGGGTTGCTGTGGGCCGCCTCCTGATGCGGCATCTTCGGCGCTTCGTGGATCACCAGCTGGTGGCCGAAGAAATCGAAATCCACCCAGTGTTCGCTGCTGCGACCCTCGGCGCAGCCGAACGCCTCGCCGTAGAAGGTGCGGGCGGCGGCCAGATCGTGGACGGGAATGGCAAGGTGGAAGGGCGAAAGCGTCATAGATGGCACTCCTGAGCATGGGACGCTTCGAGTCTAGAGCCTTTTTCCACCGATCGGCCTACGCTCAGCAGAACGGAGACGAAAGGAGGGACGTCGATGCGAGCCATGTTGCTGGAACAGATTGGCCAGCCGTTGCAGCTGCGCGAGCTGCCGGAGCCGCAACCGGGGCCCGGTGAGCTGCGGGTAAAAGTGCTGGCCTGCGGCGTGTGCCGCACCGACCTGCACGTGGTGGATGGCGAATTGCCGGAGGTGCCGCTGCCGATCATCCCGGGTCACGAGATTGTCGGCCGCGTCGATGCGCTGGGCGAAGGCGTCAGCGGCTTCGAACTGGGCCAGCGGGTCGGCATTCCCTGGCTCGGGCATACCTGCGGCACCTGCGGCTATTGCCAGCACGCCGAGGAAAACCTCTGCGACGCGCCGCAGTTCACTGGTTACACCCGGCCCGGCGGCTATGCCGAATACGTGGTGGCCGACGCGCGCTTCGCCTTCGACCTCGGCGAAGAGGGCGACGCCGTGGCGCTGGCGCCACTGCTCTGTGCCGGGCTGATCGGCTGGCGTTCGCTGGTCAAGGCTGGTGATGGCAAGCGCCTCGGGCTGTACGGCTTCGGCGCCGCGGCGCATATCGTCATGCAGGTGGCGCGCTGGCAGGGGCGGGACGTGTATGCCTTCAGCCGCCCGGGCGATGTGGCCGCGCAGGACTTCGCCCGTTCACTGGGTGCGCTCTGGGCCGGTGATTCCAGCCAGGCGCCGCCTGTACCGCTGGATGCCGCGATCATCTACGCACCGGCCGGCGAGCTGGTGCCGGCCGCATTGCGCGCCGTGCGCAAGGGCGGCCGGGTGGTCTGCGCTGGCATCCACATGAGCGACATCCCGAGCTTTCCCTACGACATCCTCTGGCAGGAGCGCGAGCTGGTTTCGGTGGCCAACCTGACCCGTCAGGACGGCCTGGACTTCTTCCCGGTCGCCGCGCAGGTCGGCATCCATACCGAAACCCATGCCTACCCTTTGGAACAGGCCAACCAGGCGCTGGACGATCTGCGCCATGGGCGGTTCCAGGGCGCGGCAGTGCTGGTGCCGTGAAGAGCATGCTGCGCGAACCATTTCGTGGGCCCCCGTCCTGATATGGCTTGGTCGTAGGGTGGATCGCGCTTTATCGATCCACGGGGTGGCCTCCACCGAGTGGCCATCGCTGAGCGGCGCCGCGGTGGATGTAAAAGGCGACATCCACCCTACGGCCAAAAACGAAAAACCCCGCCGAGGCGGGGTTCGCTCAGGACAGCGCGGTCACGGTCAGAAGGCTGGAACGACGGCACCCTTGTACTTTTCCTCGATGAACTTGCGCACTTCCTCGCTGTGCAGCGCGGCGGCCAGTTTCTGCATGGCGTCGCTGTCCTTGTTGTCTGGACGGGCAACCAGGATGTTCACGTAGGGCGAGTCGCTGCCTTCGATGACCAGGGCGTCCTGGGTCGGGTTCAGCTTGGCTTCCAGCGCATAGTTGGTGTTGATCAGCGCCAGGTCGACCTGGGTCAGCACGCGCGGCAGGGTCGCGGCTTCCAGTTCACGCACCTTGATGTTCTTCGGGTTCTCGGCGATGTCCTTCGGAGTGGCGGTGATGCCGGCGCCGTCCTTCAGCGTGATCACGCCGGCCTTGGCCAGCAGCAGCAGGGCGCGACCGCCGTTGGTGGCGTCGTTGGGGATGACCACGGTGGCGCCGCTGGGCAGCTCGTCCAGCGACTTGACCTTGCTCGAGTAGGCACCGAAGGGCTCGATGTGCACGCCGGCGACGCTGACCAGATCGGTGCCCTTACCCTTGTTGAATTCATCCAGGTACGGCTGGTGCTGGAAGAAGTTGGCGTCCAGACGCTTCTCGGCGACCTGGATGTTCGGCTGCACGTAGTCGGTGAACACCTTGACGTTCAGCTCCACGCCTTGCTCGGCCAGCTGCGGCTTGACGAACTCCAGCAGCTCGGCGTGCGGCACGGCGGTGGCGGCCACGGTCAGGGTTTCGGCGGCCTGTGCGGAAAATGCCGCGACGGTGGCCAGGGCGGCAATCAGTTTTTTCATCGTTCGGTTCCTTCGTAGGTAGATCAGGGTGCGAAGTTCGCTCGCCCTAGCAAGCCGTCGAAAAACTAGCTGCGTTGGCAATACTGCGTTAAAAACAGGCTCGTTACACTCACCCTTCGGGCCAGCCTTCGGCTGTTACTCCCGCTGGTCGTTGCGCCTTGTCTTGCCTGCCTCGCCTACGTTTTTTCAACGGCCTGCTGATGGTTCATTTGCGCGAAAAATGGGTGACCAGCCTGTCGCCGACGCTTTGCAGCACTTGCACCAGCACCAGCAGCAGGACCACGGTGACGACCATCACGTCGGTCTGGAAGCGCTGGTAGCCGAAGCGGATGGCCAGGTCACCGAGGCCGCCGGCCCCCACCACACCGGCCATTGCGGTGTAGGACACCAGGGTGATGGCGGTGACGGTAATGGCGGCGATGATGCCCGGACGCGCTTCCGGCAGCAATGCGCTGAAGATGATCTGCCGCGTCGTTGCGCCCATCGCCTGGGTCGCCTCGATGATGCCGCGGTCCACCTCGCGCAGCGCGGTTTCTACCAGGCGCGCGAAGAACGGCGCAGCGCCCACCACCAGCGGCGGGATGGCGCCAGCCACGCCCAGCGAGGTGCCGGTGATCAGCACGGTGAAGGGGATCATCACGATCAGCAGGATGATGAACGGCAGCGAGCGCAATACGTTGACCACGAATGACAGCGCGGCATACAGCGGCGCGTTTTCGAACAGCTGGCGCGGACCGCAGAGAAACAGCAGCACGCCCAGCGGCAGGCCAAGCAGGATGGTGAACAGCAGCGAGCCGCCGAGCATTAGCAGGGTGTCCAGCGTCGCCAGCCAGATCTCGTACCAGTCGACATTCCCTAACAAGGAGCTGAAAAGGGCTTCCATCAGCGCAATACCTCCACGTGCACGTCAGCGGCCTGCAGTTGTGCCATTGCCGCTGCCATGTCACCGCCGATCAGCGCCAGCGTGAGCTGGCCGTAGGGGGTGTCCTTGATGCGATCGATGCGCCCGGACAGGATGCTGTAGTCGACCCCGGTTTCACGGGCGACCGTGCCCAGCAGCGGCTTGTAGGTGGCGTCGCCCTGGAAGGTCAGGCGCAGGATGCGGCCCGGCACATGAGCGAAATCGTCGTGCAGCTCGCTTTCATCCATCGCCTCGTCTTCCAGCACGAAGCGCTGGGTAGTCGGGTGCTTGGGATGCAGGAACACTTCGGTGACCGGCCCCTGTTCGACGATGGCACCGGCATCCATCACCGCGACGCGGTCGCAGACGCGGCGGATGACGTCCATCTCGTGGGTGATCAGCACGATCGTCAGCTTCAGTTCGCGATTGATCTCGGCCAGCAGCTGCAGCACCGAGGCGGTGGTCTGCGGATCGAGGGCGCTGGTCGCCTCGTCGCAGAGCAGGATGCTCGGCTCGGTGGCCAGCGCGCGGGCTATACCGACGCGCTGCTTCTGGCCACCGGAGAGCTGCGCCGGGTACTTGCGCGCGTGCTCCTTGAGGCCGACGCGGTCGAGCAGGGCGGCGACGCGGGCGTCGATCTCGCTGCGCGAGCGAATGCCGGCCAGGCGCAACGGCATGGCGACGTTGTCGGCCACGGTCTTGGACATCAGCAGGTTGAAGTGCTGGAAGATCATGCCGACGCGCTGGCGGAAGCGCCGCAGGCCGTCGGCATCCAGCGCGGTGACGTCTTCGCCGTTGACCAGGATGCGTCCGCCGGAGGGCTCCTCGAGGCGGTTGATCAGACGCAGCAGCGTGCTCTTGCCGGCGCCGGAGTGGCCGATCAGACCGAAGACTTCACCGGAGGCGATCTCCAGCTGCGTCGGCTGCAGGGCAGGGACGTCTCTGCCGCCGGTCCGATAGGTTTTGTGGACTTGATGGAATTCGATCACGGGCGAACCTTGTGGGTGCGGCGTTCGTTGCCGGGATATTCGGCGAAAGCCGGGCATTCTACCCGTTTGCCGGTCGGGTCGCTCGAATGTGCCCATTCGATTGACTGAATATATCGCTGCCATAGGCAATGCAAATCGTCGCAGCCGGCAACCTTGCAGCCGTTGCCGGGGTCACTAACCGGTACGCCGTGAATTGATCACGCATCTGGCCAGCCCCCGGCCCGATCGTTCGCGGTTCAGCTAACCGGCTAACCGAGGCCCATCATGACGCACAAGACCCCCAAACAGAGCGAGCTCGCCGGCACCGATACCGTCGACCGCGCCAATCACAACGCCAAGCTCGATCAGCTGGAAGAGTTTCGCAGCGACGCCACCGGCGAGGCGCTGCGCACCAATCAGGGCGTGAAGATCGCCGACAACCAGAACACCCTCAAGGCCGGCGACCGTGGGCCCTCGCTGCTCGAAGATTTCATCATGCGCGAGAAGATCACCCACTTCGACCATGAGCGCATCCCCGAGCGCATCGTGCATGCCCGCGGTGCCGCGGCGCACGGCGTGTTCCAGAGCTACGCCGATCACAGCTGGCTGACCAAGGCCTCGTTCCTTTCCGCCGAAGGCAAGGAAACCCCGGTCTTCACGCGCTTCTCCACCGTGCAGGGTTCGCGCGGCTCGGCGGACACCGTGCGCGACGTGCGCGGCTTCGCCACCAAGTTCTACACCGACGAGGGCAACTTCGACCTGGTCGGCAACAACATGCCGGTGTTCTTCATTCAGGACGCGATCAAGTTTCCGGACTTCGTGCATGCGGTGAAACCCGAGCCGCACAACGAGATCCCGCAGGCGCAGTCGGCTCACGACAGCTTCTGGGATTTCGTCTCGCTGACGCCGGAGTCGGCACACATGGTGCTCTGGACCATGTCCGACCGCGCCCTGCCGCGCAGCTACCGGGCGATGGAAGGCTTCGGCGTGCACACCTTCCGCCTGATCAACGCCGAGGGCGTCAGCCGCTTCGTCAAGTTCCACTGGAAACCGGTGGCCGGCGCCTTCTCGCTGGTCTGGGACGAAACGCTGAAGATCGCCGGCAAAGACCCGGACTTCAACCGCCGCGACATGTGGGAGTCCATCGAGATGGGCGACTACTTCGAGTGGGAGCTGGGCGTGCAGGTGGTGGAAGAGGCCGACGAGCACAAGTTCGATTTCGACCTGCTCGACCCGACCAAGATCATTCCCGAGGAGCTGGTGCCGGTGCAGAAGCTCGGCAAGATGACCCTCAACCGCAACCCGGACAACTTCTTCGCCGAAACCGAGCAGGCCGCCTTCCACATCGGCCACATCGTTCCGGGTATCGACTTCACCAATGACCCGCTGCTGCAGGGCCGGCTGTTCTCCTACACCGACACCCAGCTGCTGCGTCTCGGTGGGCCAAACTTCCACGAGATCCCGATCAACCGTCCGCTGTGCCCGTTCCACAACAATCAGCGCGACGCCTTCCATCGCCAGACGATCCACAAGGGCCGCGCCAACTACGAGCCCAACTCGATCGACAGTGGCTGGCCCAAGGAAACCCCGCCAGCAGCTCAGGGTGGTGGCTTCGAGAGCTATCCGGAGCGGGTCGAGGGTCACAAGATCCGCAACCGCAGCGAATCCTTCGGCGACCACTTCTCCCAGGCCACGCTGTTCTGGAACAGCATGAGTGCGCCGGAGAAGGAACACATCGTCGGCGCCTATACGTTCGAGCTGGGCAAAGTCGAGCGTGTGTTCATCCGCGAGCGCCAGGTCAATGAGATCCTCGCCAATATCGACCTGGAGCTGGCCCGCCGTGTCGCCGAGAACCTGGGTCTGCCGGCGCCGAGCGCACCGACGGTGACGCCGAAGACGCCAACCCCGCAGGATTCGCCGGCGCTGAGCCTGATGAACCATGCACCGGGCAACATCAAGTCGCGCAAGGTCGCCATCCTGGTAGCCAACGGCGTCGATGGTGCGGCGATCGATGCGTTCAAGGCCAAGCTGGCCGCGGAGGGCGCGCTGGCAAAGATCATCGGTCCGTCACCGGCGCCGGTAAAAACGGCGGACGGCAAGATGCTGCCGGTCGACGCCGCGATGGATGGCATGCCCTCGGTGATGTTCGACGCCGTGTTCGTCCCCGGCGGCGCCGATGCGGCTGCGGCAATGGCCAAGTCCGGCGAGGCCAAGCATTACGTGCTGGAAGCCTACAAGCACCTGAAACCTATCGTCATGCTCGGCGCCGCGCGTCCGCTGCTGGCGACCCTGGGCCTGCAACCCGACAGCGGCCTGCTGGAAGGTGACGATGTGGATGGTGTGTTTGGCAACTTCGCCCAGGCGCTTGGCCAGCATCGCGTCTGGGCCCGCGAGGCCACCGCGGAGGCCATCCCCGCCTGAGGTTTGCGCGAGGTTCGAGCGAGCACCAGCCCGCTCGAACCTGGCGGCGAGCCATCGACACAGAACGCCGGCGCATACCGGCGTTCTGCTTTTTTTACTTGGTTAACTCGCCGCAAAGGCCCGCAATAGACACAGGTCATGGTCTCGCTGATCTGGCTTGCCCATGCTGAAGGCGTCTGTCAGCGGATGGAGCCATACCATGAGCGATACCCCTAACGTAGCCCTTCGCCAAGGTCTGCTTGGCATCCCGATCGGTCTGTTGGTGGCCGTACTGGCGCTCATTGGCGTGCTGCTGATGCCACTGCCTGCCGACCTGCCCGTGGCCGGCCAGCGAGTGCTGGCGATCCTGGTGTTCGCGGTGGTGGTGTGGATCACCGAAGCGGTGTCCTATGAGGTCAGCGCGATCATGATCACCGCGCTGCTGGCGTTCCTCATCGGTACGGCGCCTACGCTGGAAAACCCCGAGGTCGTCTACGGCACCTCAAAGGCGATCGGCATGGGGCTTTCCGGCTTCGCCAATCCGGCATTGGCGCTGGTAGCCGGAGCCCTGTTCATCGCTGCGGCGATGACCCTGACCGGGCTCGACCGGCGCATTGCGCTGATGACCCTATCCAGGGTCGGCACCAGTTCGCGGCATATCCTCGGCGGCACGCTGGTGGTCATCGTCCTGCTCAGCCTGGTGGTACCCAGCGCCACGGCGCGCGCCGCCTGCGTGGTGCCGATCATGCTCGGCATCATCACCGCGTTCGGCATCGACAAACGTTCCAACTTTGCCGCGGGCATGATGATCATCGTCGCCCAGGGCACCAGCATCTGGAACATCGGCATCCAGACCGCAGCGGCGCAGAACCTGCTGCTGGTGGGCTTCATGGACAAACTGCTGGGTGAGCGAGTCAGCTGGATCGACTGGCTCGTCGCCGGCGCACCCTGGGCCGTGCTGATGTCCTTCGTCCTGCTTTTCATCGTGCTCAAGCTACTGCCGCCCGAAACCGAGCGGATAGCCGGTGGCAAGGAAGCCGTGGCACGCTCGCTCGCCGAACTCGGACCGATGACGTCGGCGCAGAAGCGCCTGCTCGCCGTGTCCATCGGTCTACTGCTGTGCTGGGCCACCGAGGGCAAGCTGCACAGCTTCGACACCACCAGCACCACCTACGCGGGACTGGTGATCCTGATGCTGCCGCGCATCGGCGTGATGAACTGGAAGGAGGTTCAGGCGCGGGTGCCCTGGGGCACGGTGATCGTCTTCGGCGTCGGGATCAGCCTCGGCACGGTATTGCTCACGACTCAGGCCGGACAGTGGCTGGGCGCGCAGGTGGTCGCTCACACCGGGCTTGGCGTGGTGGGGCCGCTGGGGATCTTCGCCATTCTCGGCGCCTTTCTCATCGTGATCCATCTGGGCTTTGCCAGTGCCACGGCGCTGACCTCGGCGATGCTGCCGATCCTGATCTCGGTGTTGCTCAGCCTGCCAGGGGATTTCAGCCGGCTGGGGATGACCATGCTGCTTGGCTTTGTCGTCAGCTATGGCTTCATCCTGCCGATCAACGCGCCGCAGAACATGGTTTGCCTGGGCACCGAGACCTTCAGCGCGCAGCAATTCGCCAAGGTCGGCGTGCTGGTAACGCTGATCGGCTATCTGAGCATGTTGCTGTTCGCGATGACCTGGTGGCGCTGGCTGGGTTGGATCTGAGCAGCCCTACATTTCGGATCGACGCCTGGCAGCACTGATGCGCTAGGCGTTCTTGCCCGGTAGCGCCTCCAGCTCGCGCCAGTGCAGGAACAGGCGCAGATCGAACTCGATCTGCCCGTAGCCGGGTAGCATGTGTTCGCACAGCTTGTAGAAGGCACGGTTGTGCTCGCTCTCACGCAGATGGGCCAGTTCGTGCACCACGATCATCTGCAGGAATTCCGGTGCCGCCTCGCGAAACAGTGCGGCGACGCGGATCTCCTTTTTCGCCTTGAGCTTGCCGCCCTGCACCCGTGACACCGCGGTATGCAGACCCAGCGCGCGATGGGTCAGGTCGAGGCGATTGTCATAGAGCACCTTGTCGATCGGCGGCGTGCTTTTCAGGTAGTCCTGCTTGAGCGTCTGTACGTAGCCGTACAGTGCCTTGTCGCTCTGCACCTGATGGCGGCCGGGGTAGCGGCGCCGAAGATAGTCGCCCAGGCGCTGCTCGGCGATCAGCTGGCGCACCTGCGCCAGCAGCGGCTCCGGGTAACCGCGCAGGTACTTGAGATCGGTCATCAGGCGCGTTTCGGCCAGGCGAAGCTGAGCAGGAACAGCGCAGCGGCGCTGACCACGATGGAGGGCCCGGCGGGGGTGTCTTCGAACCAGGACAGCGTCAGACCCAGGCACACCGCGACGATACCCAGCAGGCTGGCGCCAAAGGCCATCTGCTCCGGCGTGCGCGCATGGCGTTGCGCTGCGGCCGCGGGAATGATCAGCAGCGAGGTGATCAGCAGCACGCCGACGATCTTCATCGCCACGGCGATCACCACGGCGATCAGCAGCATCAGCGCCAGGCGGATACCGGCCACCGGCAACCCTTCGACCTTGGCCAGCTCCTCGTGCACGGTGATCGCCAAGAGTGGCCGCCACAGCGGAATCAGCATCAGCAGCACCAGGGCGCTGCCGCCGATGATCCAGGCCAGGTCGCTCGGTCCCACGGCGAGCAGATCGCCGAACAGATAGCCCATCAGGTCGATGCGCACGTCATCCATGAAGCTCAGCGACACCAGGCCCAGCGACAGCGTGCTGTGGGCGAGGATGCCGAGCAGCGTGTCCGAGGCCAGCGGCTGGCGCTGCTGCAGGGTGACCAGCAAGAGCGCGAGCAGCACGCAGCCGACGGTCACCGCCAGGGTCAGGTTGACGTCGAGCATCAGCCCGAGGGCGACGCCGAACAGCGCGGCGTGGGACAGGGTGTCGCCGAAATAGGCCATGCGCCGCCAGACGACGAAAGAGCCGAGCGGGCCGGCGACCAGCGCCAGGGCGAGGCCGGCGAGCAGGGCGTTGAGAAGGAAATCGGGCATCGGAGGCTCTGTCTAGTGCTTGCAGTTCGGGCCGTGGACGTGGGGTTTGCCGGTCACCACGCTGCCGTGCAGGTCGTGGCTGTGATCGTGCTGGTGGTGGTAGATCGCCAGGCTGCGTGCGTCCTGGCCGAACAGCTCGACGAAGGCCGGGTCGCTGCTGACCTGCTCCGGATGCCCCGAGCAGCAGACGTGGCGATTGAGGCAGACCACCTGGTCGGTGGCGCTCATCACCAGATGCAGGTCGTGGGAAACCATCAGCACGCCGCAGCCGTAACGGTCGCGCAGTACGCCGATCAACCGGTACAGCTCGGCCTGGCCAGCCACGTCCACACCCTGTACGGGTTCATCCAGCACTAGCAGTTCCGGTTCGCGCAGCAGGGCGCGGGCGAGCAGCACACGCTGCATCTCGCCGCCGGAAATCTTCTGCAGCGGGCTGTCGATGACGTGTTCGGCACCGACTTCGCCCAGCGCCGCCAACGCACGGGCACGGTCGACGCCGGGCACCAGGCGCAAAAAGCGCAGCACCGACAAGGGCAGGGTGGGGTCCACGTGGAGCTTCTGCGGCATGTAGCCGACGCGCAGCTTCGGCTTGCGCCAGACCTGCCCGCGGTCGGGCTTGAGCAAGCCCAGCACGGCGCGGACCAGGGTGGTCTTGCCGGCCCCGTTGGGGCCGATCAGGGTGACGATCTCGCCGCGATGCACCTGCAGTTGCGCGCCTTCCAGCACGTTCTGGTTGGCGAAGCGCACGTGGATGTCATCCAGCCGCAGCAGCACCTCGCTCATGCGGCTTCCCGGCAGTTCGAGCAGAGGCCGACCACTTCCACGGTCTGCCCCTCGACGGCGAAGCCGACGCTGCCGGCGGCGCTGTCGATGGCCTCGGCAATGGCGCGTTGCTCGAGTTCGATGGCGGTGTGGCAGTGCCGGCAGATGAGGAACTGGCCCTGGTGCGGATGCTCCGGATGGTTACAGCCGATGAAGGCGTTGAGCGACGCGATGCGATGCACCAGGCCGTTCTCCAGCAGGAAATCCAGCGCGCGGTAGACGGTGGGCGGCGCGGCGCGGCGGCCATCCTGCTCGCTCAGTACGGCGAGGATGTCGTAGGCGCCGAGCGGCCTGTGGCTTTGCCAGACCAGCTCCAGCACACGCTTGCGCAGGGCGGTCAGGCGTACGCCCTGGCGCGCGCAAAGGCTGTCGGCTTCGGCCAGCGCGTGGCTGACGCAATGGTCATGGTCGTGGGGCGTACAGGCCAGCGGGGTCTTGGACATGAGCGGCGACGTGTTGGGGTAGAGACGTTATTATGTACCAATTCCCCCCGTACGAGTGACGCCCGTGAATCGTCTTTTTTCCCTTCCCTTGCTCGCGGCGCTGGTTGCTGGCGCCGCGTCCGCCCACGCCGAAGTCCGCGTGCTGACCAGCATCAAGCCGCTGCAGCTGATCGCCGCGGCGGTTCAGGATGGCGTCGGTGAGCCTGACGTTCTGCTGCCGGCGAGCGCTTCGGCGCATCATTACTCGCTGCGACCGTCCGACGTACGGCGTATCCGCGATGCGCAGCTGTTCTACTGGATCGGCCCGGATCTGGAGAGCTTCCTGCCGCGCGCACTGAGCGCTCGCGAAGGTGCGACCGTGGCGGTGCAGGACCTGCCGAAGCTGACGCTGCGTCGTTTTGGTGATGCGCACGCGCACGACGAGGCTGAACATCACGATCACGACGATCACGACGATCACGACGGCCATGACCATGATGCTCACGAGCATGACGAAGCCGCACATGGCGAGACCACCCATGCCGACGAGCACGACCATGACCATCGGCCGGGCACGCTCGATGCGCACCTGTGGCTGCTGCCAGCCAACGCTCTGATCATCGCAGAACGCATGGCCGCTGACCTGGCCGCCGCCGACCCGGCCAACGCACAGCGCTACCAGGCCAACTCGGCGGCCTTCTCCCAGCGCATCGAGGCGCTCGACGCCCGCCTCAAGCAGCGCTTCAGCAAGGTGCAGAACAAGCCGTTCTTCGTTTTCCACGAGGCCTACGACTACTTCGAGGCGGCCTACGGCCTGCGCCATGCCGGCGTGTTCAGTGCCGGTGGCGAGTCGCAACCCGGCGCCCGGCATGTCGCGGCGATGCGCGAGCGGTTGCAGCAGGCCGGGCCGAGCTGCGTGTTCAGCGAACCACCGGCGCGTCCGCGCCTGGCCGAGACGCTGACCGCCGGCTTGCCGGTGAAGATGGCGGAGCTGGATGTGCTCGGTGTCGGCCTGGCGACCGATGCGCAGGGCTACGAAAAGTTGCTGGAAGGCCTCGGCGACACCCTGGCCGGCTGCCTGGAATCGCTCTGATCCAGCGCCCGGCCTGATCCGTCAGGTCGGGCCACGCCTCTCGGGGCGCTGCGTCAGCCGGCCTTGCGAATACCGTCGGCGAGCAACTCCATCATCTGGTCGATCTCGGCCTTCTCGACGATCAGCGCCGGCGACAGCGCAATGGTGTCGCCGCTGGCGCGTACCAGCAGGCCCTTCTCGAAACACTCCCGGAACACCTCGTAACCGCGCTTGCCGACGCCATCGACATGGGCAGCGAACTGGATACCCGCGACCAGCCCGACCGTGCGGATGTCGATCACGTTGGGCAGGTCCCTGAGGCTGAACAGTGCTTCCTGCCAGTAGGGCTCCAGGTCGATGGCCTTCTGGAACAGGTTTTCCTGCTGATAGATCTGCTGGGTCGCCAACGCCGCCGCGCAGGCCACCGGATGCCCGGAGTAGGTGTAGCCGTGGAAGAACTCGATGACGTTTTCCGGTCCCTTCATGAAGGCATCGAACAGGTGGTCGGCGACCAGCACCGCGCCCATGGGAATCGCGCCGTTGGTCAGGCCCTTGGCGCAGGTGAGGATGTCCGGCGTCACGCCCCAGCGCTGGGCGGCGAAGGCTTCGCCGACACGGCCGAAGCCGGTGATGACCTCATCGAAGATCAGCAGGATGCCGTGCTTGGCGGTGATCTCGCGCAGACGCTGCAGATAGCCCACCGGCGGCAGGATGACCCCGGCCGAGCCGGACATCGGCTCGACGATCACCGCGGCGATGTTCTCCGCGCCATGCAGCACCACCAGCCGCTCCAGTTCATCGGCGCGCTCCACGCCATGCTGCGGCAGGCCCTTGCTGAAGGCGTTGCGCTGCAGATCGAGGGTGTGCGGCAGGTGATCGACGCCCGGCAGCATCGGGCCGAAGGCGCGGCGGTTGTTGGCCATGCCGCCCACCGACATGCCGCCGAAACCGACGCCATGATAGGCCAGCTCGCGGCCGATCAGCCGCGTACGCGAGCCCTGACCGATGGCGCGCTGATAGGCGAGGGCGATCTTCAGCGCGGTATCCGCCGACTCCGATCCGGAGTTGGTGAAGAACACCCGGTTCAGTCCTTCGGGGCTGATGGCGGCGAGTTTCTCGGCCAGCTCGAAAGGTAGCGGATGGCCCATCTGAAAGGTCGGCGCGAAGTCCATCTTGGCGATCTGCTTGCTCACCGCTTCGCTGATCTCGCGTCGGCCATGGCCGGCATTGCAGCACCAGAGCCCGGCCGTGCCGTCGAGTACCTGGCGGCCGTCGCTCGCCGTGTAGTACATGCCTTCGGCACTCTCCAGCAGGCGCGGTGTGGCCTTGAACTGGCGGTTGGCGGTGAAGGGCATCCAGAAGTGATCAGGCGAGGCGTTGGGATGGAAATCCTGTGACATGGGGCTGGCTCCGGGTGGCGAGCGACTATGCTGCGACGGCGAGCCGCAGGGTTTTCATCGAGTCTATGTTTAATAAAACGAACAAAACAAGGCGATTGACCGGCCGTTCGTAAAAAATATTGATAGGGTCCGCACCGCTGGTTTAGGGTGCCTTTTCCATAGCCCGAAGACCTGACTAGAGAGGATGCACCATGCCCACCCTGACCCTCGCCGACTGGCAACAGCGTGCCCGCGACCTGCACATCGAAGGTCGCGCCTTTATCCAGGGTGAGTATTGCGCCGCGGTGGACGGCGGCCAGTTCGACTGCATCAGTCCGGTGGACGGGCGGGTGCTGGCGCAGGTCGCCAGCTGCGAGCAAGCCGACGCCGAGCGGGCGGTGGCCAGTGCCCGTGCCGCATTCGATGCCGGCAGCTGGTCGCGCCTGGCACCGGCCAAGCGCAAGGCGGTGCTGATCCGCTTTGCCGATCTGCTGGAAGACCACCGCGAGGAGCTGGCGCTGCTGGAGACCCTCGACATGGGCAAGCCGATCGGCGACTCGCTGGCGGTGGACATTCCCGGTGCGGCGCGGGCGCTGCGCTGGAGCGGCGAGGCGATCGACAAGATCTACGATGAGGTGGCGGCCACGCCCCACGACCAGCTGGGCCTGGTCACCCGCGAGCCGGTCGGTGTGGTGGCGGCCATCGTGCCGTGGAATTTCCCGCTGATGATGGCCTGCTGGAAGCTCGGCCCGGCGCTGGCCACCGGCAATTCGGTGGTGCTCAAGCCGTCCGAGAAGTCACCGCTGACCGCCATCCGCATCGCCCAGCTGGCGATCGACGCCGGCATTCCGGCCGGCGTGCTCAACGTCCTGCCGGGCTACGGCCACACCGTCGGCAAGGCGCTGGCGCTGCACATGGACGTCGATACCCTGGTCTTCACCGGCTCCACCCGCGTAGCCAAGCAGCTGATGATCTATGCCGGCGAGTCGAACATGAAGCGCGTCTGGCTGGAGGCGGGCGGCAAGAGCCCGAACATCGTCTTCGCCGACGCGCCCGATCTGCAGGCGGCAGCGCAAGCCGCGGCCGGCGCCATTGCTTTCAACCAGGGCGAGGTCTGCACCGCCGGCTCGCGGCTGCTGGTAGAGCGGTCGGTCAAGGAGCGCTTCCTGCCCATGGTGGTGGAGGCGCTCAAGGGCTGGAAGCCGGGCAACCCGCTGGACCCGGCGACCAACGTCGGCGCGTTGGTAGACACCCAGCAGCTCAACACCGTGCTCGGCTATATCGACGCCGGGCGTGAAGCGGGTGCGCAGGTGCTGATCGGCGGCCAGCGTACGCTGGAGGAAACCGGCGGGCTGTACGTCGAGCCGACCATCTTCGATGGCGTCGACAATGCGATGAAGATCGCTCAGGAGGAAATCTTCGGCCCGGTGCTGTCGGTGATCACCTTCGACAACGCCGAGGAAGCGGTGGCGATCGCCAACGACACGCCCTACGGCCTCGCCGCCGCCGTGTGGACCGCCGACCTGTCCAAGGCACACCGCACCGCGCGGGCGCTGCGCGCCGGCAGCGTGTGGGTCAATCAGTACGACGGCGGCGACATGACCGCGCCGTTCGGCGGCTTCAAGCAGTCCGGCAACGGTCGCGACAAGTCACTGCATGCCTTCGACAAGTACACCGAGCTGAAGGCGACCTGGATTCAGCTCTGACGGCATCCGTAGGGTGGATGTCGCCTTTTACATCCACCTTGTTGCACAGCCAGTGGATCGATGAAGCGTGATCCACCCTCCGGTTTTTTGAGCGTTCAGCTAGCTTTGCCCCCACTGCCCGCTGCGGCGCATCGCGCCCCAGTGGTGCTTGCGTCGCGAGAACCATTGCCAGAGGCCGCGGCAGCGCCAGACGGTGTTCAGCTGGCGGTAGCCGAAGTTCTCCAGCACGGCCATCAGAAACAGCTGCAGCATGTCGCGCCGACGGCTGTAGACGCGGAACGACATGGTTTCCAGCAGCAGGCCGTTGACCGACAGCAGGATGCCCATGCCGATCGCCACCAGCAGGAAGGCCGCCAGAGCCGCGTAGGACACCGCACCGAAGGCGAAGCCGGCGAGCATGAAGCCGTAGCCGACCAGCTCGATCAGCGGGCCGATCCATTCGAACAGCGCCATGAACGGCCAGGCCAGCCAGCCCGGCGTGCCGCCACGCAGGCTGAAAGCCAGCCGCGCATGACGGCCGAGGCTCTCGGCCAGGCCGCGCTGCCAGCGGCTGCGCTGGCGGCCGAGGGTGCCGAGATCTTCCGGGCATTCGGTCCAGCAGATCGGGTCCGGCAGGTAGCGGATGCGGTAGGGGATGCGCTTCTCGCGGTGATAACGGTGCAGCCGCACCACCAGCTCCATGTCCTCGCCAACGGTATCGGTGCGATAGCCGCCGACCGCCATCACCCGTTCGCGGTCGAACAGGCCAAAGGCGCCGGAGATGATCAGCACGGCGTTGAGCGGCGCCCAGCCGAGACGGCCGAAGAGAAACGCACGCAGGTATTCGACGATCTGAAAACGTGCCAGCCAGTTGCGTGGCAATCCGGCCTGGATAAGAAAGCCGCCGCGCACCTGCGAGCCATTGGCGATACGCACGGTGCCGCCGGCGGCAATGGTGCGCTCGTCTTCGAGGAAGGGCTGCACCACGCGCAACAGGCTGTCGCGCTGCAGGATCGAGTCGGCGTCGACGCCGCAGAACAGTCCGTGGCGTGCCGCGTTGATACCGGCATTCAGCGCATCGGCCTTGCCGCCGTTGGCCTTGTCCACCACCCGCAGATTGGCGTAGCGCCGCGAACGATAGATGGCCTGCACCGGTTGGTGGGCCACGGCCTGGCGCAGCGGCTCGGGGTGCGGCACCAGGTCGAATTCCTCGATCAGCACGGCGAGGGTGTTGTCCTTCGAACCGTCGTTGATCACCACGATCTCGAACTCGGGATACTGCAGCTGCAGCATCGAGCGCACCGAGGTGCGGATGGTCGCTTCCTCGTTGAACGCCGGCATCAGTACCGACACCGGCGGCTCCACACCCAGGTAGGGCGCCAATTCGCCGGTTTCCGCCCGTTGCCGGATGTAGCCCATGAGGCTTGCCATCGACAGCATGTTGAGCAGCAGGTACATGCCGTTGAGCAGCAGGAAATAGAGGATGAATGCGACCTGCAACCACCACAGCCAGGTATCGGTCACCGGCGCACCTCCGCGATGGCGCGGCGCAGGGCGTCCCTGCCGTAACGATCACGAACCTGTTCAAGCATATGCTGCAGCCCCTCCAGCGTCGCGCCCGGCATCGCCGCCAGGCTGTCGGCCGCCGCCTGGCGCACCCACCAGCTGCTGTCCGATAGCAGCGGCAGGAACAGTTCGCTGTCTTCGCGGCGTGCCTGTTTGTGCAATGCCTGCAGCGCCGCCAGACGCACGGTGTCCTGTTCATGCTGCAGGGCGCGTAGCAGGCGGTGGCGGTCGCGCGGGTCGCCGAGTTCGCACAGGCAGCGCAGCGCTACCTGCAGATATTCTGCCGGTGCGCCTTCGTCCAGCCGGGCACGGGCCCAAGGCGCGGCGTGGCGGGGATCGCCCTGCACGAGCAGGGGAACCAGACGCTCGCGACGCGGATCTTCCGAGGAGGACAGCACGATCAGCAGCGGCGTGGTCACGGCCTGTTCGCCAGCCTGCTGGCAGAGACTGATCAGCCGCGGCAGCGCCCAGTCGGGGCGATTCACCGCCGCCGGCAGGATCAGCGCCATGGCTTTGCTGGCGTCCATCGCCACCAGGGTCTGGGCGGCGGAGAGGGCGACGATGGAGTTGCGGCTCAGCAGTAGCGGTTGCACCGCCTGCCAGTGCGCGGGGTCAGCCAGATGCCGCAGGCAGGTCAGGCCGATCAGCTTGCTGCGCACTCTCCCGCGCAGCAGGATCAAGGCCTGGCGGTCCATGCCCAGAGCGATCAGCGCGCGGTTCATGCGCTCGCGTGCGGCCCCGCGCAACTGTAGCTGGGTGCGGTTCCACTGCAGCAGGAACCACAGCTGTCGCCGCCGTGGCAATGGCGCATGGCTGGGCGGGAGTTCGTCGCTCAAGCTGCAGAGGGCGAAGAAGGGCCGCCACTGTTCGTTGAACTGCTGCCGGCGTACGGTGCGCCGGCGTGATACCTCACCGAGCAGCAGAACCTGCAGCAGCACCAGCACCGTCAGTGCGCCGAGGCCGAAGGCGCAGTACAGCGCCAGTTGCAGCATGCGGTCTTCCGGCCAGAGCTGCGCCCAGGCGTTCGCCGATGCTTCGCACAGCCAGTGGGGGCAGCGCGCCAGCCATTCAGAAAGCATGACACAGGCCGAGCTGCAGCCATTGCCGGTCGTAGTAGCTGCCCTGCTGGTGATGGCCGATTTCCCAGCTCAGCGCCCAGCGGCTGTCGAACCAGTGGCGACCCTGCAGGCTGATGGCGCGCACGTCGCTGGTGATCAGCTGCTGTTCCTCCACCGCTTCTTCCTCGCCCACGGTCAGGCGCAGGCCGGCGTAGCTCAGGCCCTGGTAGTAGTAGTCCAGTGCCAGATCATGGCCGATCGGCGTGCCGGCATTGGCGACATCGGTGACGTTCAGCGTGTAGCCGGCGCGCCAGGCGTTCCAGTAGCGTTCGGCGCTCAGCGCGAGGCGGTCGACCCGGGTGGTCTCGTACTCGGTGCGGCGGACACTGACAGCGCCGAGGTAGCCGTCTGGTAGCCGCCGCTGCAGGCGCAGATCGGCATGCCACTCGGGAAGGAAATAGGGCGACGGCTGGTAGCCGACCTCCGGTTGCAGGGTCCAGTTCTCGTCCAGCGCAATGACGGCGCCGGCTTCGACGCCTTCGTCCCACTCGCCGAAGCGTTGCTCGCGTGTCAGCGCGCCATCCCAGCCGAGACTCTCCGGCTTCGTCGAGGCGTAGTCCAGGCGCTGGCTGCGCCAGTTGTCAAAGCCGCTGTCGAGCCAGTCCTGGCGAGCGGAGATTTCCAGTTCGTGGCGTCGCTTGGTCGCGGCGTCGTCCACCGGCACGGGCGCCGCTGCGGTGCTGGGCACGGTCAGCGCAGCGCGGGCCTGCTGGATCACCTGCTGCACCTCGGCATAGTCCGGGACGAGCTGGGCGGCGCGCTCGAGCGATTCCAGCGCCCGTTGCGGATGACCGGCCCAGAGTAGCGCCTGGCCCTCGCCGAGCAGATAGTCGGCGTTGTCCGGCTGTTGCTGCAGCAGGCGGCGATAGATCGGCAGCGCCTGTTCAGGGCGGCCTTGCCAGCTCAATACACGGGCGAGCAGGAACTGCGCCGCGGTGTCGTCCGGCTGCCCGGCCAGATGCGCCCGAAGTGTGGCTTCGGCCGCGTCCAGTTGTTGCGCCTGGACCTGCCGCTGGGCGGTAGCGACGTCCGCCAGCGCCGCACCGCAAGGCAGCGCCAGGGCAAGCAGCATTACCGCTCGCTTCATCGGCGGCCCCTCAGCAGACGGCGGATGCGCGCCAGCAGTTCCTCCGGCTGGAAGGGCTTGGTCACGTAGTCGTCGGCGCCGAGTTCCAGTGCTCGGACGATGTCCACTTCACGGGCCTTGGCCGTCAGCATCAGCACCGGCACGCTGTCCCAGCCGGGCTGCGCCCGCAGCCGTTCGATGAGTTCCAGGCCGTCATGGTAGGGCAGCATGATGTCCATCAGCGTCAGATCCGGCGGCTCGCTCTGGGCGAAGTACTCCAGTGCCTGCCGGCCATCGGCGGCGTGGTCGACCACGAAGCCGTGACGTTCGAGCATGTAGCGGATGAGAAAGGCGATGTCTTCTTCGTCTTCCACCATGAGAATGCGTTTGCTGGCGGATTCGCTCATGGGTGAGCCTCGTCGGTTTCGTGTGTGTGCCCCGGCGGCCAGTGTTGCAGCAGGTGCTGGATCAGCCTGGCCAGCTCATCGCCGTCGTGACGAGATTTCACCAGTTGGCGCAGCGCCAGGCGGTCGTCCTGAATCGGGGTGTCGAGCGCGGAAAAGATGATCACCGGCGGCGGTGGGACGCTCTGCGCGAGCTGGTCGAACAGCTCGGTACCCTGACCGTCCGGCAGCATCAGGTCGATGATGGCCAGGTCGAACGTCTGTGCCGCGATCAGCTCGCGCGCTTCGTGCAGCGTCGCGGCGCCGGAAAGGTCGACGTCGAGCACGGCAATCTGCCTGGCCAGCAGCACCCGCAGGTCGTCATCGTCCTCGACGTGCAGGATGCGCGGCCGGTGTCCACTCAGCTGCAGACAGGCGCGGATGACGTCCATCACCCGCGAGGGGTCGATCGGCTTGTGCAGCCAGTCGATCACTCCCACCGCGCCGCCGCGCAGCGTGCCGTCGTCATCATCGCGTCGCTGCGGCTGCAGGCTGACGATCAGCACCGGCAGGTTGCGGTAGTTGTGCTGGCTGCGCAGGCTCTGCAGGAAGGCCGCGCTGTTCTCGTCATCCAGTGCCGGGCTGAGGGTCAGTGCCTCGACGTCGAACTTCAGCAACAGCTGGCGTGCCTCGGCTGCGCTCCCACTGATCAAGGTGGCGTAGCCATGTTGCTGCAGCGCTGTGGCCAGCTGCTCGGCGGCCCGCGTGTCCGGCTCGAGGATGAGGATCAGCGGCGCGTCGTCACCCTGAGCGGCTCTGGCCCGTGGTGCGGCGGGTCGCTGCAGGGGCGCTGCGGATTGCTCCTCCAGTGGCAGCTGCAGCCAGAAGCGCGAGCCGTGGCCTTCCTGGGAGTCGAAACCGATCTGCCCGTGCATCTGCTGCACCAGCGAGCGGGTGATCGCCAGGCCCAGCCCGGTGCCGCCACGTTGGCGGGCGTCGGAGGAGTCGGCCTGGGCGAAGCGTTCGAAGATCCGCCCGCGGAAAGCCTCGGGAATCCCCGCCCCGTGATCCTGTACACCGAGTTCCAGCACGTTGTCGTGGTGACGAAGATCGACCGTCACGCTGCCGCCGGCGGGGGAATGCTTGATCGCATTGGACAGCAGGTTGGCCATCACCTGGGCGAAGCGGTCGGGGTCGACCATGGCGTCGCTCGACCGCGACTCGTCGCCGCTCACCAACGCGAGGCTGACGCCGTAGTCGCGGGCGTACGGCTCGATGTCCGACAGCGCCTGCTGCACCAGCGCGCGCACGTCGTGGCGGCCGAAGTTGAACGCCAGGCGCCCGGCTTCGAGCTTTTCGATGTCGAGGATGTCGTTGATCAGGCGCACCAGGCGTTCGCTGTTCTTGTGCGCGATATCCAGCAGCGGGCGGGCGTCGTCGCCGATATGCCCGGCGATACCGCCGATCAGCATGCCGAGAGCGCCGCGGATGGCGGTCAGCGGCGTGCGCAGTTCATGGCTGACGGTAGAGATGAATTCGGTCTTCATCTGCTCCATGCGTCGGCGCAGTGAGATGTCCACCGCTACCGTGACCACATGGCAGGTGCGTGCCGAGATCCGCAGCGGTCGCTTGACCACCTGGAACCAGTGCTCCGTGCCATGGGCATCGGTCAGCGCAACCTCGGTGCTGCGCAGTTCGCTGCTGCCTCCCGCCAGCTCGGCCAGCTCTTCGTCACCCAGCAGCAGCGGCTGCAGCCGCACGGCTGACGGCACTTCATCGGGGCGACGCTGCTCGATGTCCTGCGGGCGCACGTTCAACAGCGTCGCGAGCGCCGAATTGCAGAGCAGGAAGCGACCCTGGGCGTCGCGAACGAAGATCAGGTTGTCGTCGGTGTCGACCACCCGGCGGAGGAACACCTGCTGGTCGTGCAGGCTGTCGCGGTTGCGCTGCAGTTCGCTGACGTCGCGCGCGATGGCCAGATGGTCGCCCAGCCCGGTGGGCATCAGGCGCACCTCGAAGGTGCGCTGGGTCTGCAACTCGCACCAGGTCTTCTGGCGTAGTGCGCCTTCGTCGGTCTGATTGAGCAGCTCGACGAGCAAGGGTTCGATCGCTTCCGGTGGCGGCGCGCGGCGCGGGGTGCCACGCGAAATGCTGGAGACCTGCTGCCGCTCATCGACCGCGTAGAGATGGTCCGGGATGGCCTGCAACAGCGCTCCGAGACGCGCCTCGCCGGCCTGGGCACCACGGGCGAGCTGCTGGCGAATCTGCAGATTTCGCTGCAGGGCCCAGAAGGCGGCCAGGAACAGTCCGATCACCACCAGTGTGCCGATCAATGCCAGCCGCTGAGCGCGCTCGGTGGTGCGTGCCACGGCTTCGCTGGCGGCGGCCAGGTGGCTGCGCTCGTGCTGCTCGACGGCGTTGAGCAATGCGCGCAGGCGGTCCATCAGCAGGTGCCCGCCGGCCTTGCGCAGACGCTCCACGGCAGCCTGCAGCCCGGCTTCGCGGCGGGTCTGTATGTTGCCGGCGGCTACTTCGAGGCGTTCGGCGATGGTCGCATCGAGCGTCTGGAACCAGCGCCGATCGGGAAAATGGCGCTCCTCGACCTGGCGCTGCAGGCTGCGCCGGTTGCCTTCCAGCTGTCTGAGGCCACGCTCGTAGGGTTCGAGATAGGTGGGGTCGCCGGTGAGGATGAAACCGCGCGAACCGGTTTCGATGTCCTGCAACGAAGAAAAGATCGCCTGGACCGAGGTGATGATTTCCAGGCTGTGACTGACCGAGCGATTGGTCTGCAACAGCGCTTCCTGCGTGCGCTTGCCTTGCCAGCCAAGGGCGACGAGCAACAGAAACGCAGCGAGAAAGGCGATTGAGTGCCAACCGATCGCGAGTCTTGCGGGCAAACCGGACTCCTTCCGACGGGGACGACTGCACAGAATCCCCAGTTGCCTCGCTACCGCGTGGTCACCGGGATGAATTCAGTATAGTCAGACCTGCCCGGACCACTGCGGTTCGCCGCCGAAAGGGCCGGGCGCTCAGCGCTGGGCGATCTGCACCTGGTTGCGGCCATTGTGCTTGGCCACATACAGCGCCTGGTCGGCACGCTCGAGCAGCAGGCCAGCGGCGCTGTGACCGTCGGTTTCGCAGATGCCGGCGCTGAAGGTCACGCAGAACTCCTGGTCGCCGGCATTGAAGCTCAGCGCGGCGAAGCGCACGCGGATTTCGTCGAAGATGCGCCGCGCTTGCAGGGCCGAGCATTCGGGCAATACGGCGACGAACTCCTCGCCGCCATAGCGGCCGAGGCTGTCGATACGCCGCAGGCGCTGGCGCAGCAGGTTGGCCAGGGCGCGGATCACGTTGTCACCGGCGGCGTGCCCGTAGGTGTCATTGACCTGTTTGAAATGATCGAGATCGAGCATCACCACGCTGGCCGGTTTGCCGGTACGGGTGGTGCGCTGCACTTCCAGCGCCAGCTGCTCCTTGATATCGGCGTGCTTGAGCAGGCCGGTAAGGCTGTCGCGGGCCAGCGCGGTGCTCAGCGAGCGCGCACGCTGGGCATGGGAGTACACCGCGGCGACCAGCGCGGTGTCGCTGATCGGCTTGGTGATGAAGTCGTCGCCGGCCTTGAGCAGCGCTGCCATCTGCCGGTGGGTATCGGTCTCGGCAGAAAGGTAGATGATGGTCACCCGCAGCCATTCGTCATGCAGGCGGATCATCTGCGCCAGCTCCGGGCCGGAGCAGTCCGGCATGTTGATGTCCAGCAACAGCACCTCGGGGTTGAAGCTGCGCATGGTGTCCAGCACGCGGGTCGGTTCGGTGAGGATCTGCACCTGCATCTGCGCGTTGCGCAGCACCAGGCTGTAGCGTGCCGCCAGTTCGGCGTCGTCATCGATGATCAGCACGCGGAACGGCTCGCCCTGCTGTCGATCGAGGCAGCGCTCCAGGCTGTTTTCCAGCTGGGTGATGTCCAGTGGACGGACGAAGAAGCCCTGGGCCCCGGCGCGTACCGCGGCCAGCTGGCTGGCGAAATCGGCACGATCATGGATGACCAGCAGCGGCAGTGGTTGCTCGAGGCTTTGCTGCAGGGCGGCCAGCGCCTCGAAATCGCCTTCCTGTTCGACGCTGACGATCAGCGCGTCGGGCAGCTCATCGGCCACGGCCTCCTGCAGCGCGGCGAAACTGAGCCACTCGCTGACCAGATAGCCGAAGTTGCGCAGGGTCACCGCCATGCTGGCGCCCGCGACCGGATCGGCCTTCATCAGGTAGATGCGACAGCCGGGTGCCGGGTCCTCGTGATGTTCGGGCAGCTCCGCCGCGCCGTGGCGTTCCTGGCCGGGGGTTTCGCTGGCCAATTGCAGCACCGCGCGGGCGAAGGCCTCGGCCGCGCGACTGCCCGGCTTGGCCGAATCCAGCCAGCGGTCGGCACGTTGTTCGAGTTGTCTGGCGCGTTCCCCGAGCTTGGCGAAACCAAAGGTACCGGCGGCGCCGGCCAGACGATGCAGGCGCTCGCGGATGTTCAGCATCACCAGCCGGCGACTGGCAGTGGCGCGAGTCTGCTGCAGATCCTGGGCGAGCGCGGCGAGGTCGATCAGGTCGGCCTGCAGCCGTTCGCCGAATTGCTGTTCCAGCTGCGCCAGCTGCTCCTGCAGCGCCAGGCGGGTGCGATCATCCATGCTCGGCCTCCCAGATTTGCCGCAGCTGGGTGGCAAGCTGCAGCGGATCGAAGGGCTTGCTCAGCACCTGGCGCACGCCGAGCTGGCGCAGCTCCTGCAGCCGTTCGGGCTGCAAGTGGCCGGTGAGAAACACCACGGGCGTCTGCTGCAGGTCGATCAGATGGGAGAGCTGGCGAACCAGCTCGATGCCGTCCATCTGCGGCAGCATCACATCGAGCAGGATCAGATCAGGGGCGAAAGCCTGCACCTGATCGAGCGCGGCTTGACCGGACTGACAGCTGAGTACCTCGAAGCCGCCGAGCTTTTCCAGGGCGATACGCGTCACCACCTGGATGGACGGTACGTCTTCGACGTGCAGGATGCGCTTGAGCTGTTTCATCACGGTCTCTCCTTGGCCTGGCCTTGTGCGGGTAGTTCGAACCAGAAGCAGGCGCCACGGCCGGGCTCGGATTCGAAGCCGATATGCCCGCCCATGTGCTCGATCAGCTCCTTGCTGATCGCCAGACCCAGCCCGGTGCCGCCTTGCTGGCGGCTGTCGGACGAGTCGGCCTGGGCGAACTTCTGGAATACCCGCGCATGAAATTCGTCGGAAATGCCCGGGCCCTGGTCTCGGACGCTGACCCGGACCCGGCCGTCACTGAATTGGGCTGACAGTTCGACTTGCTCACCGGCCGGGGAGAACTTCGCTGCGTTGGAAAGTAGATTGCTCAATACTTGCTGCACACGCATGGCATCGACCGTCACGCTCACCGCCGGGCAGGCGCCGAGGTGCAGCTGCACGCCATGCCGCTCGGCGTAGCTGCCGTTGCTACGCAGGGCCAGTTCCAGCAGGGGCGGCAGCGGTTGCTCGAGCATGTCGAAGCGCATCTTGCCGGCGTGCAGTTTTTCCATATCCAGCAGATCGTCGATCAGCGCGCCCAGGCGCTGGCTGTTCTGCTGGGCGATATCCAGCAACTCGAGCATCGATTCAGGCACTTCGCCCATGACGTTCGAACAGATCAGCGCCAGGGCGCCGGTGATGGAGGTCAGCGGCGTGCGCAGCTCGTGGCTGACGGTAGAGATGAACTCGCGCTGCAGGCGTTCGATGCGCTTGCGTTCGGTGATGTCGTGCATGACGACGACCGCGCCCAAGGGATGGCCGTCGGAACTGAACAGCGGATCGGCGTTGGAGAGCACATATCGTGGCGAGCCCTGACTCAACAGGACCATTTCATGGTTGATGACATGCTCGCCATGTAGCGCGCGGCGCAGCGGAATTTCTTCGGGCTGCAACGGCGTCATGCCGTCGGCGCGAAACAGTTGATAGCGTGTCGCCCACTGCTCCGGCGAGCCCGACTCGGCGTCAGCCCCATGCCACTGTTTAGCTTTCTCGTTGAACAGGGTCAGATTGCCCTCGGCGTCGCAGGCGATCACCGCTTCGCTCAGCGCTTCGAGCAGGCGCCGATTCATTTCCTGCTGCTTGTCCAGCTCCAGCTGTTCGGCCTTGCGCGCGGTGATATCGGTGACGAAACCATGCCAGAGCACAGAGCCATCGACCTGTTGCAGCGGCGTGGCCCGCGCCTCGACCCAGATCAGCCCCTTGCGCGGGTGCTCGACGCGGTGCTCGCTGTGCCAGGGCGTGAGCTCGCTCGCCGCCTTGCGGATGCTGATCAGCAGCGCGCTGCGGTCGGGCCCGTGGACCCGGCAGACGATCGGCGCGAAGCTGCTGGCCAGCTGTCCGGGGCTGAGCCCGTAGATCTGCTCGACGCCTTCGCTGACGTAGGGAAAGCACGACGCCCCATCGGCGCGCCAGTGGAACTGGAAGAGCATGCCCGGGACTTGCGCGGCGATCTGCTGCAAGCGTAGTTGCAGCTGCTCCTGATAGGCCAGGTCGTAGGCGTTGACCAGATAGCCGCGCAGGTGCTCCTGCTCGTCATGGATCGCGCTCACACCCAGCAGCACCGGTACCTCGTTGCCGTTCTGGTGACGCAGGCGCCATTCGGACATGTCGCGCCGGCCGCGGTGCAGCGGCGCGGTCAGTACCGAGAAATCGGCCTCGAGCGGCATCTGCAATTCGCTGGAAAGCAACAGCGCCCGGCGCTGCAGCGCCTCCGGACGGAACAGCGCGGCGGTCAGCGGATGGCCGACCAGCGCCTGTTCGCTGTAGCCGAGCAGCCGTTCGGCGGTCGGGTTGACGCTGGTGACGACACCGTCGGGGCGGGTCACCAGCACGGCGCTGGAGGCGCTGTCGAGGATGGCCTGTTGCAGTGCCGCCTGTTCGGCGTGACGGTGCGCCAGCAGCTGCTGTTCGAACAGGCGGATCACCTGGCGGCCGAGGCGCTCCAGGATTTCGCGTTGCTCGGCACTGAGGCGACGTGGCTGGCGGTCGATCACGCACAGGGTGCCAAGGTTGTAGCCGTCCGGCGTGGTCAGCGGTGCTCCGGCATAGAAGCGAATCTGCGGGTCGCCGAGTACCAGCGGGTTGTTGCAAAAACGCGGGTCCTGCAGCGTATCCGGCACCTCGAAGATCTCGTCGCCGGCGATGGTGTAGGTGCAGAAGGAGATTTCCCGCGGGGTCTCGCTGACGTCGAGGCCGACGCGGCTCTTGAACCACTGGCGGCGGTCGTCGACCAGTGAAATCAGCGCTATGGGCGTGTCGCAGATCTGTGAGGCCAGTTTGGTGAAGTCGTCGAAGACCGAGTCTTCCGGCGTATCGAGGATTTCGTAGCGCAGTAACGCCGCCAGGCGTGACAGCTCGCGCGGCTGGGCGGTGGATGGCATCGGCGTCGTGCTTTGTTGCGGTGACTCCATCGTCGCGCCTTGCTGGTTCGGTGGGGGGCGTCCGGTCGGCAGCGTTTCACGACCGGGGGATTAAGCAGTTCTGCCTAGTATCGGCCACTCAGCCAGATGCTGCGAATCTGCTCGGCCAGCTGCATCGGGTCGAACGGCTTGACGATCACGTCGCGCGCGCCCAGCTTGCGCAGGTGCTCGATCTCGCTCGGCTGCACCTTGGCGGTCATGAATGTTACCGGAATCCGTTCCAGGTCGATGCGCTCGCGCAATCTGAGCAGCGTCTGCGGGCCGTCCATGCCCGGCATCATCACGTCCAGCAGGATGAAGTCGGGGGCGAAGGCTTCGACTTCCTCCAGCGCCTGTGCGCCAGAGGAGCAGGACAGCACCTCGTATCCGCCAACGGCCTCCAGGGCCAGTTTGGTCACCGCCTGAATCGACGGATCGTCTTCAACGTGCAGGATGCGCCTTAGCTCGGCCATTGTGCCTCCGGGGGTCGTTTGCGTGCGCGTCCGCTTAACGGAAGCATCAGGATTGATCTTGCGCCAGCGGCGCGACTGGCAGTTCGCACCAGAAACAGGCGCCTTCGCCGGGCTCGGAATCGAAACCGATCCGGCCGTGCATGTGTTCGATCAGTTCCTTGCTAATGGCCAGGCCTAGCCCGGTGCCTTCCTTCTGGCGGCTGTCGGAGGAATCGGCCTGGGAGAACTTCTGGAAGATTCGTGTGTGGAATTCGGCGGCGATGCCCGGTCCCTGATCGCGTACCGAGATTCGCACCCAGTCATCGCGTCGCTCGCTGCCGAGCGTAACGGTGCCACCCTGCGGCGAGAATTTGACCGCATTGGAGATGAGATTGGCCAGTACCTGCTGCAACCGGTCGTCGTCTGTCATCAGCTGCACGTCCGGCGCGGGCAGCAGCTCCAGCGTGACACCGTGCTTGGCGGCATAGCCCTGATTGGCGGCGATTGCCTGTTGCAGCTGCGTCGGCAGCGCATGCGCGCGCAGGTCGAGGGTCATCTTGCCGGCGACCAGCTTGTCCATGTCCAGCAGGTCGTCCACCAGGCGCCCCAGGCGCAGGCTGTTCTGGTGGGCGATGCTGATCATCTGGCGCATGTTCGGTGAAGGCTCGCCCAGCGCGCCGCCGACGATCAGGCCGAGGGCACCGGAGATCGAGGTCAGTGGCGTACGCAGCTCGTGGCTGACGATGGACACCAGCTCACTCTTCATCCGCTCGATGCGCTTGCGCTCGGTGATGTCGCGCACCAGGCCGATGAATCGGCGCTCGCCGTGGTGGTTGATCTGCGAGACGCGCAGTTCGATGGTGAAGGTTTCGCCGGTCCGGCGCAGGGCGGTGAGTTCGCGGTTCTGCTCCAGCGCGCGAGGAATGCCGCGTCGCTCGTAGGTTTCCAGATAGCCGTCGTGGGCGGAGCGGTCCGGTTCGGGCATGAGCATCGACAGGTTGCGGCCGATGACCTCCGCGGCGCTGTAGCCGAAGATCTGTTCGGCGGCATGGTTGAAGGTTTCGATGATGCCGCGGGCGTCGATGATGATGATGGCGTCGATCACGTTGTCGATCAGCATGCTCAGGTAGCGCTCGCGCTCCTGCATCTCTTCCTTGGCCAGCGCCTGGTCGGTGACATCCCAGATGAAGCCGTCGCACCAGCCCACCGGGTCGTCGCGCTCGTGCAGTACGCGGGCCTTTTCGCGCACGTAGACGGTCCGGCCTTCGGCATTGATGAGGCGGTAGACGCCCTCGAAGGTGTCCTGCTCGGCGTGTTGCCGGGCCAGCTCGAGGTCGTCTGGGTGGATCAGGCTGGCGTAGCTGCGCACGCGGTCGCCGACGAAACCGCCGGCCGGGTAGCCGGTCAGGCGTTCGATGCCGTCGCTCAGGTAGCTCATGCGCCGACGGCCGTCGTTGCGGCAGCGGTAGACCACGCCCGGCAGGTTGCCGACCATGGCGCGGTAACGACTTTCACTCTTCTGCAGCGCGCGGGTGGCTTCCATCAGTTCGCTGATCTCGGTGACGAAGCCGTGCCAGAGCACGGTGCCGTCGGGACGTCGTTCGGCGGTGGCACGCCCCTCGGCCCAGAGCAGACCGCGTTGCGGATGCTGGATGCGGAACTCCACCGAGCCGGTTGTCGACCCAGCAGCCACACGCAGCAGTGCGGCTTTCAGGCGTGGCAGATCCTGCGGGTGAACGTGCACCAGGGCCTGGGAAGCATCTTCCAGAAGCCTCTGCGGGTCGATGCCGTACAGGTCACGTGCGCCCTCGCTGGCATAGAGGAAGGCATAGCGGCCGTTGGCGAAGCGCTTGAGCTGAAACACCACGCCGGGCAACAGGCTGGCGATCTTCTGTGCGCGGTCGAGCAGGCGCTGGCGGCGTCGGCCCTGCTGTTGCTGGCTGAACTGATGCTGCAGCTGCGCGCCGATGCGCCGTTGCAGCAGTACCGCCAGGGTCAGCAGCAACGCCTCGGCGATCAGCCAGGCCAGACTCCATTTGATCAGCAGCCGGCGCCCGGCCTGTTGGTGCTCCTGCTGCATGGCGCTGATGTCGCGCCAGACCAGCGCCGCTGCCAGCAGCGGCGCCGATGGCTGGGCCCGACGGTCGCTGTGCAGGGGAATCTGATTGAGCATATAGGTGCGGCCGTCGGCACTCAGCAGGCGCAAGGCCAGGCCGCTCTCCGGCTCGGGCAGCATGCTCTGCTGCGCCCAGTGCAGAATCTGTGTCGCCGAATGTTCGATCAGCAGCCAGTCGCCGTCGCTGCGCAGTTGCACGCCGCTGGGGGCTTCCACGTCTGCCGCCTGCAGTGCCTGGCGATTGACCACCAGCGCCAGCCCGGCAGCCAGCTGATCGCCCAGCTCGGGCAATTCCGGCAGCACGTTGTAGCCGACTTCCAGGGCGCCGATGATCTCGCCGGACTCGCTGTCGGTGGCACGCAAAGGAACGATGGCGCGACTGCTGGCGCCGAGCGCATTGACCTCCATGCCGTACTGCATGCTGCCTTCGCTCATCGCGCGGCGCAGCATCGGGCGCTGCGCCGCCATTGCGTCACCGAAGCGCTCCGGTTGCTGCATGCGCAGCAGGGCGACCCCAGCGTCGCTCCAGAAGATCTGCAACTGCAACGCGCCGTGGCGTTGCATGGCGCTCCAGGCCGGGCTCAACGCGGCGCGCAGACGCTGACGTGCCAGCTCGATACGTGCATCGTCCATGGCCCGGCCATCACGTAGCGCCGTATCGATCTGGCGAACCTGGCGCAGCACTTCGGCATTGCCGGCCAGCGCCGTGGCGACCATGTCGGCCTGCCGTCGCTGATTGAGCTGCGCGCTCTGCAGCGCCAGGCTCTGCAGTTCGCCATGGGTGTCGATTTCCAGGTGCCAGGCGGCATCGCGCGCGCGGTAGTCATTGAATGCCAGACTACCGAACAGCAGCACGAGCAGCAGGCTGCCGAGCGTGAAGATCCAGTGCGGTGTGGTGATGCCGGCGTTCGTCATCGGCGGGCCGGCCAGAGGCGCGAGGTGCTGCGCTCGACGTACGACGTTTGCATGAGCCGCAACTTTCCAGGGCAAAAAAGAAACAATGATAGCTCTATGCCAGTACGACCGATAGCGTCTTTCGGGAATGCACGTCAGCATGGCGCCACGTACCGAAGCGTAGCGATTGCAGCCGAATCTGGCTAAAAAATCACCAGCTATTAGACGGTCGGTCGGGCCGTTTCCTAGACTCGCCGACACCTGGTGTTAGGCTGAAGGCAGGTGGACGCCAGCGGAGGTCGCTGGCGCACCGTTCTGCAAGAGGCACCCCGTTATTATGTGGCACACCGGTTTACTCGACCTGTCGGTCTGGCAACTCATCGCGACCACGCTGCTGCTGACTCACGTCACCATCGTCAGCGTCACGGTCTACCTGCACCGTTACTCGGCGCACCGCTCGCTGGAGCTGAATCCGGCGCTCAAGCATTTCTTCCGCTTCTGGCTGTGGCTGACCACGGCGATGAACACCCGCGAGTGGACTGCCATCCATCGCAAGCACCACGCCAAATGCGAGACCCCCGATGACCCGCACAGCCCGGTGCATAAGGGTCTGAGCACGGTGCTGCGCAAGGGCGCCGAGCTGTACATGGAAGAGGGGAAGAACGAGGAAACCCTGCGCATCTACGGCAAGAACTGCCCGGACGACTGGATCGAGCGCAACCTCTATTCGCGCTTTCCCAATACCGGCATCGTGCTGATGCTGCTGATCGACCTGGCGCTGTTCGGCGCGCTCGGCCTCACCGTGTGGGCCGTGCTGATGATCTGGATTCCGTTCTGGGCCGCCGGCGTGGTCAACGGTCTCGGTCACGCAGTCGGTTATCGCAACTTCGAATGCCGAGATGCGGCGACCAACCTCCTGCCCTGGGGCATCCTCATCGGCGGCGAGGAGCTGCACAACAACCACCACACCTATCCGAACTCGGCCAAGCTGTCGGTGCGCAAATGGGAGTTCGACATGGGCTGGGCCTGGATTCGCCTGTTCAGCCTGCTGCGGCTGGCCAAGGTCAACCGTACCGCGCCGATCGCCCACCGCATCGAGGGCAAGCAGCAGCTGGACATGGACAGCGCCATGGCGATCCTCAACAACCGTTTCCAGATCATGGCGCAGTACCGCAAGCTGGTTATCGTGCCGTTGGTGCGCCAGGAGCTTGGCCGCGCCGACGCCACGCTGCGCCATCAACTGCGCCGGGCCAAGCGACTGTTGGCGCGGGAGCCGAGTCTGCTGCAGCAGGAACAGCAGGCGCACATCGACGACATGCTGGCGCAGAGCCAGTCGCTCAAGGTGATCTACGAGAAGCGTCTGGCGCTGCAGCAGATCTGGACGCGAACCAGCTCGAACGGCCACGAAATGCTGGCGGCGATCAAGCAGTGGGTGCACGAAGCGGAGGCCAGCGGCATCCAGTCGCTGCGCGAATTCGCCGAGCATCTGCGCACCTATTCCCTGCGCCCGTCGGTCGCCATCGCCTGACCTTCCATCGGCTCAAGCACAAGGCCTGCAGCCGGCCGGAACTTTGCCTCTGGCGGGCTCTCTGAACAGCATTCTCAACATGCAGTACCGTCGCAATCGCGACGGTCGTTTCAGGAAGAAGGCTATGCGGCTGGCGAGTAATCAGGGTGATTCGGGTATGGGCATGCCACCGGGCGGCGATGCGCAGACATTGCTGGCGCTGATGCATGCGCGCGCGGAGGCTGCCCGCCTAGGCGAGCGCGAGCAACTGTTCAGCACCCTGCTGGGCGGTGTCAACGCCGTGCTCTGGGCGTTCGACTGGCAGGCGCAGCGGATGATCTACGTCAGCCCGGCCTACGAGCGCATCTTCGGTCGCTCGCCGGCCCTGCTGCTGGCCGATTACGGCGAGTGGCGCAATGCGATCTATCCGGATGACGTCGAGTTCGCGCAGAAGAGCATGCTCGCCGTGCTCGACGAGGGCGCAGTGGAAACCCGCGAGTACCGCATCATCCGTGGCGACGGGCAGTTGCGCTGGTTGAGCGACAAGTGTTTCCTCGGCCGTCGCGCCGATCGTGGCCAGGGCCCGATCATTGTCGGTATCGCCGAAGACATCACCGAGAAGAAGCAGCTCGAAGGCGAACTGCAGCGTCTGGCCACCACCGATGTACTGACCCAGAGCAGCAACCGCCGGCACTTCTTCGAATGCGCCCGCGGCGAGTTCGAGCGGGCGCGGCAGTTTGCTTCCTCGCTGGCGTTCCTGCTGCTGGATATCGATGACTTCAAGCGCATCAACGACACCCACGGCCACCAGATGGGCGATCAGGTGCTGCAGAAGGTGGCCCGCTGCGGCGCTGCCGTGCTGCGCCAGAGCGACCTGTTCGGGCGCATCGGTGGTGAGGAATTCGCCGCGGTGCTGCCGGGCTGTCAGCCGGATCTGGCCGAACAGATCGCCGAACGCCTGCAGCGCGAGATCGAACGGGTAGTGTTTACCGCCGACAACGGCGAACGTTTCCGCGTCACCGCCAGCCTGGGCCTGACCTACCTGAAAGCCAGCGATCCCGAGCTGAGCAGCGTGTTCGCCCGCGCCGACGCGGCGATGTATACCGCCAAGCGCCTGGGCAAGAACCAGGTGATCGTCGGCTGAGCAGACAGGTGGGGATGTCCGATCAGCTCAGTTGGCCAGCTCGTCGTAACCCCGGCCGATGAACTGCAGCAGGCAGAAGCCATGGCCGAATGGATCGGCCATCAACGCCAGCTTGTGCCCGGCCTGAGCCGTTATCGGCTGTTCCAGCTGCGCGCCGTGAGTGACGGCTCTGGTGGTAGCGGCTTCGATGTCGTCGACGACGAAGTCCAGGTGCACCGGCGTCCAGTGCCGCGCGTAGTCGCGTTGCCGAGAGCCATCGGGCGTCGCGGCGCTGCCCGCATCCTTGAGCAACAGATAGATCGGCGTCGGGCCGCCGAGCATTTCCACCGCGAAGGTGCCGAGGCGGCGGCCGACCCGTAGACCGAACACCGATCCGTAGAAGTCGACGGCCCGTTCCAAGTCGTCGACGTCGAGGTTGACCAGAAACTCCATCCAACCTCCCCTTGCCTGGCTTGGCAGGCTCAAGGCCAGCGTTTCAGCGCGATAGCGGTGCCGGCTGCTGCTGGGTGATGCAGTGAATATTGCCGCCGCCGAGGAGGATCTCGCGCCCTGGCACCATGACGACCCGGTGCTCCGGGAATACCTGCGCCAGGATGCGCTCGGCTTCGGCGTCCAGCGGGTCGCCGAAGGCTGGGGCGATGATGCCGCCGTTGACGATGAGGAAGTTCACGTAGCTGCCGGCCAGGCGTATCGACGGGTCGCGCGGCTGGCTGCCGTCCAGGGCGAGGACCCCGGCGCATTCTTCGGCAGTCGCATGCAGCGGGCCGGGAATCGGCATCTTGTGCACCGTCAGCGTGCGGCCCTTGGCGTCGCGAACGCTCTGCAGCACGGCCATGGCCGCCTGACAGCGCTCGAAGTTGGGGTCGTTCGCATCGTCGGTCCAGGCCAGCAGTACTTCGCCCGGGCGCACGAAGCAGCAGAAGTTGTCGACGTGGCCGTCGGTTTCATCGTTGAACAGGCCGTGCGGCAGCCAGATGATGCTATCGACCGCCAGCTGTTCCCGCAGCACGCTCTCGATTTGCTCGCGGGACAGATGCGGGTTGCGGTTGCGATTGAGCAGGCATTCCTCGGTGGTGATCAGCGTGCCCTCGCCGTCGACGTGGATCGAGCCGCCCTCGAGCACGAAGCCCTCGGTGCGGTAGCGGTCGCAGTATTCGAGTTCGAGGATCTTGCGCGCCACTTCGTCGTCGCGCTGCCAGTCGGCATAGAGGCCGCCGTCTTCACCGCCCCAGGCATTGAACGTCCAGTCGACGCCGCGCAGGCCGCCTTGGTCGTCGATGACGAAGGTCGGCCCGGTATCGCGCATCCAGGCGTCGTCGGTGCTCAGTTCCACCACGCGGATGCGCGGATCGTCGAGTGCCGCGCGAGCTGCGAGGTACTGCTCGGCGCTGGCGCAGACGGTAACCGGCTCGAAGCGTGCAATGGCCTTGGCGACAGCGGTGAACGCGGCCTGCGCGGGCGCGCCGTTGTCACGCCAGTTGTCCGGGCGTTGCGGCCAGACCATCCAGGTCTGGCTGTGCGGTGCCCATTCGGCAGGCATGAAGTAGCCATCGGTACGCGGCGTGGTCGTCAGGGTGGTCATCTGCATTTCTCATGAAGCGGGAAAGGACAGGCCTTTCCCGTGGTTCGTATCGGCGGGCGCGCGGCTCACTCTGAAGGCTGCGAGCCGTCCAGGGTCCGGATCGACCCGTAGAGATTCGGCCGGCGATCGCGGAACACGCCCCAGGCGCTGCGGATGTGTTCGAGCTGGTCGAGATCGAACTGGTGCACCAGCACGCCCTCGCTGGTTTCGTCCATTTCCTCGACCTTGGCCCCGAACTGGTCGGCGATGAATGACGAGCCGTAGAAGGTGATGTCGTAGCCGTCCTGCTCTTCGCGGCCGATGCGGTTGCTGGCGATCAGCGGCATCAGGTTGGCGCCGGCATGGCCCTGCTGCACGCGCTGCCAGTGGTCGCGCGAGGTGATGTTCGGGTCGTGCGGCTCGCTGCCGATGGCGGTCGGGTAGAACAGCAGTTCGGCGCCCATCAGCGCCATGCTGCGCGCGGTTTCTGGGAACCACTGATCCCAGCAGATGGCCACGCCGATCTTGGCGTAGCGGGTGTTCCACACCTTGAAGCCGGTGTCGCCCGGGTTGAAGTAGTACTTCTCGTGGTAGCCGGGGCCATCCGGAATGTGGCTCTTGCGGTAGACGCCGAGCAGCTTGCCGTCGGCATCGATGATGGCGATGGAATTGAAGCGGGCGCGTCCGGCCAGCTCGAAGAAGCTGATCGGCAGCACCACCTGCAGTTCGGCGGCGACCTTCTGGAAATGCTGGATGGCCGGGTTTTCCTCGACCGGCGTCGCCAGCTGCAGGTACTCGGCGTTGGGCTTCTGGCAGAAGTAGGGCGTCTCGAACAGCTCCTGAATGAGGATGATCTGCGCGCCCTTGGCGGCGGCCTCGCGCACCAGCTTGTCGGCATTGGCGATGTTGGCCTGGCTATCCCAGGAACAGGCCATCTGGGTGGCGGCAACGGTAACGACTCGGGACATGGAAACCTCGCGGCTGCAGTTGAAAGGGCGACGGCTATCGAAAGCGCAAATTTATTCGATAGTTATCTGGATTGATAGGGGGCTGAACGCCGATGGCAAAGAAAGGGCTGACCGTTTATCGATATTTATCGGTCAGTGGCTCGATGTTTCCCGCTTCGGCAGGCATGGCGGCAGATACAGGCCGAGATAGGCATCGAATACACGCAGGCCTTCCTCGGCCATGCGTGGCGTCAGGCTGCCGTACAGCTGTATGGATCGAGCATAGACGCGGTCGCCGAGTTCCACGGCCATGGCGAACACATCAATGTCCTGCGGCAGAGGCGGCAGGGCGAAATGTCGCTCGAACACGGCCTGCATCGCCTGGCCGAGTTCCAGGTCCAGGCGCTGATCGGTCTGCGTCACCTCGCCGAGGCCGTGCTGCACGAGGATCAGCTGGCGGGCGGCGCTGTCCTGTTCGTAGACCCCGAGCATGCGCTGTTCGATCAGTCGCGACAGGTCGCGCCAGCTGCTCAGGCTCTGGTGATCGATGGGCTGCTCGAGGCTGTCCCTGAACGTCGCGTGCACATCGGCCGTGAGCGCCGCGAGCAATGCCGGCACTCCAGAGAAGAAGTGGTAGACGGAGGAGGGCGGAATGCCGGCGCGCTCCGCCACCGCGTACACCGATAGCGTCGCGGCGCCCTGCTCGGCGAGCAGTTCACGGGCGCTGGAGAGAATCTGGCGGATGCGCGCCTGGCTGCTGGCGCGCGGGCGGCGACTGGGCGTCGCGGGGCTGGGCTTGGTCATCGGCCTATTTGAAGCCAGCACGGCGGCGGATGCAAACCGCCGTGGTGGTCGCCCCGCTGCACGCGGGCCTGCGGCTAGACGGTATGCAGATACCAGTTGTACTCAAGGTCCGAGATCGAGTGTTCGAACTCGGCCAGTTCGCTTTCCTTGCAGGCGACGAAGATGTCGATGTAGTCCGGGCTGATGTAGCGCGCCATGATTTCGCTGTCGTCCAGCTCGCGCAGGGCGTCGCGCAGGTTGGTCGGCAGGCTCTGCTCGACCTGCTCGTAGGAGTTGCCCTCGATGGGGTCATCCGGCTCGATCTTGTTGGTCAGGCCGTGGTGCACCCCGGCGAGGATGCCGGCGAGCAGCAGGTAGGGGTTGGCGTCGGCACCGGCGACCCGATGTTCCACACGCACGGCGTCGGGGCTGTCGGTCGGCACGCGCAGCGCCACGGTGCGGTTGTCCATGCCCCAGCACGGCGCATTGGGCACGTAGAACTGGGCGCCGAAACGGCGATAGGAATTCACGTTGGGGCACAGGAAGGCCATCGAGGCGGCCATGGTCTGCTGCAGGCCGCCGATGGCGTGACGCAGCGGCTCGCTGTCCAGCGGATTCTCGGTGGCGAATATATTGTTGCCATTCTTGTCGAGCAGCGAGATATGCACGTGCAGCCCGTTGCCGGCCTGTCCCGGATAGGGCTTGGCCATGAAGGTGGTGTCCATCTCGTGGTCGTAGGCGATGTTCTTGATCAGGCGCTTGAGCAGCACCGCGTAATCGCACGCCTTGATCGGATCGGCGACGTGATGCAGGTTGACCTCGAACTGCGCCGGGGCGCTTTCCTTGACGATGGCGTCGGCCGGGATGCCCTGTTCCTTGGCGCCTTCGAGAATGTCCTGCAGGCAATCGACGTACTCGTCGAGATCGTCGATCAGATAGACCTGGGTCGAGTGCGGGCGTTTGCCGGAGATCGGCGAGCGCGGTGGCTGCGGCCGGCCGTTGATGTTCTCCTGATCGATCAGATAGAACTCGAGCTCGAAGGCGGCGCAGATGGTCAGGCCCAGCTCGTCGAACTTGCTCACCACCTGGCGCAAGACCTCGCGCGGGTCGGCGAAGAAGGGGTCGCCGTCGCGCTCGTGCATGGTCATCAGCAGCTGCGCAGTGGGACGCTTCTGCCAGGGTTCCTTGCACAGCGTGTTGGGGATCGGGAAACAGGTGCGGTCGGAGTCGCCGATATCCATGCCAAGGCCGGTGCTTTCAACGGTGATTCCGTTGATGTCGAGGGCGAACAGCGAAGCGGGGAGGTTGATGCCCTTTTCGTAGACCTTGTGGAGGCTGGCGCGCTCGATGCGCTTGCCGCGCACGACTCCATTCATGTCGGTGATCAGCAGATCGACGTACTGAACCTCCGGATGTTCCTTGAGAAATGCGTTAGCTTCGTTGAGCTGAACGGCACGCGGCGGGGCCATGATGAATTACCTTAATTGTTAAAAATTTCAATCATCAGATGCTTGTCTGGGAGTCAATCGAAAAGCCTGTTCACTGTCAATAGTAGCCCGCCAGCGCCCCATGAGTGCCCACAATGGGCCTTTTTTGGGGCATCTCCGGTACGCTGAATCCATCGCGCGCCGGGCTAATACTCGGGCTATTGTCTATAAAAATGAACAAGACTACTCTCCGGTATGCCCCATTCGAACGACGAGTATCCCATGCCTCGCAAGCCCCTGATCGGCGTTTCGGCCTGTACCAAGCAGATCGGACATCACGGCTTCCACATCGCCGGTGACAAGTACCTGCGTGCCGCGGCGATTGCCGGCGTGCCGCTGGTGATTCCGGCGCTGGATGAGCTGATCGATCCGGCAACGCTGCTGGAAACCTTCGATGGCCTGCTGTTCACCGGCTCGCCGTCGAACGTCGAGCCACATCACTATGGCGGCCCGGCGAGCGAGACGGGCACCCATCATGATCCGCTGCGCGACCGTCTCACCCTGCCGCTGATTCGCGCGGCTGTCGAGGCGGGCATCCCGGTGTTCGGCATCTGCCGTGGGTTTCAGGAAATGAACGTAGCCTTTGGCGGCAGCCTGCACCAGAAGGTTCACGAAGCCGGCCCCTATCAGGACCACCGCGAACGTCCGGACGATCCATTGGAGGTGCAGTACGGACTCAGCCATCCGCTGCACGTGCAGCCGGGCGGGCTACTCGAGCGGCTGGGCCTGCCGGCGCAGATCCAGGTCAACTCGGTGCATGGCCAGGGCGTCGAGCGGCTTGGAGCCGGTCTGCGCATCGAGGCGCTGGCGCCGGACGGGCTGATCGAGGCGTTCTCCGTCGAGCAGGCGCGCAGCTTCGCCCTCGGCGTGCAGTGGCACCCAGAGTGGAAGGTTCACGAGCATCCGCATTATCTGACGCTGTTCCGCGGCTTCGCCGAAGCCTGCGAGGCGCGCGCCCGACAACGCTGACGGCCGACCCAGGCGGCCCTCCCCAGCAACCCCGAGGTCAACATGAGTATCCAACTCGACCAGCTCACCGGCTGGCTGAAAGAACACAAGATCACCGAAGTGGAATGCCTGATCAGCGACCTGACCGGGATCGCCCGCGGCAAGATTTCACCGACCAACAAGTTTCTCGACGAAAAGGGCATGCGCCTGCCGGAAAGCGTGCTGCTGCAGACCGTGACCGGCGATTACGTCGAGGACGACATCTACTACGAACTGCTCGACCCGGCCGATATCGACATGTTCTGCCGACCCGACCCGAACGCGGTGTTCCTCGTGCCCTGGGCCATCGAGCCCACCGCTCAGGTGATCCACGACACCTACGACAAGATGGGCAACCCCATCGAGTTGTCGCCGCGCAACATCTTGAAGCGCGTGCTGAAAATGTACGCCGACCGCGGTTGGCAGCCCATCGTCGCGCCGGAGATGGAGTTCTACCTGACCAAGCGCTGCGAAGCCCCGGCCCTGCCGTTCCAGCCGCCGATCGGCCGCTCAGGCCGCCAGGAAACCGGCCGCCAGTCGTTCTCCATCGACGCCGCCAACGAGTTCGACCCGCTGTTCGAGGACATGTACGACTGGTGCGAAGCGCAGGGCCTGGATCTGGATACGCTGATCCACGAGGAAGGCACCGCGCAGATGGAGATCAACTTCCGTCACGGCGAAGCACTGCACCTGGCCGACCAGATCCTGGTGTTCAAGCGCACCATGCGCGAGGCGGCGCTCAAGCACAACGTTGCCGCCACCTTCATGGCCAAGCCGATGACCGGCGAGCCAGGCAGCGCGATGCACCTGCACCAGAGCGTCATCGACCTCAAGACCGGGCGCAACATTTTCTCCAGTGAAGACGGCTCCATGAGCCAGCTGTTCCTGCACCACGTCGGCGGCCTGCAGAAGTACATCCCCGAGCTGCTGCCGATGTTCGCGCCGAACGTCAATTCGTTCCGCCGCTTCCTGCCCGACACCTCGGCGCCGGTGAACGTCGAGTGGGGTGAGGAGAACCGCACCGTGGGCCTGCGCGTGCCGGACTCCGACCCGCAGAACCGCCGCGTCGAGAACCGCCTCGCGGGCGCCGACGCCAACCCTTACCTGGCCATCGCCGCGAGCCTGCTGTGCGGCTACATCGGCATGGTCGAGCAGCTACCACCGAGCCAGCCGGTCAAGGGCCGTGGCTATGAACGGCGCAACCTGCGCCTGCCGCTGACCCTGGAAGCAGCGCTGGAGCGGATGGAAACCTGTCGTGAGCTGGAGAAATACCTGAGCCCGAAATTCATCACCGGCTACGTCGCGGTCAAGCGCACCGAGCAGGAGAACTACCACCGGGTGATCAGCTCATGGGAGCGGGAATTCCTGATGCTGTCGGTGTAGGGCCGCTTCCGCCGGAGCCGGTCCTAGGGTGGGTGACGCGTTTCTCATCCACCAAACATGCACGAACTTTATCGAGAGGTGACTGATGAGCGATTCGCAAACCCTGCACTGGCAAGCGCTGAGCCGCGACCATCATCTGCCGCCGTTTACCGATTACAAGGCGCTGAATGCTAAAGGCACGCGCATCATCACCAAGGCGTCCGGCGTCTATCTGTGGGACAGCGAAGGGCACAAGATCCTCGACGCCATGGCCGGGCTCTGGTGCGTCAACCTGGGCTATGGCCGTGAAGAACTGGTCGAGGCTGCGACCAGGCAGATGCGCGAACTGCCGTACTACAACCTGTTCTTCCAGACCGCCCATCCGCCGGCCGTGGCCCTGGCCAAGGCGATCGCCGACATCGCGCCGGCCGGGATGAACCATGTGTTCTTCACCGGCTCGGGCTCTGAAGCCAACGACACCGTGCTGCGCATGGTGCGCCATTACTGGGCGATCAAGGGCCAGCCGGCGAAGAAGGTGGTCATCGGCCGCTGGAACGGCTATCACGGCTCGACAATCGCGGGCGCCAGCCTCGGTGGCATGAAGGCCATGCACGAGCAGAGTGACGGCCCGATCCCGGGCATCGAGCATATCGACCAGCCTTACTGGTTCGGCGAGGGCGGCGACATGAGCCCGGAAGAGTTCGGCGTACGCATCGCCGACCAGCTGGAGCAGAAGATTCTCGAGGTTGGCGAGGACAAGGTCGCCGCCTTCATCGCCGAACCGATCCAGGGCGCCGGTGGCGTGATCATCCCGCCCGAGAGCTACTGGCCGCGGGTCAAGGAAATCCTCGCGCGCTACGACATCCTCTTCATCGCCGACGAGGTCATCTGCGGCTTCGGCCGCACCGGTGAGTGGTTCGGTAGCGACTACTACGGCCTCGAGCCGGACCTGATGCCGATCGCCAAGGGCCTGACCTCTGGCTACATCCCCATGGGCGGCGTGGTGGTGCGCGACGAAGTGGTGCACACGCTCAACGAAGGCGGCGAGTTCTACCACGGCTTCACCTATTCGGGGCACCCGGTGGCCGCCGCGGTGGCGCTGGAGAACATCCGCATCCTGCGCGAGGAGAAGATCGTCGAGCGGGTGAAGACGAAGACGGCACCCTATTTGCAATCCCGTTGGCAGGAACTGCTCGAGCATCCGCTGGTAGGCGAGGCGCGTGGCGTCGGCCTGCTCGGCGCGCTCGAGTTGGTGAAGAACAAGAAGACCCGCGAACGCTTTGCCGATCCCGGTGTGGGCATGCTCTGTCGCGAGCACTGCTTCCGCAACGGCCTGGTGATGCGTGCGGTTGGCGACACCATGATCATTTCGCCGCCGCTGGTGATCAGCGAAGAGCAGATCGACGAGCTGGTTGGCAAGGTGCGGTTGTGCCTCGACGCCACGGCCAAGGATGCGCTGGGTTGAGCCGTGCGGCGGCCCGCGCCAGCTGAGCTAAGGTTGTCGTTTGCACCGCTGTGCGTTCGGCTTGTTGAAAAGAGGGTCCTGACCTTGCCAGACTGCGCGCGTGCTGGAGGCCAGACCTGCCGAGGGGTGTGTCGATGCCGCCACACCGCCAGGCCGCCGCGTTGTTCATGGCCTGTTCCACTGCCCCGACATTAATGATGACAATAGGAGCTGCACGGATGAATCCCTTCGCCAAGACACTACTTGCCATGACGCTGGCCGGCACCGTTGCCGGGGCTGCGCAGGCCCAGGAAAAGGTTCTGCACGTCTACAACTGGTCCGACTACATCGCCGAAGACACCCTGGAGAACTTCACCAAGGAAACCGGCATCAAGGTCGTCTACGACGTCTTCGACAGCAACGAAGTGCTGGAAGCCAAGCTGCTGGCCGGCAGCTCCGGTTATGACGTGGTGGTGCCGTCCAACCCCTTCCTGGCCAAGCAGATCAAGGCCGGCGTGTTCCAGAAGCTGGACAAATCCAAGCTGCCGAACTGGGAAAACCTCGACAAGGACCTGCTCAAGGCGCTGGATCCGAGCGATCCGGGCAACCAGTACTCGATTCCCTACATGTGGGGCACCATTGGCATCGGCTACAACGTCGACAAGGTCAAGGCCGTGTTGGGTGACAACGCGCCGGTGGATTCCTGGGACCTGGTGTTCAAGCCGGAAAACATCGAGAAACTGAAGTCCTGCGGCGTTTCCTTCCTCGATTCGCCGACCGAAATTCTGCCCGCCGCCCTGCATTATCTGGGCTACGCCCCGGACAGCGGCAAGGCCGACGAGCTGAAGAAGGCCGAAGAGCTGTTCATGCAAATCCGTCCGCATGTGGCCTACTTCCACTCTTCCAAGTACATCTCCGACCTGGCCAATGGCGAGTCCTGCGTGGCGATCGGCTATTCGGGTGACATCTATCAGGCCAAGGCGCGCGCCGAGGAAGCCGGCAACGGCGTCAACGTCGGCTACAAGATTCCCAAGGAAGGTGCCGGCAGCTTCTTCGACATGCTGGCCGTACCGGCTGACGCGAAGAACGTCGAGAGCGCCCACGTCTTCATCAACTACCTGATGAAGCCGGAAGTCATGGCGTCGATCACCGACTACGTGCAGTTCCCCAACGGCAACGCCGCGGCCACCCCGCTGGTGGATGAAGCGATCCGCACCGACCCGGGCATCTACCCGAACCAGGACGTGCTGAAGAAGCTGTACACCTTCCCCGACCTCGATCCGAAAACCCAGCGCGCCATGACCCGCAGCTGGACCAAGATCAAGTCGGGCCGCTGATACGACCGATCCGTTGCCGGGCCGCATGGAGCATGCGTACCGGCACTGGAGCCCGGTTGAGCGCAGCTCGTCGCGTAGCCACGTTCCCTGTCTTTTGTGATGCACCGACATTTGCATCAAATCTGTTGATTTTCAGAGGTTTTTCCAATAAACAGCCCGCCTTTCCCGCCGGGATCACGCGCGGCCTGTAACAAGAGGACTCATCCCATGCGCTCGACACTCAAGTCGTTGATCGTCGCCGCCGCCGTAGCCGGTGCGGCCACCGCCCAGGCCGCCTCCGTGCATATCTACAACTGGTCGGATTACATCGGCGAAACGACGCTGGAGGAGTTCGAGAAGGAGACTGGCATCAAGCCGGTCTACGATGTCTTCGATTCCAACGAAACCCTTGAAGGCAAGCTGCTGGCCGGCCGTAGCGGCTACGACGTGGTGGTGCCTTCCAACCATTTTCTCGGCAAGCAGATTCGCGCCGGTGCCTTCCAGCCGCTGGACAAGAGCAAGCTGCCGAACTGGGAAAACATCGATCCGGCACTGCTCAAGCAGCTGCAGAAGAACGATCCCGACAATGCCCATGCGGCGCCCTATCTGTGGGGCACCAACGGCATCGGCTACAACGTCGAGAAGGTCAAGGCCGCACTGGGCGTCGACACGATCGACTCGTGGGCGGTGATCTTCGAACCGGAGAACGCCGAGAAGCTGGCCAGTTGCGGCATCGCCTTCCTCGATTCGGCCGATGAGATGATCCCGGCCATGCTCAATTACCTGGGGCTCGACCCCAACAGCGAGAACGCTGCGGACTATCAGAAGGCCGAGGAGAAGCTCCTGGCCGTGCGGCCGCATGTACGTTATTTCCACTCGTCCAAGTACATTTCCGATCTGGCCAATGGCAATATCTGCGTCGCCGCCGGGTTCTCCGGTGATGTGTTCCAGGCCGCCGCCCGCGCCGAGGAAGCCGGCAAGGGTGTCGAGATCGCCTATGCCATTCCCAAGGAGGGCGCGAACCTCTGGTTCGACATGCTCGCCATCCCCGCGGATGCCAGCAATGTCGAAGAAGCCCATGCCTTCATCAACTACCTGCTGCGCCCAGAGGTGATTGCCGCGGTGAGCGACTACGTCGGTTACGCCAACCCCAATCTCAAGGCGGGCGAGCTGATGGACCAGGAAGTGCGTGGCGATGCGTCGGTGTATCCGCCGCAGGAAGTGCTCGACCGGCTGTACGTCTCCGCTGAGCTGCCGCCGAAGATTCAACGTCTTTCGACGCGCTCCTGGACCAAGGTGAAATCCGGCAAGTGAACTCCATGGCCTGTTCCCGTTTCGTCTGCGGCATTGCCGGTGACGAATCGGAACCGGCCGATCGGGAGCATGTCAGGCGACGCGCTCTCTGCAACGACCATTAGATCCCCGGCGCAGGCCGGCCAACCTTTTTCATTTCGGGAGTTCGCGCATGGCCGTTGCCTCCAGCGCCTACAAGAAAGCCCTCAGTGGCGAAAGCAAGAACAAGCAGGTGCTGCTGAAGATCGACCGCGTCACCAAGAAGTTCGACGAAACGGTGGCGGTCGATGATGTCTCGCTGAGCATCCATCAGGGCGAAATCTTCGCCCTGCTCGGTGGCTCGGGTTCGGGCAAGTCGACCTTGCTGCGCATGCTCGCCGGCTTCGAGCGGCCCACCGAGGGGCGCATCTTCCTCGATGGCCAGGACATCACCGATATGCCGCCCTACGAGCGGCCGATCAACATGATGTTCCAGTCCTACGCGCTGTTCCCGCACATGACGGTGGAGCAGAACATCGCCTTCGGCCTGAAGCAGGATGGCCTGCCGAAACAGGAAGTCGAGGCGCGGGTGAAGGAGATGCTCGGCCTGGTGCAGATGACCCAGTACGCCAAACGCAAGCCGCATCAGCTGTCGGGCGGGCAGCGCCAGCGTGTCGCCCTGGCGCGTTCGCTGGCCAAGCGGCCGAAGCTGCTGCTGCTCGATGAGCCTATGGGCGCGCTGGACAAGAAGCTGCGCTCGCAGATGCAGCTCGAGCTGGTGCAGATCATCGAGCGCGTCGGCGTGACCTGCGTGATGGTCACCCATGACCAGGAAGAGGCCATGACCATGGCCGAACGCATCGCCATCATGCATCTGGGCTGGATCGCCCAGGTCGGCAGCCCGATGGATATCTACGAGACCCCGGCAAGCCGCCTGGTCTGCGAATTCATCGGCAACGTCAACCTGTTCGACGGCGAGCTGATCGAGGACATGGGCGACCACGCCGTCATCGCCAGCCCAGGCCTTGAGAACCCGATCTACGTCGGCCACGGCATCAGTACCCGCGCGCAGGACAAACAGATCACCTACGCGATCCGCCCGGAAAAGCTGCTGATCGGCACCGAACTTCCGGAACTGGAGCGCCCCGGCTACAACTGGGCCAAAGGCGTCGTGCACGACATCGCCTATCTTGGCGGCCACTCGGTGTATTACATCAAGCTGCCGTCCGGCGGTGTGCTGCAGGCCTTCATGGCCAACGCCGAACGTCACGTGAAGCTGCCGACCTGGGAGGAAGAGGTGTACGTGTACTGGTGGGATGACAGCGGCGTGGTGTTGCAGGCATGAAGCGCTCGCCCCTGAATACCGGGCGCCGACTGGTCATCAGCGTGCCCTTCCTGTGGCTGATGCTGTTCTTTCTGCTGCCCTTCGCCATCGTCCTGAAGATCAGCTTTGCCGAAGCGGATGTGGCCATTCCGCCGTACACCGACATCTTCGCCTACGCCGACCAGCAGCTGCAGGTGCTGATCAACCTGGGCAACTACATCTTCCTCAGCGAAGACGAGCTGTATCTGGCGGCCTATCTGGGCTCGCTGCGGATCGCCTTCTTCAGCACGCTGCTCTGCCTGCTGATCGGCTATCCGATGGCCTACGCCATTGCCCGTGCGCGCAAGGATCTGCAGACGGTTCTGCTGCTGCTGATCATGATGCCGACCTGGACCGCCATCCTGATTCGCGTCTACGCCTGGATGGGCATCCTCAGCAGCAACGGCATCCTCAACGGACTGTTGCAGGGCCTCGGCCTGATCGACGCGCCGTTGCAGATACTCAATACCGACGCTGCGGTATACATCGGCGTGGTCTATTCCTACCTGCCGTTCATGATCCTGCCGCTCTACGCCAACCTGGTGAAGCACGACCCCAGCCTGCTCGAGGCTGCGTCCGACCTCGGCGCGCGCAACCTCTCCAGCTTCTGGAAGATCACCGTGCCGCTGTCGAAGAACGGCATCATCGCCGGCTGCATGCTGGTGTTCATTCCGGTGGTGGGTGAATTCGTCATCCCCGAGCTGCTCGGCGGTCCGGAGACGCTGATGATCGGCAAGGTGCTCTGGCAGGAATTCTTCAACAACCGTGACTGGCCGGTGGCCTCGGCGCTGGCGGTGGTGATGCTGGCGATCCTGCTGGTGCCGATCATTCTGTTCAATCGGAACCAAGCCAAGGAACTGGAGGGCAAGCTATGAAGCGCTGGAGCTTTTCCAACCTGATCCTGGTGCTCGGGCTGCTGTTCATCTACCTGCCGATGGTCATCCTGGTCATCTACTCGTTCAATGCCTCGCGGCTGGTTACGGTGTGGGGTGGCTGGTCGCTGAAATGGTACGCCGGCCTGCTCGACAACTCCCAGTTGATGGGCGCGGTAATGCGCTCGCTGGAAGTCGCGGCCTATACCGCGATTGCCGCGGTGGCTCTGGGCACGATGGCGGCTTTCGTCCTCACCCGTATCCCGGTGTTCCGCGGCCGTACGCTGTTCGGTGGCCTGGTCACCGCACCGCTGGTGATGCCGGAAGTGATCACCGGTCTCTCCCTGCTGCTGCTGTTCGTCGCCATGGCGCAACTGATCGGCTGGCCGGCGCAACGCGGGCTGGTGACCATCTGGATCGCCCACACCACGTTCTGCTCGGCCTACGTCGCGGTAGTGGTGATGGCGCGCCTGCGCGAGCTGGACCTGTCCATCGAGGAAGCGGCGATGGACCTCGGAGCGCGGCCGTGGAAGGTGTTCTTCCTGATCACCATGCCGATGATCGCGCCCTCGCTGGCGGCCGGCGGCATGCTCTCCTTTGCTCTTTCGCTGGACGATCTGGTGCTCGCCAGCTTCGTCTCCGGTCCTGGTTCGACCACGCTGCCGATGGAGATCTTTTCCGCCGTGCGCCTGGGCGTGAAACCGGAGATCAACGCGGTGGCGAGTCTGATCCTGCTCAGCGTGTCGCTGGCGACCTTTCTCGCCTGGTACCTCAGCCGCCGGGCCGAGAAGCGCCGTATTCGCGCGATGCAGCAGGCGATGGATGAAACCGCTGGCAATCCCACCTGGCGTCAGGTGATCGACAGCCGCAAGGTGCTGGTGCCGCCCTCGGCGCATACCTGATGATGGTTTGAGCAGCAAAACGAAAAGGGCGCATCGATGCGCCCTTTTCGTTTCAGATGGAGTGTCCCCTGCCGCAGAGCGGTAGGGTGAATAACGCGAAGCTTATCCACCGCCGCGCCTTCTCCGTCCCCGAGCCCGCATTCACGGCTCGGTTGTCTGTTCGCCTGCAGCGAATACCGCGTCCAGTTGCCGATCACCGCTCAGGTCCGGCAGCCCGAACCCGTGCTGTGTTCATCCATCGGTTCTTCACATCCCGTACCACCGTCCGGGCGCGGGCGCAGCCAGATCGGTGCCAGGTAGCGCAATGCCAGGCCAAAGACTGTCAGCCAACCGAGCCCGGCGAGCATGTTCAGTAGCGGCACGGGAGCGCCCGGCAGCCCCGCACTGGCACGCAGCAGCGCGGCGAGCACCAGCAGGCAGGTCGCTATCGGCACCCAGCGCCGCTGATCCAGTGCATAGCCACTGTGGGTACGCCCGGCGATGCACAGCACCGCGAGAATCGATACGCCCATGGCCCCGAGTGTCAGCAGATGGCGGCCTGCGCTGCTGGCAAAGCCGTCGGCTAGCAGCGAGACACCCAGTGCGCCATAGCCCAGCGCCATCAGCCAGTAGACGCTGTAGAGCATCAGCGACCAGCGCTCCAGCAGCGCTCGGCCGATGTGCCAGTCGTTGAGCAGATTGAACATGGCGGCGGCTGTGGCCAGGGCCAGCCAGCCGTTCAGCGGGGCCGGCAGTGCCAGCCATTCGGCGAGAGTGAACAGGCTGATGCAGAAGATCGCCAGGTTGCGTCGTGGCGGACGCGCGCGGTAGTCGTCGTCCACGTCGTGCCCGGCCTCCCGGCGTGCCTGGATGGCGTCGTTGAGAATGCGCATGGAGATTCGGCTCATGGCCACCACGATCAGCACCATCATCACGCCGATGCCAGCGTACAGCCAGCGCATCGGGTATCGGCCGCCGACGGCATCGACATGAAAGCCCACGGTCACCAGCGCCAGCGTGCCGAGCCCGCCGAAGAAGCCGTACTGCCGGCGCAGCGGGTCGCCCAGCAGGCGCGGTGCGAGCAGCACAAGCAGGGCGATGGCGAAGGCACTGTTGAACAGCGCCGCCGGCCACGGCCCGATGACGCCGGAAAGCCAGAAGCTCAGCCGAGCCGCTAGCCACAGCACTAGAAAACCGAAACCTACCTGCCGACCGAATGCCGCGGTGGAGGTAAATTCCGGCACCGCGGTGAGGACGAAGCCGGCGACTGCCGCAAGGCCGAAGCCGAGCAGCATTTCGTGGGCATGCCAGACCAGCGGGCCGCCCGGTACGCCTGGCAGCGGTATCCCGAACCCGAGAAAGCCCAGCCAGAGTGCAACACCAGTCACCGCCAGCAGCACGGTGGCGAGAAACAGCGGACGGAAGCTGCACAGCAGCAGCGGCCAGTTGGCGAGTCGCGGCGATAAGGTTTTCAGCATCGTGAGCGCGCTCTGCTGGCGGAGGGTAAGGGGGCCGCCTCGCGAATGGCGACTTTGGCGGCGCCAGGCAAGGTCTGCGGCGCGCGGCTGGCCAGGCCGAAACTTTCCCGCACGGCCGGCAACTGCAGCAACTCGGCGGTGTGTTGGTAGATCCAGGCATCGCTGCGCTGCACGGCTGGCAGATCCAGCTCCAGGTGGCTGACGATGCGCCCCGGCGCGGCCGCCATGACCAGGATGCGGTCGGCCAGGCGCACGGCTTCCATCAGGTCGTGGGTGATCATCAGCACGCCCATGCCGCGTGCAGCCTGCTCGGCCAGCAGCAGGGCATAAAGGTCTTCCTTGAGGCCGATATCCAGCGCGGCGAAGGGTTCGTCGAGCAGCAGCAGATCCGGCTGCAGCACCAGCGCCCGCGCCAGGGACACGCGGCTCTGCATGCCGCCGGAAAGCTGGTGCGGAAATTTGCCGAGATCGCCAGCAGCCAGGCCCAGGCGCAGCGCGAGGGAACTGGCTTGCTGCAGGCGTTGCTGCCGCGGCATGCCGGCCGCCTTGAGCCCCAGGGCGATGTTGTCGAGCGTGGTTTTCCACGGCAGCAGCCGCGGTTGCTGGAACATGCTGGCGGGGTTGCCGAAACCGTTGTCGATGCGACCTTCCTGGACGTCCAGCAGCCCCGCGCAAAGATGCAGCAGGGTGGTCTTGCCGCAGCCGGAGGGGCCGACCAGGGCGACCACTTCGCCCGCCGCCAGGTTGAAGTCGATGCCGCTGAATATCTCGTCGCGACCGAAGGCGTGGGCCAGGCCGTGGATGTGCAATTGCGTCATGAGGACACCTCGCGCCAGCGCTCGACTTCGCGCTTGATCGGTTCCAGCAGCAGGTACTCCACCGCGAGCAGCAGACCGACCACCGCGGTGATCCAGGCCATGGTCGCGCTGGTATCCAGGTGCGAGCGTGATACCGCCAACGCGGCGCCGACGCCGTCCTGGGTGGCGAGTAGTTCGGCCATCACCACGATCTTCCAGGCCATGGCGAGTGCGGTGATCCAGGCCGGAAACAGGTAGGAGACGACGTGCGGCAGATAGACATCGAGCAACAGCATCCGCCGCGGCAGGCGAAATGCCAGGGCCATATCCTTTAGCTGGTTGTCCAGCGTACGGGTGCCTTGCAACGCACCGACGAACACCAGCGGAAAGCTGGCGATGAACACGGTGAACACCGGGGTGCCGTCGCTGGCGCCGAACCAGAGCATCGCCAGTACCAGCCAGGCGATTGGCGGCATGCCCATGAGCACGGTGACCAGTGGCCGCGCCATCATCGAGGCTGTCATGGAGACACCGGCGGCGAGCCCGAGCACGCTGCCGACCGCCACGGAAAGAGCGAAGCCGAGCAGCGCCCGGCGACTGGTGGCCAGCAGCTCCGGCCAGGCGGCACCTTCATCAATCAACTGGAGCAGACGGGCAAAGGTCTCCAGCGGCGCCGGCAGCACCAGTGCGCCATAGTGACTAGCCACTGCCTCCCAGCCGGCCAGCAGCAGAAACAGGCTGGCCAGCGCGCCCCAGCCGCTCCACAGATAGCCGGGCAGGCTAGCCAACCAGCTGCGCAGCAGGCTCATGGCTGATCGCTGACTGGCGAGTAGAAGTCATCGGCCGGTAGCTTGCCGCCGATCAGCGCCGGATTCTTCTTCAGCAGCAGCTCGAACAGATACTCGACTTCCGCCCGCGCCTCGGCGGCAGGCACGGCGGCCATCTGCGCCACGGCCAGCGAATCGGTCACCGCTTCGGCGCTGAGCATCGGCAGATGACTGGCGACCAGCTGGCCGCAGTGCTCGGCGTTGGTGCTGCACCATTGCAGCGAGTCGGCGTAGGCCTGGGCGATCCGTGCGGCGATCTGCGGCTGGTCTTTCACGCTGGCCATCAGCGCGATACCGGCCTGCGGGATGCGTGCTTCGCGCTGCAGCAGGCTGCCCCATTCTTGTTGCAGGTCGACGCTGCGATACAGGTCCGGCGCGACCAGCCCCAAGGGACCCTCGCTGGCCTTGCGCAGTGCCATGGAGATGGCCGGCTCGGCAAGCAGGGCGTGGTCGGTACGGCGCATCAGCAACAGCTGCATGGCGTCGATGGGGGTGGCGACGTAACGCAGGCGCAGGTCCTTACGCACATCGATGCCGGCACGCTCGGCCAGCAGGCCGAAGAGGATGTCCGGCATGTCGCCACGGAACGGCATGGCGATCTCCTTGCCGCGCAGATCGTCCAAGGTGGTCAGGCCCTGTTCACGGGACACCAGCCAGAGCAGCCCCCAGGTCGAAACGTTGAGCATGCGCAGCTTGGCGCCGCGGTTGTACAGGTTGGCGGCGACGTTGACCGGCATGGCCAGCACGTCCGCCTGCTGGTTAAGCGCCAGCAGGCGCAGCTGGTCGGGATCGCGCCAGCTGACGAATTCCACCTTGTCCGCCAGGTCGTCCAGCGCACCGGATTCGACCATGTGGATCAGCGGGTTCGATACCGACGAGGAAGGGCCGGCCAGAATCAGGCGCGGCAGCTTGTCCGCCAGCGCTGGCGCTCCAGCCGCCAGCAGAACGGCCATCAGTAGGTGGCGCAGCATCAGAAGCTCCCGCTCAGCGCGACGGTGATGCCGCGCCCGGGTGCTTGCAGCTCGTTGCCGCTGATGCCGTCAGCCAGATGCTCGTGGTAGGCCTTGTCGAACAGGTTGCTAAGGCGCGCGTCGAGGTTGGCAGTCTGCAGCACGCCGATCTTGCCGAAGCCCCAGCCGAGGCTGGCATCGGCAGTAACGAAGCCTGCGGTACGGTCCTCGCCACCGCGGGTGAACTCGGTCGCTACACGATCCTGCTCGGCGACCGCACGCAGCTGGGCATGCCAATAGAGGCCGCGCTCGGCCGGCTGGCCAATGCCCAGGGTCAGCTCGTGGGCCGGCATCTGGTGCAGCGGTTCGTCGTCCTGTTTGTTCTCGCCGCGCAGCCAGGTGAAGCTGCCGTCCACCACGAAGGCGCCAACGGCATTGCTGGCGCTGCCTTCGAGGCCGTAGATCACCACCTTGTCGAGGTTTTCGGTGCGCTTGATCGGCAGTCCATTCGGGGCGTTGGTGCCGGTCACGCGGCCGGCGATGTAGTCGTCGATGCGGGTGTGGAAGGCCGCCAGCTGATAGGTGAAATCGCCATCGTTACCCTTGAGGCCGAGCTCGAAGCTGGTGGAGCGCTCCGGGTCCAGCTGCGGGTTGCCGACGTGGAAGTAGCCGTCGCCGCGCGGCGCGTCGTCGTAGCGCTCGCGCATGTCGGCGGCGCGGTAGGCCTGGCCGACGTTGGCGTAGAGGTTCAGGGTGTCAGTCAGCGGATGCAGCGCGCCCAGCGACCACGACAGGTTGTGGTCGGTGCTGTCCAGGCCGCTGGTTGTAAACGAAGGACCGTTGCCCTTGGCTCGGGCGTCGGCGCTGACGCGGTCGTAGCGGGCGCCGGCCGTCAGGCGCGTCTGGCCGAGGTCGAATTCATCCTGCACGAACAGCCCGTAGGATTCGATCTCGGCATCCTTGAAGGGGTCGTTGCGCTGGTTGTTGTTGAAGGTCGGCGGGCCATCCACGTAGCGCTCCGGATCGCCGGTCATCTTCCAGCCGTCGACGCCCACCGTCAGCAGGTGATCGGCTACTGGCACCACCCAGCTCGAGCGCAGCCCGTGGGTGATGAAGCTGACGTCGTTGCGTACATAGTCGCGGTCGAGCCGCTCGGAGTAGGCGCGGATCTCCCGGTAGACCTCCTGACGATAGAGCTCGGTGGTCAGAGTGCCTTCACCGAGGCCGTTTTCCAGGCCGATCTGGAACAGCTCGCGCTGCTGTTCCGGCGAATGGATGGTCGCGGTGCCGAGTGGTACCGGGATGCCGGCGCCGCCCGGCTGCCCGCCGGTACGCGCCGAGCCCGGGTACCAGACGTCGCGGTCGGTGTGGCGCTGGATGTTCAGGTTGACGCTGGCATCCTCGGCCAGCCGTTGCTTGTACTTGAGCAGCAGGGTATCGGAGCTGTTGCCGGTGTTCTCTTCGGTACCGTAGGGGCTCTTGTAATCGTTGACCTTGCGCCCGGCAACGCCCAGCACCAGGGCATGATCGGAGCTGGAGTCGCGCAGCAGCGTAGCGCCGGTAAAGCCCTTGTCGACGCTGCTGGCGCTGGTGGAGAAGCGACCGCCGCGTTCGTCCTGGTCGGTGAAGCGTGCCTGTGGCGTGATCAGGTTGACCACCCCGCCCATGGCGCCGCTGCCGTACAGCACCGAGCCCGGACCCTTGACCACTTCGGCGCGTTCCAGCAGGCCGAGATCGAGCATGGAGGCCAGGGAGCCCTGCGGCTGGCCGGAATTGACCCGCACGCCGTCGACCATCAGCACCACGCTTTCCTTCTTCATGCCGCGCAGCACCGGGTTCTGCCCCCAGGCGCCGTCGCTATGCACGGCGAGCCCGGGCTTGCCGCGAAACAGGCTGCCGGCCGGCGCTGCCGTTTCGGTTGGCTGAGCCTGCAGCACCTCGATGGCTTGCGGAATGTCCTGCGTTGCGGCCTCGTAGCCCTTGGCGGTGACGACGGTTTCCTGCAACTCCAGCGGAGCGGCGAAGGCGGACGCGCTGCTGACGGCCAGGCAGGCCATGGCGAGTGGGTGAAGGCGGAGTATCATCGAACGGCTCCCGGATAATTCGTCGGCGGTGATGCCGACTTGGATGGGAGCAATTCTCGTTTAACTGATAATAATTATCATTTGATCGCGATCAAGTTTACCTGTCGCAAGCGCTACTGCCGCCAGTCGCAGAAACAGGCCACCGCCAGCGAATGGGTGGCGCGCACCTTGCGCCCGGCCAGCACGGCATCGAGGATAGGCTCGACGAAGCTGTTGTCCGAACTGCACACCGCACCCTCGCTGTAGGGGCCGATATACACCAGCTCCCCGCTTTGATCCCAGATGCCGACAGCGGGGCTGGCCGGTAGTTGCTCGGAGCCGGGCGGGGCGCTCAGCGGTTTCAGCGCTGCCAGCGGCTGCGGCAAGCGGCCCTTGCTGCCCGGCTTGCGTACTTCGTAGAAGTCCACGGGTTGTCCGGCAAAGCGCTTGAGCAGTTCTTCCAGATGCTGCTGATTGCCGACGTTGCACGGGCATCCCGGGTCCCAGAAATGCACGAAGCGCACTGGTCCCGGGCCCTGCAGCTCGGCCGGCAGGCGAAGGGCGTCGCCGGAGAACAGCTCGGCGCGCTCGCCGTCGAAGGTGCGCAGGTAGCGCGCCTCGAACCACCAGAACGCAGCCAGCATGGCGCCGCCCCAGAGCAAGGCGATCAGTGCGGCGATCAGGTATTTGCGACGAGCACTCATGGCGGGCTCCGATGTGGGTGCGCAAGCTTGCCATGGGGCGGCGCAGAGCTGAAGATCCCAGATCAACGCAATCGAAGAATTTCCATGCCCTCGCGTATCGATCCCGAGCGCCTGCGTAACAGCCTGCCCGCCCTGTCCGAGGCGGTCGCCGCAAGCGCCGAAACTCTCCATTACCAGACCTATTACGGGCTCGACCTGCCGCATCGCACGCAGGTCCAGCGCCGCCTGGGGCGCTTTCGCGTGCATGACTACGATGTCGTCGCTCAGGCCTGGTGGCCGGAGCAGCCCCACGCCAGCCTGCTGATCCTGCACGGCTACTACGACCACATGGGCCTGTATCGCCATGTGGTCGACTGGGGACTGGAGATGGGGTTCGCCGTGCTCGCCTGCGACCTGCCGGGCCATGGGCTGTCCAGCGGTCCCCGGGCGAGCATCAACGAGTTTGCCGAATACCAGGCGGTGCTGAGCGGTCTGTTCGAACAGGCACGCCAGCTCGACCTGCCGCGTCCCTGGCACCTACTTGGCCAGAGTACCGGCGGTGCCATAGCGCTGGATCACCTGCTGCATCAGGCCGAAAACCCCGACCTGGGGCGCACCATCCTGCTGGCGCCGTTGGTTCGCCCGCGCGCCTGGCTGCGCTCGCGCATCAGCTACGAGTTGCTGCGACGCTTCGTTCAGCAGATCCCACGAACGTTCAGCGAGAACTCCGGCGACCCGGCCTTCCTCGAATTCGTCCAGAGCCAGGACCCGCTGCAGCCGGACATCCTGCCCACGGCCTGGGTCGGCGCCCTGTCACGCTGGATTCCCCGTATCGAGGGTGCGGCTGACAGTAGGCACGCGCCGTTGATCATTCAGGGCGAGGCGGACATGACCGTGGATTGGCAGTACAACCTGCCGATTCTGCAGCGCAAGTTCCCAAGTGCTGAGGTGCTGCGACTGCCCGAGGCGCGCCACCATCTGGTGAACGAGCGCGAGGAATTGCGCCAGGCGTACTTCGACTTCCTGCGCGAGCGCCTCAGATAGCGGGATCAGATGCCCTGCTGCGGCTCCAGCTCGGCGCCGCTCATGCCCACCGCCAGGCCGGCGCGTAGCGCCTGCAGCGCGGCCTGGTAATAGGCCTTGCCTTCGTCCGACTGGGCGAATGTCACATATTCCTCCAGTTCGGCATCGGACAGGTCGCGATAGACGTACAGCAGCGTGTTGTCGAGATCGGCCTCTATTTGCTCGATCATGCGTTGGCGCTGGCTGCTCAGCAGGCTCTGCGCCTGATTGCCACCGAGCAGGCCGGGAATCATCTGGCTGAGACTGTCGGCGGCGACGCCGGCCAGTGCCAGGCTGACTTCCGCGCCCGCTTCGCTGGCTGGCAGCGCCTGGGCCAGGTGGCGGATCAGCAGCTGTCGGTTGCTGCCGGCTTCCACCCGCGGCAGGCCGGCGGCGTGCTTGGCCAGCTGTTCGCGCCGTGCGGCGAGCACTTCGGCCGAGACGATCTTGCGTCCCAGGGTCGACTGGAAGAATTCCAGCGCCGGCTGCGGCTCGGCCAGGTTGCCGCGCAATGCCTGCTGCGCGCGCTGGTCGATGGCATGGGCGGCGAAGCGGCGGTTGCTGTTGGTCACCAGTGCCTGGAATACCGCCGGTGGCAGGGTGTCCTTGTAGCGTTGCTGGGCCGCAGTCAGGGCATCGCCGAAATTGGCGCGCTGTTCGGTCCAGCCGGCGGTTTCGTAGAGTTCCTGATAGGTGTCGGCGAAGCTGCTGAAGCTCAAGGTCAGCAGTACACAGGTCAAGAGGGCGCGCATGGAAGCTCCTGTCTGGCGGGCGGTTCATTTTCCGTGCGTCGACGCGTGCTTGTCGAGGCGCACGGTTACTGCTGCCATTTGGCGCAGCGACGCAGCTTGTAGCGGAGTCTCAACAGACCCTAGACTCCTGCGGTATCCCTTCGGAGTCACTTCCTTGCCGTTCTCTTCGATCATCGACGACCTGGCCGAGCGCGGCTGGTCGGTGCAGAGTTCTTTCCTTCCCAGTGATGTGACCCACAAGCTGGCCGACGAGTGCCGCAGGCGGGAAGCCGAGGGTGCGCTGGCACCGGCAGGGGTCGGCCGCGGCGAGGCGCAGGCGGTGCGCGAAGGCATTCGCAGCGACCATATTCAGTGGCTCGAACCGGGCCAGTCGGCAGTCTGCGACGATTACCTCGAACTCATGGACGGCTTGCGCCAGCAGCTTAACCGCGAGTTGTTCCTCGGGCTGGAAGAGTTCGAGTGCCATTTCGCCTTCTACCCGCCGGGCGCCTTCTATCAGACGCACCTGGACCGCTTTCGCGATGACGACAGCCGTTCGGTCACCGCCGTGCTGTATCTGAATCCGGATTGGCAGCCCGGCCATGCCGGTGAATTGCGCATGCACATGCCTGATGGATCGCAGCTGGACGTGCCTCCGCTGGCGGGCAATCTGGTGGTCTTTCTCTCCGGCGATTTCCCCCACGAAGTGCTGGTCACCCAGGCCGACCGTCTGTCGCTGACCGGCTGGTTCCGTCGGCGGCCGGCCGATGTGCTGGCGCTCTGACGAGCCCACATCGACATTTGCGCAGACGAAAAAAAGCCCGGCTCAGGCCGGGCTAAAGGGAAGTAAGTGTTTCGGGCTACATGCCCAGCATGTTCGGCAGCGCCAGGGAAATCGACGGCACGTAGGTGATGATCACCAGGAAGCTCAGCATCAGCGCCAGCCATGGCAGCACTGCGCGGATCACCTGGGTCACCGGCATGCCCGTCACCGCTGAGGCGACGAACAGGTTCAACCCCACCGGTGGCGTTATCAATCCGATCTCCATGTTCACCACCATGATGATGCCAAGGTGGATCGGGTCGATGCCCAGCTGTATGGCAATCGGGAACAGGATCGGCGCCAGGATCAGGATGATCGCCGACGGCTCCATGAAGGCGCCGGCCACCAGCAGCACGATGTTCACCACCAGCAGGAACATCCACGGCTGCAGACCTGCCTCGATGACCCAGGCAGTGATTGCCTGCGGAATCTGCTCGGTGGTCAGCACGTGGGCGAAGAGCATGGCGTTGGCGATGATGAACATCAGCATGATGCTCAGCTTGCCCGACTCCAGCAGTACCTTCGGGCATTCGCGCAGCTTGAGGTCCTTGTAGACGAAGATCGCGACGAAGGCCGAATACACCGCCGCGACCGCTGCCGCTTCGGTGGGCGTGAACATGCCCGAGTAGATGCCGCCGAGGATGATCACCATCAGCAGCAGGCCCCAGACCGCCTTGCGCGCGGCGGACAGCCACTCGCGGAAGCTGGCGCGCGGCAGTGCCGGCAGGTTCTTCTTCACCGCGATGATGTAGATCGCCAGCATCAGCGCGCCGCCGAGCATGATGCCCGGGACGACACCGGCCATGAACAGCTTGCCCACCGAGGTCTCGGTAGCCGCGGCGTAGACCACCATGACCACCGACGGCGGGATCAGGATGCCCAGGGTACCAGCGTTACAGACGATGCCAGCGCCGAAGGCCTGTGGATAACCGGAGCGCACCATGCCGGCGATGGCGATGGAGCCCACCGCGGCCACGGTGGCTGGCGACGAGCCGGACAGCGCTGCGAAGAGCATGCACGCCAGCACCGCACCGATCGCCAGGCCGCCACGGATGTGGCCGACACAGGCGTTGGCGAAGTCGATCAGGCGACGCGCCACGCCGCCGGTGGTCATGAAGGCGCCGGCCAGGAGGAAGAACGGGATCGCCAGCAGGGTGTAGTGCTCGGAGGTCTCGAACAGCTTGATCGCCAGCGAGCGCACCGAGTCCTGGCTGAAGATCATGATGGTCAGCGAACCGGCCAAGCCGAGGGATACGGCCACCGGCACGCCGATGAACATCAGCACGAAGAGGGCGACGAACAGGAACAGGATGGTCATTACTTGGGCTCCTCTTCGCCGTGCTTGAGCGCATCGGCCGCTTCATCGGCGAGGCCGAGGCCGGTCTGCTCGTTGCGCAGGATACGCACGAAGATTTCGGCGAAACGGATGAACACCATGGCGAAGCCGAACGGCACGATCATGCCGATGTGCCACTGCTTGACGCCGACATGGCCCAGGTCTTCCGCGCCGATGTTGGCAACGAACAGCGCCTGGATCCACTCGAAGCTGGCCACGGTCAGCAGACCGGCGTAACCCAGGCAGAGCAGGCAGGCGATAATGCCGATGACGCGCTGGATGTGTCGCGGCGCCAGCTTCACCAGTGCATCGACACCGATGTGGCCGGCGGTGCGCACGCCATAGGCGAGGCCGGAGAAGATCAGCCAGGCGAACAGCGCCTTGGTCAGCGCGGTGCTCCAGGTCATGGACTGGGCCAGGCCGATGATGAAGTCACCGATGGCGAACCAGAAGTCGGCGCTTCCCTCGAACCGGTCGCCCAGGTCGTAGAAAAGTGTGTAGAGGTTGTTGAGGATCACGTAGACGAAGGTCACCAGTGTCATGGCGGCCAACAGAAAGGCGATGAAACCTTCCTCGAAGTGGTCCCAGACGCGCCAGAGGGCGTTCATGGATGACATCTCCCGATGGACTGCTTGTTGTATCGAAGGCAGCACGGAGGTGCGCCGTGAACCAGCCGGGGCAGGCTGGGAGACAGAGCAATGAAAAACTCTTGTTGTCGCCATCGAAGCGGCTGGGCCCGGGATCGCCTTGGCCTGACCTGTCTGCCCTTGGTGCGGGCTTCGTCTTCGCTAGCTGCTTTGTTTTTTCACTGAGCTGTCGGGTATCGCTGGGTGGTGCAGCAAAGGGGCGGGGTGTCCGCCCCCCGGCAAGGCTTATTTAGCCTGGTTGGCAGCTTCGGCGGCCTTGATCAGGTCAGCACCGATTTCGCCTTCGAACTTCTTCCACACCGGCTTCATGGCTTCGCGCCACTTGGCACGCTCTTCCGGGGTCAGCACCAGAATTTCGGTGGTGCCGGCGGCAAGAATGTCAGCCTTGGCCTTCTGGTTCAGGGCGTCGGCTTGCTTGTTCACTTCAACAGTGACTTCTTCCACGATCTTTTCCAGCTCGCCACGTACATCGGCAGGCAGGCCGTCCCAGAACTTGGTGTTGGTGATCAGCATGTAGTCCAGCAGGCCATGGTCGGACTCGGTGATGTGCTTCTGCACTTCGTGCATCTTCTGCGAGTAGATGTTCGAGTAGGGGTTCTCGGCACCGTTGACCACGCCGGTCTGCAGGCCCTGGTAAACCTCGGCGAAGCTCATCTTGCGCGGGTTGGCACGCAGCGCCTTGAACTGCTCGTCCAGCACTGCAGAAGCCTGTACGCGGAACTTCAGGCCGCGCGCGTCTTTCGGCTCACGCAGTTCCTTGTTGGCCGACAGCTGCTTCATGCCGTTGTGCCAGTAGCCCAGGCCGGTGATGTTCTTGTCTTCCATGGAACGCAGCAGGCCCTGGCCAGCCTCGCTCTTCTGGAAGCGGTCGACTGCCGCGATGTCGTCGAACAGGAACGGCAGGTCGAAGACCTGAACGCCCTTGGAGTAGTGTTCGAACTTGGCCAGCGATGGAGCGATCAGCTGAACGTCACCCAGCAGCAGGGCTTCCATTTCCTTGCCATCACCGAACAGCGAGGAGTTCGGGTAAACCTGTACCTCGACCTTGCCGGCCAGACGCTCTTCCACCAGTTTCTTGAACATCACGGCGCCCTGGCCTTTCGGCGTGTTTTCGGCGACCACGTGGGAGAACTTGATGGTGATCGGGTCAGCCGCGTGGGCCAGACCAGCGATGCTCAGCGACAGGGCGCATGCCAGCGCCTTGGCAGTCAGTTTGAACATTGATGTTTCCTCTTGTTGTGGGTGGGAGGCCACACGGCATCCCGGCAGTAACCAGCTGGACAAGTCTAGGCGCTGAAGCCTGGGTGCGATGCTCTATCGCGACTCGTTCCGTCCGGTTCATTGAGTTTCAGGAGCAATGCCTGTGCCAAGAGCTGGCAGAGCCGCCTGAGGGCAGCGAGTTTACCCAGCAATAGATGAAGGTTTGAATGGCCAATTGCCAACAAGCGCGTCTAGGTCGCACCTTTGCGCGGGATCGCCGGTGCTGGCGCGGGCCACGCACGTGCCGTGGTCTGTGCCGGCGAGTTCGACCCTTGGCCAGCATCGAAGATGGCGGATTTCCGCCATCTAGTCGTTTTCATCGGGCGAGCTTCCGCCAACATCGGTAAAACTCAGCCCGTGCTTGCGCAGCTTGTCGTGCAGGGTCTTACGCGGCAGGCCCAGCGCTTCGGCGACGCTGCGCAGCGAGCCATGCGGGCGATTCAGCTCGTCGGCGATCAGTGCGCGCTCGAAGGCCTCGACCTGCTCGCTCAGATTGCCACCTCCGGCTATCCCGGCAGCCGGTTCGCCGGTCGACTGGTCGAGCCCCAGGCCAAGGCCCAGGGCGAAGCGCTCGGCGGTGTTCTGCAGCTCGCGCACGTTGCCCGGCCACGTGTGACGTAGCAGTGCAGCGCGTTGTTCCGGCTGCAGCTCGCGGATCGGCAGGCCATGACGCTGGGCGGCGGCTTCGGCGAAATGCTGGAACAACAGCAGGATGTCCTCGTTGCGCTCGCGCAGTGACGGAATTCGCAGCGGCGCGACGTTGAGCCGGTAGTACAGGTCGGCGCGGAACCGGCCCTGATCCGCGGCTACCCGCAGGTCCTCCTTGGTCGCGGCGATGACCCGGATATCCAGGGCGATCGACTGGTTGCCGCCGAGCCGTTCGACCACCCGCTCCTGCAGCAGGCGCAGCAGCTTGACCTGCACATCCAGGCTCATGCTCTCGATCTCGTCGAGGAACAGCGTGCCGCCGTTGGCGAATTCGAACTTGCCGATGCGCCGCTTCTGCGCGCCGGTGAAGGCGCCCGGCTCGTGGCCGAACAGTTCGCTTTCCACCACCGATTCGGCGAGCGCTCCGGCGTTGATCGCGACGAAGGGGCCGTTGCGCCGGCTGGACAGGTCGTGCAGCGCCCGGGCAACCACCTCCTTGCCAGCGCCCGTTTCGCCGAGAATCAGCACATCGGCCTGGGTCCCGGCCAGCGCGCCGATCTGTTCGCGCAGGCGCAGCATCGCCTGGGATTGTCCGAGCAGGCGCGCCGACAGCTGCTGCCGGTCGGCCAGGGCCAGGCGCAGGGAGCGGTTGTCCAGTACCAGTTGGCGTAGCGCCAGGGCACGACGCACGCTGTCCAGCAGCGCTTCGCTGGGGAAGGGTTTTTCCAGGAAATCGTAAGCGCCGGCGCGCATCGCCTGCACCGCCAGCTGAATATCACCGTGCCCGGTGATGAGGATCACCGGCATCTCGCTGTCGCGCGTGCGCAGCTGTTGCAGCAGCTCCAGGCCATCGATGCCGGGCATGCGAATGTCGCTGACCACCACGCCTGGCCAGTCCGCTGGCAGCCGCGCGGCCAGGTCGCGGGCATCGCCCAGGCTGACGACCTTGAGACCGGCCAGGTCGAGGGTCTGGCTCAATGCCTGACGCAGGTGCGGATCGTCGTCGATCAGCAGCACCTGCGCCTGGGCGCTGATCGGCTGGTCACTGCTCATTGAAAATGGTCCTCGGTGGGGAAGGCGACGCCGGGCTCGGCGCAACGCAGAAACAGGCCGAGCTGCGCACCACCCTCGGGATGGTTGCTCATGCGCAGCTCACCGCCCAGGGCGCGGGTGAGGGTATCGCAGATCGCCAGGCCGAGGCCCAGCCCCTGCGCGCTGGTCTTGGTGGTGAAGAACGGCTCGCGGGCACGCTGCAGCGCTTCCTCGCTGAAGCCGGGGCCGTTGTCGCGCAGGCTGAGCAACACGCCGTCACCCTGCAGCTCGGCGCGCAGCCAGATGCGTCGCGGCTGCGGCCGCTCGGCCAGCGCATCGAGGGCGTTGGCCAGCAGGTTGGCGAGGATCTGCCGCAGCCGCGTCTCGCCGGCCTGCACCCACAGGGTGGCCTCCGGCAGGTCGCGGATCAGCTCCACGCCCATGGCCTGGCGGCGCTTGGCGAGCAGGGCCAGGGCGTCGTCCAGCGCCGGCTGCAGCGCGACCCGCTCCGGCGCGTGCTGGTCGCGACGGGCGAAGGCGCGCAGGTGGGCGATGATTGACGCCATGCGCGCGGTCAGTTCGCTGATCAGCCGCAGGTTGTCGCGGGCTTCGGCGTTGCGCTGCTGATCGAGCAGCACCCCGGCGTTGTCGGCGTAGCTGCGGATCGCCGCCAGCGGCTGATTGAGTTCGTGGCTGATGCTTGCCGACATGGTGCCCAGCGCCGACAGCTTGCCGGCCTGCAGCAGTTCGTCCTGGGCGCGCACCAGTTCCTGCTGGGCCTGCTCGCGCTCCAGTACCTCGACCTTGAGCCGGCTGTTCAGCGCTTCCAGGTCGCGCGTGCGTTCCAGCACGCGCTGTTCGAGCTGCTGGCGCGCCTGGGTGTCCAGCGCCAGACGTTCGATGAAGTGCCGGCGGCGCTGCATCAGCAGGCCGATCCAGAGCAGCAGGGCGAGCAGTGTGGCAGCGCCGATGGCGACCACGGTGCGCACCGGTCGCTCGATCAGGTTGATCGGCGCGAGGATGCGCACCGTCCAGCCGGTCTCCTTGAGCTCACGGCTCTGGATCAGCCAGGCATCGATGTCCAGCGTCAGGTCCTGCGGATAGAGGGTTGGATAGGGCTGATCGAAGGCGATCTGTTCGCGCTCGTCGACACCCAGCCCTCGGGTCGCGCGGAAACGCCATTCCGGGCGCGAGGTGAGAATCACCACGCCGAAGTTGTCGGTCACCAGCAGCTGCTCCGGGGTGTTGCCCCAGAGCGTCTCGGTATGGTCGAGGTCGACCTTGACCACCAGCACGCCGAGGATGCCGCGCTCGTCGCGCACGGCGGCGCCGAAGTAGTAACCGCGCTTGCCGGAGGTGGTGCCAAGGCCGAAGAAACGCCCCAGGCGACCTTCCATGGCCTGGCGGAAATAGGGGCGGAAGGCGAAGTTGCGGTCGACGAAGCTGTCTTCCTCGTCCCAGTTGGAGGCCGCCAGGGTATTGCCGTTCGTGTTCATCAGATAGATCACGTCGGCCCCGGTCTGGTTGCGCAGGCGTTTGAGCAGACGATTGGCATTGTCCCGCACGGCCGGCGCTTCGGCCTGCTGCAGGACGGCGCGCAAAGCCGGCAGGTCGCCGAGGATGCGCGGCAGCACCTCGTAGCGGTTCAGCGTGCCGAGCAGGTTGGCGACGTAGAGGTCGAGGGTCTGGCGATTCTGCTCGGTCAGCTCGTTGCGGTAGTAGCGCTCGGCGAGCTCCTGCAGCGGCCAGAGCAGAGGCGCAAGCAGCAAGGCCAGCAGGGCGAGGTTGCGCCAGCGAGGGCGGCGGGGTGGATGCAGTGCAGTCATGCGTGGGCGCCTGGATGTCGGGCGCATTATGCACGCAGAGCGTGCCGGCGTTCAGCGTCGCTTATCGAGCTGGCCGGATCGGAGCAGAGTGGCAGAGGCAGCCGTGAGGCCTAGCCGCTGTTGCCTCAGCGACCGGCTGCAGCGGTCTGGGGCGCGTTCGCCGCATCGAAGTGCCGGGATTGGGCAACACATTCGTGCAGCGCGGTTTCCCAGTCCGGCAGGCGGATGCCCCAGTCCTGTTGCAGGCGTGCGCAGTTCAGGCGGGAATTGAGCGGACGCTGGGCGGCGGTCGGGTAGTCCTTGGACAGGATCGGCGTGATCTCGGCGCGCAGGCGGCCCTGCTGGCGAAGCTGCTCGGCAATGCTGCAGGCGAAGCCGTACCAAGAGGTCTCGCCGCTGGCGGTGAGGTGATACAGACCGCTGGGGCCCGCTTCGCCTGCACTTCGCTTGCGTACCATTTCTGCCGTGGTGCGGGCGATGGTGGCGGCCCAGGTCGGCGCGCCGATCTCGTCGCTGACCACCGACAGCGCATCGCGCTCCTGCAGCAGGCGCTGCATGGTCAGCAGGAAGTTCTTGCCGTGCTGCGAGTAAACCCAGCTGGTACGCAGGATGAGGTATTCGCCGCCGACCGCCTGAATCGCTTGTTCGCCGGCCAGCTTGCTCGCGCCGTAGACGCTAAGCGGTTGCGGTACGTCCGCTTCGCAGTAGGGTTCGGCCTTGCGACCGTCGAACACATAGTCGGTGGAATAGTGGATCAGCGGCACGCCAAGACGTGCAGCCTCTTCGGCGAGCACCTGTGGACCGCGTGCGTTGACCGCGAAGGCCAGTTCACGGTGGCTTTCCGCCGGATCGACGGCGGTGTAGGCCGCCGCATTGATGATCAGATCCGGCCGCAACAGGCGTACTTGTTCGCGAACCTGATCCGAGTCGGACAGGTCCAGTGCGTTGTGCCCAAGCGCCAGCAGCTTGCCGGCGCCCGCCAGCTCCAACTGCAGCTCACGGGCGAGTTGCCCCTTGCTGCCGGTGATCAGGATTTTCATGGAAACAGCTCCGCATCGCTGAGGCGCTTGCCAGCCTGGTCCTTCGCGGACAGTTGTGGTGCTTCGTCGAACGGCCATTCGATGCCGAGCTCCGGATCGTTCCACAACAGGCTGCGCTCATGCTCCGGCGCGTAGTAGTCGGTGGTCTTGTAAAGGAACTCGGCAGTTTCGCTGAGCACCACGAAGCCATGCGCGAAACCTTCGGGGATCCACAGCTGGTGCTGGTTCTGCGCACTCAGGTGAGTGCCGAACCAGCGGCCGAAGCTCGGTGAGCTCTTGCGCAGATCGACAGCGACGTCGAACACCTCGCCGGCCACCACGCGCACCAGTTTCCCCTGCGGCTGCTGGATCTGGTAGTGCAGACCGCGCAGCACGCCGCGCTGGGACTTGGAGTGGTTGTCCTGGACGAACTGGCGCTTGAGCCCCGTGGCCGCTTCGAAAGCGGCCGCGTTGAAGCTCTCGTAGAAGAAACCGCGTTCGTCGCCGAAGACCTTGGGCTCGATGATCAGTACGTCGGGAATGCTGGTTTCGACGACCTTCATGCGTCTTCACCCGCCAGCTTGAACAGGTACTGGCCGTAGCCGGTCTTGCCCAGAGCGTCGGCGCGGCGCAGCAGCTGCTCGCGATCGATCCACTTGTTCTGGTAGGCGATCTCTTCCAGACAGGCGACCTTCAGACCCTGGCGATGCTCGATGGTCTGCACGTACTGCGAGGCTTCGAGCAGGCTGTCGTGAGTGCCGGTATCCAGCCAGGCGAAGCCACGGCCGAAGCGCTCGACGTTGAGGTCGCCACGTTCGAGGTAGGCCATGTTGACGTCGGTTATCTCCAGCTCGCCGCGTGGCGAGGGCTTGATCGACTTGGCGATCTCGATGACGTCGTTGTCGTAGAAGTACAGGCCGGTCACCGCGTAGCTGGACTTCGGCTTCTTCGGCTTCTCTTCGATGGACAGTGCCTTGCCGCTCTCATCGAAGTCGATCACGCCGAAGCGCTCCGGGTCCTTGACCCAGTAGCCGAATACGGTAGCGCCGCTTGGCTGGGCGGCGGCGCGCTGCAGCTTCTCGGTGAAGTGCTGGCCGTGGAAGATGTTGTCGCCGAGGATCAGGCACACCGAATCGTCACCGATGAACTCTTCACCGATCAGGAACGCCTGGGCCAGGCCATCCGGAGAGGGCTGCTCGGCATAGCTGAAGTTGACGCCGAACTGGCTGCCGTCGCCCAGCAGGTTCTTGTACTGAGGCAGGTCCTGCGGGGTGGAAATCAGCAGGATGTCGCGGATGCCAGCGAGCATCAGCACCGAAATCGGGTAGTAGGCCATCGGCTTGTCGTAGATCGGCAAGAGCTGCTTGGATACGCCAAGGGTGATGGGGTGCAGACGGGTGCCGGAGCCTCCGGCGAGGATGATTCCTTTCATGCGTTCTCCAGGGCGCCGAGGCGCTCGCGTTGATAGCTGCCGTCCTGAACACGACGGCACCATTCGAGGTTTTCCAGGTACCACTGCACGGTCTTGCGCAGGCCGGTCTGGAAGGTTTCCTGCGGCACCCAGCCGAGCTCGCGCTCGATCTTGCTGGCGTCGATGGCGTAGCGCAGGTCGTGGCCCGGGCGATCCTTGACGAAGGTGATCAGGTCTTCATAGCGCGCAAGCCCGGCAGGCTTGCTCGGCGCCAGCTCTTCCAGCAGTGCGCAGATACCGCGCACCACCTCGATGTTCTTCTGCTCGTTGTGGCCGCCGATGTTGTAGGTCTCGCCGACCACACCTTCGCTGACCACCTTGAACAACGCGCGGGCGTGATCCTCGACGAACAGCCAATCGCGGATCTGCGAGCCATCGCCGTAGACCGGCAGTGGCTTGCCATCGAGGGCATTGAGGATCACCAGCGGGATCAGCTTCTCGGGGAAGTGATACGGGCCATAGTTGTTCGAGCAGTTGGTGATCAGCACCGGCAGCCCGTAGGTACGCTGCCAGGCCCGCACCAGGTGATCCGACGAGGCCTTGCTAGCCGAGTAGGGCGAGCTGGGCGCGTAGGGTGTGGTCTCGGTGAACAGGTCGTCGACGCCATGCAGGTCGCCATAGACCTCGTCGGTGGATATGTGGTGGAAGCGGAAGGCCTCGCGACGCTCGACCGGCAGGCTCTGCCAGTAGGCGCGGGTGGCCTCGAGCAGTTGATAGGTGCCGACGATGTTGGTCTGGATGAATTCGGCCGGGCCGTCGATGGAGCGGTCGACGTGGGACTCGGCGGCCAGATGCATGATGGCGTCCGGCTGGAACTCCAGCAGCGCCTCGCTGACCCGCTCACGATCGGCGATGTCGGCCTGGAGGAACTGATAGTGCGGGTTGTCTTCCACGGCTGCCAGCGACTCCAGGTTGCCGGCATAGGTCAGTTTGTCCAGGTTGAGCACGCTGTGCTCGGTATCGAGAATGAGATGGCGGATCAGTGCGGAGCCGATGAATCCGGCTCCGCCAGTAACGAGAATGCGCATAGTGATGGGGCTTCCTTGGCGCGCTGTCGAGCGTCAGGCTCTTAGCATGTCGGCACGATAGACCGGCCACTGATACAAAAATTCCCGAGCGCTTCGGGGCGTTGGGTAACCGTGTGGTTTCGGGCGCAAGTATAGGCTAGTGGCCTTTTGCTGGTCAGCCAGCGTGAATCGCGCAAGCCCCTGATAGAGGTTGAGATTTCGCCGCTAGCGCAACGACACCCGTAGTCGCGATAGCGCGCCAAGAAAGAACACCGTGCCGATCACGCCCAGCGCGAGCAGCTGTGGCCAGACGATGGACGGGCCGGCGCTGCGGAAAAGGATCGCCTGCGCTAGTTCGACGAAATGCGTTGTCGGCGCCACCAGCATGATGTTCTGCACCAGCTCGGGCATGCTCTCGCGCGGCGTCACCCCGCCGGAGAGGATCTGCAGCGGGATCAGCGTGAGGATCACCAGCAGGCCCAGCTGCGGCATGGAGCGCGCCACCGTGCCGAAGAAGATGCCCATGGAGGTGGCGGCGAACAGGTGCAGCGCCGCGCCGCCGGCGAACAGCCAAAGCGAGCCCTGGATCGGGATGTCCAGCCAGCCCTCGACGACGAAGCGCAGGGCGAACGCGGCGGCGGTCAGCACCACGAGGCCCATGGCCCAGACCTTGCCGACCATGATCTCGAACGGCGTTACCGGCATCACCAGCAGGTGCTCGATGGTGCCGTGTTCGCGTTCGCGGATCAGCGCCGCGCCGGTGAGGATGATCGCCAGCATGGTGATCTGGTTGATCACCTCGTTCACCGCGCCGAACCAGGCGCGGCTGAGGTTGGGGTTGAACGCGGTGCGCACCACCGCTTCGACCGGCAGTGCGTCGCTGCTGCGGTAGCGACGGACGAACTCGGCGGTCTCGCTGGCGATGATCTGCTGGATATGCCCGGCGCCGGTGAACGCCTGGCTGACCTGGGTGGCATCGACGTTGAGCTGGATGGTCGGCTGGCGGCCGGCGAGCAGGTCCTGCTGGAAGCGCGGCGGAATGTTCAGGGTGAAGGTGTAGAGGCCATCGTCCATGCCGCTGTCCATTTCCTGCAGGCTGATCGCTTTCGGCTCGATGAAATAGGGCAGTTGAAAGGCGTTGATGATGCGCAGCGAGGCTTGCGAGCGATCCTCGTCGACCACCGCGATGCTCGCCCGGTGCGGTGCCTCAGGCACAGCGGTGGCACCTTCGTAGATGGCCAGGGTGAACGAATAGATGATCAGCACCAGCATCGCCGGGTCGCGGTAGAGGCTGCGCAGCTCCTTGAGGCCGAGCTGGAAGATGTTGCCGAGTTTGCGTCGCAGGCCGCCCATGTCATTTCTCCTGCTTGCGCAGGCCGGCGACGCTGAGCAGGGTCAGCAGCGGGATCGCCAGCAGCATGGGAATGAAATAGGGGTACAGCTCGGCCAGCCCGAGCGACTTTGAGAATACCCCGCGGCTGATGATCAGGAAGTGGCTGGTCGGGTAGAGCTTGCCGATGAAGGCGCCGGCGCCCTCCATCGCCGAAACCGGGTGGATCAGTCCGGAGAACTGGATGGCCGGCAGCAGGGTGACGATTGTGGTGCCGAAGATCGCCGCGATCTGGCTGTTCAATATCGACGACATCAGCAGGCCCAGGCCGGTGGCGCAGGTCACGTAGAGCAGCGCGCCAAGGCAGAGGGTGAGGATGCTGCCCTTGATCGGAATACCGAAGACGAACACCGCCAGCAGCGCCAGGGTGGCGAAATTGAACATGCCCAGCGCGATGTAGGGCAGCTGCTTGCCGAGCAAAAATTCCAGGCGGGTGGTCGGCGTGACGTAGAAATTGGTGATCGAGCCCAGTTCCTTTTCGCGCACCACGCCGAGGGCGGTGAGCATCGCCGGGATCATCATCAGGAGCAGCGGGATCATCGCCGGTGCCATGGCTGGCAGGCTCTGCACGTCCGGGTTGTAGCGATAACGAATGGCCACGTCAGCCGGTGCCAGCTGCCCGTCGACGCCCGCCTCGCGGGCCAGCTGCTGCAGGTAGCTCAGGTGGATGCCTTGCACATAGCCCTTGATGGTGTCGGCGCGCATCGGCATGGCGCCATCGATCCAGAACGCGACTTGCGGCACAGCGCCGCGCTTGAGGTCGCGGCCGAAATTCGGCGGAATCTCCACCGCCAGGCTGATGTCGTTGCTGCGCATGCGCTGGTCCAGCTCGGCATGGTTGGCCAGCGGCGCCTGCTCGATGAAGTAGCGCGAGCCGGCCATGTTCAGCAGGTAGTGCTGGCTGGTGGTGGTCTGGTCGCGGTCGAGCACGGCGTAGGTCAGGTTCTCCACGTCGAAGCTGACCCCGTAGCCCATGATGAACATCAGCAGCACGCTGCCGAGCATCGCCAGCGTCGCCCGAATCGGGTCGCGGCGCAGCTCCATGGCTTCGCGGCGGGTGTAGCTGAGCAGGCGGCGCAGGCTGAAGCGGGCCTGGCGTCCGTTGTTGCCTGTGGCCTGGGAGGGACTGCTCGGTGCGGCGGGCGGCGTTGCCGGCTGCTCCCCAGCATGTGCGGCGGCGGCTTCCTCCAGGTAGGCGATAAAGGTCTGTTCCAGCGTCGGCAGCCCGCGCTTGGCCATCAGCGCCTGCGGCGTGTCGCTGTCGAGCACTCGTCCGGCGTGCATCAGCGAGATGCGGTCGCAGCGCAGCGCCTCATTCATGAAGTGGGTGGAGATGAAGATGGTCACGCCGTCCTCGCGCGACAGCTGCACCAGCAACTCCCAGAAGCCGTCGCGCGCCACTGGATCGACCCCCGAGGTGGGTTCGTCGAGGATCAGGATCTCCGGGTTGTGGATCACCGCCACGGCCAGCGACAGGCGCTGGCGCACGCCCAGCGGCAGGCTGCTGGGCAGGCTTTCGGCATCGCCGGTGAGGTCGAAGCGGGTGAGCATCTCCTGCACGCGCGGCCCGCGTCGTTCGGCCGGCAGGTGGAACAGTCGTGCATGCAGCTCGAGGTTCTGCCGCACGCTCAGCTCGCTGTACAGCGAGAAGGCCTGGGACATGTAGCCGACGCGCTGACGGGTCTGCATGTCGTGCGGGTCCACCGGTTTGCCGAACAGCAGCGCCTCGCCCTCGCTGGCTGGCAGCAGGCCGGTGAGCATCTTCATGGTGGTGGTCTTGCCGCAGCCATTGGAGCCGAGGAAGCCGAAGATCTCGCCGCGGGCGATGCGGAAATTGACCTGATCCACCGCGACGAAATCGCCGAAACGCATGGTCAGGCCGTGAGCCTCGATGGCGATGCTGTCACTGTGCGGCTGCGGCGGGATGACCAGTTCACGGTGCTGGCTACGCTTGGCTTCCGGCAGCAGACGGATGAAGGCCTGCTCCAGCGAGTCGCTGCCGGTGCGCGCCAGCAGCTCGGCTGGCGTGCCGGTGGCAAGTATGCGGCCGGCGTCCATCGCCACCAGATGGTCGAAGCGCTGCGCTTCGTCCATATAGGCGGTCGCGACCAGCACGCTCATCTGTGGGCGTTCGCTGCGGATGCGTTCGATCAGTTCCCAGAACTGCGCGCGCGACAGCGGGTCGACGCCGGTGGTCGGCTCATCGAGGATCAGCAGGTCGGGGTCGTGGATCAGCGCGCAGCAGAGGCCGAGCTTTTGCTTCATGCCGCCGGAGAGCTTGCCCGCCGGGCGCTCGACGAACGGCGCGAGGCCCGTGCTGCGGGTCAGTTCGGCGATGCGCCAGTGGCGCTCTTCGGCGTCCTGGCCGAACAGCCGGCCGAAGAACTCGAGGTTCTCGAACACCGTCAGCGTCGGGTAGAGGTTCTTGCCCAGCCCCTGGGGCATGTAGGCGATGCGCGGGCAGACCGCGCGGCGGTGGCCGGCATCGCCCATGTCGCCGTCGAGCACCTGCACATGGCCCTGCTGCAACTTGCGCGCACCGGCGATCAGCGCCAGCAGGCTCGACTTGCCGACCCCGTCCGGGCCGATCAGGCCGACCATGCAGCGCGCCGGCAGCGACAGGCTGAGGTCGTCCAGCGCGCGGGTCTTGCCGTACTGCAGGCTGACTCCGCTGATCTCGGCGACCGGGTCAGGAGACTGGTTCATTTGCCGACATTGATCTGCAGGTGCGCCGGCCATTCGGCGTCAGCGTCAAGCTTCAGATAGGCCATTCCGGGCAGCCCGGTCTTGACCTGCTCCATATGTTTTCTCAGGAGTTCCGGGTCGATCCGCGCCTTGACCCGGAACATCAGCTTCTCGCGCTCGCTCTCGGTTTCCACCGTCTTCGGCGTGAACTGCGCGACGCTGGCGACATAAGTGACCTTGGCGGGAATCACGTACTGTGGCGCCGCATCGATCACCAGGCGCACCTCGCTGCCCATCGCCACCCGGCCGGCCTGACGCTCGGGGAGGAAGAAGGTCATGTAGACGTCGGCCAGGTCGACCAGATTGAGCAGCTTGCCGCCGGCGCCGAGTACCTCGCCCGGTTGCGCCACGCGGTACTGCACGCGCGCCACGCGATCGGTCTTCAGTTCGCTATCCGTGATGTCCGCCTGCAGCCGAACCACGCTGGCCTGTGCCGCCTCCAGCGCAGATTGCGCTTCGATGACCTGGGACCTGGCGGCGGCGATGCCGGCATCGGCCGAGAGCACCTGCGAGCGCGAAGCAGCCAGCGCAGCCTGCGCGCTTTGCATGGCGGCGAGGTCGTCGTCCAGCTGCTGGCGCGGCAGGGCGTTGCGGCCGACGAGGGTAGCGGTGCGCTGGTGGCGTTTCTGCGCCGCGGTCAGTTCGGCGCGCCGCTGCAATACCACTGCCTCGGCAGTGGCCTTCTCGCTCTCGCGCTGGGTGACCAGCGCCTGGGCGGTGAGGATGGCGTTTTCTGCCTGGCGCACCTGGGCGCGGGCCTGGTTGAGCTGGGCGTCGAGCACTTCGGTATCCATGCGCGCGATGACCTGGCCCGGCTGGACGAAGTCGCCCTCGTCGACGGTGATCTCGCGGATGCGACCACCGAGCTTGGTCGCCACATCGATCTCGGTGGCCTCGATCCGGCCGTTGCCGCTGGCAAAGCCCTCGCCCAAGCCATCCGTGCGCAACTCCGACCATGCCAGCAGGCCGATTACCACGAGCGCGACGAGCGCGAACAGCACCCGTCGAAGATTTTTCTGGGCTGGCGCTTTCATGGGCGTTCCTTACGTGAAGCGATAGTTCGCATGCTAAGCGATTGCCCTGAAGGTTACGCTTAGCCTGAGTCAATAAAACTGCGGTTCAGCGCCTTTAATCGACTTTTTCGCCGGTTTTCACTGCGCGGGATGGCTTTTTGCTACCGCCACGACCCAGCCTTGCAACTGCTGACTCAGCTCGTCGCTGGCCTGGGCGAAGGCATCTACGACGCTTTCCAGTTGTGGGCTGTGGGCGGGCTGGAGAATGTCGAAGCGGCGGCTGGCGAGAATCCGCTGGTCAGCGGTCGAGGCGAGCTGCGCGTCGAGACGGATCCGCACATGAGGGCGGCCGTCGATGTATTCGCTTTGAAACGCCCTCAGATCGCTGAACAGCTCCAGCTCGGCGAACAGGTTGCTTTCCTCATTGCTCACTGCCGCTGCCTGCCCGCCTTGCCTGAACTGCTCGACCAAGCGGTCGCGCAGTAGCGTCGGTGCCGCATCGCCCCAGCGCGCGCCCTGATAGCTGCTGATCTGGTTGCCGTTCGGCACCACGGCGATGCGTGGCCCGGCAAGGATGCGACTTGCATGGGGGGTATGAATACGCAGTGCCTGGCGCAAGGTGCTAGTGGACTGATTTGCCGGCACGTCGCCGGTCGGCAGTAGAAACACCCGGATTGGTTCGGCGTCGGGCAGCAAGGTGCAGGCCGAAAGCGTGCCGAACAGCGTCGCGAGGGCGAGAGGGCGGAACAGCGCTAGGCGGCTCATGGGGTGAACTCCTGAATCTTCTCGCGGCCGAGGAGGAAACCGCTTGGATTGTCTTCGAGGCGCTGGGTGACGCGACGCAGCGCGCCGAGGGTGCCGCGCAGTTCGTTGATCGCCGGGCCCAGATCGCTGAAGCCTTGCAGGCCGTTGTTCAGCGCGCCCTGGTTGTCTGCCAGCAGGGCGTCCAGCCGCGAGGTGGCGCGTTCCAGTGCCGCCATCGACTCGCCGGCAGTGCTCAGCAGCTGGCGACCTTCATCGTCGATGAGGCCGTTGGCGTTCTGGGTCAGGCGGGTGATTTCCTCCAGCGCAGTGTTGGTCCGCTGGCCCAGTTGGGCGAGCTGGGTCAACGCTTCGCTCAGATCGCCACGCTGTTCGGCCAGCACGCTGGTCGCCTGCTCCAGATTGGCCAGGGTGCGACCGATGCGACCGGCATTGTCCTCGGAGAGCATCAGGTTGGCGCTGCGCAGCAGGTTGTTGATGTTGGTCATCAGGTCCTCGCCGTTCTCCAGCAACGCGCTCAGCGGCGATGGGTCGGCGATGATCAGCGGCGGCTCGCCGCGCTTGCCCTCCAGCGGCGGGCTCTGCGGCGTGCCGCTGTGCAGCTGGATGATCATGCTGCCGGTGATGTTGGCCAGCGCCAGGCGGGCGCGGGTGTCCTGCTTGATCGGCGTGCCGGAATAGACGCGGATGCGCGCCCGCACCTTGCGCGGGTCGTCCGGCTCGAGCCATAGCGCTTCGACGTCGCCGACCTTGATGCCGCTGTACTCCACAGAGCTGCCGTTGGACAGCCCGCTGACCGCGCGATTGAAGCTGATCTCGTAATAGTTGTATTCGCGATCCATGCTCGACTTACCCAGCCAGAGGGCGAACAGCAGGGCGCCGCCGACTGCCAGGACGGTGAACAGGCCGATCAGCACGTGATGGGCGCGGGTTTCCATGTCAGTTCTCCTGCAAGTCGGCAGCCTGTTGCGCCGCCCGGCCACGTGGGCCGTGGAAGTAGTCGCGAATCCAGGCGTCGTCGGTGGCTTCCACCACCTCCAGGCGATCGGCCACCAGCACGCGCTTGCGCGACAGCACGGCGACCCGGTCGCAGATGGTATAGAGCGTATCCAGATCGTGGGTCACCAGAAACACGCTGAGGCCCAGCGCGTCGCGCAGGGTCAGGATCAACTGGTCGAAGGCTGCCGCGCCGATGGGGTCAAGGCCGGCGGTGGGCTCGTCGAGAAACAGTACTTCCGGGTCCAGCGCCAGCGCGCGCGCCAGGGCGGCGCGTTTGATCATGCCGCCGGACAGCTCGTCGGGGTACTTGCAGGCGGCGTCCGCTGGCAGGCCGGCCAGCGCCAGCTTCAGCCGCGCCAGGTGCTCGGCATCCTTGCGTTCGAGGCCGGCGTGCTCGATCAGCGGCAGGGCGACGTTCTCCTGCAGATTCAGCGAGGTGAACAGTGCGCCACGCTGGAACAGCACGCCGAAGCGTCGTTCCAGCTGTGAGCGGCGCTCGGCCGACAGTTCCAGCAGGTTCTCGCCAAATACCGTTACGCTGCCGGCGTTGGGCCGGCGCAGGCCGACGATGCTGCGCAGCAGCACCGACTTGCCGGTGCCCGAACCGCCGACCACGCCGAGAATCTCGCCGCGGCGGATGTCCAGGTCGAGATTCTCGTGCACGGTCTGGCTGCCAAAGCGATTGACCAGTCCGCGTACCTGAATCAGCGAGTCGTTGCTCGTCACCAACCCATCTCCATGAAGAACAGCGCGGCGATGGCGTCTAGCAGGATCACCATGAAGATTGCCTGGACCACACTGGAGGTGGTGTGCTCGCCCACCGACTGCGCACTGCCGCTGACCTTGAAGCCTTCCAGACAGCCGATCACCGCGATGATGAAGGCGAATACCGGGGCCTTGCCCAGCCCGACCAGGAAATGGCTGACGGCGATATCGCGCGCCATGATGTTGAAGAACATCGTCGGCGAGATGTCCAGCGCCAGCACGCACACCACCAGCCCGCCGGCGATGCCGCTGAGCATGCCGACGAAGGTCAGGATCGGCAGCGTGATCAGCATCGCCAGCACCCGTGGCAGCACCAGCAGCTCGATCGGGCTCAGGCCGAGGGTGCGGATCGCGTCGATCTCTTCATTGGATTTCATCGAGCCGATCTGCGCGGCGAAGGCGCTGGCGCTGCGTCCGGCGAGCAGGATCGCCGCCAGCAGCACGCCGAACTCGCGCAGGAAGGAAAAGCCCACCAGGTTGACGGTGTAGATAGTCGCGCCGAAGTCGGCGAGCACGGTCGCGCCAAGAAAGGCCACCACCGCGCCGACCAGAAAGGTCAGCAATGCGACGATCGGCACCGCGTCCAGCCCGGTCTGTTCGATATGCACGGCCAGTGAGGTCAGCCGCCAGCGCCGCGGTCGCGGCAGGGTCAGCAGCAGCGTCTGCAGGGTCAGGCCGATAAAGCCGAGCAGCATGCGCTGCTGCTTCCATACCGCAGCGACGGTGCGACCGACGTGGGCCAGTATGTCGCCGAAGGCATAGCCACGCGGCGGCTCGGCGGCATCCGGTTGATCCAGGGCGCTGGCAACGGTGCGCAGCAGCGCCAGGCGTTCGGCCGGCAATTGCGGCGCCCAGGCTTCAATGGCGGCGATCCGCTCGGGTCCCAGCAGTTCCACCAGCAGGCCGGCGCCTGCCGTATCCAGTGCACCCAGCCCGCTCAGCTCGATCTGGCTGCGCTCGTCGATCCGCGCCCTGAGCCGCTGCACCTCACGACGCAGCGCTGCGTAATGGGCGAGGGTCCAGTCACCAACGATGTGCGCCCGCAATGGTGAAGCCCCTGGATCGAGGGTCACCGAACCGGGAGACGAGGACAGGGTGGCGCTCATCTTCTGCAAACGGGTGCCTATGTCGGGCGATGGAGTCCCGATTGATGCTAGCAGGGCTCTGCCCGGCAAGACAGGACCGGATGGCCCGTGGTCGGCAACGGCCGGCGGATGGACCACGACGGTCGCGTCAAAGTGCGCCGTTACGCTCGAGCCGATAGCTGCTGATCGCCTCGTACACCGCCTTGCGCAGCCGATTGATGCCGCCGATGGGGCGATGCTCCGGCAGTGCGTGCCAGGGGTTGAAGCTGAGGTTATCGCAGGCGAGATTCTGCTCGGGGCTGTCGAAGTCCTGCGGCGGGAGGCGGATGTCGGCGACCGTCTCGAATGGCGCGATGGCTTCGTCCCACTCGATGCTGGTGTCCTCAATGGGCATGTAGTGCTCGGCGTTCTGCCGCTGCACCTGCAGGGCGAAGCAGGCGGGCGCGCGGTCGAGGGACAGCTGCTGGTAGAGCGCACTGCGCAGGAAATTCGGCAGGTCGCGGTTCTGCTCGGGCAGCTGGTAGGTCGGGCAGTTCTCCGGCGTCGGGATGACCCGGTACTTGATGTTATGCGGACCGAACTTGTAGGGCGCCACCGAGCTGTAGGTGGTGGCAACCGGGCTTTGCGGTGCAGACGCCAGGGTCTGCAACGCGATAAACAGATGGCGCAGCTCCCAGCTGCGCGGATCAACGCTCGGGAAGAACGCCAGCGCCTTCTTGCCCTGCGCCTGGGCGGCGAAGTTGCTGCGGTATTCGGCAACGTCGCGGACGAAGAACACCGGGTGGTTGAACATCACGAAGTCCTGCTCACTGGCGTGGCGCGGGTCGCGGCTGAGCTTTTCCCCCGGCACGTCGAGCAGCTTGATCGCCATACCACGCGCGTCCCGGATGCGGTCGAACTGCGGATAGGCGTTGCCGTTGGACAGTCGCACCCAGGCCTGCCAGGTCTTGCCCGGTTCGCTGAAAACGCCCTGGCGCAGTACGGGCTGCAGGTCGGCGCGCACGCTGACCTCGGCGCGCACGCAGCCGTGGGCCTTGGCATGGGCGTCGCGCAGCACACGGGTGTTCTCGCTGTGCTGCTCCACCACGGCAATGGCGTCGGCGATGATCGCCTGGGTGTCGGCCGCTTCGCTCGGCGCGATGACTTCTTCGCTGGAGACGGGGCCACGATGGGTGAGGTGAAAGTGGACGGCGGCAATCGCCCAGCCTGCCAGGCCCACGGCGGTGGCGGCGAGCAGCAGCCGGCCCAGCAGGCGACCGATCCAGAGCCAGAGTCTTGTCAGCATGAAACAGATCCTTGTGCGAGGGCAGGTCAGGGGCAGCTTGGGCCGGGGTTGTGGGGGGGCGCCGGCAATTCCTCCAGGCGCGGTTCGAAGCGGGGGTCGCCGAGCACCTTGAGGTACTCGACCAGCGCCCAGCGCTCGTGCGGTGCCAGTGCCCGGCCGATCACGCCGTTGCCACGGCAGCCGGCGCGGAATTCATGGCCGCGGTTGCTGTTGCCGGTGATCGCGGTATCCAGCAGAAAGCCGCCGTCGAAGCGCTCGGTGCGGATACCTACGTGCTGCGGATCGTATTCGCGACTACCCACCCAGAACTGCTTCTGCCGTTCGGCGACCGGCGACAGCAGCTGGAACAGAGTGGGGACCGAGCCGTTATGCAGGAACGGCGGCGTCGCCCAGATGCCGTCCAGCGGACGTGCCTTGTAGCCGCGCAGTTCCTGCACGCCGATCGGCAGGCCGAAGCCGTCGAATTCCGCGCGCTCGACCTCGTCGATGCCGGCGTCACGGTAGGCGCGCTCTTCGACATAGGCCGTGATATAGGCCAGCCCCTTGGCGCTGGACAGGCTGGCGAGATCGAGCGGGCCGGCTGGCGCGCCATACAGCTGCACATCCAGACGATCCAGCTCGTCCTGAGTCCAGCCCAGACGGGTCAGGTCGAAGCGGTGGTCGGCGATATTGTCGGCCGTGGTCGGATCGGTACCGACGAAGGAGGTGGGGATCACCTTCATGCGCCACTCGGGGTCGCGCTCGGCAGCGAAACGCTTGTCGACCGGCTTGGGCCTGGCGTCGTGGCAATGCGCGCAGTTTTCCTTGTACAGCGCGCGACCGAGGCTGGCCTGCGTGAGATCGATCGCGCCCAGCACGTCTTCGGGCCAGCGGGGCGGGGCCAGCTGCATGAGCGTGGTTTCCAGCCTGTGCAGGTCTCGTACGCGAACGCCCGATGCGTAGCGCTCGGCTTCGGCGACGGGCTGGCCGTTCTCATGCAGCAGCCGCAGCGTGGCGCCAACACCCAGCGCCTCGCCGATATTGCGCGCCATCGGCTGCATGGCCGAGCCGTTCCACTGCACCCAGTCGAACTTCCAGATATCCCACAGATGCGGGTAGCTCACCGGCGCGTTGGCCACGCGGTAATTCGCCGGATCGATGGTGTCGCCGAACACGCTGTTGGCGATGCGACCGAACGCATCGGTACGGCCGAAGCCTTCTTCGGTGGGGTAGAGCCCGCGGTGCCAGTCGTTGTAGGCGGTGCCGAGCAGACGGTTGAGCACCTGCTTGAAGTCGTGGCGCAACTGCGCGCGGTCCTGCTCGTAGCGCTCGCCCAGCACCTGCTCGGCGAAGCGACGGAACTTGAGCGGGTTGTAGTAGGTGAAGGCCATGCTCATGCCCAGCGCCTGGCCGAACGCACCGCCACGTAGCGTTGGTACGGTGGAGGCGAGTGAGTGCATCGCCGCACCGCCATCGATACGAATGGCCTGACCCCCGTAGCGCAGCTCGCCGGTGTGGCAGGCAGCGCAGGTCACATCCAGATAGGCGCGACCGGTCTCATCATCCTCGTGGCGGGCAAAGCCGACCGGCAGGTTGCCGGGGTTCAGCGCGGTGGCTTTTTGCGCGGGATCGACCAGAAAGCCGAAGCGCGCGAGGTAGTCGGGCGTGGCGAACCTGTCCCGGCTGAAGGGCAGCTCCAGCGCACGGAACCAGTCGTACTCCAGTCCTTTAACCTGGGTGCCTTGCGGCGTGTAGTAATAGGTCTGCCGCTGCGTGGTGTCCCACTGCTCCAGATAATGCAGCGCTTCGGGCGCTTCGTACTCTGGAAGGTTCGGGTAGGCCACGAAATACAGCCCGACCCCCACGACCAGCACGGCCAACAACAAGACAGCCCCCAGGGCTCGGCGCAGCAATCGCATCGGTACATCCTTGTAGCGTCATGGCGAGTGCGCGTTTATCGCAGGGTTGTGGGGTGATGGCAATACGGCGTCATTCTTTATGGGTGACAGATATTAGCGTGGGTGTGGTCCACCCCATATTTGTCTCGAACGACGCTTACACCGGTTTTTTCCAGTGTCCTCATATGTCAGGGGCAATGCGATTCAGATAGTCCGCCCTGTCATCACTCATCCTTGAGATACAATTATCAATCGTTACTTGGTAAGCCTCTGCAGTCTCCTCTATTTCAAAGGCTTCAAGCTTGCAATCTGCGTCTCGCAGATCGATCCATTCTCGCTGCGCCGTCTTTAGTAGAGAAAGGTATTGGTCTGCTAGCAAAGGTGAGTTTTTATACTGAAGTCTGATTCGATTCAGAGTGGCCTTGTACGATGAATTAAGAAGATTGTCTGATTGCTCTTTATTGTACTGCGCGCACAGGGCTATTTGAGAAGAAGCTTCAATCTCTTCGCACGGATTATTAACATCATTGCTTAATGCTGTGCGTGCAAACAGAAGCAAAAAAATTAGAGTTATTTTTCGGATATTGAACATTAGTTATTCCTAAGGTAACGAGCTCTGTTTCGCCCCGGCTCATACTGCCTGATGGCAGGCGTATTTTCTATGTAGCGTATCAGCTCGGCTTTATCATTCCTCATTCCAGCCTTCATCGGGCTGGGCCCCTTTGTAAAACCCTGATAGACGAAATCTACCAGCACATCCCTGATGACCTGATCTAGGGCGTTCCAATCGGTCCTATCAGGCTCGCTCGCAGTCCAGTGGTCATAGTTGCTGATAGCGCGATCTACGTAGTTTGGGTAGATAATGTTGAAAAGAAGTATTTCCTGCTCGGGAGTTATTTGCCCAATAGATGATTTGTTCTCTCTAACAAATTGCTGGGCGATTAGGCCTTTCTTTCCGTGCGCCTGAGCAATCTTAGTTGCTTGGTCATGCGCAATGCCGGCACTTGTCATATGATCGTAGATTTCTATTTCGGTCCGGGAACCCATATCATAACCGCGACCGAGAGTGACCCCCGATAGATTGTTTCCAGGCCAGTGAATGACCCGGCTGAAGAACGGAGAGGTTGGAATATTATTCCCTTCGGCATCAAACGTTATTCTCCCTTCGCTAATCGTGTGGTTGGCACGCGCTACAGTGCTGTATATGCCGATCAGGGCAAGTGGTTGAAAGTGCCAAGCTTTCCCATCTGCGCTGATAGAGTAGCGCCCGGGGATATCGCCCCACCAGCTTAGAGTTTTGATGCGGTTCTTCTCTTCGGCCCAATCCTGATTGGGGTCATCGGAGCGGTGGCCCATCAGCTCATCGAGTTCGTCCCAACGCGCTGCATTCCAAAACCACTCGCTTTCATGCCGCGTGACGAGCTGCGAGATGGATTGGGCGTGGCAAGGCTTTTCCAGTGCCACCTGGATTTCTTGGGAGGTCATCTTGCCGTCGCGGTTGGTGTCGATGATGTCGTAGAGGCGGCTGCGCACCGGACCTTTGTCGGCCTGGTCGATGGCGCCCTGGTAGCTGGCTTTTTCGTCGTCGGACAGGCGAAGCGCCGCGTTGAGGTAATAGACGAATCCCGAAATGGGAGGATCGGCATCCTCAAGGCATTCAAAACCCTCCCACTCCCACGGGCTATGACGAGTAGTGATCAGCTTCTGCTCGGCGAGCCAGCCGTCGATGGGGTTGCCGTCAGCGTCGGCGAACAGGCCGTCCAGCCGCCACCAGTGCATAGTGTTGTCCGCGCCATCCTTGGCCTGGATTTTTCTCGAAGCGGGGAGCCCATCCAGCAAGGACTGCGGAATGATCAGGTCGACGCCGATCTGCGTGCCATCGTCGTCCAGCTTGGGCGGGTTTTCGGCATTGATATCGTCCCGATGGGTGATCAGTTTGCTCGCACCTTTGTAGACCTTGAGCAGGATTTTCTTGTCGTCCGGCAAGCGGCTGGCCCAGGCGCGGCTCCGGGCGATAAAGGCGGGCACATCGTCGCAGCTGAACAGTTCGACATGGACCATGCGCTGAGCGGCGCTGTCGTGCTTCTGGTACAGGCCGGGATGGCCAATAAGGTCACCCGTCTTGATCGGCAACCCGCTGTCGAGAACGATGACCTTGCCGTATTCCGCTGGCGCGCTGTGCGGTTTGAGCAAGCTGGTGGATACATAGCCGGGCAGTTGCTCCTCGTCGTCGGCTGATAGGGCGGGTTGTGCCGTCCCGCTGATCAGGCTGACCAGCTTGGTGAACTCGCCTTCCGTCTCGCCGATGGTGATCTCGGCACCCTTGGATAGCTCCGACAGCTTGGTGGTGTGCTTGCTCGGGCCTGCGCGAACGCTCAGGCCATCGTGCTGCGTATTCACGGTATAGCGTTTGGTTTCCCAGAAGGAGGGGCGCGGAAGGTCCGCTTGTGCCTGGTAGCCCGCCCAATCCAGCAGGTGCATGTACAGGCTGTAGAGAGTGAGGCTTGGAGGGGTTTGTCCTTCGACGATGCTGCCGTCAGCGTTCTTCAGCGGCGGCGGCTGCAGGCTGTGCTTGACCAGAACGAACCCCGTGGAAAAGGGTGCTCGTTTGACCATGGGAATCTCGTCGGTGAATTCGCTGACCGGGTAGCGCTCATCGATGCGGTAGGCAATTACTTCTCCGTCGGCGATACAGCGCACGCTCGACTGGTCGAATGCAGCACTCGTGCCTTCGTCGAAATGCACGCCGCCATGCCATAAGCCGTTTTCGCCGGTGGGGTAGAACCCGCCTTTGGCCTGGGCCATATGTGTAAGCAGTTGCAGCGGATTGTGGCTGGTGTCCTTGCTGGGAAACGGGTAAGCCCAATTGATCGGCTTGTGTTCGGCCATGTTCGATGCTTCCTTGCGTTCGATCCGGCTGCGCAGCCGGCACTGTTCTTAGCCCGAGAAATTGAGCGAGCGCTTGCGTTTGCGGAGCAGGCTGTCCGCCTCGGCCGGCAGTGCCTGCTCCAACAAGCTCCCGGCGTTGTCGCTGTCCGCGACCCCTGGCAGTACCGGTGGCTTGATCTTGATCCCCGAGCCCTTGCCCGGTGCGCCGCCGGCGTTGATTCGCGCCAGCGGGCCGGAGACGGTGATGCCGCCCGGATCGAGCTTGATGAAGCTTCCTCCGGCCTTGAGGGTCAGTTCGACACCGGCTTCGATGACCATCTTTTGCCCGGCCTTGAGGTGGATCTCACGGCCGGCCTTGGTCAGTTGGGCGGTGCCGAGCTTGATGTGTTGGGTCTGGCCGACAGTGAGGTGGTCGTCGGGTTTGACTTCGACCTTGCGATCGCCGGCAACGATCAGGTGTTCTTCGGCCTTGAACTCGCTGTAGCTGTTGGCCTCCACGGTGTCGTGGCGTTCGTGGCCGACGCGGATCTTCTGGTCGTGCTCGATGTTCTCGTCCCAGTCGCGCTGGGCGTGGAGGTAGATCTGCTCGGCGCCCTTGCGGTCTTCGATGCGCAGTTCGTTGTAGCCGCCACCGCCGGGGCTGCTCAGGGTCTTGAACACCGTGCGGGTCTTGTTCGCCGGCAGGTCGTAGGGGACCTGATGCTCCTTGTGATACAGGCAGCCGGTCACCAGCGGTTGATCGGGGTCGCCTTCGAGGAAGGTCACCAGCACTTCCATCCCGACCCGCGGGATGGCGATGCCGCCGTAGCGGCCGCCGGCCCAGATGGAGGAGACGCGCAGCCAGCAGCTGGTCTTGTCGTCGGCCTGGCCTTCGCGATCCCAGTGGAATTGAACGCGCACGCGACCGTACTGGTCGCAGTGGATTTCTTCGCCCGCCGGGCCGGTGACCACGGCGGTCTGGCTGCCGAGGACTTTCGGTTTCGGATGGTTAAGTGCCGGGCGGAAAGGGATATCCCAGGGCGTAGCGGTGAAGTGGTTGCGGTAGCCCTGAGTGAAACCGTCACCGGTATCGACATGGCTGGTGACCGACTCTTCCAGCACCTGTGGCTGCTTGCCTTCGTGCAGCACTTCGGTAAGCAGCCACAGGTCGTTCCATTCGCGGCGCGGGTGGTCGGAGATTTCCAGCAGATGGCCACTGACCAGCCGCGGCTGGTCACTGTTGCCCTCGGCCAGGCGGTAGTCGTGGCGGTGGCGCTCCAGCGCGCGTTGCGAGAGGTGTTTGCCGCGGGCGCGCGCGGCAAAGCGGCCGGGGTAGTCGTAGTCCTCCAGGTCGGGCTGCGGCATGGCGTTTGCCGCCGGTTCGCCGCGGTGGGCTGCCTCCATCAGCAGCCTGGGTTGTTCGAAGTCGTAATCACGGCGGCTGACCCGGCTGGTGCGTGTCGCGACGCGCACGGCGAAGCGCTTGATCACCGGCTCGTCGGCCGTCATGCCGTTGTCCTGCAGATAGGCGGTCGGCTGGCCGAGTCTGGCGAAGCTGGTCTGGTCATCGCCGAAAACCAGCGCATGACCTCTGGTGCTGTGCTCGAAGTGGTAATGGATACCTTCTTCCTCACACAGGCGCTGGATGAAGTGCAGGTCGGTTTCGTCGTACTGCACGCAATATTCGCGCGGCGGGTAGATCACCGGGCCGAGCTGGAAGCGGTAGGCGTTGGCCTGGATGCCATGCTCCTCGAGCACCTGGGCGATGATCTGCGGCACGCTGAGGTGCTGGAAGATGCGCTGGTTGGTCCGGTGCGCGAGGTAGGCCAGTTGCGGAACGAGCGTAAGGCGATAGCGGGTCAAGCGTTTGCCCGATTCACCCTGGGCGATGCGGTGGACCAGGCCGTGGATGCCCATGCCGGCGGGGTCGAAAGCGAGAAAGGCGGGTTTATGCAGCAGCGCCTGCAGATCCAGATCAGGCAGCTCGCTGACCAGCTCGAGGTCGAAGCGATACGGTTGGCTGATGGCTTCCCGACCACTGAAGGCGAGGACCTGCAGGTCGTGCTCCACGCCTTCGAGCGTCAGGCTGAAGTGGGTTTCATTGGCCGCGTTGAACATGGGGCTTTCCTTGTCCTGATGTCATCCGTGGGAGTGCCCGAACCAGCGCCGCAGACGGCTCGGTGCGGGGCGGCTGAAGGCCTGCAGCAAGCCTGCCGCATCGATGCTGCGCTGCGCTTCGTCGAATGCCAGCGCCAGACGCAGTGCCGGCCAGCAGTGCGCGGGCAGCTGAGGCGGCCGTTGCAGGGCGCGGTCCAGCTCCATCGCCTTGGCCTGGCGAGCGCTGAGCCGGCGAAACGGATGGCTGCCGCTGGCCAGTTCGTAGAGCACGCAGGCCAGCGCATAGATATCGGCGCTGGCGGTCAGCTCGCCGCCGTCGAGCAGTTCCAGTGCCGCATAGCGCGGCGTCCAGGCCGCAAAACGCGTGCGACACAGGCGCGGCAGGCCGGGTAGCAGGCCTTCCAGCGGCTGGCCGAGGCCGTAGTCGAACAGGCGCAGGCCGTCCTCGGCGAGCATCACGTTGCTCGGCTTCAGGTCGCCATGCAGCACGCCCAGGCTGTGGGAATAGCTCAGCGCTTCCAGCAGCGGTAGCGCGATGCCCTGCAGTTCGCTCCAGGCCATGCCCTGCGGGCGTTCGCACAGCAGTTGGTCGAGGGTTGGCCCCTTGAGGAGCTCCAGGGTGATGAAGGCGCGCTGGCTGGCCGGGTCGATATCGAAGTTGTACAGGCGCACCACATGCCGATGGCTGAGGCGTGTCGTCAGTGCGTACTCGCTGTAGAGCAGCGCGCTGGCGTCGGGGTATTCGGCGAAATCCTCGCTGAGCGTCTTCAGCGCCACGTAAGGTTCCGGATCACCAAACTGTTCGCGCAGCAGATCGCGCGCGCGATAGACCGCACCCATGCCGCCGACGCCGAGCAGGCGCTCGATCCGGTAGCGGCCACCGAGCACGTCCGGCAGCTCGCCAGGGGCTGTCTTCGGTTTGACCGCTGCTGGCGTGGCCGCGGTGGACGCCAGGGCAAAGTAGGTGAGGTCGCTGGCCTGCAATTGCGGTGCGTTCATCGGCGGATCACCACGGCGCTGAGGTTGTCCCGTGCCGGCCCCTTCAATGCCTGGCGAAACAGCCGCTCCAGTGCCAGGTGTGTGGATGGCAGGCTAAGTGCCGCACCGAGGGCGTCGGCGGACATGCTCTGGTAGAGCCCATCGCTGCATAGCAGCAGCGTGTCCCCGGGAAACACGTCGAACTCGAGGATATCCAGCTCCAGCTCTTCACTGGCCCCGATGGCGCGGGTCAGCGCATGGGACGCGGGATGTCTGGCTGCTTGTTCGGGGCTCAGTTGTTGCTCGTCGAGCAGCTGCTGCAACAGCGAATGATCCCGCGATAGCTGATAGAGCCGCCCGCTGCGCCACAGATAACAGCGGCTATCGCCCGCCCAGATGCATGCCGCGCGGTCATCCACCACGAGCAGGGCGACCACGGTGCTGCCGATCACCGGATCGGGGCGTTCGGCGGTGACCGTCAGTTCCTGGCTGAGCCGGCGATTCAGCTCGTGCAGGCAGCACCGCAGCGCCAGCACCCGCTCAGGCAGGTCGCCCGTAGTGGACAGATCGGCCAGCTGCTCGACGATCAGGCGACTCGCCAGCGCGCCGTTCTGGTGTCCGCCCATGCCGTCGGCCACGGCCCACAACCCGGCCTGCGGCAGGTCGAGGAAGGCATCCTCGTTGCGCGCCCGCACCTTGCCGGTGTCGGTGCGCGCCGTGCTGCGCCAGCTACACGCCGTCGCGCTCATCACAGCGTCGCCGGCAGCTTGAAGCCGCGCAGCAGCGCGAGGTCGAAAGGATTCGGCGAGCGCTGCGCGTGCAGCAGGTAGTTGGCGCGCAGGCCGCCGAGATCGGCCTTGAGCATCAGCACGTCGCGGCCGCTGTGGTAGTCGACCTGCATCAGGTCGATCATGCGGAACAGCGACCAAGGGCCGGTGTTCTTCTCGATGCCGACGCGACGGCCGCCGAGTTCTTCCACCACCAGGCTGGTGCGCCCGTCGTCGGCCTCGGCTGGCCAGCGGAATGCGGTCTGCACGATCGGACCGTGGCGATACTCCATCTGCTGGTTACCGAAGCGGAAGTCGGCACGACCGAGGCTCGAATCCAGCGAATAGGGCTCCAGCTTGAACAGGATCAGCGGCTCGTTGGGGTTCTCGGCGAAGAAGCTGCGGCGAATGGTCTGCGCCCGGCTCATCTGCGCGAGGAACTGCTCGGACAGTGGCAGGCCGCGACCGTCTACCCGGCGTAACCGGTACTGGCCTGCGCTGCCGCTGACGAAGGGTTTGAGGTAGCGCTCGAAGAAGCTGTCCGCCAGGCCCTGTGCTTTGAAGAACTCGCGGAAGTCGGCGAGGGCGACGTCGCTGGCGCTGTGTGCGCTGAACGGATAACGCTCGCGCAGCGAACCGCGATAGCTGGCGTAGAGTTCGTTGCGATAGCGCTGGTTGAGGTAGTGATAGGCGTCGCTGAGCACCAGCGACCAGCTGTCCTCGGCCAGCAGACCAAGCCACTTGCCGACTGGTTGCGGCAGCCGTGAAGCACTGCTGCGCAGCTGGTTGATGGCGTCGCGCTGACCGCCCATGCGTGCCTTGGCCATCTCGAATGCGGCCTGTTCCGGTGCGCTGGCGTGGGCCAGCGAGGCCAGCTGCAATTGCAGGGCGTCGAGTGCCTGCAGGCTTGCCGTCAGCTCGGGACCAGCCGCGCCGTTTTCGTCGAGCAGCTGGTGCAGCGGTGCAAAACGGCGTTCGAGGGTCTTGCGCGCGGTGTCCGGTACGTTTTTCAGCAGCGCGGCCTGGGCCTGCTCCGCTGCGGCGGTGGCCAGCTTGGCCGCCTTGCCAAGCTTGCCGCCGTCGCTCTGGGCGGCATCGGCCAGGTCGCCGGCCTCCTCAGTCGCGTCGGCGAGGCCGGCGAAGCGGGTGTTTTCGCGCACCGCAAGCAGCAGTTGCAGCAGCGGTGAGTTGGCAGCGGTGAGCCCGGCGAGTTGCGTGGCACCCTGCGCCGCACTTCCCGCCGGGAGGACGTTCAGCTGGGTGATTGCCTCGCTCCAATGTGTGGCGTAGTCACGGAAGTAAAGCTGTTCCATTTCCACCAGCAGGCGCCCGAGGTCCTTGGCGCTGAGACTGTCACCTTCACCCAGCACCCAGTTGTCGCGCAGGATTTCGCTGACCAGCTCGGCGCCCTGGGCGACGAACAGCTCCTGATAGCCGCGCTGGGTGTAGAAGCCGGGAATCGCATAGTCGCCGCCGACGAACAGGGACGCCTGCGGGCCGAGCTGCGTGTTCAGTCGGTAGTCGGGAAGGTTGCGCGCCTGATCGCGCAGCATGCGGTACACCACTGCCGCCAGCAATTCGCTGCGTAGCTGGGCGCGGGCCTTGGCCACCAGGTTGTCGTTCAGCTGATAGGGTGCGAACGACTCCTCCAGCAGGCGGGCAAAATGGGTGTTCAGGCCTTGCTGGGCAACCGCGTTGCCGCTATGACGCAGCGACCAGTCGGCGGCCAGCCAGTCCTTGAGGAAGGCCGCATCTCGGCGCTCGGCAAGGTTCAGCATGAGGTACGCGCGCAGGCTACCGAGCAGCTGTTCGCGATCATTCAGGTTGGCGCGGATCTGCGCTTCCAGCTGCCGACCGACCCGTGGCAGCAGCAGCGTTTCCAGATTGCGACGGTAGGCGTCGTGCAATGTCGGGTCGACCGCCTCGCCCTGATACAGGCCACCACGGCGTAGCCAGGACACATCGTCCCTGGGCGGAAATACCTCGGTTGCCGCGTAGCTGCCATCGAGCACCTTGAGGGTGCGCAGTGCTTCGTCTTCCACCTTGATGGTCTTGCGTTCGCCGCCCAGCGTCTGGGCGATGCCGCGCAGCTGTTCGAGGCGCTCGTGGTTGCTGGAGAAGTTCAGTGCCCAGGCGCCGCCGAACAGCACCAGGCAACCGAAGGCGCCTGCATAAAGCGCGCGCTGGCCCCAGTCGATGCGGCGAACCTCGCGCTGATCGAGGCCCGCCAGTTCGGCTTCGGGAAAGATCACCCGGCTGAGCAGTTGATTGATGAAGCGTGCACGACCGCTGCGGAAGGTCGGCAGTGCGCTGCTGGCCAGGCCGAGCTGGCGGCCGATGCCGGCAGTGAGCGGGTCGAGACCTTCGCGTAGCTGCGGCGCGCTGGTCAGGTAGAAGCCACGTAGCTGGCTGGCACGCTGATAGCGGTTGCCGGCAAACGCGAGTTCGATGAACAGGCTCAGGCGCTCGCCGATCTGCCCCAGCTGATGCGGAAAGTCGAGGATGCGTCCGCGGCGCTGGCTGTCACGTTCCTGGTGCATGCGCATGATCACTTGGCTGTTCAGCCGGCGCAGCAGTTCCTCGAACTCCTCGCGCACCACCTGCGCATCGCTGCCATTCTGCTCCTTACGGAAGCTGGCACCGAGTACCTGATCGCTTTCCTCGCGGGACAGCTGATCGAAGAACTCGTCGAAACCGAGAATCCGATCGGCCTTACTCAGCACCAGATAGACGGGTACATCGACGCCCAGTCGCTGGTGAATCTCATGCAGACGCTGGCGGGCCTGACGCGCAAGGTGCTCCAACTCCAGTTCATTGCCGCCTAGCAGCTGATCCAACGGCAGGTTGACCAGCACGCCGTTGAGCGGTCGGGCACGGCGCTTGCGCAGCAGGCCGAGCAGGGTGTCCCAGGCGCTACCGTCGACGGCGGCGTCGGGCTGGGTCAGGTAACGGCCGGCAGTATCGATCAGCACGGCATGATCGGCGAAATACCAGTCGGCGTAGCGGGTGCCGGAGACGTCCTTGGTCAGGCGCTGCTGCTCGCTGCGATTGAGCGGGAAATCCAGCCCGGAGAAATCCAGCAGGCTGGTCTTGCCGCTGCCCTGCGGGCCGATCAGCAAGTACCAGGGCAGCTCGCTGCGCCATTTCTCGCTGCGCCCGCGGTAGAGGCTGGAGGTTTTCAGGGTGCGCAGCGCCTGCCTGAAGCGATGGCGCAGCTCCTGTTGCTCTTCGCCGATCAGGCCGTCGCGGCGCAGCTGCTCCTGAATGTCCTGGTCCTCGGCATCGCGCTTCTTGCGCGCGCTGGCGCGCCAGCTGGCGAAGACCATGGCCAGGCCCCAGCCGAGGAACAGGACGCTGATGCTCAGCAGACGACTGCTGGATGACTCCCAGAAGCGGTGGTCATTCACCGCCAGCAGCGGTCCGACGAACCACACCAGAACCGCCAGCAGCAGGACCAGCAGCAGGCTCCAGACCCAGGTTCGGCGCAGCACGGCGCCGAGTTTGCCGAAGAACGTCTTCATCTCATTTCATCCCTGAAAAGGTGGAATCGCCGGCATCCATGTCCAGCGAGCGATAGGGTTGCAGCACGCTCTCGCGTTGTTCGCCCAGCACCCAGGCGAAACCGCTGTAGATCACCCCGAGGCACATCAGGGTGAACAGCGCGACCATCCACCAGGGCACGATGCGCACCAGGCGCCGGCGGGTGTCCTTGAGGCCCTCCCAGTGCGGCGACAGCTCGCGCGGTATGTCGCCACGCATCTGCCTGATCTGCCGGTAGAGGCTGTCGCGCACCGCTTCCAGCTCGAGCATGCCGCGCGGCAACACGCGGTACTTGCCCTCGAAGCCGAGGGACAGGCACAGGTACATCAGTTCGAGCATCGGCAGGTGCTTGACCGGGTTGCGCGATAGCCGCTCGAGCAGCTGGAAGAACTTCTCGCCGCCGAAGGTTTCGTTGTGGAAGGAGGACAGCAGGCTCATCTGCGACCATTCGCTCTCGTTGCCCCAGGGCGTGGTCACTACGGCCTCGTCGAGAATGGTGCAGAGCACGTAGCGTGCCGCCATCACCTGACTGCTCTCGGCGCCGTCGTGCAGGGCGCGGTGCTCGAACAGCTTGATCGCGCTGCTCAATTGCCGGTGCAGTGCCTGCAGGTCTTCGCTGTCCAGGCTGTGCTTGAGCCGTACCACTTCCGAGAGCAGCGGCGAGGCGGCGGCCACCAGCGGATTGAGACTGATGTTGAAGGTTTCCGCCGGGCGCAGGCGGGCGGCGTAGATCATCCGCTCCTCCAGCTGCTCGAAGCGCGGCGGGGTGTCGAAGTCGGTCAACGGGCTCTGTGCCGGGGCCTCGCCGGCGCGGTTGACGATGACCGTGTGGTCGTTCTGTCCGTAATCCATTTCCTTGATCATGTCGCTCAGTCCCTGACCGCCCAGAATTTCAGTTCGAGCCCGGTGAAGTCACCGGACACATGGAAGGCAAAGCCGCCGGAGCGCTCCAGCTGCGCCTGGTCCTCGGCGTTGAGTTCCAGCGCGAAATAGGTCTTGCCGGCATGGAAGGGGATCTGCCGCGGCGCCACCGGCAGCGGCTTGATGCGGATGCCCGGCAGATGCAGGTTGACCAGCTGGCGGATGCGCTCCACCGGGCCGATCTTCAGGTGCGCCGGCAGGCGGGTGCGCAGGGTTTCCGAATCGCACTGGGCGCTGGCGGCGAGCACGAAGGACGCCGTGCCGAGCAGCTTGTGATCGTGCAGTGGCGATACCTGGATGCCGTACTGGCGCTGCTGCAGCAGCAGTTCGATGGCGTGCTGTTCGAGCACCATCGACAGCACCTGGCGGATCGCGTCCATCAGCTTGCGGAAGCTCGCGCCCTGGTCGCTGTGCTGGTAACGACCGTCCAGGCGCGGGCGCTTGCTCTCGCTGGAGAAGGTCGCTAGCTCGCCGAGCAGACCAAGCAGGTCGCGGTAGATCTGCTCCGGGTGCACCTGCTCCACGCCCAGGTAGTGGCGCAGCACCGGTTCGTGACGGTTGATCAGCTGCAGCATCATGAAGTCGCCGACCTCGGCGCCACCGACCTTGCCGGTGGCGCTGATGCGCTCGGCGAGGGTGTCGCCGCGGTGGGCGAGCATGCTGATCACTTCCTTCAGGCAGGACAGCAGATAGCCTGAGGCCTGGAAGTTGACGTAGGTCGGAATGAACTCGGGGTCGAGGCTGATGACCCCGTCCGGCGTGGTGTCGAGCACCTCGCACAGCTGCAGTTTCACGTAGGCCTGGTCGCTCTGCTGCTCGCCCAGCAGCAGGCGGAAATCCGGCAGCCCGGTGCTGACCTGGCTGGTGCTGCTGTCGCCGGCATTGGAGTCGGCGACATCCAGCTCATGGGCGGTGTAGCGCGCCAGCACGTCCTTCTGTTCGGGGCGACGCGTTTCGATGTGGTTGCCGGTGACCAGTGGCAGCGCGAGGTATACCGGTGTACTGCCGGTGTTCGGCGGAATGTCCAGCGCCAGTGGCTCCCCCCCCCC
>NZ_AOFQ01000047.1 GCF_000495915.1 Stutzerimonas chloritidismutans AW-1
GAGCCGTTCCAGGCGCTGGTCGAGAGAATGATCGCTGCCATGCACGAGGACGAGACCCGCCTCAACGTACTGCGTCCGGATATCGAGCCACGTGCGACTGACCATATCGCCGGCATGCACACGATGATCCAGACGCTCATCGACAAGGGCTTCGCCTATGCGCCGGGCAATGGTGATGTCTATTACCGGGTCGGCAAGTTCGTCGGTTACGGCAAGCTGTCGCGGCGCAAGATCGAGGACCTGAAGATCGGCGCGCGCATCGAGGTCGATGAGGCCAAGGAAGATCCACTGGATTTCGTGCTGTGGAAGGGCGCCAAGCCAGGTGAGCCGAGCTGGGATTCGCCCTGGGGTGCCGGTCGTCCGGGCTGGCATATCGAATGCTCGGTGATGTCGACCTGCTGCCTAGGCGAGACCTTCGACATTCATGGCGGTGGTCCGGATCTGGTGTTCCCGCACCACGAGAACGAGATCGCCCAAAGTGAAGCAGCCACTGGCAAGCAGTACGCCAATGCCTGGATGCATGCCGGCGCGGTGCGTGTCGATGGCGAGAAGATGTCCAAGAGCCTGGGCAACTTCTTCACCATTCGGGAAGTGCTGGAAAAGTACCATCCTGAGGTGGTGCGCTATCTGCTGGTTTCCAGCCACTATCGCAGCCCAATCAACTACTCCGAAGACAGCTTGCGCGAAGCCAAGGGCGCCCTGGAGCGCTTCTACAACGGCCTCAAGGGCCTGCCTGAGGCGACGCCGGGCGGCGGCGACGAGTTCATCGCGCGCTTCGGCGTGGCGATGGACGACGACTTCAACTCGCCGGAAGCCTGCGCGGTGCTGTTCGAGATGATCCGTGAGGTGAACCGTCTGCGTGAGTCAGATCTGGCCGCGGCTGCGGCGCTGGCTGCGCGCCTCAAGGAATTGGCTGGTGTATTGGGCGTGCTGCAGCTTGAGCCTGAAGCCTTCCTGCAGGCTGGTGCGGCGGGCAAGGTCGATGCCATCGAGGTCGAGGCGTTGATCGCTGCGCGCCTCACGGCTCGAGCTGAAAAGAACTGGGCCGAATCCGATCGTATCCGTGACCAGCTCACCGCGATGGGGGTGGTGCTGGAGGATGGCAAAGGCGGAACGACCTGGCGTCTTGCTGAATAGAAGGCACGGCGTAATCAAAAACGGCACCGAAAGGTGCCGTTTTTGTTTCACTCGCAGTAGTTATCGATGCAGATGTTCGGCGGCGTGCAGCGTATTTTCCAGCAGGCAGGCTCGGGTCATCGGACCTACTCCACCCGGAACCGGAGTGATCCAGGCGGCGCGTTCGCTGGCTGGTCCGAATTCAACGTCGCCCAGCAGGCGCCCGTCGGCCTGACGATTGATGCCCACATCGATGACGATCGCCCCAGGCTTGATCCACTCACCCTTTACCAGGCCGGTGATACCGGTCGCTACCACGACCAGATCAGCTCGGCGAACGTGCTCTACGAGGTTGCGGGTGAAGCGATGGGTCACGGTGGTGGTACAGCCAGCCAAGAGCAGTTCCAGCGCCATCGGGCGACCGACAATGTTGGATGCGCCCACGACGACCGCATCCAGACCGTGCAGATCGACACCGGTGCTCTCCAGCAGCGTGATGATCCCCTTTGGCGTGCAGGGGCGTAGCAGCGGCATGCGTTGCGCGAGACGACCGACGTTATAGGGATGGAAGCCGTCCACATCCTTGTCCGGACGGATGCGCTCGAGCAATTGCGAGGCATCGAGGTGCTTTGGCAGCGGCAGTTGCACAAGGATGCCGTCGATGGAGGTGTCGTCGTTGAGCTGATCGATCAGCGCAAGAAGATCTTCCTGGCGAGTATCGCTCGGCAGGTCATGGGCCACGGAATTGAAGCCCACCTCTTCGCAATCCTTGCGCTTGTGCGCCACGTAAACCTGGGAGGCTGGGTCGCTGCCCACCAGAATTACGGCGAGGCCGGGAGCGCGAAGCCCTTGGGCGCGGCGTTCGGCAACACGACCGGAGATCTGTTGGCGAATGTTGGCAGCAATCGTTTTACCGTCGATCAGTTTTGCGGTCATGACGCTTGGTTAACCATTGGAGAGGACTTGGAAAGGGCGCGTATTCTCGCATGTCGCAGCGATGTGGCAAAGGCGAAGCAGCTACCGGCACCTGTAACTCCTTTATCTAACTGAAATTTTTTTGAATTTGCTGTTGACGAGTGTTTGGAGCCTCTATAACATTCGCCCCGCTTGTCGAGCACAGCCTGCTGCTGGGTAAGATGGCTTTCGAAGAGGGTTACTTCTTCAATAGCCGGAGCTTCAAGTCTGCGCTCCGAACAGAATGCAGATAAAGCGCCCGTAGCTCAGCTGGATAGAGCATCCGCCTTCTAAGCGGATGGTCGCAGGTTCGAGTCCTGCCGGGTGCGCCATTTCGGGCTCTGGCACAAGCAAATGCAATATGGTGGGCGTAGCTCAGTTGGTAGAGCACAGGATTGTGGCTCCTGGTGTCGAGGGTTCGATCCCCTTCGTCCACCCCATATTCCAGAAAGCGCCAGGCATTGCCTGGCGTTTTCGTTTAAGCCCTGCTTGGCGGACGTGGTGAAATTGGTAGACACACCAGATTTAGGTTCTGGCGCCGCAAGGTGTGAGAGTTCGAGTCTCTCCGTCCGCACCATCTCATGATTTCGAAGCTTTGCAAGAAGAATCGAAAATCTCTGAAAGCCCCGTAACAGGGGCTTTTTTGTGTCTGCTGTTGTAACACGTGAGGCTACGCACGATGCCTTGCAGCGCAGACGGCGGAGGTTGATGGTACTGATCATCCTCGCCGCCACAGACGACTCAATCGATGCCATGCGGGGCGTTGTAGCTCAGGTGGTTCAGGCCAGTGGGCCTTCTTGCTTTCGCATTGCACTATGCCGTTGGTACCGAGCCTCAGGCGCCAGCGCTGGGCCGATGGAAAATGCTCACCGGGATTGGTGTGCAACAGCAGCAGGTTGTAGTCGTGCTGCTTCTCGATGGGGTGGGCTTGAACTGAACCTTTGCTGCCATCGCTGGCGGAATCATCTTCGTCGGCCGGGACAAACAATTTGTTGTGGCTCGCCTGGATCATCGCGCAAAGCTGTTCGCAATCCAGCGTGAGCCGCTCCCGAATCTCGTCGTGCTCCAATGCTGCGTTGTCCAGACTCAGCAGCACGCGATAGCAGATGATCTGCCGCTCCTCGTTGGTGGCCCATTTGCCGGAGTGTTCCCGAACCAGGGGCGGTAGATCGGCCAGCTTGCGATAGTCAAGCCAGACCCGTTGCTGCGCGAGCAACTTGCGGGTGTAGGGCATGAACAGGCGAATCTTCCAGCGCGGCTTGCCTTTGCGTAGTCTGCGGGTGATGGCGGTGATCATGTCGTCGCGCAGCAGATCACGGACGGCGTAGACCAGCGCTATCACAAGCAGAAGAGTGAGCGAGAGTTTCTCGCTGGCGTCGCGCGCATTGAACAGGAAGTAGGTGAAGAGCGACATGATCAGCATCGTCGACGCCGCCTTGACCAGCTTGTGAGTGCCGGCGCCCAACTGCGTAACCTTCGAACGCAGCAGTACTGGGTACTCCAGCAGCCGGTGATATAGAGCCATGCGGTTCCATATGCGTGTCGGGGTGCCGTGGAAGTCGCTCAGGTACTCGCGCTCCTTACGGTATCTGTGTTCCTGGTGCAGGAACTCCGCCACTGATTGCTTGAGTTCCTCGTCGAGGGCCGCGTAGCCCTCGAGGGTCATGCTTTCCAGCAAGAATTGCTCGGCATGCCACGAGAAATAGATGTCCATCTGGCGGAAGTAGCGCTGTTGGTTGCTCTGCTTCGGGCTGGACTTGCGCAGGCGTTGCGCGAAGTTCTGGCTGAGCCGCAGGGCGCGCGCTACGGGCTCTGCCACAGCTTCGGACGTGAGCATCTGCTGGCGCAACCGCTCCATTGAAGCCTGGTACTGGAAGAACCAGGAGCCGTACATGATTTCGTAGTGCGGTGAGAGCAGCACGAAGGATTGGTCAGCCTTGCTGATGCGGTCCTTCGATGGCATGCCAAGCAGCCCGAAACTGTGCGTCAGGGTGGTAAAGAAAAACTGCTCTTCCGACAGGGTCCAGGCCGACAGGTTGCTCTCGTGCGGGGTGAACAGATACAGCTCGATCTTGTGCCGTCCAGGCTGCTTCAGCGTACGGGTCAGCTGCAGGCGGAAATCACCTTTGCGCTTGAGCGAAAACACGGAACCCCCAAATGACAGTAAAACGCGGCCAGCTTACCAAGCTTTGCTAGCAGGTACGCGAGGCTGGCTTCTGCCTGAGCACGGCTCTGTCGGGAAGCCTTGCGCATAGCCCTTTTGCCTGTCCCAGGCTATGCAACAACGCGAGGATAACTGCTCGCCGCATTCGCAAGTTTGCTAGTCACCACAGCGCGCTCGCTGCGCTCCGGGCAACACGCTTGTCTGCCGCGGCTCACAGCAGCAGTCGAGCTACCTGCGGCTGACAAGGAAATGATCGATTGAAGCATCCAATTGTGTACCGGATGAAATTCATCCTATGATTGAAACATGGGATGAATCTGAAGGTGATCATATGTCGCTGCAGCACACCTCGCGCTCGTCACTTGTAGAACGGGTAATTGAGCAAATGCGGTCGCAGATCAATGCTGGCGAATGGACGCCGGGTATGCGAATTCCTACCGAAAGCCAGCTCAGCAACTCTTTAGGTGTTGGCAGAAATACCGTCAGAGAGGCAGTGCGAGCGCTGGTTCATACCGGGGTGCTGGAGGTCCGCCAGGGTGCGGGGACGTTCGTGCTCTCCAGTCGAGACCCGTCTGGATTACTCCAGCGCCTAGATCACGCCGCGCTGCATGACCAGCTCGAAGTCCGACGCGCGCTGGAGGTCGAAGCTGCGCGTCTGGCAGCGTCGCGGCGCACGGATGAGGACCTGCAAACGATACGTGACTCTCTCGGAGCGCGAGGGACCTGGACCGATGACGCCACACTTGAAGCGTTCGTCGAACGAGATGCCGATTTTCATCTGAGCATCGTCCGCGCCAGCCACAACGCCACGCTGCTGGAAATGTATCAGTTCTTCTGGGCGGGTCTGCAGAACACCATTGCCAAGACGGAGGGCGAGCAGCAGCTCCCGGAACCCACCTATGCAGCACACGCAGCTGTCTATGACGCCATAGCCCGCGGTTGTCCCGAGCAGGCTGCCATAGCGGCCAGCGAGCTGTTGACTCCGGCGCTCGAAACGCTGGCCAGTACGCTGGAAACCGATTCTCGAAACGCGGACACAAGGGAGTAGAACTTTCATGGATCATTCGATTACGACGTGGGCAATTCTGCTGGTTGCCGCTTTTCTTGGCGGCGGGCTGAACGCCATTGCCGGTGGCGGTAGTTTTTTCACGTTCCCGGCATTGGTTTACGCCGGCGTGCCTGCTGTGGCGGCCAATGCCTCAGGCACGCTCGCGCTTCTACCTGGCTATTTTGCAAGTACCTGGGGCTATCGAGAGGACCTGCGCCCGCCAGCAACGCTGTCCATGGGGACGCTCGTTGCCATCAGCCTCGGCGGCGGTGCAGTAGGGGCGGGGTTGCTGCTGACCACGCCCGATGACGTATTCCGTGCGATCGTGCCTTGGCTATTGCTTATCGCGACGCTGCTGTTCGCCTTCGGGCCCTGGATATTGCGCAGGTTCAAGCGCGATTCGACCGAAAATGAGGCGAATGCACTGGTGCAGGGTTTCACTCTGGCTGTTGTCAGCCTATACGGCGGCTACTTCAATGGCGGTCTGGGCATCGTGCTACTCGCTGCATTCAGCTTGCTCGGCCATCGAGACATCAACTCGATGCAGGGGCTCAAGAATCTGGTTTCGTCTGTACTGACCGCGATCGCCGTGTCTGTATATGCATTCGGCGGTGCGATCCTGTGGCGCGAAGCGCTGGTGATGATGCTGGCGGCGACTGTCGGCGGCTATGTCATGGCACGCGTCGGTCGCCGGCTCCCTTCGAGCTTCGTTCGGGCGGTCGTGATCATCACCGGTGCCGTGATGACGGTGCTTTTTTTCCGCGCCTGATACCGGCTTGCTCCATAGGGACCGATTCCGCCTTCTCGCCAATCACTGCTTTCGCTTAAACTTGATGAGAATTGTTATCTTTAAGCGATGGGTGCATCCACCCAACAGGGAGTGGCAATGGGCGGATACCTGGCTGATGTGCTGGTTATAGAAGACGATCAGGGTCTCAGCGCTCAACTCGGCGATCTGTTACGCCTGCAGGGGTACGCAGTGCGCTCCAGCTTGCTCGGCGAAAGCGGGCTGGCTATGGCGTTGGCCAATGCACCGGACCTGGTGCTGCTGGATGTGATGCTGCCGGACATCAATGGGCTTTCTGTACTGCGCCGGCTGCGCGAGCAACAACAGACACCGGTGATCATGCTCACCGCATGCGGAGCAGAGGAAGAACGGATTCGCGGACTGCGCCACGGCGCGGATGACTATCTGTCCAAACCATTCAACCTGACCGAACTACAGCTGCGCATCGACGCGATCTTGCGGCGAACTCGCAGCATGGAACATCGCGTACCGTCGCCATCGACGCTTCAGGTCGATTCACTTGTTCTCGAACGATGCGGTCTACATGCACGCGCCGGCTCGTATGACCTCGCGCTGACGCCCTTGCAGTTTCGGCTGCTTTGGCAGTTCTTGCTTCAGCGTGGGGAGGTGCTCAGCAAGCCTTATCTCTACCGTGTGGTTCTGGAGCGTGAGTACAGCGGTTATGACCGCAGCCTTGATATGCACGTCAGCCGGATACGGCGACGTTTGAGCGAGGCAGGCGTGGCAGCCGACCGCCTGCAAACGCTCCACGGTCGTGGCTACTGTTTCCAATGAATCGGCGCCTGTTCTGGAAACTGGGGTTTGGGGAGCAATGGAACCAAAAACCAACGTAAGCCCTACCACCTGCGCTCGGTGCCTTCTTCCCAGGCATCCGCCTCGATGAAGCAGTTGCGCATGTCGGCTTCCTGGCTGATCTCGGTCAGCAGGTCGTGCACGGTCTTGTCCAGCTCGTCGTCGCTTCGATACGAAATGGCCAACTCGTAGTGGCCCGACTCCAGCCGTTTCATGCCGTAGGGTTCCAGGCAGTAGCGCTCGATGTTCTCCTTGGCCCGTTTCCGGCCGCGCACGAACTTGCTGTTATTCACCACCGCCAGGCGCAGGGTGACGGTGGCCACCCGCTCGACAGCGGGCGGCTCTGCCGGCGATGACGACGAGGCCGTGATCTGCTGATCGCGTGACCGGGCGCTCTTCTGGTATGCGCCGATCTCGACACCCCGGTGGCGCAGGTAGCTGTACAGTGTGCTCTTGGAGATGTGTAGCTTCTCGCCGATGGCGCTGACGCTCAGGCGACCCTCGCGGTACAGCGTTTGCGCCGCCATGGCGGTGGCCTCGGCCTTGGCGGGCAGACCCTTGGGACGGCCACCGATCCGGCCCCGCGACCGTGCGGCCGACAGGCCCGCCTGAGTCCGCTCGCGGATCAGCTCGCGCTCGAACTCGGCCAGCGAGGCGAACAGGTTGAACACCAGGCGGCCTTGGGCATGGGTGGTTCGATGGGGTCATTCAGGCTCTGCAAGCCGACCTTACGCTCTGCCAGCTCGCCGACCAGCTCGACCAGGTGCTTGAGCGAGCGCCCGAGGCGATCCAGTTTCCAGATCACCACGGCATCACCCGGACGCACGTTGGCCAGCAGTTTGTCCAGTTCCGGACGGGCGCTTTTCGCGCCGCTGGCGATGTCTTGGTAGATGCGTTCGCACCCGGCCTGTTTCAGGGCATCGACTTGTAGGTCGGCTTTCTGATCCCGAGTGCTCACTCGCGCATAACCGATCTTCATCAAAAGTACCGTTTACTCGACTACGTTAGTAATAGTTGAACTTTGATAAAGCGTACCAGTTATTTGAACCGTAGCGTGGGGAGCTTAACGAACCGAGCCATTCCTCGATAGAGTTCGGCAAAACCTTGGTTTTCCCGAACTAACCAGACGCCACAAGGGTTTGCGGGCAGGCGCTGGGCTTAAGTGCACTTTCTGTTCCGTTGCTCCCCAAACCCCGATATCACCCAGGTCGACAAACTGCTGCACGGTAACGAGAACGTCGTCTGCGCCGATGCCGGCTACACCGGCGTCGAAAAGCGCCCCGAACATGCGGGCCGCGAAGTGATCTGGCAGGTCGCAGCACGCCGCAGCACCTACAAGAAGCTCGATAAACGCAGCGCCCTGTACAAAGCCAAGCGCAAGATCGAGAAGGCCAAGGCACAAGTGCGAGCGAAGGTCGAGCACCCGTTTCGAGTGATCAAGCGCCAGTTCGGTTACGTGAAGGTGCGCTTCCGTGGCCTGGCCAAGAACACCGCTCAGCTGGTGACGCTGTTCGCGCTGTCGAACCTATGGATGGCGCGCCGACATTTGCTGACTACCGCAGGAAAGGTGCACCTGTAATGCGGAAAATGGCTGCTGCGAGGTGCTCGCGGCGGCCAAAAACGGAGAACTGAGCGGGTTACCTGGTCGATTTTGATCGACGGCCCGCTTTCAAAAGCAGCAAGGGCTGAAGTCGACCGGAAATACAGGGTTACTTCAGACCTTCCCTTATTGAGATAGGACGGCCGTTTATTATTCAGCTGTGGTCACTGGCCGTTTCCTATCATTGCTGCCGAAAACTAACCGGAGCATGAGTAACTCATTACGATTCTGAAAGGTTGCCCGGCCTATGCCGGGCAACGCAACAACTCAGCTTTCGTCCAACCCCCATATCCAGTGGGCATCGATCAACAGCGACAGATGGGTGCGCAGCGTATCCGCGTGGGCCTGCAGGGCGCTGGTAGACGATGCGACGGCTTGCCGGCGAGCCAGCAACAACGACTGCAGATCCACCTCGCCCAGTTCGTAGGCACGCTGCATCTGTGCTTCGTTCTGGGTCATGGCAGCGGCGCCATCCTTCGCGATCAGGTAGCTCTCGTAAGCACCTGAAGCCAGTTCGACGTCACGGGCAATCCCGGCTTCCAGCTCGCGTTTGGCCAGGTCGACATCCTCGCGAGCCGCATTCTCCTGGGCCAGCGCCTGGCTGTAGCGAGCACTGCGCGACCCGCTGGGGATCGGCATGCTGAAGCTGACACCGTAGATGCGCTCACGGTTGCCCTGCTCGGAGGCGGTGAATACCCCCAACGTAGGATCCGGCACCCTGTCAGCCTTCGCCCGGGCCGATTGCCCCTGATTTCTCAGCAGAGAGGCTTCGACCCGACGCAGCACATCGCTTTCGGCCAGGATCCGCTCGCGCCAGGTGTCGTACTGACCGAGTTCGGCCGAAGGAATGGGCAGATCAACCACTTTGCGCTCGATGCCAGGGAAGCGCCGCGACAGTGTTGCCCAGCTCGCAGCGGCTTTTATCTTGGCTTCGTTGCCTTGTCGCAGTTGCTCGGCCACTTCCGCCTTGACCAGGCTTACATCCAGCTTAGAGGCGTCACCCGCACGGTTGCGTTTTTCCGCCGCCGCCAGGCTTTCCTTGGCTGAGGCCAGGCCTTTATTGGCGATGGTGAGCGCGTGCTCCGACACCAGCCAATCCAGCCACAGGGTCATCAGTTCCCGCGCGGCTTCATGACGGACTTCGCCATAGGTGGCATCTGCCAATCGCAGCGTTGCCGAACTGATGTCCTGGTCGGCACTGGCCTTGCCAGGCAGGCGCACCGTGCGCTCGATACCCACGTTCCATTCGTTGTAGTTGGGGCCAGCGTCGGTACGCCGTTGCTGGCCGATTGCCGTGGCCGTCCATTCATAAGGCGAACGCCGGATGATGCCAGCCTCCAGCATGGCGGCATCCATGCTGGAGCGTGCCGAGGCCACGCGGGGATCGGCGTTGAGCAGCGACACCACCAGCGGCTTGGGCAGAATGTTTGCCGGAGCGGCAGGTTGCGCCACGGCCGTGCCACACACACTGATCAGCAGAGCCAGGGGAACAAGGCGCTTCATCACACGAACTCCCCAAAGTTACTGACCTGGACCGTCCAATAGCGCAGCCCGGTATTTGGAAACTCCTCCTTGAGGGATTGCAGCACCTCCGTGAGTTGCTGCCGTTCCACCACGAGTTGGATCTGCACAGCCTTGGCCCGCCCCATGACACGCTCCATCGGATTGAGTGCCGCGGTGGACAGCCCGTGCGCCGCAACCGGTGTGCTGGTGAAGATCTGGTTCCCCGTCACGACCAGGAGGTGGTCGATGAGCTTCTCCTCCAAGCTTGGGGTGCAGAGCAGCGTCAACCAGGTATCAGGCATCTTTGGCCTCCTTTTTCGCGTGGGCGAATCGCAGATAGAGAATCGGGAGCAACATGAGGGTGAGCGCGGTGACGGTGATCAAACCGCCGATCACCACGATGGCCAACGGCCGCTGGATCTCGGAGCCGGGCCCGGTAGCGAACAACAGTGGGACCAGACCGAAGGCGGTGATCGAGGCGGTCATCAGTACCGGGCGTAACCGGCGACGGGCACCCTGGAGCACCACTTCCCGCAGTGGCAGGCCTTCGCCATGCAACTGGTTGAAGTAACTGACCAGCACGATGCCGTTGAGCACCGCGATACCCAACAAAGCGATGAACCCCACCGACGCTGGCACCGAGAGGTACTCGCCAGTGACCCACAGCGCGACGATGCCGCCCACCAGGGCGAAGGGGATGTTGCTGAGGATAAGCAACGCCTGGCGCACGGAGCCGAAGGTCGAGAACAGCAGGACGAAGATCAGACCAAGCGCCACGGGAACGACGATGGACAGCCGGGCAGCCGCACGCTGCTGGTTCTCGAACTGGCCGCCCCAGCTGATGCGATAGCCGTTGGGCAGTTCCACCTGCTGAGCCACCAGCGCCTTGGCCTCCTCGACGAAGCCGACCAGGTCACGACCGCTGACGTTGGCGATCACCACGCTGTAGCGGCTGCCCATTTCCCGGTCGATCTTCACCGGGCCATCGGCACGCTCCAGTCTCGCCACGCTGCTCAGCGGAATGGTCTGGCCATCCGGCGTGGTGATCCGCACCGCGTTGAAGTCCGCCGGCGACGTGCGCACCGACTCGTCCGAGCGAATGAGGATCGGCGTGCGCTGGTTGCCTTCGATCACCAGGCCGGCCTGCTGGCCTTCGATCTGCACGCGCAGTGCATCCTGGATGGCCTCGACGCTCAGGCCGAAACGGCCAGCCTGCAGCCGGTCGATCTCCACGCGCAGATACTGCACACCGTCGTTCTGCACGGTGTAGACGTCCTGGTTGCCCTGCACAGTCTTGAGCAGCGACTCGATCTTGCCGCCCAGTTGGCTCAGGGTGCCCAGGTCAGGGCCATAGATCTTCACGGCGAGGTCGCCGCGCACACCGATGATCATCTCGGAGACGCGCATCTCGATGGGCTGGGTAAAGCTGTAGCCGATACCCGGCATTGGATCGAGCACCTTGCGGACCTCGTCCATCAGCTCTTCCTTGGTGTCCATCCGCCATTCGCTCATGGGCTTGAGCAGCAGGTAGGTATCGGTCTGGTTCAGGCCCATGGGATCAAGACCGATCTCGTCGGAACCGGCCCGCGCCACGATGCCCCGGATCTCCGGGACCGCTGCCATCAGCGCGGTCTGGATCTTCTTGTCCAGCTCGGCCGTCTGTTCGAGGCTGACCGATGGCAGTTTCTCGATACCCACGATCAGGTCGCCTTCATCCATGGTCGGCATGAAGGTCTTGCCCACCTGGGTGTAGACCAGGCCAGCGACGACCAACATGGCGCCAGCGATGATCGCGATCAGTTTCTGCCGGCCAAGCCCCCACTCCAGCACCGGGCCATAGATGCCCAGCAGCTTGCGGGCAAGCCAGGGGTCTTCGTGCTTGACCTCGCGCAGCAGGTAGGAGGACAGCACGGGGATCACGGTCAGCGACAGCAGCAACGATCCCGCCAGAGCGAAGACGATGGTCAGCGCCACCGGGACGAAGAACTTGCCTTCGAGGTCCTGCAGGGTGAGCAGCGGCAGGAACACCGTGATGATGATCAGGATGCCGGACGTCACCGGTACCGCGACCTCGCGCACCGCCCGGTAGATGATGTGCAGACGCGGCAGCTTGCCACCGGAAGGATCGGTGGCCAGACGCTGGACGATGTTCTCGACCACCACCACCGCGGCATCCACCAACATGCCGATGGCAATGGCCAGCCCTCCCAGACTCATCAGGTTGGCGGACATGCCGACGAAGCGCATCAGGATGAAGGTGATCAACGCCGCCAGCGGAAGTACCAGGGCAACCGTCAGCGCTGCGCGAACGTTGCCGAGGAACAGGGCCAGCAACACGATGACCAACACGGTGGCCTCGATCAGCGCCTTGGACACAGCCCCTACCGCTTTATCGACCAGCGACGAGCGATCGTAGAAGCTGGTGATGGTGATGCCTTTCGGTAGTGTGGCCTCCAGTTCCTTGAGCTTCAGTTGCACACCGGCGACCACTTGGCGGGCGTTGGCGCCAGCCAGGCCGAGCACCAGGCCTTGCACAGCCTCGCCCTTGCCATCCTGGGTCACCACGCCGTAGCGGGTCAGGGTGCCAAGGCGAACCTCGGCCAGGTCGCCAACCCGCACCGGGCTGGAGCTGTTGGAATTGACCACAACGGCCCGCAGGTCATCCAGGGTGCGGATGCTGCCCTCGCTGCGTACCAGCAGGACTTCGTCACCTTCACCCAGTCGGCCGGCACCGTCGTTACGGTTGTTGGTGTTGACCGCGTTGGTCAGCTGCTCAAGGCTCACGCCGCTGGCAGCCATGCGGATGGGATCTGGCAGTACCTCGAAGGTCCTGACCTGGCCACCGAGGGAGTTCACATCCGCCACGCCAGGTACGGTACGCAGCGCCGGCCGGATCACCCAGTCGAGCAGGCTGCGACGTTCGACCAGAGACAAGGTTGTACCGTCCACCGTGAACATAAACATCTCGCCCAGCGGTGTGGTGATCGGCGCCATGCCGCCACTGATGCCGTCCGGCAGGCTGTCGCTCAGGTTGCCGAGACGCTCGGAAACCTGTTGCCGCGCCCAGTAGATGTCAGTGCCATCCTGAAAATCGATGGTGACATCGACCAGGCCGTACTTGGTGACCGAGCGCAGGATCTTGGTCTTGGGAATACCGAGCATTTCCACTTCGATCGGCACGGCAATCCGGCTTTCAACTTCTTCCGGGGTCATCCCCGGTGCCTTCATGATCACCTTGACCTGGGTGCTGGCCACATCAGGGAAGGCATCGATGGGCAGCCCACGGTAGGCATACCAGCCCGCGCCGGTCAGCAACAGCGTCGCCAGCACCATGAACAGGCGCTGGGACAAAGAGAATTGGATAAGACGGCTCAGCATCACTCACCGTCCTCTTCAAGCCAGGCGCCTTTCAGCGCAATCACGCCGGCGACGGCAACCTGGTCCTGTTCGCTGATGTTGCCCTGGACACGGACCAGTTGCCCCGCGCTGACTTCGACCTTGACCGGGCGGGCTTCAAAACCGTCGGGCGTGCGGACGAACACCACGGAGTCGGTCTTGTTGCGAGCGACGGCAGACAGAGGGATGTCCCAGGATTTGCCAGCGGCCTGAACCGGGATCTCCACGGTGACGAGCTCGCCGGGACGCAGGGCGCCGTTGGCATTTTCGATTTCGGCGCGCAGCACCACGAACTGGCTGGTAGCCGAGAGGGTCGGGCTCAGGTTGATGACACGCCCATTAATGCCCTTGTCGACCACCGTTACGCCCGCGCCCGGCTGAATGCCAATACTGGCCGCGGCCGGAATCTGCACGTCCAGCCACAGCGCATCGACCTGGGTGATGTTCAGCAGCGACGTGGCACCGTCGACCCGCTGGCCGGGCCGGACCGAGATGTTGCTGACAATGCCGTCCTGAACGGCGCTGAGGGTGATCCTGTCGGAAGGAATCCCGGAGCGGATGACCTGCTCGATCATGGCCGGGGTCATTCCCGCCAGGGCCAGTTCGGCCTTGGTCTGCACCAGAGTCGCTTCCGCTTCCTTCAGCGTTGCCTGGGCTTCCTGCGCCCGACGCTGCGGAATGATGCCCTCATCGAACAGCTTCTGTTCCCGGGTGTAGGCCTGCCGGGCCAGCGTGGCGCGGGCAGATGCCTGCAACAGCTGGAGCTGGAGCTGGCTCATCGCCGGACTGGACAGGCGCACGACCGGCTCGCCTTTGCGAACGGCCTGGTACTCGCCCACCAGCAGTTGCACCACCACACCTTCAAGTGGGGAACTGACGATCTGCTCCGCTTTCGGAGGCACGACAACCTGGCCGGGATATCGCGTGCTGACCGTCTGTTTCATGCTTTGCACAGCAGACGTCTTGATACCCAGCGCTTGAATCTGTTCATTGGCGACAGAGAACTTCTCAGCACTCATGGCAGGCCCTGAAATAATAAAAGCGATGGCGAAAGAGAGCCCCTTTACACTGCGCAGATAATGTTCGTTATTCATCGAAAGTTCCCCGTGAAGCGCCATGACATGGGCATGCTTTAGACCTGTCTTTGAGGATTTTTAAATCGCAAGGCGAGCGCGGTCGCAGGACACACATGAGTAACCCACTCGTCTGCTGCACCCTTTGCATGGAAGGAGATTGTCGTAGACTCCTCTACAGGTTCGATTCTAGAGGGGGGTGACTATCAGGAACGTTACCGCTGAATTACAAATTTGAAGGATTCCACCTCCCTCCTGATTTTCGTTTTAAGATTGATTCATCGATGATCACCATGCTGGTTCGGTGCATGAGGCAATGACACTTCAAGAAATAAATGAATATTTTTTTATTTGACACCCGAATACTTTTTTAATTTGAGATAAACAAATAATGCGTGTTCTAGTAGTGGAAGACGAAGCCAAAACTGCCGAATATCTTCAGCAAGGGCTTACCGAAAGTGGCTATATCGTTGACCGGGCAAGTAATGGTGTCGATGCGCTGCACCTGTTCCAGCACAACACCTACGGCCTGGTCATCCTGGATGTGAACCTGCCCAAGGTGGACGGCTGGGACGTGCTCGACACGATCCGCAAGACCAGTCGGGTTCGCATCATCATGCTGACCGGTCGTGGCCGCCTGCACGACAAGCTGAAGGGCCTGGACGGCGGCGCCGACGACTATCTAGTGAAGCCGTTCGAGTTTCCGGAACTGCTTGCCCGCATCCGCTCGCTGCAGCGGCGTGGCGACAAGGTGGTGGACCACCCGACCTTGCGGGTCGCAGACCTTGAGCTGGATCCGGGTCGCCACCGCGCGTTCCGGGGTGACCTGCGCGTCGAGCTGACTACCAAGGAATTCGCCCTGTTGCGCCTGCTCATGAGCCACCCAGGGGAAGCCCTGACCCGCTCGCAGATCATTTCCCTGGTCTGGGACATGAACTTCGACTGCGATACCAACGTGATCGACGTGGCGATCCGGCGCCTGCGCGCCAAGATCGACGATCCGTTCGAGAACAAACTTATCCACACCCTGCGCGGTGTGGGCTATGTGATCGAGGAGCGTTCATGAAGCGCTTCAGCCTGGCCGCCAGGTTGGGACTCAAAGTCGGCTTGATGAGCGTGATACTGCTGGTGCTGCTCTCTATCGTGGGCTACCTGATGCTCGGCCAGGCGCTGGAGCGCACGGCGCAAAGCAGCCTGATCACCAAGATGGGTGGCATGGCCCATAACCTATCGACCGTCGCGGATCTGTCCGAGGTCACCGCAGACTCCCACCAGTTGGTCGACCTTGCGATGGGCCACAACAACCTGTTCGTCAGCATTTTCGATACGGCAAACAGCCGAATCCCCCTGCTGACCATCGGCTCGAAAAAGATAACCACCGAACTCACCAGCTTTCCTGCCAACGATCAAGTGGAGTTCTACGAGTGGAACAACGAACTGGGCATGCCCATGCTCAGCGTTTCCCAGCTCATGCGTCTGGCTGACGGTACCCAGGTCGGTGTGTACATGACCGTGGATGAATCCTCCGATGCCGAATTGCTCCGGGCGATGCTGAGCTGGGCCCTGATGGCGTCACCCTTCATCCTGGCGCTGATCATGGTCGTGGCCTGGTGGACGGTACGCCGGGGCTTGCTGCCGCTTACGCGCTTTCTGAAAGTCGCGTCGAAGATCTCCACCGACAACATGCAGCATCGGCTGCCTACCGACCGCTTGCCGATCGAACTGCTGGAGCTCGCGGACGGCATCAACTTTATGCTGCACCGCCTGGACGGTGGCGTGCAGCAGCTATCGCAGTTCTCGGACGACCTGTCCCACGAGTTGCGTGCTCCGCTCACTAACCTGATGGGCAAAGCACAGGTGGCCCTGTCACGACCACGCAGCTCGGAGGAGTACCGTGAGGTGCTGGAATCCTGCGCCGAGGAGCTGGATCGCATGAAAAGCATGGTGGCCGACATGCTTTTCCTGGCACATGTCAGCCAGCCTGCAGCCTTGGTGCAATTCGAGACGGTGGCACTGGTCGACGAGGTGCAGAGGGTCAGTGACTTGTTCAGCCTGAGTGCCGAAGAGAGCGGCGTTCGGCTCGATGTGTCAGGCAGTGTCGATGTGATCCAAGGCAATCGCCTGATGATTCAACGGGCAGTGTCCAATTTGCTCTCCAACGCCATTCGCTACTGCCCACAAGGGCAGGCTGTAGTGGTGAAGGTTCACCGTGAGCAGGAGCACATCAGGCTCAGCGTAGGCAATCCAGGCCAAGGTATTCCGGAAGAGCACCTGCCTCATCTGTTCGAACGCTTCTATCGGGTCGACAAAGGGCGTGCGCGCAGCGAGGGAGGCACAGGCCTCGGGCTTGCCATCGTGCGATCGATCATGAGCCTGCACCAAGGCGTGGCGAAGGTAGAAATAACGGGCTCGGGCTTTACCTGGTTCCACCTGAGTTTTCCGGTGAACCGTCTCTGAGCCCAAGGCGTCTTTCAACATTGTAATTCGCGCCTCACGTTGTCGTCAGAGACGCTTCTTTAAGCTTCAGGGGTATCGAAAATCTCACGATCCATTGAGATCCAAACCCCTGGAGTTTCTGAAAATGCGACTGACCCAAGCGCTTCTCATCGGTGTACTGGCTGTTGGTGTGACGACACCGGTATTTGCCGAAGATGGCTACGACCGCTCGATCGAATTCAACAAGAAATTCCGCGAGGACCAGAAACGCCTCTGGGGTGAAAAAGACACCGCAGACAAAGCCAAACCGGCAGAGACCAAAGAAAAGGAAAACGCTAAAAGCCCATCCTAGGCTCATGGATGTGCTGTTTCTCTACTTCCTCCTTCCCCCTCGATCTTGAGGCAGGCGCTTGACCGCCTGCCCCGGATCACCCTCAAGCGGCATCCTCCTCAACGCATCGACAGCTGGACCGCCAGCCCCGCCAGTGCACTCATCACCAGCACCTGGATCACACCGCGCTTGAAGTAGAACAGGGCAATAGCGGCGGCCGCGGCGATAAGTGCGGAGGCCCACTCGAATCCTCCCCCAAAGCCGTTGGGCCAGAGCACGTGGTAACCGAAGAACAACGCCAGATTCAGGATCACACCTACCACGGCGGCGGTGATCCCGGTCAGCGGCGCTGTGAACTTCAGTTCGTTGTGCGTCGACTCCACCAGCGGACCGCCGGCAAGGATGAACAGGAACGAGGGCAGGAAGGTGAACCAGGTGACCAGCACAGCCGCCACCGCGCCCGCCAGGAACGGATGGTCGGTGCCGAACATCGGGTGGATGTAGCTGCCAATGAAGCCGACGAAAGTCACCACCATGATCAACGGCCCCGGCGTTGTTTCCCCCAGGGCCAGGCCGTCGATCATCTGCGTGGGCGACAGCCAGCCGTAGTGACCGACCGCACCTTGGTAGACATAGGGCAACACCGCGTAGGCACCGCCGAAGGTGAGCAACGCAGCCTTGGTGAAGAACCACCCCATCTGGGTCAGAGTGCCTTGCCAGCCGAAGATGACGGTCAGCAACCCCATGGGGAGCATCCATAGCGCCGCACCGATCAGGATCAGCTTGAGCAGATAGCTCCAGCGGAAACGGGCATGCGCGGGTGGCGGTGTATCGTCATCGATCAGCGCAGGCCCGTAACTGGCCTTCCCGGAGCCATGCTTGCCAGCGGTCACGAACTTGTCCGGCAGCACTTTTCCGCCGATGTAGCCCAGCACGGCAGCGGCCAGAACGATCAGCGGGAACGGGACGTTCAGGGCAAAAATGGCGACGAAGGATGCTGCGGCGATCGCCCATAGCCAGCCATTCTTCAATGCCCGGGAACCGATGCGGTGCGCCGCATGAACGACGATCGCGGTGACCGCCGGCTTGATGCCATAGAAGATCCCGGCAACCACCGGAACGTTGCCGAACTCGATATAGACCCACGACAGCCCGATCAGGATGAACAGCGACGGCAGCACGAACAGCCCGCCAGCAATCACCCCGCCCCAGGTCCGGTGCATCAACCAACCGATGTAGGTCGCGAGCTGCTGGGCCTCGGGCCCGGGCAGCAACATGCAGTAGTTCAGGGCATGCAGAAAGCGCTTCTCGCTGATCCAGCGGCGACGCTCCACCAACTCCTGGTGGAGGATGGAGATCTGTCCTGCCGGCCCGCCAAAGCTGATGAAGCCGATCTTCAGCCAGAACAGCAACGCTTCGAACAAGCCCACCGGGGTCGCTGGCTTGAGGGGGGCTTCGCCCGTGGCCAGCGTCGTCGTTTCAGCCATGACCGTTTTCCTCGTTGGCAAAGGCCGCCAGCAGCCCGTCGAAGATGCCGTTTGCCGCTGCCATCAGTTGGTTGTCATCGGTAATGCTCTCGCGCAGGCCCGCCAGGACACGCTCGATGCCGGACGCTTCCGCAGGCTGGCTGCCACCGACATCGAGGTAGTGAACCAGCGCGGCGATGCGTGAAAGGCCTGGAGCCTGCAGCACGAAGCTGTCGATCAGGGTTTCGAAGGTGACGCGGTGCCCGACATGGCTGAACGCGGCGCCATCGAAGTCAAAGCCCAGTGCATCGGCGGGGGAGCAGTCGCTCGGGGATTCCAGCCAGAGGATTTCCGCGCCGCTGTCGATGAAGCGCTGGATGAGCCAGGCACAGGCCAGCCGGTCGACCCAGGGACGTCGACGGGTTGCCCAGCGACGCCCCTGGTAATGACTGTGGTCCAGCAGCGTGACGGGATGATCCTGAATGTGCGGTTCATCAGGTGAGAGGGCACGGCTGATTGCCGTCTCCAGCGCTTCCAGCGCGGTCTCCGTCTGCTGCTTCGCAACGCCGGGGAAGAAGTCGATCAGGGCCAACTGGGCGAAGCTCTTGCGCAGTTTTCTGACCTGGCGAGCGACCTGCAGGGCGTTCTCGGGAAGCAGTCCCTCCCTGCACGCGGCGACTTCGTCGCGCAGCTTGCTGTACTCCTCACTCCGGTCGAACAGGCCGGCGAAGCGAGTTTCTTCGTCCGGGAATGCCAGCAGAAACGCAGTGCCGCCGCTGACCGTCACATCGCGCTCCACGGACTCGAACGCCTCGCGGCCCGCGTCCTGCTCAGGCAACAGGTACACACCGTCGCGCAGCACGGCAGCGCCGCAAGCCTTCAACGCCCGCCAGGCACGCATACGTTCGGTCGCGTTGGCCGTGGGGAGTGCCAACACAAGAAGAAGCCAATTTTTCATGTAGAGAATCAAACATAAAATGTATGAATCTCTACTTTAGCTCTGTTCTCAGGAAAATGCACTGCCGGGATGAGGGTTCGATTCACTCACGTTGACCGTATCCCCCCAGGGGGGATACGCTAGAAACATGAATCACCCGCACTACCCGGAGGTAGCGCATGCTATCCGTTCTAAAAAATCGTACTTATCGACACCTCTTTCTGGCCCAGGTGATCGCCCTGGTGGGCACTGGTCTGGCGACGGTTGCCCTCGGGCTTCTGGCATTCGACCTGGCCGGCGCCCAGGCGGGAGCTGTATTGGGTACCGCGCTCGCCATCAAGATGGCGGCTTACATCGGCGTTGCACCGGTTGCCGCCGCGTTCGCCGAGCATCTGCCGCGCAAGGCGATGCTGGTCACCCTCGATCTGGTCAGGGCAGCGGTCGCGCTGATGCTGCCCTTCGTCACCGAGATCTGGCAGGTGTACGTGCTGATTTTCGTGCTGCAGTCGGCCTCTGCGGCGTTTACGCCAACCTTCCAGGCCACCATCCCTGACATCCTGCCGGATGAGCGCGAGTACACCCGGGCGCTTTCCCTTTCGCGCCTGGCCTATGACCTGGAAAGCGTGATCAGTCCGATGCTGGCCGCGCTGTTGCTTACGGTGGTCAGCTTCCACAGCCTGTTCGCGGGCACGGTGGTGGGCTTCCTGGTGTCCGCCGCGATGGTCGGTACCGTGGTGCTGCCCCTGGCGGCACGAGGACCCAAACGCAGCATCTATGAACGCACCACCAAGGGCATGCGGATTTTCCTGCGCACCCCGCGGCTGCGTGGCCTTCTTGCACTGAACCTGACGATCGCAGCCGCCAGCGCCATGGTCATCGTCAACACCGTGGTACTGGTGCAATCCAAGTTCGCGCTGCCCCAGAGCTCTACCGCCATGGCCTTGATGGCCTTCGGCGGTGGCTCGATGGTGGTCGCCCTGATGCTGCCCAAGCTGCTGGAACGACTGGACGATCGCAAGGCGATGCTGGCCGGCGGTGCCGTGCTGGTAGCCGGTTTGATCCTGGGTACCTTCGTCTCCAGTTACCCGGCGCTGATCCTGTTGTGGCTGGTGTTGGGTGCCGGCTACTCCCTGGCACAGACACCGTCCGGACGCATTCTGCGGCGCTCGTCCTCAGCCCAGGATCGACCTGCGCTGTTCGCCGCCCAGTTCGCCCTTTCACACGCCTGCTGGCTGATCACCTACCCGCTCGCGGGATGGTTGGGGGCAAGCGTCAGCCTGACGGCTTCGTTCATCGGACTGAGTCTGGTTGCCGCCGTAGCCTGGCTGGTGAGCAAGCGGATCTGGCGCCCGGAGTATGAGGAAGACGTGGTAGCGCACAATCACGATGACCTGCCGGAAGACCACCCGCACGTGGCCAACGGCAATGCGCATGCGCACTCGTTCGTCATCGATGACGATCACCGGAAATGGCCAAAGCCATAAAGCCCGCGTTGCACGGGTTCTATCGATGATCTTCGCGTAATCCAGAAAGAAACAGGGCCGCTTTAGCGGCCCTGTTTGCATCACTCGTGCGAGTGGCCGTGACCCGCATCGCCAGACTTCGATTCGGTATCAGTACCACCGCAGGCAGCCAACAGGCCGAGGAAGCTCAGCACAACGAGCGATTTGAGGATTTTGGTAGTCATCTTCAGCTATTCCAATTGAGATCAAAAAGTCGGGGCGAACAACAGGTTCGCCCCGGCGGGATTACTTCTTCACGTTCAGGTAGTCGCCAGTCGTGTTCAGCACGATGGTGACATCGGCGTTGGTGCGGTTACGCCAGAACCAGCCATGGGTGCCATCGAACAGCGCGGTCAGGTCGCCCTTGTCGCCTTTCACCTGACGCCCTTTGCTGTAGCTGTGGAAATCGCCTTGGGCGGCGTTGTAGATCTCACCGTGGGTGTCGTGGTTGACCGGGCCGGATGCGGTCCATTCATAGCTCACAGTGCTGCCCTTGAGCATTTCCAGCTTGATCTCCCGACCTTCGCCTGGCGTCAGGGTTACGGTGACCTGATCGGACTTGGCGTTGGCAGCAGGTTTGCTGGATACGGGAGCCGCGGGCTGAGGGGCTGCTGCCACTTGCTGTACGGGTGGCGCTACCGGTGCAGGTGCCGGTGCAGCAGCAACGACAGGAGCTGGGGCCGGAGCAGCTGCCGCTTTCGACGCAGCCTCGTCAGCCAAAGCCTCGGCAGCGAGGGTGATCTTGATCTCGCCCATTTGCGTCAGGCCCATGGCGCGGCCCAGGCCGGTCGGGTCGACCGCGTATTCCGAAGGCATCACCACGGTGACCAGCAGGCCCATGGCGACAGCCAGGGCAATGACGGTGGAACGAACGAGTTGGCGGCTGCTCGGCAATTCGCTTGCCGATGGGAGTGGAGAATTGAACATGATCAGGAGTCCTTAAGCGGTCAGAAACAGGCCGGAGATCTGGTAACCCATCAACAGGAAACCAGCACTCATCATTGCGACGTTGGCGGTATAGGCATGACGCCAGAAGCTTGGGGTCTGCCTCCAGAAGCCCATCAGGATCAGAATGGCGCTCAACGCCATCAGCTGACCGATCTCCACCCCTACGTTGAAGGCGATCAGGTTGGGGATCAGCCCATCGGGAGAGATCTCGTATTCCTGGATCTTGGTTGCCAGGCCGAAGCCGTGCAGCAGGCCGAAAATCAGCGTGGCGGCCTTGGTGTTCGGCTGATAGCCGAACCAGCGCTGGAAGGCGCCCAGGTTATCCAGGGCCTTGTACACCACCGAGAAACCGATGATTGCGTCGATGACGTACGAGCTGATGCTGACTTCCGTCAGCACGCCGATCAGCAGCGTCACCGAATGGCCGACCGCAAACAGCGTGACGTACAGGCCGACATCCTTCAGCCGGTAGAGGAAGAAGATGACGCCGAACAGGAACAGCAGATGGTCGTATCCCGTGACCATGTGCTTGGCGCCCATGTAGATGAAGGGGATCAGCATGACCCCGGTGCTTTCCTGGATGAAGCCCTTGTCACCCTCGGCCACGGCATGGGCCAGAGCTTCTGGCATGCCGATGAACAGCGAGGCGACGAGCAGGAACAGCAGATACAACAGGTGGCGTGAACGCATGGCGAACAGGCCCCCACCCTTTAGGGAGTGCGAATGCATGGATCAATCCTTTCTTGCAGTGATTGTTGGCCGCAGAGCGGCCTTGGTCAGGAAGCAAGCACAGGACGGGGTGGGCGTTCGATACGGAAGATGGGGGGCCAAGGCACGGAATCGCCCAGCATGGCCAGGTGTACCGAGGCTTCGAAATGACTGGAGAAGTGGATTGCAGCTGGTATCTGAGGCGTTTCGTGCTGGTGATCGGGCGTCAGGGGGGAGTGGTAGTGATCAGAGCACTGCGCACAACTCAGGGACGAGTCGTGGGAGTGATCATGAGTCAGGCTCTGGGCGCTCTTTGCCGTGATTTGCGAGAGGACGGAAAGTGAATAGGCATGACCGGTCCAGGCCAGCAGAAAGGCCATTGCCAAAGCCACGATCATGGTCGCTGAAAGAAAACGACGAGACATCCCAATGCTTATCCGGTTGAAACACGGTGTGAAATAGCGCGTTTGACCCAACCCCCCCAGGGGGATAGCATGCAGAGCGTAAAGTATCGCCGTCTGAGACTCAAGTCATGTCAGAACACGTTCACGACCAACCGCATGGTCACGCTCATACCCACCAGACTCACGACGCCATCATCAAACGCCTCAAGCGAGCGGACGGCCACCTGCGCAGCATCATCACCATGATCGATGAAGGACGTGAATGCGTGGACATCGCCCAGCAGCTCCATGCTGTTGAAAAGGCCGTGTGCCAGGCGAAGCGGACACTGATCCAGGACCACATCGACCATTGCCTGGAAGACTCGGTGACAGCCCTGAGCAAGGGCGACCGTTCGGCACTGGACGAATTCAAGCAAATCACCAAATACCTGTAGGCACGGTGCTCGGTTGTTGAATGTTTGAGTACGGCGGTTACCTCGGCCTGTTTCTGGCTGCATTCGGCGCGGCAACCCTGCTGCCCATGCAATCGGAGGCAGTGCTGGGCGGACTGCTGATATCCGAGCGTTTTTCCACAGCCATCCTGCTGGTGGTGGCCACCACAGGCAACGTACTCGGATCGGTTGTGAACTGGCTGCTGGGACGAGGTATCGAGGCTTATCGCGAAAAGCGCTGGTTTCCGGTAAAGCAAGCGGCCTTCGAAAAAGCCAAAGCCTCCTATGAACGTTACGGGTACTGGTCGCTGCTGCTCAGTTGGGTACCCATCATTGGAGACCCGCTAACCGTGATCGCCGGCGTGATGAAAGAGCCGCTCTGGCGGTTCGTCCTGATCGTCACGCTCGCCAAGGGCGGACGGTATCTGGTCCTTGCGATTCTCATCCTGGAGAACCTGAGTTGAGCGCGTACGAATCACCACCTTCGCGGGTTGAACGACACAACGGACAGGACCTCATCAAGTGGATCGCCCTGCTCACGATGGTGCTCGACCACATGCGTCTGGCATGGCCATCACTGGATAACCTGTTCATTCTGGGACGCCTCTCGTTCCCGCTGTTTTGCCTGGCGATCGCCGTGAATGTCTGTCGAACGGAAGTTGGCGCGTTGTTCACTCGCAGCAATGGCCGCTACCTAAGGAAGGTCTGAAGTAACCCTGTATTTCCGGTCGACTTCAGCCCTTGCTGCTTTTGAAAGCGGGCCGTCGATCAAAATCGACCAGGTAACCCGCTCAGTTCTCCGTTTTTGGCCGCCGCGAGCACCTCGCAGCAGCCATTTTCCGCATTAGGGGGCATGCCGAGATAAGGCAAAAATTAGGACATTCGTTCTGTAACCTGCTGTATCTAAAGGATTAACTTTGAGAGGCGCTGCTCAGTAGTGGCGGCTAAATATTGATCAATTATCTATGCCGAGATAATTGCAGATAATTCCCGCCGTCCGTACCCAGCGCGAGTTCATAAGATTGGAGAAATGCCGAGTTAGAGGGCCTGCGAACAGCTTTGGTCGAGGCTTTGCGCTTCGACGCATAACGGCTGCTTAGTACTGGGGGCTCTCCCAGAAGCGACAAAGGCGGCCTCAACGAGACCGCCTCAAACCAAGTTTCATCACCGGTACACGCACCCGGGAGAGGAAGCTCTTGGGCAGGTTTCAATAATAACACCGATCAAAGCGTCACTGCCAAAGCCCTCTCGCACTGCCGAGTAGCCTTCAGATAGTGTTCATTCGCTCTCTCTCGAAGCTACGGTGCGGATGGTTCGAGACCATCATGCGCAAACTCGGGGCCAAGATGACATTATCAAATGGCCAATTATCCTGGAGGCAGTTATGGAAAGGCTCCGCGAAAAACTGGATTTGCCGAGAGGCCACTACTATCTGCACGTCGCCGTACTGGCGGGCCTGCCGGTGTCGTTGATCTCCGATTTGGCAAGCGAGTTGGAGCGATCGCCAGCGCAGATCGCGCAGTGGATCACTGCGTCCCCCGGCAGTGCCGTGATGTCTATACAGGCTGGTGAGGTGTTCTGTCGTCTTATCGAGATCCTCGATGCGCTATTGGAGCTGTACGATGGGGATCTAGGAGGTGCGCTCCACTGGCTAACGGCACCGAATGTCGTGCTGTCCAATGAGAGGCCGGTCGAGGGGGTTTGGGGAGCAACGGAACAGAAAGTGCACTTAAGCCCAGCGCCTGCCCGCAAACCCTTGTGGCGTCTGGTTAGTTCGGGAAAACCATCGTTTTGTCGAACCATTGCATCGCCCTTTGTGATTGGCGTATAAACACACAAACACCTATTAGCGGAGAACGCTATGAATACCATTCGCTGGAATGTCGCCGTCTCGGCCGACACCGACCAGTCGCTTCGGATGTTTCTGGCCAGCCAGGGCGGCGGCCGTAAGGGCGACCTGTCGCGCTTCATCGAAGAAGCGGTACGGGCACACATCCTGGAGCTGAGCGCTGAGCAGGCCAAGGCCGCTAACGCCCATCTGAGTGAGGCAGAATTGACCAACGCGGTTGACGAAGCGCTCGACTGGGCACGTAAGCGCTGATGCGGGTCGTGTTGGATACCAACATCCTGTTCAGCGCCCTGATCTCGCCACATGGCGCGCCCGATGCGATCTACCGTGCCTGGCGGGCGGCGCGTTTCGAGGTGGTGACCTCGCGGATGCAACTCGATGAAATTCGTCGAGCCAGCCGCTATCCCAAGCTTCAGGCCATCCTACAGCCCGCCAAGGTGGGCGCCATGATCAATAACCTGCAACGGGCTGTGGTACTGGAGCGCCTGACCATCGAGGTCGAAGCCGATGATCCGGATGACTCGTTTTTGCTGGCCATGGCCTTGGCGGGCGATGCGGACTACCTGGTAACCGGTGATCGCCGCGCCGGCCTGCTGCAACGCGGGCACATCGAACGCACGCGGATCGTCACGCCCGCCGTGTTCTGCGTCGAGGTGCTGTGATCAATGCCGGTCGGTTTTCTGACTCAAGAGCAACGCGACGGTTTTGGCCGCTATGTTGATTCGCCCAGCCGTGAAGAGCTGGAACGTTACTTCCACCTGAGCGATGAAGACCGTGAAGCCATCCAGGTGCTGCGGGGTAACCATAACCGTCTGGGTTATGCCGTTCTGCTGACCACCGTCCGCTTCGTTGGCGTTCTGCCGGACAAGCCCGCCGCCGTGCCGGTGGAAGTCCTGCAGGTGCTTTGCCGACAACTGGCGATTCCAGACCCCGACTGCCTCCAGCGCTATAGCGATCATCGCCGCTGGATACATGCCACCGATATTCAGAACCGCTTTGGCTATCGTCATTTCACCGATCCGGGCATCGGCTTTCGCTTGAGCCGCTGGCTGTATGCCCTCTGCTGGACGGGCACCGACCGGCCGGGAGTGCTGTTTGAGCGAGCCACCTCGTGGCTGTTCACACAGAAAGTCCTCCTGCCTGGTGTGTCTCAACTAGAGCGCTTTATCGCCCAGTTGCGCAGTCGGGTCGAAGAACGCCTCTGGTTTACGCTGGGCCGCAGCGTGACTGAGGAACAGCGATTGCAACTGCAAGACTTGCTGACGGTGGCCGAAGGCAACCGCAGCTCCCGGCTGGATCAATTGCGCTCCGGCCCGGTCATGGTCAGTGGCCCCGCGTTGATTCGGGCACTGCGCCGGCTCGATGACGTGCGCGGCATCGGCATCACCTTGCCGGCGGCGGCGCACATCCCTCCCAGCCGTATCGCCGCCCTGGCCCGCTTCGCCAACACGGCCAAGGTCACCGCGATTAATCGGCTGCCGGCGTCGCGGCGGATGGCGACACTGGTGGCCTTCGCACTCTGCCTGGAGGCGACTGCGCACGACGACGCACTGGAAGTCCTGGAGGCCTTGCTGCGCGACCTGTTCAGCAACGCGGAGAAGGCCGACAAGAAAGCCCGCATGCGCAGCCTGAAAGACCTGGATCGGTCGGCCGCGACGCTCGCCGCCGCGTGCAAGGTCGTGCTGGACAGCTCGATCAGCGATGACAACGTGCGCGCCCGGCTGTTCAACGACCTGCCGAGGACCACCCTGGAAAAGGCCCTGGAAGAGGTCAACGCGCTGATCCGCCCGGTAGATGACGTCTATTTTCTTGCATTGGAAGCGCGCTACCGCAGCGTGCGCCGCTTCCTGCCCGACCTGCTCAAGCACATCCGCTTCGGCTTCAGCCCGGCCGGCAAGGGCGTGGCGGCTAGTCTGGAGTGGCTGCAACTGAACCTGCCGCGCCGGAAGCCAGAGGATGACGCGCCGCAGGAGATCGTGGCCAAGGCTTGGCAGAAGCACATCACCCGCGAAGATGGCTCCCTCGACATGGGTGCCTATGTGTTCTGCACGCTCGATGCGCTGCGCACGGCCCTGCGCCGCCGCGATGTCTTCGTCTCGCCCAGTTGGCGCTATGCCGACCCGCGCCTTGGCCTGCTCGACGGTGCCGAATGGCTGGCGGCGCGACCGATCATCTGCCGGTCACTGGGCCTGACCATCGACGCCAAAACCACCCTGGACGCCTTGTCCGTCGAGCTGGATGCAACCTGGCTGGCAGTAGCCGCGCGCCTGCCCGACAACCCGGCGATTCAACTGAGCGAGAACACCGAGGGCAAGACCGAACTGTCGCTCGGGGCGCTGGACAAGCTGGACGAGCCCTGCTCGTTGCTGCAACTGCGGGCGGCCGTGTCTGACCTGATGCCGCGTGTCGATCTGCCGGAAATCCTCTTGGAAATCGCCGCCCGCACTGGCTTTTCCGAGGCCTTCACCCATGTCTCCGAACGCAATGCACGCGCCGACAACCTGGTCACCAGCCTCTGCGCGGTGCTGTTGGGCGGGGCCTGCAACACCGGCCTGGAGCCCTTGATCCGCACCGACAACCCGGCGCTGCGCCGTGACCGGCTGTCCTGGGTCAGCCAGAATTATATCCGCGACGACACCCTGTCAGCGGCTAACGCCATCCTGGTCGGAGCGCAAAGCCAACTGGAACTGGCCCAAGTCTGGGGTGGCGGCGAGGTCGCCTCCGCCGATGGCATGCGCTTCGTCGTACCGGTGCGCACCGTGCATGCCGGCCCCAATCCGAAGTATTTCGGCACCGGCCGGGGTGTCACCTGGTACAACCTGATTTCCGACCAATTCTCCGGCCTCAACGCCATCACCGTGCCCGGCACGCTGCGCGACAGCCTGGTGTTGCTGGCGGTCGTGCTGGAACAGCAGACCGAGTTGCAGCCGACGCAAATCATGACCGACACCGGGGCCTACAGCGATGTGGTGTTCGGGCTCTTCCGCCTACTTGGCTACCACTTCAGTCCGCGGCTGGCCGATGTCGGCGGTACCCGCTTCTGGCGCACGCGCCCGGACGCGGACTACGGCAAGCTCAACGGGCTGGCCCGCCAGTCGGTCAAACTCGACCTGATCGCCGAGCACTGGGACGACCTGCTGCGCCTGGCCGGCTCGCTCAAACTCGGCCGGGTGCCGGCGACTGGCATCATGCGCACGCTGCAAACGGGAGATAGACCCACCCGGCTGGCCCAGGCGCTGGCCGAATTCGGGCGGATCGAAAAGACTCTGCACACGTTGACCTATATCGACGACGAGTCCAAGCGCCGCGCCACCCTGACCCAGTTGAACCGAGGCGAAGGCCGGCACAGCCTGGCCCGCGCCGTGTTCCACGGCAAACGCGGCGAGCTCCGCCAGCGCTACCGCGAAGGCCAGGAAGACCAGCTCGGTGCTCTGGGCCTGGTGGTGAACATCATCGTGCTGTGGAACACCCTCTACATGACGGCGGCCGTGGAACGGCTCAAGCAGCACGGCTATCCAGTGCTGGAAGAGGATTTGGCCCGGCTATCGCCGCTGATCTACGAGCACATCAACATGCTCGGGCGGTATTCCTTTGCGGTACCGGAAGAAGTTGCGCGCGGCGAGCTGCGGCCACTGCGTAATCCAGACGACGACCTGTGATCCCCCTAAACGCTATGAGCAACACCCAAGCTGCTGCTGGATCGGCGGGCACTTCACCGAGCCGAACGAACAGAAAACGCAGCAATCCCCTGGGTTGGGGCGCAGCAGCGCCTTGCAGTTGCTGCACTCGTAATAGAACTGGCAGGCGTCCGTGGGCATGGTTTCCGGCTTGGCGAAGCCGCAGCGCGGGCAAGTCAGCACGGACTCAAGGACAATGGCGCTCATCGTGACCTCACTTCTGCACTGTGGAGGGGTATCCCGCGTTCGCGGTCGCCTCAGTCAGTGCCTCGGGCTGGGCCTTATCGGGATCGTAGGTGACGGTCGCCGTCTTCTGGTCGAAATTGACCTGGACGTCACTCACGCCGGACACCTTCTCCAGCGACTTCTTGACCGTGATCGGACAGAGTCCGCACGTCATGTTCTGCACGTCGAGCGTGACGGTTTTCGGGGGAGCCGCCAGCGCCACGAAGGGCAAGGCGAAAAGCACGGCGATCAGCAGTTTGCGCATGGTTAATCTCCTTCAGTAGAACAGCGGGGCGAGCCACGGCACGGCCAATAGGCCGAGCAGCAGCACGCTGACGATCCAGAACACGAGTCGCTGTCGCACGAGCGTGCGCGGATCGGCGCAGGGTGTACCTGGCGTACAAACCTGTGGCACCAGGTAGAGCTTGCGGAATGCCAATCCCAGGAACAGTAGAGTCAACCCGATGAAGAGGGGGCGTAGTGGCTCCATCATGGTCAGAGCGCCCACCCACGTACCGCCGACACCGAGTGCCAACAGCACCAGTGGCCCGACACAGCACACCGACGCACCGATGGCGGTCAGCGAACTCGCGACCAGCGAGCCTTTCCCGGTGAGTTGCATCCCCATTCCCATCTCCTGAGCCTGATTGCCTAGGTGCTATTCTAAACTCCGTACCAAAGTACGGAATCAAGGAGAAAGTGATGGCCACAGAGCTGACCATTGGCAAGCTGGCAGACGCCGCCGGGGTGAACGTCGAGACGATCCGCTACTACCAGCGACGCGGGCTGCTGGATGAACCAGCCAAACCCTTGGGTGGCCATCGGCGCTATCCGGTGGACATGGTGAAGCGACTGCGTTTCATCAAGCGGGCTCAGGCGCTGGGTTTCACGCTCTCGGAAGTCGGTGGACTGCTGACGCTGGATGAGTCGTGCGCCTGTGCCGAAACGCGAGCACGGGCTGCACGCAAGCTCGCGTTGATCGAGCAGAAGATGGCCGACTTGGTCGTCATGCAGCAACTGTTAGGCGAACTGGTGCAGCAATGTGATGCGGGAGACGGCGGAACGATCTGCCCGATCATCGAGGCACTGATCAGAGAGTAATGCCTGGCGGGTGAGCTGGAGATCGGAAAGCCCCTTTACGGTGGGATTCAGAGCTTACGTTGGTTTTTGGTTCCATTGCTCCCCAAACCCCAAACTCTGCCTAGGCGTGGCGCTGGGTAGCGTAGCGTTGTTCTGGGTCATCGCACGGCTTAGTGGTCAGGCCGAAGAACAGATGAGTTTCATTGACGCCGACCATCAGCGCACCCTGCGTCAGTACGCACTGCAGGCCGAAGAGTTGTATCGCGCTGGCGATGAGCAGGCGCTGCGGGACTGGCTGAACAGTGTGCAGCGCCAGGAGCAAACCTGGGCAGCGGTAGTCCAGCCGCAGCTGCAAGCCTTGGCCGGCAGTGAATTGTCCAAGCGCTTCCTCAGTGAGTTTAGTCTCGGGCGGGACCCGTCCTGGAAGATCCACCTCTACTTTCAGGACAACCCGATCATGGACGTGCCGTTCACCGATGGACAGCGGCATTTTCTGATTCAGCTGCCGCAGCGAATGCGGCCCGGGCATTACTGGTACCCCGCGCGGCTGTTGCTCGAGCTGGTTCTGCCGCTGATCCTCTTGGTGATTGGCTGCCTCTTGCTGTATCGCCATCTGATGCGACCGCTGAATCGACTCCAACAAGCAACCCGTCGCTTCAGCGAAGGGGATTATGAAGCTCGGGCCGGAGTGTTGCTGGGCTCGCGGCGCGATGAGCTGGCGGGCCTGGCCGAGACGTTCGACTCGATGGCTGAGCGTATCGGAGGCTTGATTATTGATCAGCGCCAGCGTTTGGCCGAGATGTCCCACGAACTACGTACGCCGCTGGCCCGTATCGAGATGGCGGTGAGCCTGGCTGAGCAGGGCGGAGCGCCAACCATCCTGCTACGGCGTATCCGCCAGGACTGTACCGCGATGCGTGCGCTGGTCGAGGATTCACTGACGTTGAGCTGGCTCGAGACCGAGCGCCCGAGGCTGCGCGACGAGACGCTGGATCTCACCGATCTGCTCGACAGCATTATCGACGACGCACGTTTCGAATTTCCGGACCGCCACATCGATACGCAACTTCCAGTAGAGGCTGAACTAACTGGCAGTTGCCACCGCGCACTTGGCCAAGCGATCGAGAACATCGTACGCAACGCTCTTGAACATACGCCACCCGACGGCACGGTGAGCATTCATCTGAACTGCGATCCACAGACGTACCTTCTTGAGGTCATCGACGAAGGGCCTGGGGTGCCAGAGCAATGGTTAGAGCGCATTTTCCAGCCATTTGAGCGTTTGAGTTCAGATCGAGCGGGATTCGGTCTTGGGCTGGCTCTAGCGCAGCGCCAGATCTTCGCCATCGGCGGCTGCCTGACTGCGCGCAATAATGAGCAAGGAGGGCTTTGCATGACTATCCGGTTGCCACGCGAGGTCTCCGCCGCGTAACAGTTGTAAAAGTGATACAGAAGGCCGACCCTTCCGGTGACAATCATTAATACGAAACGTTCGCATTAATGATCGAGGTTCACCAATGCAACACTGTCCATGCCAGCGGTCTTTACTTGGCTCCTTATCGTTCGCTGCGCTGTTGAGCGCTTTGCCCTGCCAGGCTCAATCCAGCGATCCCCTTGAGCTCGGCGGTGTCGAAGTGACGGCGCGCCATGTTCAAGAGGACAGCGTTGAGGCCGAACAACTTCAGCATTTTCAGGCGGCTGATCTTCAGGATGTGTTCGAGTCCAGCCCCGAGGTCTCGGTTGGCGGCGGCCCCGGAGTCGCGCAGAAGCTCTATTTGCGTGGCTTCGAGGACACGCTGCTCAATATCACGATCGATGGTGCCAGCCAGCCGGGTCAGACGTTCCACCATACCGGTCGCATTGGTATCGAACCGGAACTGCTAAAGCGTGCTGAGGTGCAGGCGGGAACGGGTGACGCGACTTCCGGGCCAGGGGCGCTGGGCGGTTCGATTCGATTCGTCACCAAGGACCCCGATGACCTGTTACGGGAGGGCGAACAGGTAGGCGCGCTTATCAAGGGTGGCTATTTCAGCGGTGCTGAAGGTTACAAAACCAGTTCGGGTCTTTATGGCCGCTTCAACGAAAACTGGTCTGCATTGGCCGTGGCGACCTATCAAGACCAGAACGATTACGAAGATGGAAACGGGCGCGATGTGCTGGGCACGGGCGCGCGTCAACAGCTAGGTTTCGCCAAGCTGGTTGGCCGGTTGAACGATGAGCAGACGCTGCGGTTGTCCTACGAGAAGCGCACCGATGAAGGCGAACGCACCCAGCGACCTCAATGGATCCCGAGCAGCTTCAATCCGCTCTTTCCTTTGGAAACAGAGCGTGAAACCTGGACGTTGAAGTACGGCTGGAACCCGCTAAGCGAACTGGTCGATCTTGAGGTGACTACCTATCACACGTCCACAGAACTGCAGCAGGATGGCCGCTGGGGACTGTATATCGGCGATACCGCTAGCGCAGGGTTGGATGTGCGCAATACCAGCGAATTCGGAGCTCATCGTCTGACGTATGGGATTGACTACCGAGACGACAAAACCAGTCTAGGCCCTGCCGGCGATCGCGATCTGGATCAGGAGGAGGGCAGTGTGCTCGGTTTCTACGTCCAGGATAGTTATCGGCTGACCGAGAGGCTGCTGTTGGGCATGGGTGTTCGTTACGATCGATACCGCCTTGATGATCGCGACGGGCAGGACTTCGCCGACGCAGGCTTCAGCCCAAATCTGAGCCTTCGCTACCAGGTAACTCCGCAACTCGCGCTCCTCGCAGGTCACTCCCAAGCGCTTCGCGGCGTGCAAGTCCGCGATGCGTTCAAGCTTGACGCGGCTGCCAATGAGGCGGATCTCGATGCCGAAAAAGCGCGCACCAACGAGCTGGGATTCGAATTCCGAGAGGGCGGTTTGGAGCTGTCCGGCAAGATCTACGATACGCGGATCCGCGATGCGATCTACGATCCCAGCGGCCGGCCCAATCTCTATGTGAACGGCGGGATGCTGAAAAGCCGCGGCGTTCTGCTACAAAGCGCTTATCACTGGCAGCAGCTGAGCGTTGGGCTGAGCTTCCACCATAACGATATCGAGCTGGACGGCGATGACCTGAACGTTTACGAACACAACGGTCTCGGTACCACACTAGGCGATACGTGGATTGGCTTCGCTGATTACCGGGTTGGTGACAGGTTGAATTTGGGCTGGCAGGGCCGTTTCGTTCAGGCGGTGGATTCACTGCACACCGGTGTCGGCACTCTGAACAAACCTGGGTATGGGGTGCACGACCTTTATGCCCAATGGGCGGCTTTGCCCGATGAACGTCTTGTCCTGAACCTGACGTTGAAGAACGTCTTTGACAAGCAGTATCTGGATCACGCCAGTAACGAAGATTTCGAGCGTATCCCAGACTACGAAGGTGTGCGTGGCAGTTACGAGTCTGGCCGCGAGCTGCGCCTCGGTGTGGCTCTGCGGATCTGATGATCTCTGATCAGGGCGGGCCTGAGGTCGCTCACCTGACTGCATGACCCGAAGAGCGTTTTTCGGGTCACCAGACGTATCAGTGCATTCAGGGCTGTCAGCTCAGAACCAGGCGGACGTCGATGTTCCCGCGAGTTGCATTGGAGTACGGGCAAACCTGATGTGCAGCGTCGATCAGGCTTTGGGCCAGCTCCCGGTCAAGGCCTGGCAGGCTGATCTGCAGCTCGACCTCGAGGCCGAACCCGCCAGGGATCTGGCCGATACCGACGTTGGCGGTAACCGCGGTGTCGGCCGGCAACGTTTGCTTCTGCTGGCCAGCGACGAACTTCAGGGCGCCAATGAAGCACGCCGAATACCCGGCCGCAAACAGCTGTTCCGGGTTCGTTGCGTCGCCTCCCTGACCGCCCAGCTCGCGAGGAGTGCTCAACTTGACGTCAAGGTTGCCGTCCGACGAAACGGCTCGCCCATCGCGCCCTCCGGTGGCCGCAACGGTTGCTATGTAGAGAGGCTGAATGGGTTGCATGATTTTCTCCTTAGCGTAATGGAATTTATTTTGCGCGCTAACTAAATGCCGTGAGGAAGGTAGTCAGGATTTACTTTGCGCGCAAGGTTTTTCGCCCTTCGGCCATTCCGCCGCTGGCACAGCAGCGAGCATCGTCGGGCCGCTAGGAGGGATTAGGCGAGTTTTTGCAGTGCGGTGCGCAGGGCGATGATTTGCGTCTTTAGCGCTGCCACCGTTTCCGCGGTCTGCCCGCTGGCGCTGAGGATACTGGCCGGAAAGCATTCGGCTTCAGCCTGTAATGCTCGACCCTGCTCGGTCAGGCGCAGTTCCACTACCCGTTCGTCATCGCTGCGGCGAGTGCGAGTGATGAAGCCTTCAGCCTCAAGCCGTTTCAGTAGCGGTGTGAGCGAGCCCGGATCGGTCAGCAGGCGCGCGCTGATGTCACCTACGGTGATGCCATCGCCTTCCCATAACACCAACATCGCCAGGTACTGCGGATAGGTTAGGCCGATCCGTCGAAGCATCGGCTTGTAGACCTTGGTCATCAGCAACGAGGTCGAATGCAAAGCGAAGCAGAGTTGGTTGTCCAGCTGCAGGGCCGGACAGGAGCGGGGCTTGGTCATGATCGGAATGGTCGGGAAAGGTGGCATAACGTTATCGCCCAAACCTCTGGCGCGCAAATGTAGCGAAATCACGTCTGTTAGCCGAATAGCAGAGCTGTAGGAGCGCCTCTTTCAAAACGAGCTCATTTCGCCTTAAAGAGAGAGAAGCGGGAGCTTATAAATAGCGGCTCATTTTCAATGAAATTAGATTGGCGGTTACGTGCGTATTGTTCTTGTCGCGTAGTTGAACACCTACAGAAAAGTTTTTGATATCTCAGCGGGCGTTCGGTTGGATATGAACTAGCGCTATCCCATTAAAAATGGCTGACGATTGTAGCCCGGTATCTATCCGTCTGCTCTCTTTATCGACGGTAGAGGACGACCTCTGACCGCCTGTCGGCAGCCTCGTCGCCAAGACTCAAGCACATTCCAATACTGGTATTAATTCCGCGCCGTATACGCCGGCTGCCATGCCTGCGCCAAGCTTGACTCGAATCAATTCTTTCCCTATCTGGGATTAATACCAGATCAATTATTCTGCGCTTTTAATAAGCTTCTTTTGAATTGATAGGGTGCGCCGCAACTTTTTACTCCGACGGATAGTTTTCTCGTGACTAAACTGATGATCGAGATCAACTCGGTGTTAAGAGGGCCAGGCATGCGCCATTGTTCTAGAGTTCTGCTGCTCGTGTTGCTGGTTTTACCAAGTGTCCTTTGGGCGCAAGCGAAATCCAGTAGCGATGTAAGTTACCGCCCAGATGTCACGATTACACTTAGGACCGACATCGCAGATGGAAAACTCGTCTATGTCAGTGAGTCCGGCCCGACGCGTGGCGAAGTGAATCCCGAATTGCGGGTGCCCGAAGGTGCGGTGGTTCAGATCAATCTGATCAATGGCGACGGCGCAGTGCATGATATCGCCATACCTGAATTCGACGCTGCGTCCAGCGAAATTTCCGGCAAAGGCGCAGCGACCGGAATCGTGTTTCGTGCGACAAAAAGCGGGACGTTCGAGTACTACTGCACACTGCCTGGCCACAAGGCTGCGGGAATGGTCGGCAAGCTGATTGTGGGCGATGGACCGGCGGCGGTCGTCGAACAAGGCAAGGATTTGTCCAAGGATCCAACCCAGGTAGGCGAGCCGGTTGGTGACCGTGAACCGAAGAGCATCACCCTTGACCTTCGCACGACCGAGGAGGAAGGCCGCCTCGCCGACGGGAGTACCTACAAATTCTGGACGTTCGACGGCACGGTGCCCGGCCCCATGGTGCGGATACGCGAGGGCGATACCGTCACCCTTAATCTCAGTAACGAGCCTGACAGCGCCCATATCCATTCCATTGATCTGCACGCCGTGACCGGCCCGGGTGGTGGTGCGGCGGTTACTCAGGTGGCGCCGGGGCAAACACGCTCCTTCACCTTCAAGGCATTGCAGCCGGGGCTATACGTCTATCACTGCGCTACGCCGATGGTTGCTCAGCACATCAGTAACGGCATGTACGGACTGATTCTGGTCGAGCCGGAGGGCGGACTGCCGAAGGTCGATCACGAGTTCTATGTAATGCAGGGTGAGCTGTACACCGCCAGCCCCAGGGGGGCACGCGGCCTGCACGAGTTCTCGCTGGACATGCTGCTGGGTGAAACGCCGCAGCACATGATGTTCAACGGCGCGACCGATGCGCTGACCAAGACTCACAAGATGGAAGTCAACGCAGGCGACAGCGTGCGCATCTTCTTCGGAGTCGGTGGCCCCAACCTGATCTCCAGCTTTCACGTCATCGGTGAAATCTTCGACAAGGTCTTCGACCAGGCTTCGCTGACCAGCCCGCCGCTGACGGATGTGCAGACGACCCTCGTACCTGCCGGCGGAGCGACCATGGTCGAGTTCGTCGCGGATTACCCGGGCAGATACATCCTCGTTGATCACGCCCTGTCGCGCGCCGAGAAAGGCCTGAGCGGTGTGCTGACGGTGAAGGGCGACGCGGATTCCTCGATCTTCTCCAGCCCCGAACCGATCGATCCGCACTCCGGGCACTGAGCGCGGTTTGCTTATACGGCAGCTAACGCTGCGAAGGAGAAAGCATGCAGGCTCGAAAGCTCTACGGCCCGTTGAAGATCCTGAGTGTGGTCGTGCTGGCGCTGATGTTCGGCGCGATGCTCTATGCATTCACGATGACGCTCATTCACTGGACAGGCATCAATGTCTGAGGGCACGCCATGAACAACCGTCAAGCGAGGCTCTTCGCGATTGCTGCAACCGGTGTGGCGACGCTCGTGTTCATCGGGCTGACGGTGGATAGCCACCGGCAGTTCCCCAAGCTGACCAATGCCGACAGCATCACGGCGGAGGTCAAGCACGGGATGGATGTCTGGCACAAATACAACTGCATCAACTGCCACACGCTGTTCGGCGAGGGCGCGTACTACGCGCCCGATCTGACGAAGATCACCCAGCATCGCGGCGAGCCGTATCTGAAGGCTTATATGCGCGATCCCTCGAAGTTCTACGACGAGAAGATCCATCGGCGTCTGATGCCGAAACAGGACCTGGCCGAAGACGAAATCAGTGACCTGATCGCCTTTCTCGACTGGGTCAGCAAGGTGGACAACCAGGGCTGGCCGCCGCGACCGATCCTGGTGACCGGCAGTTTCGTGCCGGGTGCAGACACACTGAAGACTGGCGGCGAGCAGCGCAGTGATTTACCGCCTGGTGCCCGGCCGGTGGATGCCGGGGATGACGAGCGCGCGCTGGGTGAGCAGGTTTTCCGAGGCGCAGTGCCTGCCTGCAATGCCTGCCACTCCACCGCACCCGGCGCTGATATGGCTGGCCCCACGCTCGCCGGTATTGCAACTCGGGCGGCGGCTATCGTCGCGGCGCCCGACTACCAAGGGCAGGCGCAGGATGCGCGCGGCTATATCCGCGAGTCGATCGTGTCACCCAGCGCGCACATCGTTCCCGGCGCGATGTATTCGGCAGACGGCACCTCGTTCATGCCGACCGGTTACGACGGCAGCCTGACGGATGAGCAGATCGATCAGCTGACGGCCTATCTCGAAACGCTCAAGTGACACGACGGCCAAGCCGACCCACGTTCGCCTCAAGGGGAAACTACGATGCGCTATCAGTCCCAATCGGTCGCCTACTGGTACTTCGCGGTCGCGATGGTGTTGTTCGGCCTGCAGCTGGTGTTCGGCCTGCTCTCGGCAACCAAGTACATCGGGCCGGACCCGCTGTTGTATATCCTGCCTTTCGATGTGACCAAGGTGATTCACACCAACCTGCTGATCGTCTGGGTACTGACCGGCTTCATGGGGGCGACCTACTGGATGATTCCGGAAGAGTCGCGCGCCGAGCTGCATAGCACCAAGCTGGCCTATGTACAGCTGGTGCTTTGGACGCTGATGGGCGTCACGGCGATCATCGGCTACCTGTTCCGATACGGCACCGGCAACAAACTGCTCGAGCAGCCGTTGCCGCACAAGATCGTCATCGTCATCTGCATGCTGATCTTCCTCTACAACATCGGCATGACGATCCGCAAAGCGGGGCGTTTCACCACGACCGAAGCAGTGTTGATGATCGGCTTTGTCAGTGCCGCACTCCTGTACTTGCCGGCGTTGCTGCATTACGAGAACTACACGGTTTCCATTTTCTATCGCTGGTGGACGATTCATCTGTGGGTCGAGGGCGTCTGGATGATGATCATGGGCGGCTTCCTGGCCTACCTGCTGATCCGCTTGTCCGGTGCGGATCGGGAAGTCATGGAGAAATGGCTGTACGTGATCGTCGGCCTGGTGTTTCTCGCCGGCATCCTCGGCACGGCGCACCACTATTACTGGGTCGGCGTACCCACTTACTGGCTGCCCATTGGCGGGGTTTTTAGCGCGCTTGAG
>NZ_AOFQ01000048.1 GCF_000495915.1 Stutzerimonas chloritidismutans AW-1
GCCCGCCGGCGAGCCCCCCCCCCGCCGCTACGCGCTGACCGCCGAACGCTTCGACGGTAAGCGTGCCCGCGAACTCGGCCTGCTTGCCGAGACCTACCCGGCCAGTGAACTGGACGCCGCGCTCGAGCAGTGGGTCGACAACCTGCTGCTCAACAGCCCGCAGGCGCTCAAGGCTTGCAAGGACCTGCTGCTGGAAGTGGGTGATGGCGATTTCAGCGCCGACCTGCGCCAGACCACCGAACAGGCCATTGCGCGCCTGCGCACCAGCTCGGAAGGTCAGGAAGGCCTGAGCGCCTTCCTGGAAAAACGCACGCCCGCCTGGCAGGAGCGCGCGTGATGACTGGGCTTCTGTGGGGTGCTCGCTCGTATACGTTGTCGCGTACGCGCGGTGAGAGGGTTGCGTTGTGTGGTGGTCGGGCGGCTGTGTCGGTCCTTGGCACCGCCCCCTCGCCCCAGCCCTATCCCCAAGGGGGAGAGGGAGTTGGTCTGTGCAATGGCTGGGCGGGAGTGCATGTGCGTAGCAACTCCCCCTCGCCCCGGCCCGCTCCCCAAGAGGGAGATGGGGTTGGGTTGTGTGGGGTTTGGGAGCGGCTGCCTAACCATATCGTCCGCGCTCATGCCGCTGATCGCACATCAACCGGTCACGCCAATCATTGCCGAACCACTTCATTGCTTCGCCCCACTCCGTCATCCCCTCGCCCCTCAGGGGAGAGGGCTAGGGTGAGGGGAAACGTCTTCCAGGCCACGCAGGAATCACAACAATGATTACCACCCTCCTGGTTGCCAACCGCGGCGAGATCGCCTGCCGCGTAATGCGCACCGCCAAGGCCATGGGCCTGACCACCGTTGCCGTGCACAGCGCCATCGACGCCAGCGCGCGCCACGCCCGCGAAGCCGATATCCGCATCGACCTCGGCGGCGCAAAGCCGGCCGACAGCTATCTACGCGTGGACAAACTGATTGATGCGGCCAAGGCCAGCGGCGCCCAGGCGATCCACCCGGGCTACGGCTTTCTCTCGGAGAACGCCGAGTTCGCCCGCGCCATCGAACAGGCCGGGCTGATCTTCCTCGGCCCACCCGCCTCCGCCATCGACGCCATGGGCAGCAAGTCCGCCGCCAAGGCGCTGATGGAAGAAGCCGGCGTGCCGCTGGTACCGGGCTACCACGGCGAGGCGCAGGACGTGGAAACCTTCCGTGCCGCCGCGGAAAAGATCGGTTACCCGGTGCTGCTCAAGGCCACCGCCGGTGGTGGCGGCAAGGGCATGAAGGTAGTCGAGCGCGAGGCGGACCTGGCCGAGGCGCTGGCGTCCGCCCAGCGCGAGGCGCAGTCGTCGTTCGGCGATTCGCGCATGCTGGTCGAGAAATACGTCCTCAAGCCGCGCCATGTGGAAATCCAGGTCTTCGCCGATCAGCACGGCAACTGCCTGTACCTGAACGAACGCGACTGCTCGATCCAGCGCCGCCATCAGAAAGTGGTTGAAGAGGCGCCGGCGCCAGGCCTCTCCCCCGAGCTGCGCCGCGCCATGGGTGAAGCTGCGGTAAAGGCGGCCAAGGCCATCGGCTACGTCGGTGCCGGCACGGTGGAATTTCTGCTGGATGCCCGTGGCGAATTCTTCTTTATGGAAATGAATACCCGCCTGCAGGTCGAGCACCCGGTCACCGAAGCCATCACCGGCCTCGATCTGGTCGCCTGGCAGATTCGCGTCGCCCGCGGCGAGCCGCTGCCGATCAGCCAGGAGCAAGTGCCGCTGATCGGCCATGCCATCGAGGTACGGCTGTACGCCGAGGATCCGGACAACGATTTCCTCCCCGCCACCGGCACCCTCGATCTCTATCGTGAAGCGGCGGATGGCCCGGGCCGTCGCGTCGACAGCGGCGTCGCCGAGGGCGATACCGTGTCGCCGTTCTACGACCCGATGCTCGGCAAGCTGATCGCCTGGGGCGAGAACCGCGAGGAAGCGCGTCTGCGCCTGCTGGCCATGCTCGACGAGACCGCCGTCGGCGGCGTGCGCACCAACCTCGCGTTCCTGCGCCGCGTCGTCGGCCACCGCGCCTTCGCCGAGGCCGAGCTGGATACCGGCTTTATCCCGCGTCACGAAAGCGAATTGCTGCGTCCGGCTGGCGAGCTATCCGATGCGTTTTGGCAGCAGGCTGCGGAGTGCTTCGTGCAGACCGAACCGACCAAGGTACGCGGCGACGATGCCCATTCGCCGTGGTCCAAACGCGACGGGTTGCGTTTCGGCATGCCGGCGCAGATCAGCCTGCACCTGCAGTGCAATGGCGAAAGCCGCCGGCTGAAGGTCGATCCGGCAGCGCCGCAGCCAAACGTCCGCACGCCCAAGGCGATCCGCCAGGGCGATGCGCTGTACCTGCAGTGGAACGGCGAATGGCTGGCTGTGCGCACCTTCGACCCCATTGCTGAAGCCGAGGCCAGCCACCAGCATCACGGCGGCCTGACCGCACCGATGAACGGCAGCATCGTTCGTGTATTGGTGGAGGCCGGTCAGCATGTCGAGGCCGGCACCGCGCTGATCGTGCTGGAAGCAATGAAGATGGAACACAGCATCCGCAGCGCCCAGGCAGGCGTAGTCAAGAGCCTGTTCTGCAGCGAAGGCGAAATGGTCAGCGAAGGCGCGGTGCTGCTGGAGATGGAAGAGGCGTGACGGTCGCCATGGTGAGCAAGGCTTCGCCGTTGTTCACCTACGTCCCCCGCAACCAGTAGGGTGGAAAACGCCGCAGGCTTTTCCACCGGTAGCCGGACGCCTCGGCTGACACACATAAACCGGTGAGCCCGCCAATCGCGCTCACCCCAGGAGGACATATGAGCCTGCCCAAACAGGTCCGGCTGGTGGAAGTCGGCCCGCGTGACGGTCTGCAGAACGAGCAGCAGCCCATCAGCGTGGCGGACAAGGTGCGCCTGGTGGACGACCTCAGCGCCGCAGGGCTGTCCTATATCGAAGTCGGCAGCTTCGTCTCACCCAAGTGGGTGCCGCAGATGGCGGGCTCCGCCGAGGTCTTCGCGCAAATCCAGCGCAAGGCCGGTGTCACCTACGCGGCGCTGACGCCCAACATGAAGGGTCTGGAGGCGGCCATCGAGGCCGGCGTGAAGGAAGTCGCGGTGTTCGGTGCGGCCTCCGAAGCCTTCTCGCAAAAGAACATCAACTGCTCCATCGCCGAGAGCCTGGCGCGCTTCGCGCCGCTGATGGAGGCTGCCCGCGAGCAGGACATCCGTGTGCGTGGCTACGTTTCCTGCGTGCTCGGCTGCCCCTACGAAGGTGAAGTGGCGCCAGCCAAGGTCGCCGAAGTTGCCCGCGAGCTGTATGCCATGGGCTGCTACGAGGTTTCCCTGGGCGACACCATCGGCACCGGCACACCGGGCAAGACCCGCTCCCTGTTCGATACCGTGGCCCGTGAGGTGCCGCGCGAACGGTTGGCCGGGCATTTCCACGACACCTACGGCCAGGCGCTGGCGAATATCTACGCCAGCCTGCTGGAAGGCATCGCGGTGTTCGACAGCTCGGTCGCCGGTCTCGGCGGTTGCCCCTACGCCAAAGGCGCCAGCGGCAATGTCGCCAGCGAAGACGTGCTGTACATGTTCAACGGGCTGGACATAGCCACCGGCATCGACCTCGATGCGTTGATCGGCGCCGGCCAGCGCATCAGCCAGCTGCTGGGGCGTGCCAATGGTTCGCGGGTCGCCCGCGCCAGGCAGGCCGGTTAGCGGCACCGATTTTGCTAAACCCTATTCGTTGGGCGGCCATCTATCGGACCACCCGGCACAGACAGAACAACAAGTAGAGGTAATTCATGAACAAGATTTACCCCAGCGCCGCCCACGCCCTGGAAGGCCTGGTCGAGGACGGCATGACCATCGCCGTCGGCGGCTTCGGCCTGTGCGGCATCCCCGAGCAGCTGATCGCCGCCCTGCGCGACAGCGGCAAGAAAGACCTGACTGCCATCAGCAATAACGCCGGCGTCGACGGCTTCGGTCTCGGCCTGCTGTTGGAGACGCGGCAGATCAGCAAGATGGTTTCCTCCTACGTGGGTGAGAACAAGGAGTTCGAGCGCCAGTACCTGGCCGGCGAGCTGGCCCTGGAATTCACCCCGCAGGGCACCCTGGCCGAGAAGCTGCGTGCAGGCGGTGCGGGCATTCCGGCGTTCTACACCAAGACCGGCTACGGCACCCTGGTGGCCGAAGGCAAGGAAACCCGCCAGTTCAACGGCGAGTGGTACGTGATGGAGGAATCGCTGACCGCGGACCTTGCGCTGGTCAAGGCGTGGAAGGCCGACAAGGCCGGCAACCTGCTGTTTCGCAAGACCGCGCGTAACTTCAACCCGCTGGCCGCCATGGCCGGCGAGGTCTGCGTCGTCGAGGTGGAGGAGATCGTCGAGACCGGCGAGCTGGACCCTGACCAGATCCACCTGCCGGGCATCTACGTGCATCGCATCGTGCACAACCCGAGCCCGGAAAAACGCATCGAAAAACGCACGGTGAGGAGCTGAGACCATGGCCTGGACACGTGAACAGATGGCGCAACGCGCCGCCCAGGAGCTGCAGGACGGCTTCTACGTCAACCTCGGTATCGGCCTGCCGACCCTGGTAGCCAACTACATCCCCGAAGGCATGGACGTCTGGCTGCAGAGCGAGAACGGCCTGCTCGGCATCGGCCCCTTCCCGACCGAGGAAGAGATCGACCCGGACCTGATCAACGCCGGCAAGCAGACCGTTACCGCCCTGCCCGGCTCGAGCTTCTTCGACAACGCGCAGAGCTTTGCCATGATCCGCGGCGGCCACATCAACCTGGCCATCCTCGGCGCCATGCAGGTGTCGGAAAAGGGCGACCTGGCCAACTGGATGATCCCCGGCAAGATGGTCAAGGGCATGGGCGGCGCGATGGATCTGGTAGCCGGCGTCAAGCGCGTCGTAGTGCTGATGGAGCACACCGCCAAGGGCGGCGCGCACAAGATCCTGCCGGCCTGCGACCTGCCACTGACCGGTCTCGGCGTGGTCGACCGGATCATCACCGACCTCGGCGTACTGGACGTCACCGAGCAGGGCCTGAAGCTGGTGGAGCTGGCCGAAGGCGTCAGCTTCGAGGAGTTGCAAGAGGCCACCGGCAGCCCGATCCATCGCTGAAACCTGGGTGCGGGAAGGACGCCGGAGCAACCTTTGCCCGCCGCGTTTTCCCGCCTGCCCCGAACGCAACAAGCCGGCGGCGCGCCAGCACTGGCCAGTCACTTAGGCGCCCGTATACTGCGGCATTGGCCGGCCTGCGAGGCCGCTTCTCCTGTGTCGTTCGAGGGCACCCTTTCCCGGAGTCAGGCCGCGCGCCTGGCCCTCGCGTTACGCCCCAGCGTAGCGCCTTTTAATTCGGAGTCCGTCATGCAAGACGTCGTCATCGTAGCTGCAACCCGCACCGCCATCGGCAGTTTCCAGGGCGCGCTGGCCAATGTGCCGGCGGTCGAACTCGGCGCCACCGTGATCCGCGCGCTGCTGGAAAAAACCGGCATCGACCCGGCCCAGGTCGATGAAGTCATCCTCGGTCATGTGCTCACCGCCGGCGCCGGTCAGAACACCGCGCGCCAGGCCTCGATCAAGGCCGGCCTGCCGCACGCGGTACCGGCCATGACACTGAACAAGGTCTGCGGCTCGGGCCTCAAGGCCGTGCACCTGGCCGTGCAGGCGATCCGCTGCGGCGACGCCGACGTGGTCATCGCTGGCGGTATGGAGAACATGAGCCTGGCGCCCTACGTCATGCCCGGCGCGCGCACCGGCCTGCGCATGGGCCACGCACAGATGGTCGACAGCATGATCACCGACGGCCTGTGGGACGCCTTCAACGGCTACCACATGGGCATCACCGCAGAGAATCTGGCCGACAAGTACGGCATCGACCGCGCCCAGCAGGACGCCTTCGCCGCGCAGTCGCAGCAGCGTGCCGCCGCCGCCATCGAAAGCGGCCGCTTCGATGCCGAGATCACCCCGGTCATGATTCCCCAGCGCAAGGGCGAGCCGCTCGCCTTCGCCCGTGACGAGCAGCCCCGCGCCGGCACTACGGCCGACTCCCTCGGCGGCCTGCGCGCAGCGTTCAAGAAAGACGGCAGCGTCACCGCCGGCAACGCTTCGACCCTCAACGACGGAGCCGCCGCGGTGGTGCTGATGAGCGCCAGCAAGGCCGTGGCCCTGGGCCTGCCGGTGCTGGCGAAGATCGCCGGTTACGCCAACGCTGGCGTCGACCCGGCGATCATGGGCATCGGCCCGGTTTCCGCTACCCGCCGCTGCCTGGAAAAAGCCAGCTGGTCGCTGGCCGAACTGGACCTGATCGAAGCCAACGAAGCCTTCGCCGTTCAGGCGCTGTCGGTGGGTAAGGAATTGGGCTGGGATGCCGATAAGGTCAACGTGAACGGCGGCGCCATCGCCCTCGGCCACCCGATCGGTGCCTCGGGCTGCCGCATCCTGGTGACGCTGCTGCACGAGATGCAGCGCCGCGACGTTCGCAAGGGCCTGGCAACACTGTGCATCGGTGGTGGCCAGGGAGTAGCCTTGGCAGTCGAACGCCCCTGAGCGCACCGTCGCGGCAGGGCATGCTGGCAGACACGCGCCCGGATCACCGGGCGCGACAGAGGATGATCGGAAGGAATCATGGCGAAACAGACCTACAGTATTTCCGACCTGGCCAATGAGCTGGACATCACCACTCGCGCCATCCGCTTCTACGAAGAACAGGGCATGCTCACGCCGACCCGCCGCGGTCAGGAACGCATCTATTCACCCAAGGATCGCGTCGCGCTGAAGCTGATCCTGCGCGGCAAGCGCATCGGCTTCTCGCTGGCTGAATGCAAGACGCTGATCGAGCTCTACGATCCCAAGGCCGGCAACCAGAAGCAGCTGAACATCATGCTGCAGATGATCGCCGAGCGGCGCCAGCAGCTGGAGCAGCAACTGCTCGACATCCAGCAGATGCAACTGGAACTGGACACCGCCGAGGAGCGCTGCCGCAGCGCCCTGGAAAGCACCCTGGCCAAGCAAGCCGCCAGCTGATCGCACCCCCTCCGCTCTACTCCTTTGATTCTGCGTCGCGCCCCGCGCAACGCCGGATTTTGTTTGTCCAGCAGTCAGCCATTGCGGATGTCCATGGAACTGGACATGTTCCAGAATTCCGGACACCGCCGCATGTTCACCTGAGCAGTGTCTGCCGCAGCGGACACCGCTATCGCCCTGCAATCATCCGAATGCCGCTGCAGAGCGCGCCTTTCCTCGCTCGCGAGCGATAGGCACAGAACCTGCAATCCACCCTGCGACGCCAGAACAAACCAAAGAACAAGACTGGCGCCGGATCGGCAGCATCGGCTCGGCCTCTGTTCTTGTTCTGGCCTGTTAACGCCCTCGACCCACGGGCGGTTACGCGTCCGCCCCCGGGCACCAGAACAACAACAAGAAGGAAACCTGCATGTCGACCAAGAACAAACTCTCCCGTATCGCCTGCGCCATCGGTGCGACCACCCTGCTCGGCGCCAGCCTGTTCAGTGGCGTCGCCAGCGCCGCGGAAAAGATCCGCTGGCAGGTGCCGCTGGCCTTCCCTTCCCACCTGATCGGCCTCTCCACTCCGGTCAAGCATCTTTCCGAATCGCTCAAGGCCGTGTCGGGCGGCGACATCCAGCTGCGCTACTACGAGCCGGGCGAGCTGGTGCCGCCGTTCGAGATCATGGATGCGGTGAGCAGCGGCAAGTACCCGGCCGGCTACACCTGGATCGGCTACGACCAGGGCACCATCCCGGCCCTGCCGCTGTACTCCGGCGCGCCGTTCAACATGGAGCCGCCGGCGCACCTGGCCTGGTACTACCAGGGCGACGGCAAGAAGCTGCTCGAGGAGATCTACGCCGAGCGCAACATCCACCCGATGCTGTGCAGCATCATCGGCCCGGAAGGCGCCGGCTGGTTCGCCAAGCCCATCGAGAAGCTGGACGACTTCGACGGCCTGCGCATCCGCTTCGCCGGTATCGGCGGCAAGGTGCTGGAAAAGCTCGGCGCCTCGGTGACCATGGTGCCGGGCGGCGAGATCTACCAGGCGCTGGAGCGCAAGACCATCGACGCCACCGAGTTCTCGCAGCCGGCGGTGGACAAGATGCTCGGCCTGGACCAGATCATCAAGAACTACATCATGCCCGGCTGGCACCAGACGCTGACCACCTCGCACCTGCTGGTGAACAAGGACGTCTGGGACAAGCTCGCACCGGAAAGCCGCGCACTCATCGAGATGGGTTGCGAGTCGGCCACCCTCAAGGGCTTTGCCGAAAGCGAGTGGGCCCAGCCGACCGCGCTGCGTGACTACCAGAAGCAGGGCGTGAAGGCCCAAGTGCTGCCTGAGCCGGTACTGCGCGAGCTGCAAAAGGTCACCGACGAGGTGCTCGACGAGATGGCCGCCAAGGACGAGATGTTCAAGCGCGTCCTGACCAGCCAGCGCGAGTTCATGCAGCACCACTCGATCTGGCACGGCATGGGCTATCTGCCGCGCGACTTCTACAAGTACGACTGACAGCTGTACTGCAGCCCGCGGGCACGGCGACGTGCCCGCCTCCTACCCCTGTGCCGAGATTCCGAGGTCCGCCGTGTCCTTCAAGCCCGTCTCTCCCGATGCGCCAGCGCCCGCCGCGCTGCCGTACAACCGCATCTCGCGGCCGCTGGATCGCCTGCTGGTGGCCATCGGCGAAGCCAGCGCCTGGCTCTGGCTAGCGGTGCTGCTGGTCGTGCTGGCCAATGTGTTCAGCCGCTTCGCCCTCTCGCGTGGTTCCATCGCGCTGGAGGAAATGTCCTGGCACCTGTTCGGCGCCGCGCTGATGCTTGCCCTCGCCTATGCCGTAGTGCGCGACGACCATGTGCGTGTCGATGTGCTGAGCGAACGCTTCAGTCTGCGCAGCCGCGCCTGGATCGAGCTGGTCGCCATCGTTCTGCTGGCGCTGCCGGTGATCGCGCTGATGATCGATGCGCTGATTCCCTACGCCTACAAGGCCTACCTCTACAACGAGCGCTCCCAGGCACCCAGCGGGCTGCCCCATCGCTTCATCTTCAAGAGCGTGCTGCCCATCGGCCTCGCCCTGCTGGCGCTGGCGCTGCTGTCCCGCGCGTTGCGCTGCAGCACCCTGCTGTTCAATTTCCCGCGGGCCCTGACGGCCCCCTCGGACGAGCGCGACCGCACTCGTTCGCAGCCCTGATGGAGTAGTCGCAATCATGGGTCTGGAAGAAATCCTCGTCATCGCCATGTTCGCCAGCTTCATGGGCCTGCTGCTGCTCGGCTTCCCGGTCGCCTGGTCGCTGGCCGGCATCGGCCTGCTGTTCGCCGTGGTCGGCTATGTGCTGGTGGAACACTTCGACGCCAATCTCTGGTTTACCTGGGACGGCACCATCGGCGTGCTCGACGCGCGCATCTACGGCATCGTCGCCAATGAGCTGATGGTGGCCCTGCCGCTGTTCATCTTCATGGGCATCATGCTCGACCGCTCCGGCATCGCCGAACGCCTGATGCACAGCCTAGTGCGCGTGCTCGGCCCGCTGCGCGGCGGCTACGCGGTGACCGTGGTGGTGGTCGGCATCCTGCTCGCCGCCTCCACCGGCATCGTCGGCGCCTCGGTGGCGCTGCTCGGCATGCTCTCCATCGGGCCGATGCTGCAGGCCAACTACAACAAGAGCCTGGCGGTGGGCACCGCCTGCTCGGTGGGCACCCTGGGCATCCTGATTCCGCCGAGCATCATGCTGGTGCTGATGGCCGACCGCCTCGGCACCTCGGAAGCCTCGGTGGGCAAGCTGTTCATGGGCGCGTTGATCCCGGGGATGATGCTGGCGCTGATGTACATCCTCTACATCGTGATCGCCGCCTGGCTGAAGAAGGACTTCGCCCCGGCCCCGGTCAACCGGCCGAAGCTCGACGCCCGTGCCCTGCTCGACGTGTTCTGGGCCGTGGTGCCGCCGCTGGCACTGATCTTCGCTGTGCTCGGCTCGATCTTCTTCGGTATCGCCACCACCACCGAGGCCTCCGCCGTCGGCGCCTTCGGTGCACTGTTGATGGCAGCGGCCAGCCGCCGGCTGAACCTGCCGGTGCTCAAGGATGCGCTGTACCAGACCAGCCGCACCGCCGCGTTCATCTTCGGCATCTTCATCGGCGCCACGGTTTTCGCCGCCGTGCTGCGCGGCCTGGGTGGCGACGACGTGATCCGCGCGGCGCTCACCGGCCTGCCGTTCGGCCAGACCGGCGTACTGCTCACCGTGCTGGCAATCACCTTCCTGCTGGGGTTCTTCCTCGATTGGGTAGAGATCACCCTGATCATCCTGCCGCTGGTGGCGCCGGTGCTGTTCTCCATGGGCGTCGATCCGCTGTGGTTCGCGATTCTCTTCGCGCTCTGCCTGCAGACTTCGTTTCTCACCCCGCCGGTGGGCTTCGCGTTGTTCTACATCAAGGGCGTCTGCCCGCCGGGCATCACCACCCGCGATGTCTACCTCGGCGTGCTGCCGTACATCATCATCCAGCTGATCGGTCTGGCCTTGGTGTTCTATTTCGCGCCGCTGGCCACCTGGCTGCCCAACGAAGTGTATAGCCCCTGAAAACTACCTGCGTTGGCAATACTGCGTTAGAACCGGCCTCAGAATGCTCATTTACAACACGTAAACTCCGCTTCTTCGGCCGCTTCTGCCTTGTCTTGCCTGCCTCGGCAACGTTTTCTCCAGCGTCTCCAACGTCCTCCGGCTGCCTTGCCCGTGGCAGCCGGGGCCAACCATAATCGGTCGCCCCAGAACGGACCCTGACTGCCCATGAGCATTGCCCGCGACGCACTCGACAACCACGGCCTGATCGTCGGCGTTTCGCCGGAACGCTTCCGTGCCGTGGCCATGCCACTGCTGTTCGATCATCTGAACGCGCAGTGCGAGGGCACCATCGCGGTCAATCGCCAGGCGCGCATCGTCTGGATCAACGACAAGTACGCCGAGAAGGTCGGCATTCGCGATCCGGCCAGCGTGCTCGGCAAGGAAATCGAGGAAGTGCTGCCGGCCAGCCGCCTGCGCGAGGTGGTGGAAAGCGGCCTGCCGAGCATCATCGACCTGATGGCCTTCGGCGACGAGCACTTCGTCGTCACCCGCATTCCGCTGCGCGACGAGGACGGCACCCTGGTCGGCGCGCTGGGCTTCGTGCTGTTCGACCGCGCCCGCCACCTCAAGCCGCTGATGTCCAAGTACACCAGCCTGCAGACGCAGCTGGTCGCTACCCAGAACGAACTGGCCAAGGCGCGCCGGGCGCGCTACACCATCGCCGGCTTCATCGGTAACAGCCCGGCCGCCAGCGAGATCAAGCGCCAGGCGCGGCGCGCGGCGCAGCTCGATGCCACCGTGCTGCTGCGCGGCGAAACCGGCACCGGCAAGGAGCTGCTGGCCCAGGGCATTCACAACCTGTCGCCACGGGCGCGCGGCCCCTTCGTCGCGGTGAACGTCGCGGCGATCCCGGAAAGCCTGGTCGAGGCCGAGCTGTTCGGCACGGCCCCCGGCGCCTTTACCGGCGCCGACCGCAAGGCGCGCATCGGCAAGTTCGAGGTGGCCAATGGCGGCACGCTGTTCCTCGACGAGATCGGCGACCTGCCCCTGCCGCTACAGGCCAAGCTGCTGCGCGTGCTGCAGGAACAGGAGGTCGAGCCGCTCGGCTCCAACCAGGTCAAGGCGCTCAACGTGCGGGTGATTGCCGCGACGCATATCGACTTGGAAGCCAAGGTCGCCGCCGGCCAGTTCCGCGACGACCTGTACTACCGCCTCAACGTCCTCGCCCTGCGCGTGCCGCCGTTGCGCGAGCGCGCCAGCGACATCCCCGCCGTGGTCGAGCACCTGCTCGACGACATCGCCAACCGCTCCGGCCAGCCGCCCATGGAGCTGAGCCCCGAGGCACTGGCACTGCTCTGTGCGCAACCCTGGCGCGGCAACGTGCGCGAGCTGGGCAATCTGCTGGAGCGCGCGCAACTGTCCGCCGACGGCCCGCAGCTGCAGGCGGCACACTTGATGCCATTGCTCGGCGATCAGGCACGCCCGGTAGACGCCAGCATCCATCTGGCAGCCGTGTCTCCACCTGTTCAAGCCGCAGCGGCAGCCAGTCTCGAAGAACTGCCGCTGCAACCGCTGGCCCAGACCATCGCCCAGGCCGAGCGTCGCGCGCTGCAGAGCGCACTGGCCGCCTGCAAGGGCAACCGCCGGCGCGCCGCCATGGAGCTCGGCATCTCCCGCGCCAGCCTCTACAGCAAGCTGCAGCAACATGGCCTGAGCCAGCGCTGAGCGGTCTAACCCGCGGCTTGGCCGTCGTTGACGACGCGGCAATGTCACAGCGGCTGATCTACATTGGAGGCAGGGCCGCCGATTCCCGGCGCCGCAAGGGGACGCTCAACGATGACAGACGATGCAGGCAAACTGGTTCTCAGGCTCTCGGTCGGCGTATTGATGCTGCTGCACGGCATCCACAAACTGCTGCACGGCGTCGATGGCATCGGTGGCATGCTGGCCGGCATGGGCCTGCCGACGGTCCTCGCCTACGGCGTCTACCTGGGTGAGGTGGTCGGACCGCTGCTGGTGATCCTTGGCCTTTATACTCGCCTCGGCGCTCTGCTGATGCTGGGCAACATGGTCGTCGCGCTGGCGCTGGCGCACCGGGCCGAACTGTTCGACATCGGGCCGATGGGCGGCTGGGCCATCGAACTGCAGGGCCTGTTCCTGTTCGGCTCGCTGGCCATCATGCTGCTCGGCGCCGGGCGCTACAGCGTCGGCGGGATCAACGGCCGCTACAACTAGCAACCCGAGTGTCCGGCGCGGCGGACAGTCGTCCAGCGCGCCGGACATCGCTTCACCTGAACTCCGCCGCGCCGAACATCTCGCTGCCCACCTCCACTGCTTCCGCATCCCCGCCCTAGAGCCCTCGCCCCGACGGCGATGACCGGCTATCGCCTGCTCTCGCCTCCTTCCGCCCGCTGGCATGTCATTGGCTTGAGCGCTTATGCGCCCGACCCGGCGCATCGGCTCGACAACAACAAGAAGGAAGCCCTAATGATGCCTATCCGTAGCAATCCATTTACCCGCCGCGCGCTGTGCCTGACGCCATTGGCGCTGTCGCTACTTGCCGCCGAATCCGTGCAGGCGGCGACCTGCACCGAACTGCTTGGCCGCGAGATACCAGCCCAGGCCATCGGCCTGCCCACCAGCGGCGCCCGTGTCACGGGGGCGACCCCGGTGGCCGCTGGCGGCAACGCACCGCAGACGTTTGGCGCCTATTGCGACCTCAGCGCCGAGATTCGCCCGGTCGATCCCGCCGCACCGGCAATAAGCATGCGCCTGGTGCTGCCCGAGCGGTGGAACCGCAAGGCGATGATGTTCGGCGGCGGCGGTTACAACGGCACGGTGCCGAACGTCGCCGGCAACGTACCCGCCGGCCCGGTCGATCAACCCACGCCGCTCGGCCGTGGCTACGCGGTGTTCGGCAGCGATTCCGGGCATGTCGCCGATCCGCTGAGCCCCGGCTCCTTCGCCTGGAACGACGAAGCCCTAGCCAACTACGCCCACGACGCGCTGAAGAAAACCCGCGATGCCGCCGTCTACCTGATCGAACAACGCTACGGCGCCGCGCCCGAGCGCAGCTATTTCGCCGGCGGCTCCACCGGTGGCCGCGAGGCGCTGGCCGTGGTGCAGCAATGGCCGACCGACTTCAACGGCGCCATCGTCCTCTACCCCGCCTACAACGCCCTGGCGCTGGACCTGCAGTTCGGCCGCATCACCCGCGCCCTCGCCCAGCCCGGAGCCTTTCCCAGCCTGGAGAAGCGCGCCGCACTGCTGGAAGCCGCGATGCAGGCCTGCGACAAGTTGGATGGCGTGCGCGACGGCGTGATCAGCCATCAGGCCGCGTGCAATGCGCAGTTCGACCCGGCCCGCGCCAAGCTAGACGGCAAACCGCTGCGCTGCCCGGGCGGTGCCGATACCTCGCAGCGTTGCCTGTCGGATGCGCAGATCCAGGCGCTGCGGGTGTTCAACACGCCGATCCGCTTCAACTTCCGGCTGGCCAGCGGCGAGACCCACTACCCCGGCTTCAACACCTGGGGCACCGACCTCGGCCGGCCAGGTGAAGGCCTGCAGCTGGTGGTCAACCGCCTCGGCCTCAACACCCTGCAGCCGAGCTATCCGATGCCCGTGCACGGCACCGGCTTCGCCGAGGGCGCGCCCTACCATTCGGGCTTCTGGGATGAATGGGTGCGCTACTTCGTGACGCGCAATCCCACGTTCAATTCGCTGACCCTCGACCCGCAAAACCCCGGTCCATGGCAGGCGCGCATCAGCGAGCTGTCGCTGCGCCAGGACGTCAACCGGACCGACCTCACCGCCTTCGCCCGCACCGGCGGCAAGATCCTCATGGCACACGGCACTTCCGACCAACTGGTGAGCACCCGCGCCACCGCCGAGTACTACGAGCGCGTGCGTCGCGACATGGGACCCGGCAAGACCAAGCACTTCCTGCGCTACTACGAGATCCCCGGCTACGGCCACGCCGCCAGCACGGTGTTCAACGCCGCCTGGGATTCGCTGAGCGCGCTGGAAGACTGGGTCGAACAGGGCCGTGCGCCGCGCCGGCAGGTCGTTGCCGACAGCGTCGGCGTGCCCGGCCGCACCCGCCCGCTGTGCGAATACCCCGGCTGGCCGAAGTACGTCGGCAAGGGCGACGTGAACGCCGCGTCGAGCTTCGTCTGCGTCAAGAGTCGCAGGGGCACGCGCTGACCTGACACGGCGCCGGCCTCAGTCGCCGGCGCCGTCCAGTCTGCCCGACTGGACACCTCGACCCCGCAGAACACCGCCGTCCGCCATACATGTCCAGTCCAACGGACGCACCGCACCCCGCGCGGCAAGCCCAGCCAACCGCCCATAGACCGCTCTACCACGCGCCATTGCGGCGGGGGGCCACTCGAACGCCGCGCCTGGCACGCCTTTCGCTCTATGCCCTGTAGCCGCCCGAGAGCGGCCCAAAACAACAACAAGAGGAAATACCATGCGACTGCACCACAAGTCCCTCTGCCACATTATCTGCGGCGGCGCCGTAGTGATCGCCACCCACCCCGCCAGCGCCGCCTTCGTCGAAGACAGCAAGGCCAGCATCGACCTGCGCAACTTCTACATGAACCGTGATTTCCGTTCCGGCGACGGTCAGTCCAAGGCCGAGGAATGGGCCCAGGGCTTCATGCTGAAAATGGAATCCGGCTACACCGAAGGCCCGATCGGCTTCGGCGTGGACGCCATCGGCCTGCTCGGCGTGAAGCTCGACTCCAGCCCCGACCGCGTCGGCACCGGCATCCTGCAGAGCGACCGCGAAGCGCCCAACCGCGCCCAGGACGACTACGGCTCCGCCGGTGTGACGGCCAAGGCCAAACGGTCCGCCACCACCCTGCACATCGGCACCCTGCAACCGATCCTGCCGGTGGTGATGCGCAACGACAGCCGCCTGCTGCCGCAGACCTATCGCGGCGCCTGGCTGCAGAGCAAGGAGATCGACGGCCTGACCCTGGATCTCGGCAAGCTCGACCGCGTCAACCAGCGCAACTCCTCGGATAACGAGGAAATGACCGCCTTCAACGGCGGCCGCCGCAACATCCAGTTCGGCAGCCAGACCAGCAGCGACGAATTCCTCTTCGCCGGCGCGCGCTACGCCTGGTCGCCCGAGCTCAGCACCAGCTACTTCTACGGCGGGCTGGACGGCATCTACAAGGAGCACAACTTCGGCCTGGTTCATGTCCTGCCGCTCGGCGACAAGCAGAGCTTCAAGACAGACCTGCGCTACGTGCACCAGACCGACGACGGCGGCAGCAACGTCGACGCCGATGCCTTCGGCGCCATGTTCACCTACAAGCTCGGCGGCCACGCCTTCGGCGCCGGCTACCAGCAACTCAACGGCGACACCGGCTTCGCCTACATCGCCGGCAGCGACAACTCGCTGGTCAACCTGGTGCAGATCAACGACTTCGGCAACGAGGACGAACGCTCCTGGCAGGTCCGCTACGACTACGACTTCGCCGCCATGGGCATCCCCGGCCTGAGCCTGATGACGCGCTACCTCTCCGGCGACAACGTCGACCGCGGCCCCGGCGCCAGCGAAGGCAAGACCTGGGAACGCAATACCGACCTCGCCTACGTGTTCCAGAGCGGCCCGCTGAAGAACCTCGGCCTGCGCCTGCGCAACGCCACCACCCGCAGCAACTTCGGCAGCGACCTGGACGAGAACCGCTTTATCGTCAGCTACAGCCTGCCGCTCTGGTAAGCACCCACGCCGCAGCACCTCTCCTCGTTGGACTTCGCCGGGCTTGCGCCCGGCTTTTTTCGGGCATGAAAAAGGCGACCCTCGGGCCGCCTCTTTTTATTCCGCCGCCTTGCCTCTCGGCTCAGCTCTGCTTGGTATTACGCCGCAGAATCTCGTTCACCCGCTCCGCGGTATACACCCGCTTCGCCTCGTCGCTCGGCTTTTGCCGAACATCGAGCATCACACCCGCACTGATTGCCAACACACAAACGATCACCGAGACCGCAGACAGCAACGTATTCATCACACGCCCTTCAGACACCAAAGAAACCGCTAGCGGAGGATGGCTCCCCGCGAAATGGCGCCGATTCTGCGCCGCACCACGGGTAACGTCAACGGCAAGAGAAGGCGCCACAGCCCGCTGATACCGAGGCCTTCACGTGAATCTGCTCGCGAGCCTTGCGCCCCAGCTTTCACGGCACCGCAATCTGCAAACTGCCCAACGCAAACCGCACAGCCACCGCCCAACCCACGGCGCTCAAAACACCCAACGCCAGATAACCCACCACAATTCCCAACGCGATCTGCTTCCACAGCCCGGCATGGGGATCACGGTTGTAAACAACCGGCTCCACGGAATGAACATCCCGCTCTGCACGAATCTCATCGAAACGGTCACGCATGGTTTACCTCGGTAAACGGAACAGCAAATAGGTGGAACGACAAAGGGCTGAATCGCCCCTAGTTTCGTAGACACCTCCAGACCTCATAATATGGCCTATTAGGAGGTGCCATGAGCAACCCGCGTTATCCCGAAGAATTCAAAATCGAAGCAGTCAAACAGGTGACCGAACGAGGTCTGCCAGTGGCTGAGGTCGCTGCTCGTTTGGGCATGTCGACCCACAGCCTGTATGCCTGGGTTAAACGCTACAGCAAGCCTCAAGAGCAGCGCGCGCAAGAGGACGATCAACACGCTGAACTACGCCGTCTGCGTGCTGAACTCAAGCGCGTGACTGAAGAGCGAGACATCCTAAAAAAGGCCGCCGCGTACTTTGCCAAGGAGTGCGGCTGAAGTACGCTTTCATCAACCGGCTATCCGCTGACTATTCGGTTCGCCGCCTGTGCCTAACGCTGAAAGTACATGCCAGCGGTTACTACGCGTGGCTGGCTGAACCGAAGTCGGCACGAGCCAAGGATGATCAACGCCTGCTTGGACTGATCAAGCACGCGTGGCTAGAGAGCGGCGGTGTGTACGGCTACCGCAAAATCCACGACGACCTGCGTGAGCTTGGAGAAGCATGCGGCAAACATCGTGTTGCTCGACTGATGCGCTTGGAAGGGCTGCGCTCACAGACAGGGTATCGTCGTCGACCGGGCCGCTATGGTGGTAAGCCTCCAGCGGCCTCACCGAATCATCTGGAGCGCCGATTCAATGTCACCGAACCCAACAAGGTCTGGGTAACGGACATCACCTACATCCGCACCTATGAGGGCTGGTTGTATTTGGCGGTGGTGCTCGATCTGTTCTCGCGACAGGTAATCGGTTGGTCAATGAAACCGCAGATGACCAGCGATCTGGCTATTGATGCGTTGCTGATGGCAGTTTGGCGGCGTAAGCCAAAGCAGGAGGTGATGATTCACTCAGATCAGGGGAGCCAGTTCAGCAGCGGCGACTGGCAGAGCTTCCTGAAAGCCAACAACTTACTTGGCAGTATGAGTCGGCGCGGCAATTGCCATGACAACGCAGTAGCGGAAAGCTTTTTCCAGCTGCTGAAGCGGGAACGGATCAGGCGAAAAATCTATAGCACCAGGCAAGACGCACGCGCTGATGTGTTCGACTACATCGAGATGTTTTACAACCCAAAACGCCGACACGGTTTCAACAACCAGCTGTCACCGGTAGAGTTTGAGAAGCGACATTTACTGAGCCTGGAAAGTGTCTAAGAAATCCGGGGCGATTCACTGAGATGGTCGCGTTGAAAGGGGCTGATTTAAGTAATGGCCAGACAAGCCAGAGAAATGCACGATATGCGCTGTCAATGCTAAGGTTTGATAACTTTGGTAACGATGGTAAAAAGAGCTCTAGTTTTTATGTTGGAGCAAGATCTGGCCGAGTCGCAGATCAGAAGAAAAGCAACTTTACTCTCCGTGATTTATCCGAATGGGTGGATACAGTCTCTGAGCAAATGTATAAAGGGGGAAATGTTGGGCGGCTGATTAAGTCTTATGCTCAGCCCACTACTGATCTTCCCGGTTGTGGTCCAGTCTCAGTGATTTTGGATTTTTCTGACATTGATGCTTCTGTTCCAGTCAGGAATGGTGTTCTTTACCCGGAGTTTTACTATGTCGGTGGGGGACCTGTTTTCTCGGTACAGCTTGACGGAGAGTCAATCGATTTTGAATTAGAGTATGATAGTGAGAAAGTTAATTTCTCTCTGGTTTTGGCAGGTGCGTCGGTCGGGGTTCCAGAATTCCAGGCGATCTTGGATTACATTAATTCTCGCCAAGAAATTAAGGTTCTTTTCCAGGATGGAACAACATACCTCAACGGCGTGTTTTATCGCCTGTCTCTTCCATATGAGCAAGGCATTAGTGTCGAGGAGTCATGGGCAGGGTCAGTACTATTTGGTATTCCTAGTTTGCAGCGTGATAATTTGAAAGAGAAGGGGATTTCTGATGGCCATGGTAATTATATAAACACCACCCCTGCAGAGTTTGATCCTGATTCGATATTCTATATGCTCGATCTACTAAGGAATAGTTCCGCGCCGGGCGTGGCTTTATCTGACTTAGGGGAGTTTGCAAAATATATTCCTGGTTGTGATCTGGTTCTGTGTGCGGATATGAATACAGAGCCGTGTGATTTCATCTTATCTTCGCCCGAAAAACTTTGCTTTGTTCATATTAAGTGTGGCGATACAGCTAACCCTGGGGCACCTGCTGGGGCTTTGGCTGAGGTGGGTAGTCAGGCAATTAAAAATATCCACTATCTTATTTCGAATGAAGATAATGATTTGCCTGGTAATTTTGGGATGTGGAAAGATACTTGGCCCACCTCAAAAACTACTCATCCTCTAGATACAAGATTTAGGCTATATAATGAGATACTTTCGCACCCATCAGCGAGGGATGGATCAACCTCAGAAGAAGTATGGAAGTTGATTTGCAAGAGAAGAAGATCGCTACAATGCAAAAAGGAAATTTGGATTGTGGCAGGGAGATCCTTTTCAAGAAGCGCCTTTATTCAGGGCGTCTCACGAGGTCTAACTGCTCCTACAGAGATTGTGCAGGCTTATCAGTTGATAGAGAACTGGGCAGGAACCGCCAATGACTATGATGTGGCACTAAAAATCTTTACATCAGATTAGCGCTCAATCTATCGACGGGCGAACCAGCGCTTACTGACTTCCTGTGTGACCAGCGTGGAGATCCCAAGTTTTAAGAGAAAAGGAGACAGATTTATTTTCCGCCCAGACACGGCCAATCAAGCGGAGGGGGTAACGTTCACGAAGCAGCATCAACGGAAGGGGTGCCTGCTAGGCCATCCGGGAGGCGGTAGTCACCGGCCAGAAAACAAAAAAGGCGGTTAGCTTTCGCTAACCGCCTTTCTGTGTCTGGTGGCTACACCGGGACTTGAACCTGGGACATCAGCATTATGAATCGCTTGTATTCCACCTGTTTACTCCATGCAGGCCCATAAATCGGGGCTTTGTTCTAGTCTATGTCCCCGCTACGCCACAACACTGCACGAAAGTTAACTGATGTAGTCACAGGGTTTGCTTTTCCTTAAGCAAAGGCCGGCGCGGTGGTGTCCTTAACCGTCGCCTCTATTTTTTGCTGAGGCAGGCATTTTCGGATGTTCGTCAGTAATGCCTCCGCAATGATTGGAGATACGCTATTGCCGATCATTCTAAAGCTATGCCAAACCGTCGCATGAAATACAAAATCGTCAGGGAATCCCTGCAAACGGGCAGCCTCTCTGGGGGAGATAACGCGGTTGTGCTCTGGATGAAGCGGTCGAACGGATTGATATGACCCCCGGTCACTCCCCGTGCCAGCTCGAAGGGTCGGGCAAAGTCCATTCCAGTCTAGCCTTTTGTGTTTTCCCACCGGGTCTACACCCCCTTGCGGTACGTTGGCGTAGCGTTTGATCGTTTCATCGCGGTGTTTTGTCAACTGGTGCCCGGTAAAGTAACCGCTTGGTGATCGTAGTTTCTGGGCGTATTTCGAGACTACTTTCTCACCGTCGTAGGCCCACTGCTTTGCATCTGAAACTGGTATGCCTGCGATATCGCCAATGGCATCTTTTACAGTTGTTCTACTGGATTGGCTTGCGATTAGGTCTGCAATGGACGGTACGTCCATTTTTTTTGGGTCAAATCCAAACACGAAGATCCGCTTACGCTTAGTTGGCGCTCCGAAGTCAGATGCATCCAACGTCAATGGGCCGAGAATGACCCAACGCCCCTGCAGCGTGCTTATAGCATTGTCCAAAATCGGACGATTCTCTGGAAAGCCCAAACCTGGCACGTTTTCCATCATAAAGAATGCGGGCTGGACCGCTTGGATGATTCTAAAGAAATGATTCACCAGATCCCGGCGTGGGTCATCTGGTAAACGCTTCCCTATACCGCTAAACGCTTGGCACGGAGGCCCACCAATGACTCCATCTACTCCCATGGGTAGCAATGCGGACAACTGCTCCTTCCCCAGCGTCGCAACATCCGCCTGTAAGAACCGTGTGCCCGGAAAATTGACGCCAAAGGAGCTGGAAAGGATAGGGTCTACATCCACTGCCAAGGCAGTCTTGAACCCAGCCCTTTTCGATCCGAGCGCGAGCCCTCCGCAGCCACTAAAGAGGTCCAGAATGGTGTGCATGAATTTGCGCCTAGCCTAAATGGTCACGGACGATACACCAATCAGGCCGAGCTGTCGATCGGGGCACGGTCAGGACTACCGTTGCAGCCGCGAACTTGGCATTATCAAGGAAGGAAACAAGGAGAGTGAGTGAGCTAATGGCAGCCGAACTGGATGATGATGAGATCAACGCGGAGCCTACAAAGGCTTTTTTTGTGGACATGCTGGTTCGAGACATTCCACTTGAGCAGGCAATACTAGATCTAGTCGACAACTGCATTGATGGTGCTAAGCGGCTGGCTCAGGCTAAGCAAAGTTCTGAAACCCCGCATGAAGGATGTAGGGTTGATATTACGTTTAATCGCGATCTATTTAGCATTGTAGATAACTGTGGCGGTTTTGACCGAAATACTGCTCGGACTTATGCTTTCCGTTTTGGACGACCACGCGGAGCGGTACAAACTGCTCATTCCATAGGTCAGTTCGGTGTCGGCATGAAGCGTGCCCTGTTCAAGTTCGGAAAGCACTTCATTGTAAGATCGGCAACAAGTGATGAAGAATGGGCTATCGAAGTTGATGTTTCCGCTTGGGAACAAGCAAATAAGTGGACGTTTCCATGGGTCGAATTTGGAAATAGCACCACGATTTCGAAAGCCAACCCTGGCACCGATATAGTTGTGACCAACTTACGACCAGAGGTAGCCTTCAGGTTTTCAACATCAATTTTTGAAAACTCTATAATCGGCTTAATCAAATCCAAGCATCGCCAGTTCATTTCGGAAGGTCTTCAGGTTTTTGTAAATTCGAAAAGAATTGATGCCACCAACATCTATCTTCATGTAACTGACAAAATGCAGCCTGGCAGGGACGTTCTTCGATTTGAGGAAACAGGCCAGGCCCCTGTAGATGTGAATATCATTGTAGGCGTTGGGCCGTCGGCACCTAAAGATGCTGGCTGGTATGTAATTTGTAACGGGCGAGTGGTTTTAGAAGCTGACCGCAGATCTGTAACTGGCTGGGGACTTTTGGAGGACGAAGCTAACAAGACGTTGATCCCTACGTTTCACAACCAATTTGCAAGGTTTCGCGGCATTGTCTCATTCGATTCTGAAGACTCATCCAGGGTGCCGTGGAACACTACCAAGACTGACGTAGATCAAGACAGCGTGGTTTGGGTGAAAACTTCTCAGCGCATGTTTGAAATGATGCGCCCAGTAATAGATTTCCTTAAGGATGGTCTGAAAAAGACTTCCCGAATCTGGTGAAATACGCCGATCCCGCCAGCCGAGTTTTTCCATGAAGCAGATGACCTTCGCCGACGCCGAGTACGCCGGCAAGCGCAAGCAGACCCGTAAGGAATTGTTCCTGATCGAGATGGATCAGGTGGTGCCGTGGAAGGGATTGATTGCCCTGATCGAGCCACACTACCCAAAGGGTGAAGGTGGTCGTCCAGCCTATCCGCTGATGGCCATGTTACGTATCCATCTGATGCAGAACTGGTTCGGCTACAGCGACCCGGCCATGGAAGAAGCGCTCTACGAGACGACCATCCTGCGTCAGTTCGCCGGGCTGAGCCTGGAGCGCATTCCCGACGAAACCACCATCCTCAACTTCCGTCGCTTGCTGGAGAAACATGAGCTGGCAGCCGGCATCCTCGGCGTAATCAATGGCTACCTGGGGGATCGCGGCCTGTCGCTGCGCCAGGGCACTATCGTCGATGCCACACTGATCCACGCGCCCAGCTCGACCAAGAACCAGGACAGCAAGCGCGATCCGGAGATGCACCAGACCAAGAAGGGCAACCAGTACTACTTCGGCATGAAGGCCCACATCGGTGTGGATGACGAGTCGGGGCTGGTGCACAGCGTGGTCGGCACGGCGGCAAACGTGGCGGATGTCACCCAGGTCGACAAACTACTGCATGGTGAAGAGAACGTCGTCTGCGCCGATGCCGGCTACACCGGCGTCGAAAAGCGCCCCGAACATGCTGGCCGCGAAGTGATCTGGCAGGTCGCAGCACGCCGCAGCACCTACAAGAAGCTCGATAAACGCAGCGCCCTGTACAAAGCCAAGCGCAAGATCGAGAAGGCCAAGGCACAAGTGCGAGCGAAGGTCGAGCACCCGTTTCGAGTGATCAAGCGCCAGTTCGGTTACGTGAAGGTGCGCTTCCGTGGCCTGGCCAAGAACACCGCTCAGCTGGTGACGCTGTTCGCGCTGTCAAACCTATGGATGGCGCGCCGACATTTGCTGACTACCGCAGGAGAGGTACGCCTGTAATGCGGAAAATGGCTGCTGCGAGGTGCTCGCGGCGGCCAAAAACGGAGAACTGAGCGGGTTACCTGGTCGATTTTGATCGACGGCCCGCTTTCAAAAGCAGCGAGGGCTGAAGTCGACCGGAAATACAGGGCTACTTCAGACCTTCCTTAACAACCTCGATAAAGACATTGATGAGTACACTAGGGACAAAAGCCCTCTGCTTGACCACGTTTCCAAGGCCAACTCAACACGCCCCGAAGCCCTAGACTATAAGGCAGAATTTATTGCCCCAGTCAGAGGATCAATTACCAAAGGCCCTCGTTACATCAAGATCCAATACTCGAAAAAATTTGAGGAGGTAGAATTTTTGCAGGATGAGCTTGGAGTAGGGTCAGCCAAGGCTGTGGGTGAGACCACCTTCGACCTAATCTTTAAGAGGCACAAGGAATGAGTGCTAGCTTTAGGAAAATTGACTACTCTCTTCGTCCGGCGAAGTATGCTGAGCGGAAGATGTTTGTCGAAATCCTTCGCAGACTGGCGGCTTTTCAGCCAGTTGAAGACTATGCGTATATCGGCTTCGGCTCGGGATGGGTCTCGGACTTTACTTTATTCCATCGTGCCCTTGGCATTAAGAGCATGGTTTCTATTGAGCAGGCAGTGGATGCAAGGGAGCGAATAGAAGCAAATAAGCCTTTCCAGATCAGAGTGGAATACGACAACTCTTCCTCCGCACTACCTAGGATGGAATGGGATAGAAGAGTAATAGTGTGGCTTGACTATGACGGCCCCTTGAACACATCTATGCTTGAAGATGTCCGAACTGTTGCTGCCAGGTGTTTGTCCGGTTCAGTCATAGCGGTTTCGGTACAGTGCATGAGGGCACCAGAGTACACCGCTTATGAACTTGAGAAAGCCACTGACGAAAATGCCATCGGTGCAATTGAACGGTTTATAGGTGCATTTGGCAGGCAAAGAGTCCCCCCGGAGGCTTCGGACGAAGATCTAATATCTTGGCCATACGGCAAACTAGCAAGGCATATGCTGCGATCAGAGATTGATTCTGCCTTAGCAAATCGCAACACCGGCGGTGATAACCCGTTAAGCTTTTTACCGATATGTGAAATTGAGTATCAGGATGACGCTCGCATGACCACATTGATTGGCTTGGTCGCAGATGCCGCAGATAATCAGCGTTATCCTCTTTGCGGGTTTGACCGATTAGATTTTATGCCTGCGCCTGGGCAACCCATCAGAATTGACATGCCGAAGCTCACCATCCGAGAACTTCGCTATTTAGAACAGCAGTTGCCTCTTGGCGACAATGAAGTCTCTTTTGGAGCGATACCAACGTCAGATGCGAACAAATTTATAAGGATGTACCGCTACTTCCCTAACTTCGCCGTAATGGAAGCATAAGGATAGCGGGGCGCTGCCCTACTATTTACATTATTCGTACAGACTGGTGTAGTAGGTTTACACGCCCCCTAATCACAAGTGTTAAGGTATCGAAACAGCGGCTCCATAGCGGCGTCGCTTACCTTCGCTAATCAAAGGGAGTCAATGTTATCGTCAGGCCACTCACGCGGCTCTGTTTGCTGCGTTTCAGCTTTCTGATTCGCCTCAGCTGAGCGTTGCTTCGCGAACTCCTGTATTCCCTGCGAACCTTGGTAGATGGCAAACATCGCAGCCACAGTCACGCCTGCTTTCAGTAGCGCACGTTCAATATCCATATCCGTCCCCTCCTCCGATCCTTCGGGCGTACCAGCGCCTAGCTACTTCCCGTGTGATCGCTATCCCGCGTTTTGATCGGTCAAGTTTCGGTTGGCCTCGTCGTACTCGGGGCTGGTCTGGCCTATCTCCGGCGCGACCTCGCCGCTGACCATCCACCAGCGATACGACGGATACAGCGCTCCTAAGGCCTCTATCTCGTCGGTGCTAATCCGAACGTCTTTGTTGTAGAGCACTGTTCTCCAGCGATTCGAGCCGATCGGAGTCTCTCGCACGAGGCGATCCATTCCAGCCATAGAGGCAACTGTTCTAACGCGCTCGTTTATCGTGCCCATTTCTTCTAAATATTTTGTTCAAATAGTTTGAATTTCTGAACAGCAGTTCATATGCTTTGTTCAACTATTTTGACTCAAGTATCTGAGTCGAATGCTTGGACGAGTATAGGACAAAAGCTATGGAACAGTCTGGCGTAGTGGGGTTAACCATCGAAGGCCAAGCCGAACGGATCGTCAGCTTCCGCGAAGCGCCGTTCTGCACGCAGCTTGTGCTGGCTGAAATGATGGGCGTCGAGCAGATCACCGAAGACGTGGTGCGCGGCTGGGTGGAAACCTACACCCTCCCGACCGTGAAGATCGGCCGCCGCCGCGTCATCAACCTGCACCGCATCCGCCGCGACATCGAGCGGGGCAAGTCGGTGTTCTGCCAGGGGGATTACGCCGATGAATGAGGCTATCGACCATGAGCGCCTACAACCGGCTTCCCCACGCACCGGACTGCGACTGCTCTGTCTGTTGGTCCAGACGCGAAATGGCGAAACCCGCTCCCTCCCCGTCCACACGCTGCGCCCAATGCCGCCCCGCCTCTGCGCGGCCGATTCGCACGCTGCAAATGGGCTGCATCGGTGGAACCTGGAAGCCTCTGGTCTCGGAGTGGCAAGTGGAACCGGCCTATATCTGCGAGAAGCACACGCCACCCGAGCGCCCCGCGAAGTGGTGGAGCGTTGCTTACCAAGATTCAACCTCGGCGCCGAGCGAGCAGTTTCCGTTCTAGCCGAAACCCCGACCGAGGCCGAACAGGTCCAGGGCCGCGCTCCCGGCTCGTCGGATCACGCTTCACCGATCCGGCGAACGGAAGCACGGGCGGAGCGCACCCTTGACCCTGCACGAACAGAAACAGCCTCCGCTCGTGAGTGTGGGGCAGCTTCACCGCCCCGCGCTCCCGAGCCCTCGGCGGCAAGAGTGGGATGACAAGGGCAAAGCCCTTGGTGTTAACCAACTAGAGAACACGCACAACGCGAAGTTTTAACCGGTAGGCCAAGTAACAGATCACCTCGGCGAACTTGCAAGTTCACCGGTTCGGGATCGCTCGGTCTGCAGAAAGCAAAGCCGCGCAATAAAGCGCAACTAGAGAGAGGAAACACAAATGGCACGTTCGACTATGGAAGTTGCATTTCTCGGCACTCAGAAACTCGCCTTCAGCCAGAACGGCAGCGAAGTAAAGATCGTCAAAGTCTTCTATGGCGATGAGCCGGACGGCCAGACCGAAAACGGCCTGTCCATCGTCAGCATGGATGTTCCCCTGGAAGTGGCCGACGAAGTGTTCGCCTCGGGCGCCAACTTCGAGCCGCTGGAAACCGTGCGTATCCACTTCGAGATCGCCCGAGCCGGCAAACAGAAGGGCAACAATCTCTGCCTGCATCTGGAATCGGTGAAGCCCGCCACCCAGGCCACCAAGCCCACTCAGCAACCGACCCCAACCGCCAAGCCAGCCGGCACCCAGCCGGACCCGGCCAAGGCCAACTAACCGGGAGGGGCGGCCATGCTGATCGATGACCGGGTGTACTGCGACTGCTGCGGCAACGACATGGGCAAGCTCATGGCGCTGCCCGCGCCGCAAAGCGACCTGCTGCCAGACCTCAGCCTGCCGCCCCACTTCGCCGTCTGCCCTGACTGCGAACCCTCCGAACAAACCGCCGACCTCGAGCAGGCCGGCGAATGAATTTCCTCGCCTGTGACGGTGACTGGCTGCAAGGCGCCGATGGCTCGCCCATCTGCTCCGGCTCGCTGGTCGCCCTCACGGTCGAGGAAATGCAAAGCCTCTACGGCTCTGCACTGACCTGGGACCAAGTCTCCGAGCTGCAAGGCGAAGCGATTGTTCTGTTCGCCACCGTGTTCGGCTTCCTGGTCCTGAAAAAAGCCCTGAATCAGTGAGGTATCACCCATGCAACTGAACAAACACTTCATCAAGAAAATCGGCCTCGGCGCTGCCGTTGCTCTCTCGGCTGTAGCCGGCTCTGTCTATGCGGCAGTCCCGGCTGAAGCCACCACCGCGCTCGATACCGCTGGCACCGACGTCGGCACCATTGGCTGGGCGGTGTTCGCCGTGATCATCGCCGCGATGGCGTTCAAGTACATGCGCCGCGCCCTGTAACCGGGGTTTTGCGCACTGCATGTGCCGAAGCAAACAAACCCCGCTCCGGCGGGGTTTTCTCTTCCAGGGAAACGCCAATGAGCTACGAACTGTACGTCCTGATCCTGACCACCCTGGCGTTCTATCTCGTGTTTTTTGGGCGGGTGTAGGGATGGATCTTCTATTTTTTAGTTCTTTAACCCGGAAGATGTGGTTCTCTTCATTGCTGTTAATGCTATTCGTTATCTGCTCTGAGAGCGTCAAAGCTGAGGACTATTACTGGGTTGTTATCAGTTCAGAAACATATCTTCCAAGCGGGTCAAGGTTTGAAAGCCCGTCTCAGGCGTGTACAGCTCTTGCCGCGGCTAGGCCTAGCGGTCCGTATACCCCGATTATCCTCATGGAAGTTCCCACCGAGGCGACGTGTTCCCTCAAATGGAACTTCAACGGTTCGGTTGTTGCGATCCACTATTTGTCCCGTAGGGGCGATTCGTGTGGTGATGGTTCTGAATACAATTCCGCAACTGGCGAATGCGTCGCCCCTGAACCCGATCAATGCGCCACCGCAACAGGTGAGTTCGTTCACGAGTACAACGCCGGCTCTCTGGACCCATCCGTACCGCCTTCGCTGCCTCCATCTTCGATCTGTGAAAGCGGCTGCCTCTACAACCGCACCGCCACGGTCAAGGGCTGCAACCGCTTTCTTGAAGACACCACCGGCAAGGACCTGAACTCCGTTTATTGCAAAGTGGTTTACCAGGGCGCCGGCTCGCAATGCACGTCAAACAACCCGCCTCCCGGCAGTGTGTTCGATCAGCCACCATCCAAGCCTCCGGCCGACAGCACGCCTCAGTTCACCAGCGAAAGCCTATGCGGTGACTGGGTCACCAACGCGGACGGCTCGCAATCGCGCAACTGCACCAGTAGCGAAAAGCTGAAAGAGCCCGGCCAGCTCAACTGCGATAACGCCGGCGATTACCTGCACTGCACCACCGGCAAGCCCGCGCCGCGATTCGAAGACACCACTAAGACCGAGGAAACCACCAAGACCACCAACCCGGATGGCTCCAGCAAGACGGAGACCACCACCACGACCGACAAGACTGTCTGCGTTGGCACCAAGCCCTGTACGTCCACCACTGCCGAAGAAACCTCGACGTCCGAGACGGATGCCGAGGGCAAGCCCGGCGACGAAACCAAGTCCTGTACCGGCTCCGGTTGCACGCCCGATGAAGGCGAAGGCGAGGATGAAGGTGAAGAAGGCCCGGAGCGTTTGGCTTCTGCCGGCTCCTGCGATGCGTCGTTCTCCTGTAGCGGCGACCCGATTGATTGCGAGGTGCTGCGGCAGCAGAAAGAGCAGCTGTGCCTCGCTGAGGAAATGACCGATTTCCCCAAGCAGCAATCCGCCATCGAGGCCGCTGTTACCGGCGACCGGTTCCAGCTGGATGAAGGCTCCGGCGTCATCGACGTGCCTTCCTTCATCAACCAGGGCACTCGCTTTCTGCCGTCTGCTTGTCCTGCCGCCGAGAGCTTCAGCCTGACCACAGCGGGCGGTCGCACTTTCCAGCTCAGCTACGAACCGCTTTGCCGCGCCGCCAGTGACCTGAGCGGCCTGTTTGTGGCTGTGGCCACCGTTCTTGCCGCCCTGTATGTGGGCCGCGCCGTAGGAGGTCAGTGATGCAGTTTCTATTCATCGTCCAGATGCTCGTGATCATCGTCGGGCCGCTGGTGAAGATGGTGTTGAAGATGATCGGTTTCGGCTTCGTCTCTTACATGGGCTTCAACCTCATCATTGGCCAGGCGCAGGGCTACCTGTTCGGGTTGATGGGCGATGTCGGGCCGGTCATCCAGGGGATTCTCGGGCTGGCCAAGTTCGATGTGGTGGTGAACCTGTATTTCGCCGCGATCTCCACGCGCTTCGTCCTCGCCGGGATCGACAAGGCGACCGACCGCAAACGCAATCAGGTCTGGCATAAGCCGGGCGGCACCTCTATCGACGCATAAGGAGGCGCCGTCATGCTCGTTATCCGTACCGGCAAGCCCGGCCATGGCAAGACCCTGAACACCATCCGCGAAGTGGACCAGAAGGCCCACGCCGAAGGCCGTGTCGTCTACTACCACAACATCAACGGCCTCAAGCCCGATCAGCTGCAAGCGCAGTGGTTCGAGTTCGAAAATCCCGAAAAGTGGTTCGAGCTGCCGAACGACTCGATCATCGTCGTGGACGAAGCGCAGGGCTGGTTTGGCTCACGCGATCCACGGGCGCGGCCACCGGAGCACATCACCCGCTTCGAGACCATGCGCCACCAGGGCCACGAAGTGCACCTCGTCACCCAGGACCCGCGTTATCTCGATGTGCACCTGCGCCGGCTGTGCAACACGCACATTCACTACTGGCGCGTCTTCAAGTCCGCTCAGCTGCTGCGCTTCGAGTCGGAAGTGGTGGTGGAAAAGGTCGAGCTGAAGACCAGCTTCAAAGATGCCGACAAGAAGTCGCTGCGCCTGGATAAGCGCTACTTCGGCGCTTACACCAGCACCAACGCCAAGCACCACTTCCAGGCCAAGGTGCCGACCAAGTTCATCTTGGCCATCTGCGTGCTGATCGGCGCGGGCATCCTCGTCTATCGCGCCTATGAGCGTTACAACATCGAGAAAGCACAAGCCGAGACAGCTAGCAGCGCGCCGGCCGGGAGCATGGTCGATCAGGTGCGCGATACGGTCGGTGCGTTCATCAAGCCTGTGGGCGAAACGAAGACCGATGCGCCTGAGAGTGTCGCCAGCTACATCGGGCGGCGTGTGCCTCGGGTGCCGCAGGTCCCATCGTCGGCGCCGATCTACGACGAGCTGACGCGGCCCGTGTCGTTTCCTCGGCTCTACTGCATGTCCAGCACCGACCCCGCGACCTATGCCCGCGAGTTCGGGCGAATGGCGCATGCCGTCGTCAACGGAACACCCACCGTTTGCCAGTGCTACACGCAGCAGAGCACGCGGGTCGAAACCGACTTCGCCTTCTGCATGCGCGTGGTCGAGAACGGCTTCTTCGATCCGACCCTGCCTGATCGCTCCACCGGCGAGCGAACCCAGCAAGTCCAGAACAACCAGCCTCCTGCAATGCAGGCGGCACGCCCTGGAGCAGCGCAGCCAGCCGGTGGCACGAACATGACTGTCGTGCCGTACCAGAAAGGGCAATTCCTGTGGTGATGACCGTCAGCGCGCGTGCGCTCCGCGCTCTTTGCACGCGCGGCGAGGCACGAGCCGGCGTGCAAACGCGCGCGCTGACGTCCCTGTAACACGTCAGATAACCACTACTAAGCAACCACAGTAATCCAGAGTAAAGGGGAAAACGGAATGGCCAATAAGGACTTCAAACGAATCGACCTCATGACCGGGTTGGAAGACTCGCAAAGCAGACTATTCGTCGACCCGGGCACCGCTCGGATAGTCGATCTATCCAAGGTCCGCTTGCTGCGTTGCGGAGTCGATACGGTCCGCCAGCTGTACCGCGGACTGATCCGTCCCGAGATCATGGCGCTATTCGAGAAACCGGGCGCAATGGTCCAGTTCGCTGGCGAGTTCTGGCATGCCGGTCGGGTTGGCCGGGATTCGGGCTACCAGTACAAGCTCCAAAATGCTGACCTCGGGTTCATCCTGCTCATCAAGAACTTCAACGCCAAGCTGGACCAAATCGGCCCACACCTGAAAATCGAAGTGTCGCCGCACGCCATCGACGCGTTGTCGCCTGAGCGCCTGCAAGAGCGCATGGACTATTACGCCGCAGCCGTGATGACCCACCGCGAACGCAACCAGTGCGCTGTTCATCTGGCGTTGGATCTCCAGGGCTGGCTGCCTCCGGTGGATCTGGTAGCTCGCCTGCACTGTCGCGCCAGGACGCACCGGGATATCACTGGCATAAACCAGATCGAGTGGGCCACCAAGTCCAGCGTCTACGGTCGTGGTGAAACGTCCATGTTCGGTTCCCCTGGTGGCGTCCAGCTGTGTATCTACAACAAGACTGAACAGGCCCGCGCAACCGATAAGCTCGACTTCTGGGAAAGCGTCTGGCGTCGCCGGGATTCGTTCGATTCGACCGATCCCGACAACTACGATCCGACCCAAGATGTATGGCGCATCGAGCTGCGCTATCACCATTCGGTCATCCAGCAGTTCGCCAGCGGCTCGATTGACGCAAGGACCGGCCAAGCCCTTGAAACGGACTCCTATGCCGCGTTCTCGGCCCATCTGGATGGCCTGTGGCGCTACGGGCTGGGTCAATTCAAGCTGCTCTCCCGCCCCGGCTATTTCGAACCCATCTGGACGCTGATCCGCGACGACATCCGTGTCGATGTACCGGTCGATTCCCTGGTCGATGAAACCGAATACAAACGCTACTACAAGACCTCTCGGGGCTTCTCAGGCAAGAACGTGGAGCTGTTCCTGGGAAACTTCGTAAGCCTACTGGCACGGGAGCGAGTGGGCGCTAAAACCGCATTTGATCGACTGAAGGAATGGGAATGCTGGCCGGTGATTCGCGACCACTACGCCTCGAAGGATATGACGGAGCGTGATCTGTACAAGCACATCAAGAACCTGCTCCAGGAACGGCATGTGCGATGGGGTCGCGCTATATGACGGCACGCAAGGACGGTAAGACCTGGACGGCTGACTTCTACGAAAACGGGCGAAGTGGACGCCGTATCCGCAAGAAAGGTTTTCTGACCAAGGCCGCTGCCCAGCGATACGAAACGGATTTCTTCAAGAGCCTGACGCTAACCGGGCGACCGCTGGATGATCGGCTGTCGGATCTGGTGAACCTCTGGCATCAGCTGCACGGCTGCACGCTCAAGGACGAGAACGTTGGCGATCACGAAACGGCTTGGCGATCCGCTCGCCTCTTCCTTCGATGCACTGGCATGGGCGCGGTATCGGCAGCAACGGTTGAAAGAGGCGTCTCCGCATACGGTCAACCACGAGCAACGCTACCTGTCCGCCGTGTTCGCGGAGCTGATCCGGCTCGGTGCCTGGGTGGGAAAGAACCCGCTCGCCAATGTCCGCCAGATCAAGACCGATCAGGTAGAGCTGACCTTTCTCACGCTGCCGCAGATCCGCCAGCTGCTCGAAGAGTGCAAACGCTCCACCAACAATCACACCTACCCCGTCGCCCTACTCTGCTTGGCTACCGGTGCCCGCTGGGACGAAGCCGAGTCGCTGACCCGTGCCGCGATCTACGGTGGCAAGGCTCACTTCCACCGAACCAAGAATCGACAGTCGAGATCCGTACCGATCCCGAAGGATGTTGAGGATCTGGCGTTGAAGGTGGGGATGCCTGGAAACGGTCGGCTGTTCATGCCCTGCCGGTCGGCCTTTCGGTGTGCCTACAAGCGTTGCGGCTTCGACACCCCGGGCCAGATGACCCACATCCTGCGGCACACGTTCGCGAGTCATTACATGATGGCCGGTGGCGACATTCTCGGCCTGCAACGAATCCTGGGGCACTCGTCGATCACGATGACCATGCGCTACGCGCACCTGTCGCCGGATCATTTGGAATCGGCACTGCGGCTTTCGCCACTCTCCCAAAGCAATCACACGGTGGGCGTCGATGCTTCAGTTCTCTAATAAATTGAAGGCATACTCAGCGCGGTTAGTCGGCCTGAGATATCGCATGGAAAGTAAAATCCCCCTCCCAACCGATAACCTATACAAGTTTTTTGCTCTATTTGCGCTTGTTGTTTTTCTGTCGGGATTCGGCACCATCATCTATGCGACAAGCGCCACGAACACCATTGCATTCGAACACTGGGTCGAACTGGAGAGCCTACAAGCTCTGAAGGAGCCAACCTTAGAACAAGCAGCACGCTTGCGATCATTAGAGCGGAGAATCGAGGTCGCTGTTGCGGACAAGGAAACCTATACGCTACTTGGTCAGTTCTTGATCGTGGCAGGCGTTGTCGGGATGTATCTAGGCTTTAGCCACTGGTACATGCGCATACAGCCCCTTGCGGACCAAATGGCAGACACTCAGTTGGAAATAGCGAAGCTTCAGCTGCTCAGCCTGAAGGCAGATTTGAAGTCGAAGGGAATCGACGTAGACAAGCCGTAGTCACTTCGTAGTCACCTACACAAACAAAAAAGGGGCTAGCTTTCGCTAACCCCTTGTTTTGTCTGGTGGCTACACCGGGACTTGAACCTGGGACATCAGCATTATGAATGCTGCGCTCTAACCAACTGAGCTATGTAGCCAAGTGGCGCGCATTATTCTCTGGTCGGTTAGGGCTGTCAACCCTGGCTCCGCAGATTTTTTATCCTTTTCAAACGGTTAGTTACGAACGGTCAATAGCGCCTAGGCCGCGCCATTTGGGGCGCCGCTAGCGAAATGACGGCCGCGTGGCCAGCAGCAAGCCAGCGAAGATCAGGGTGCCGCCAATCCAGTGGAAGGGCTGCAGCGCTTCTCCGAGTAGTAGCCAGCCGAGCAGTGCGGTGAAGACGGGCATCAGGTAGCTGGCCATGGCGGCCTTGGCGGCGCCGACGACTTTTACCCCGTGGTTCCAGGCGAGGTAGGCGATCAGCGAGGCGAACACGGCGGTGTAGCCGATTGCGCCGAGGTTGGCCGGCGTGGCGGCGAAGCCCCCTACCCGGCTAAGTTCGTACAGGTAGAACGGCAGGATCAGCGGCACGCCCAGCAGCATCAGCACGCCAAGCAGCACCAGCGGGGGGACGGTGAGGAAGCTGGACCAGCGCCGCAGCAGCAGCGTGTACAGCGCCCACACCAGCACGGCCAGCAGCATGATGAGGTCGCCGGCCTTGAACGACAGGCTGGCAAAGGTCTGCCAGCTGCCGCGGCTGATCAGGTAGAGCAGCCCCGCCGCCGCCACGGCCATGCCGAACCAGGCGCGGCGCAGTGGCCATTCTCCGAGCAGGAAGCCCGCGCCGATAAAGGTCGCCAGTGGCAGGCAGGTGTTCACCAGCGTCAGGTTGATCGCTTCGGTGCTTTGCGCAGCGGTGTAGAGCAGCGAGTTGTAACTGGCGATGCCGAGTGCGGCGATCACAGGCAGGCGCCAGCCGGCGGCACGCAAGGCCGCTCGGTGGGTCCAGATGCCTTTCGCCACGAAGGGCAACAGCAGTGTCGTGGCCAGCACCCAGCGCCAGAATGACAGGCTCAGCGGCGGGATCTGGTCATAGAAGGCACGGGCGACCAATGCGTTGCCGCTCCAGCAGAGCACAGCGATGAGCAGACCGGCGAAGGCCGGGGCGTGGCGGCTGTTCATCAGGCGTTACGCAGCGGACGCAGGCGGTATTGCGACGGCAGCTGATCGAGTCCGCTGACGGTGACGTTGAGGTTCTTCCACAGGCCATCCTTGATGCCGTAGATGCAGCCGTGCACGGCCAGCGGCTGGCCGCGGTGCCAGGCGTTCTGGACGATGGTGGTGTGGCTGACGTTGGCAACCTGCTGGATGACGTTGAGCTCGCAGAGGCGGTCGACCTGCTCCTCTTCGCTGGTCAGCTTGGAAAGGTGCACGCGATGCTCGTAGTAGAGGTCGCGGATGCTGCGCAGCCAGCCGTCGATCAGGCCCAGCTGGTCGTCACGCATGGAGGCGCGCACGCCACCGCAGCCGTAATGGCCGGTGACGAGGATGTGTTTGACCTTGAGCACGTCGACCGCGTACTGGATGACCGACAGGCAGTTGAGGTCGGTGTGCAGCACGACATTGGCGACGTTGCGATGGACGAACAGGTCGCCCGGCAGCAGGCCGACGATCTCGTTGGCGGGCACGCGGGCATCGGAGCAGCCGATCCACAGGTATTCCGGCGCCTGCTGCTTGGACAGTTTCTCGAAGAAGGTGGGGTCTTCTTCCTTGATGGCCTCGGCCCAGCGGGCGTTGTTCTCGAACAGCGGTTCCAGCTCGCTCATCTACGTTGTCCCTATGGTTCGGCCCCGCACCTTACGAGCCGGCCTGGCCTTTGACAAGCAAGGCCGGCTCGCGCGGGCGATCAGTCCGGCTCGACGAGTTCTTCCGTCTCGATGACCGTGGTGCTGGGCTGGGAGACGAACGAGCGCAGGTCACGCATGAAGTTGTCGCGCCAGGCATCCAGATCGGCGGCACGAATGGCGCGCATCAGGTGCTCGTAGCGGTCCTTGCGTTCGGCCAGCGGCATGCTCAGCGCGCGGTCGAGCGCTTCGGCCATGCCGACGCAGTCGTACGGATTGACGATCAGTGCGGAGGTCAGCTCGCGCGCCGCACCGGCGAAGCGCGACAGCACCAGCACGCCGGGATCTTCCGGGTCCTGCGCGGCGACGTATTCTTTGGCGACCAGGTTCATGCCGTCGCGCAGCGGCGTGACGAAGCCGACGTCGGCGGTGCGGAACAGGCCCATCAGCACGCGGCGGTCGTAGCTCTTGTTGAGGTAGTGCAGCGGCGTCCAGTCAAGATCGGACAGGCGCCCGTTGAGGTGCCCGGCCTGGCTTTCCAGCTGCTCGCGGATGTGCTGATAGGTGCGCACGTCGGAACGCGATGTCGGCGCGATCTGCAGGAATTCGACGTTGTTGCGGTGCTTGGGATAGCGGTCGAGAAACTCCTCGTAGGCGCGGAAGCGCTCCACCAGGCCCTTGGAGTAGTCCAGGCGGTCGACCGAGATGATGGTCTGGCGCCGGGTATCGCTGGCCCGGCGCATGGGATGGGCGCGGCCCTTGTAGCCTTCGGCGAGCTTCTGGATTTCGTCCGGTACCACGCCGATCGGGTACACCCCGGCGCGGAAGTTCTGCCCGTAGGCGGTCAGGCTGCCGTCTGGCTCGATAACGCCACGCACCTCACGGGTGATGTAGTCCTGAAAGGCCAGGCGATCGGTGTCGGTCTGGAAGCCGATCAGGTCGTAGTAGCAGAGGGTCTTCAGCAGCTCGTTGTGCGGCGGGATGGCGGTGAGGATTTCCGGTGCGGGAAACGGGATGTGCAGGAAGAAGCCGATGCGGTTGCGGATGCCCAGCTGCCGGCAGGCTTCGGCGAACGGGATCAGGTGGTAGTCATGAATCCAGATGATGTCGTCAGGTTCAAGCAGCGGTAGGAGCTTCTCGGCCAGCATGCCGTTGACCCGCCGGTAGCCGTCGTATTCTTCGCGGCTGTAGCGCGCCAGGTCGATACGGTAGTGGAAGATCGGCCAGAGTGTGTTGTTGGAGAAGCCGCGGTAGTACTGGTCGTAGTCACGCTTGTTCAGCGGCAGCGTGACGTAGGTGATGTTGCCCACTTCCTCGGTGTTGATCGTCGGGGTCGCGCTGATCTCGCCACTCCAGCCGAACCAGATGCCACCGGCCTGGCGCAGCGCATCGTAGACACCGACGGCCAGCCCTCCGGCGGCTACCTTGCCCGGTTTGATTGGCGCCACGCGGTTGGAAACCACTACTAAACGGCTCATGGCAGTAAATCTCGCTCTAGTCGGGTTTTGTTCTGGGTTCGGCCGGCACACCGAGTTCGTTCAGCAGCGCTTCGATCCAGGTGCCGACGGCAGCCACCGACGCCACCCGTTCGCGGGCCTCGCTGGGGCCGTCGCCGACCTTGATGGACCGACCGCCGAGCGCATTGACGGCGGCAAAGCCGGCTTCGTCGGTGAGATCGTCGCCAAGGAACACGGGAGTGCAGCCGGAGAACGGCGCTTCCTGCATGAAGGCGCGGATCACCTCGCCCTTGCTCGCGCCGCGGGGCTTGAGTTCGAACACGCACTTTCCGGGCTGCAGGGTCAGTACCTCGGCGTAACGCTGGGCGAAGTCTTCGGCGAGTGTGCGGGCAACCTCCTCCAGCTCCGGCGCCTGACGAAAATGCAGGGCAAAGGCGACGCTCTTGTTCTCCAGGTGCAGGCCGGGGTGCTCGCTGCAGGCCTGCTGCAACTCACGCTGGATGCGCGCCAGGGCCTGATTGTCGAGTGCCAGGTTGCGCAGCTCACCCGTGGCATCACGGCGCTCGGCACCGTGCACGCCGGCGGCGGGAAGTTGCAGGGGCGCCAGCAGCGCATCGAGCTGCGCGAGCGGCCTGCCGGAGATCACGGCGACGGGAATGCCGCCGGCATGCAGGCGTTCCAGGGCCGCGAGGGTGGCCGGTGGAATGAAGACGAGTTCCGGTCGGGGCTGAATCTCAGCCAGCGTTCCGTCGACGTCGAAGAAGAAGGCGTAGCGCCGAGGCTCTGGCGCGGGTTGGTCGTTTTGATCATTCATGCAGAGTAGGACTCCGGATCACGCGCGGTGGTTCGTCCCCTTTTTCTCAAGACGCTCAGGCATCTACGGCCGCAGGAAAGGATGGACCCGAATGGCGTTATCGGCCAGCCGACAGCCCTGAATCTTCCCAGGGCGGCCGGGTCACAACCTGCATGACCGACGTTCTGACAGGAGACGATCATGAGCGATCAAAAACCCTACACCCCAACGGAAATCGACAACACCGAAGACCGCATGGGCTCCATTGAACAGCTCGATTTCGATCAGCGCCGTGACGAGCGCAAGGGCCGCATCGGTGACGAAGTGCCCGGTGAGCAGGTGGCCGACGAGTTCTCCGCCGAACGCGCCGCCGAAGCAGGCATGACGGCCGGTGAAGTCCCGGATGGCGAGACCACAATGGACGACATGGCGCCGGAAACGCTGATCCCCGAGGACGGCGCACGCTCTCCGAGCGAACGCGGCCATGGCGAGCCGGCCGATCAGGACCTGAGCGTGGTTTCCGAGCATGAGATCGGCGCCGATGTGGATCTCGACGAGGCCGAACTCGGCCGCTACGACCCGCTCGACGGCAAACCCTGGGATGGCCCCGCCGAAGGCGACGAAGACACCGGCCTCAGCGGCGGCGATGCGGTATTGCGCGAGGACGACAGCGTGCTGTCGGACGAAGAACTGGAAGGCGAAGCCCCACTGGATTCCGGACGGGACAAGCGGCCGGGGGAATAAAGCGGAGCCATTTGCCGCACTCGGTAGGCGGAAGCGACATGGCCCCGGAGCTCATAAGGCCTCGGCTTACTTCGTAGATGTAGGGTGGATGTCGCCTTTTACATCCACCTTGACCAGAGCACGGTGGTTCGCTGAAGCGCGATCCACCCTACCGAGGCTGGTGACAGTCAGAGGTCGGCAACCGTGATCGTGGCGCCGGCGAACTCCAGCACAAAAACCGAAGCCCGCAACAATCAATCCAGCAACGTGCAGGCCATCACCAGCGCATCTTCACGGCCATCTGCCGCCGGGTAGTAGGCCCGGCGCCGGCCAACTTCATTGAAGCCATAACGCTCGTAAAGCCGATAGGCCGTGGTGTTGCTCGCACGTACTTCGAGGAAGCACTCGCGGCCGCCGCGTTCGCGGGCACGCTCCATCAGATGCTCGAGCAGGCGCAGGCCGAGGCCGCGGCCCTGGCTCTGCGGCTTGACGGTGATATTGAGCAGGTGCGCCTCGTCGAGGATCAGGTTGATCACACCGTGCCCGACCTGCTGCTCGCCCTCGAACATCACCCAGCACTCGTAGGCACTCAGCGCGTCGTTGAAGATGCCGCGCGTCCAGGGGTGACTGAAGGCGGCGTACTCGATCTTCAACACGGCTTCGATGTCCGCCGCGGTCATCGGGCGGAAGCTGACAGCATCACTCATCACACGTACTCATGAACCTATGTGCCAGCGCGGCATGCTGCGGCGCAGGGTTTTCCACAGCTCGGCCTTGGCGGCCGGCTGCTCCATCAGCTGTTCCAAGCCGGGCATCGCCAGTGCGCGACCGAGCCCTTCGACAGCCAGTTCGCGATAGCAGGCGTCGACATCCACTTCACCGGCGAAACGCAGCGCCGGACGACCGATCAGCCAGATGCAATCGCAGCCCATGTTTTCCAGCTCGGCGGCCATCACGCCCTGCACGTAATCTCGTGCGGCTTCTCCACCCTGGTCGAGGCTGCCCTTGTTCAGCAGCGGCCAGCGAATCGGCTCGCCATCGCCGACCTGCTGCGGCTTTTTCCGCCGGGGGGGGGGGGGGTCCGGCAGGCGTGCGGCGCGCAGCAGGTCCTTGAGCAGGATGTAGGCCGGGTCGCGGCTCTGGAAGGATTCGCCGGTGGGCAACTCCACCACCAGCAACACGTTGCCGGCGCGCATCAGCTGCAGCGAGAAACGTGGCGGTGGCTCGATGGGTTTGGCCGGTTCGGCCGCCTGTTCTACCGCCGCAGCAGCAACCGGTTCCGGCTGCTTGGGTTCCGGCATGGCGATACGCGGACGCGGCGCCTGTGGCGGCTCGACGACAGGTGCTGCGGGGGCCCGTTCCACTACCGGCGCGGCCACCGGCACCTCGGCTGGCGGTGCGACGGCAATGTCTGGCTCCGTTTCGGCCGCGACCGGCAACAGCAGCTCCGGCCGCGACGGCGCAGCGAAAGGCAGTTCGGTACGCGGCAGCCAGCTGGCCACCTGCATGGCGTCGAGGTAGGCGCGACGCCGGGCTTCGTTGATCAAACGCCTTCCACCTGTGGGTGAGCCTTGGCGCCGACCTGCATCAGGTTCAGCGCGTTGAGATAAGCCTTGGCCGACGCGACGACGATATCGGTATCGGCGCCGTTGCCGTTGACGATGCGCCCGCCCTTCTCCAGCCGCACGGTGACTTCACCCTGGGAGTCGGTGCCCTGGGTGATGGCGTTGACCGAATACAGCTGCAGCGTGGCGCCCGATTCGGCGACCGCCTCGATGGCTTTGAAGGTGGCGTCGACCGGGCCGGAGCCCTGGGCCTGGGCGCTGCGCTCGGCACCGTCGACGCTGAGCACCAGCTTGGCTTCGGGGATGGTGCCGGTCTTGCTCGCGACTTCCAGGCTGGCCAGCTTGAAGTGCTCAGGCGCTTCGTCGGCCAGGGTGTCGGAGACCAGCGCCTGCAGGTCTTCGTCGAAGATTTCGTGCTTCTTGTCGGCCAGCTCCTTGAAGCGGGCGAACGCGGCATTCAGCTCGTCGCCTTCGAGCACGATGCCCAGCTCATCCAGGCGCGAACGGAATGCGGCGCGGCCGGAATGCTTGCCCATCACCATCTTGTTGGCGTTCCAGCCAACCGACTGGGCGGACATAATTTCGTAAGTCTCGCGGTGCTTGAGCACGCCATCCTGGTGGATGCCCGACTCGTGGGCGAAGGCATTGGCGCCGACGATGGCCTTGTTCGGCTGCACCGGGAAGCCGGTGATGCCCGAGACAAGGCGCGAGGCCGCGAGAATGTGCTCGGTCTCGATGCGGGTGTGTACGTCGAGCAGGTCCTGGCGGGTCTTGATCGCCATGACGATCTCTTCCAGCGCGGCGTTGCCGGCACGCTCGCCGAGGCCGTTGATGGTGCACTCCACCTGCCGCGCACCGGCGACCACTGCCGCGAGGGAGTTGGCCACGGCCAGACCCAGGTCGTTGTGGCAATGCACCGAGAACACTGCCTTGTCGGCGTTGGGGATGCGTTCGAGCAGCTGGCGGATGGTGTCGGCGTACTGGTGCGGAATCGCATAGCCGACGGTGTCCGGGATGTTGATGGTGCGCGCACCGGCGTCGATGGCAGCCTCGATGATGCGGCAGAGGAAATCGATCTCCGAGCGCCCGGCATCCTCGCAGGAGAACTCCACGTCGGCGCACAGGCTGCGCGCCTTCTTCACCGCACGCACCGCCTGCTCGACCACCTGGTCCGGCTGCATGCGCAGCTTGTACTGCATGTGGATCGGGCTGGTGGCGATGAAGGTGTGGATGCGCCCGGAGTTGGCGCCGGCCAGTGCTTCGGCGGCACGCTCGATGTCGGCATCGACAGCGCGCGCCAGGCTGCACACGGTGCTGTCCTTGATGTTGTCGGCAACCAGCTTCACCGCGGCGAAGTCGCCGGGGCTGGCGATGGCGAAGCCAGCCTCGATCACGTCCACCTTCAGCCGCTCCAGCGCCCGGGCGATGCGCAGCTTTTCCTCACCGGTCATGGACGCGCCGGGGCTCTGCTCGCCGTCGCGCAGGGTGGTGTCGAAGATGATGACGCGATCATTGCTGCTCATAGGAAATCCTCACGGCTGCCGAGCGCCTCTGACAGGGCGCTGTAGTGGGCGGATTGTCGCGTGAAATGAACAAAGCGGAAAGGCGAAGCTGCGTTTGGCTTGGGTTGTTGCAGCGTAGGGTGGAAAACCGCGAAGCGTTTTCCACCAGCGTTCCCCGTCGGTGGAAAAGCCTTCGGCGTTTTCCACCCTACGCCAGAAAACACAAAGCCCGCCTTTAGGCGGGCTTTAGGTTGATCGAGCGAGCTAGAGCCTGTTTTTAACGCAGCAGGGCCGACGCGCAGCCGATCAAGCCTGATCCCAGGCCCGATCGCCGCGCTCGTCCTTGATCCGGGTCGGCAGACCCATCACATCGAGCAGCTTGAGGAACGGCTGGGCCGGTAGCTCTTCGACGTTGACCATGCGCTGCGCATCCCACTCGCCACGCGCTACCAGCAGCGCGGCGGCAACCGGCGGTACGCCGGCGGTGTAGGAGATGCCCTGGCTGTCGGTCTCGGCATAGGCTTCTTCATGGTCGGCGACGTTGTAGATGAACAGCTCGCGAGGCTGCCCGTCCTTCGTGCCCTTGACCAGATCGCCAATGCAGGTCTTGCCGGTATAGCCCGGCGCCAGCGAGGCGGGATCGGGCAATACGGCCTTGACCACCTTGAGCGGTACCACTTCCAGGCCTTCGGCGGTGCGCACCGGCTGCTCGGAGAGCAGGCCAAGGCTGTTCAGCACCGTAAAGACGTTGATGTAGTGCTCGCCGAAGCTCATCCAGAAGCGGATGTTCGGTACATCGAGGTGCTTGGAGAGCGAGTGCACCTCGTCGTGGCCGGTCAGGTAGAGACTCTGTTCGCCCACGACCGGCAGGTCGTCGGTGCGTTTGACCTCGAACATGCGATTGGTCGTCCACTGGCTGTTCTGCCAGCTGTAAACCTGACCGGTGAATTCGCGGAAATTGATTTCCGGGTCGAAATTGGTGGCGAAATACTTGCCGTGGGAACCGGCGTTGACGTCGAGAATGTCGATTGACTCGATCTTGTCGAAGTATTCCTGCTGCGCCAGGGCAGCGTAGGCGTTGACCACGCCCGGATCGAAACCGACGCCGAGAATGGCAGTGACGCCCTTCTCCTGGCACTCGGCCAGGTGCTTCCACTCGTAGTTGCCATACCACGGCGGTGTTTCACAGATCTTGCCCGGCTCTTCGTGGATCGCGGTATCCAGATACGCGGCACCGGTGTCCATGCAGGCGCGCAGCACCGACATGTTGAGAAAGGCGGAGCCAACGTTGATGACGATCTGCGATTCGGTCTCGCGGATCAGCGCCTTGGTCGCTTCCACGTCCAGGGCGTCCAGGGCGTAGGCCCTGATTTCGGCGGGCTGTTTGAGGCTGCCCTTGGCCTGTACGCTATCAATGATGGCCTGGCATTTGGAGATGCTGCGCGACGCGATAGCAATACGACCGAGTTCGTCGTTGTGCTGCGCGCACTTATGGGCCACCACCTTGGCGACACCTCCTGCACCAATGATAAGAACGTTCTTCTTCAATTTTTTTAACTCTCCTTACCCTGCCACCTACGAGAGGCTGGACAGGTAATCCTCAAAGTTGAATTCCCGAACCACCTCGACGCTGCCGTCGAGCTGCTTCACCACGATGGACGGCATTTTCAGGCCGTTGAACCAGTTTTTCTTGACCATGGTGTAACCCGCTGCGTCGATGAACGACAGACGATCGCCGATGGCCAGCGGACGATCGAATTGATACTCGCCGAAGATGTCGCCGGCCAGACAGGATTTGCCGCACACCATGTAGCTGTGCTCGCCGTCCGAGGGCGCCATCTTGGCGTTCAGGCGATAAATCAGCAGATCGAGCATGTGTGCCTCGATGGAGCTGTCCACCACTGCGAGATTCTTGCCGTTGTACAGGGTGTCGAGCACCGTCACTTCCAGCGACGCACTCATGGTGATCGCCGCTTCGCCGGGCTCCAGGTAGACCTGCACACCAAATTTTTCCGAGAAGGCTTTCAGGCGTGCGCAGAAGGCATCGAGCGGATAGCCCTCGCCCGTGAAGTGGATACCGCCGCCGAGGCTGACCCACTCGACCTTTTCCAGCAGGTGGCCGAAGCGCTCCTCGATGGTGGTCAGCATCTGGTCGAACAGCTCGAAGCTGGAGTTCTCACAGTTGTTGTGGAACATGAAGCCACTGATCTTGCCGATCACCGCCTCGATCTTCGCCGGATCATGCTCGCCCAGACGACTGAACGGACGCGCCGGATCGGCCAGCAGATAGTCCGAGCTGCTCACCTGCGGATTGACGCGCAAGCCGCGAATGGTGCCTTCGGTGGCCGCCTCGAAACGCTGCATCTGACCGATGGAGTTGAAGATGATCTTGTCGCAGTTGGCGACCATCTCGTCGATCTCGTCGTCAGCCCAGGCCACGCTGTAGGCGTGGGTCTCGCCGGCGAACTTCTGCCGACCCAGCTTGAGCTCATAGAGCGACGACGAGGTGGTGCCATCCATGTACTGCTGCATCAGATCGAACACTGACCAGGTGGCGAAGCACTTCAGCGCCAGCAGCGCCTTGGCTCCGGAGTGTTCGCGCACGTAGGCGATCTTCTCCAGGTTGCCCAAGAGCTTCTGTTTGTCGATGAGGTAATACGGCGTCTTGATCATTTAGAAGTGCCCATACGAGGTCGCCTGGCAGGAAGCTGGCGGCTCCCCGTTTGCAAAAGGGCGGATTCTGCCGACAATCGCCGCATATCGAAAGGCCATCGACGCATTTCTTCTGACAGAATGCGTCGCCGCGCGTCTGTAGGGTCAAATTCATTCGGCCACCGATTCCGCCAAGGCCGAACACGTTCGGCCCTAAGAACCCGCGCAGGACAGCTAACCCGGCCCTGATGACAAACCGGTGACTGCGCCCACATTTGCCACAACTGCGAACGGCAACCGATCGTCTGATCGCCTATACACGCGCCTCAATGCAGTACAATTCGCGCCTTTTTTCACTGGCTGGAACCGGCGCCTCGATGATCGAACCCAAGCGCGTACTGCGTGCCCTTGCCGAACACTGGACCCTGCTCGAACCACTGTGCGAGCGCTTCGATGCCGGCACCCTGAGTCTGGTTGAGCTGCGTCATCAGCTCGCCGCGCAATTGCCCGAAGGCACGCCCACCGATATCACCGCCCTGCTCGACCAGTGGATTCGCCTGGACATCCTGGTGCCGGTGGCCAAGAGCCCCAACCGCTTCGAGCTGAACGCGCAGATCCACGACTTCCTCGCCTACCTGCGGCGCGAGCACCGCCTCGGCCTGTGCCTGGAGATCGAAGCCTACCTGCGCCATCTGGAGCGTCTGGCCGGGCATATCCTTGATGCCTTCGAGATTCGCGACGGCAACGACCTGGCCCGCCAGCTGCGCCTGCTCGACATGCGCGTACGCGACGTGCTGAAGAAACTCGACAACGACGAGCAGGCACTGGTCGCCGTGGCCGACCGGGCCAAGACCAGCGACCGCCAGATCCCGCTGCGCCAGCGCTACGCCGAGGTGCTGGCGACCTGGGACGAGTACGTCGAGCCAATGATCCAGCTGGTCTCTGCCGATGGCGCCTTCGAGCAGGGCGTGCACCGCGTCGAGCAGGTGCTGATGAAGTTGCTCGGCGAGCAGCAGCGCCTCGGCCAGCTGGTGGACGACGATCTGCTCGTGCGCACCCATGCGCGCATCCTCGAAATGCAGACCACCGCCCAACTGACCCTGCGCAAGGCACGCGAACTGTTGCTGCCACTGCGCGAGGAAGCGCGCCGGCACAACGCCGTGACCCGCGGTGCGGCGCTGGCGTTGTCGGCGATCCGCAAGAAAGGCCTGGACGCCGTGCCGCAAGCATCGCTGCCGTTGTTCACTCGTCCGCAGACCACCTTTCTCGGCACCGCCAGCCAGGTTGAGGCCTACGTCTACGCGCTGGCCCGCTTCGAGCCGAAGCCGGCGCAATTCCCCCGAGCCAGCGCCAAGCGCCAGGGCGAACTGCCACGCGCACCGCGCACGGCACGCGAGATGATCGAGCGTTGCCAGCAGGCGCTGCCGCTGCCGGACCTGATGGCCTGGCTGCTGGAACAGGAACCCGAAGGCGCCACCGACGAGCTGCTCTACTGGTTCTCGCGCCTGTCCCGCGACAGCCGCTTCCAGCGCGACCGCCTGGAGCGTCGCGAATACCTGACCCGCGAGCACCTCGTCAGCCTCAGCTCCTTTGCCCTGGTGGCCAACGCCAATGGCTGATTCCTACGTAGGGTGGGCAACGCGCAGCTTGTCCACCTCCAGCCACACCGAATCGAAAAGGTGGAAAAGGCTTCGCCGCTTTCCAGGGGGCGGTCTTCCATACAGCGCTCACATCCGGCATTGCAGCCAGGCCCCGCAGCCTGCCCATCGCAAGGCTCAGGTCGACGTCGCTTTCCGCTCCCCGCACCAACAGCCCCCTCTCCCCTATGGGGAGAGGGTTGGGGTGAGGGGCAGGCACCAACCAGCAGCACAGACAGGCCAAAGCCCATCAAATCACGCTGTGGAAATCACCTTGTTGATTTCTACCCAACGATCCAGCGAGCAACCTGAATGAACATCGACCTCAAGGAAATGACCCAGCTGGCGCCGATCTTCCGCGAGCTGTTCAAGGGCTATCACCTGTCCCGCAGCGAGCCGGAGCCTTACGCGCAGCTGTCGAACATGCAGGACCAGTACCGCGCATTGTTCAAGGCGCTCGGCTTCGAGCTGGTCTGCGATCCGCGCGGCTTCTATTACTTCGTCCCCGAGCAAATGGGCGCGCAGGTGAACAAGACCGCCCAGCGCCTGGCACTGTTCACCTTCATCCTCGTCGAGCACCTGGCCGACCAGGGCCGCGATCCGCTGGCCGTGCTCGATGGCGGCAGTCTCGGTCGCGATGAACTGCCGGCGCTGCTGGACAAGTATCGCGACCTGTTTCTGCAGGCCGAAGTCACCACCCAGGAAGAACTGGAAGAAAAGGTCATCCGCCGCCTGACCCAGCTGGGCTTCGCCGAAGACAGCAACGGCGTCTACCGCTTCCTGCCGCCGATGCACCGTTTCCTCGACGTCTGCCTGTCGGTGCAGCAGGACCGCGATCTGGCCGCCAGCCTGCACAGCAGCGACCTGCCGCTGGCCACGCCGCAGCTGATTGCCGAGGAAGAAGACGAGGACGAAATCATCCTCATCGACGAACCTGCCGAAGACCCCACCGAAGAATCCGAAGAAGACGCCCTGGCCCGCGCCATCGCCGCAGAAAAGGAGCTTGAAGCATGAGCCAGGAACGCTACGGCATTCGCCGCTTCGCCCTGCTGAACACCGCCGGCTACAGCCTCGGCATTTTCCCGCTGGAAAACCCGCTGTCGGTCTACGGCGCCAATAACCTGGGCAAGTCCGCCTCGATCAACGCGCTGCAGTTCCCGATCCTGGCGCGCATGTCGGACATGAGCTTCGGCAAGTACAGCCTCGAGCAGTCACGCAAGTTCTACTTCGCCTCGGACACCAGCTACATCCTGGTCGAGGTGATGCTGCCACATGGCCCACACGTGATCGGCGTGGCCGGGCGCGGCCCGGGTGGCGGCTTCGGGCACCAGTTTTTCGTCTACCAGGGTGCGCTGGACCTGGACCATTACCAGCAGAACGGCACCTGCCTGCGCCAGCGCGAGCTGTTCGCCAACCTCGAACGCGCCGGCATCAAGGCCTACGAGGCCAAGCCGGACGAACTGCGCCGCCTGCTGGTCGGCGGGCACACCTCGATCCCGCTGGACATGACGCTGATCCCGCTGCGCTCGACCAGCGAGCAGAGCCTGAAGACCTTCCGTGCACTGTTTATCAACCTGCTGCATATGAGGGAGATCACGGCTGCCAAATTGAAGCAGCTGTTCCTCGACGCCTTCGAACACAGCCTGCGCTCGGGCAGCGTCGATTACATCGCCGCTACCGAGGAAGCTTTCCGCGACGTACGCCGCATGGAGCAGGACTACCAGGCGCTGGTGGCCGCCGGCCCGCTGGTCGAAGCGCTGGCCTCAGGCGTGGCCCAGCGCGAGCTGCTGCGCGGCAAGCTGCATCGCCTCTCGCCGCTGCTCGACAACCTGCTGGGCACCTGGCACGACTACGCCGATGCTCGCAAGGAAGAGCTGGTGATCCAGGCCGAACACTACCGCCGCGAGCAGGACGGCCTGCAGAACGAACAGCGCGGCTCGACTGGCGAACTGATGCGCCTGGAACGTGAAATCAGCGAAGCCCAGCGCTGGCTCGGAGAGCTGGCGGTGCTGAAGAACCGTTTCGCCCTGGTCGAGGACGCCCATGTGCTGGAGCAGCAGCTGCTCGCCGCCAAGGACGCCCATGACGAGCTGGCCGGTGCATTGGCGCAGTCCCGTCAGTTCTCCAGCGAAGATCTGGACGAGCGCCTGCGCGATCTGGAAAAGCGTTTGAAGTCGGTGAGGCAACAGCTCGATCACGCCGACAACAACAGCTATTCGCGCCTGCGCGAAGAATTTTCCCAGGCCGACGTCGACCGCCTGATGCGCCTGTTCAATGGCCAGCTGTTCAGCCTGCCGCTGGGCGAAAAAGGTATCACTGCCGAGGGCGAGGACTGGGTCAGGGCAGTCGAAGCGGTGCTTGATCGTTTTAAGGGCGACACCTTCTCGGTGCCGGGCCTGTCCATCGACCTTTCGCATATCGAACCGCCGGCGCTGCAGGCTCTGGCCGACCGTGCCGCACTGCGCGACCAGAAGGATCGCCTGGAGCGCGAACTCAAGCAGCTCAAGACCCAGCATGCCGTGGCCGTCGACCGCGCCGCGAGCAAGGCCCAGGCCGAGGCGCTGTACCAGGCCGTGCTGGATGCGCAGAAAGCGCTGGAGGATTTCCGCCGCAGCCAGACCCTGGCCGCCGAAGAGCCCGCCAAGCTGGAACAGCTGGCCCAGGCCGAGGCCGCCCAGGAAGAACTCAAGCGCACCAGTGACGCCTTCGCCGAGCGCGTGCAGCATTTGTCCGCCAAGCTGCAGCTGGTCGGCCGTCAGCTGGCCGATCTGGAAGCCAAGGAACGCACGCTCGAGGATGCCCTGCGCCGCCGCCAGCTGTTACCGGCGAACCTGCCGTTCGGCACGCCCTTCATGGACCCGGTGGACGACTCGCTGGACAACCTGCTGCCGCTGCTCAACGACTACCAGGACAGCTGGCAGGCGCTACAGCGCGTCGACGGCCAGATCGAGGCGCTGTATGCCCAGGTGCGCCTGAAGGGCGTAGCCAAGTTCGATAGCGAGGAAGACCCCGAGCGCCGCCTGCAGCTGCTGGTCAATGCCTACGCCCATCGTCAGGACGAGGCGCTGACCCTGGCCAAGGCGCGCCGTGCCGCGGTCACCGACATCGCTCGAACGCTGCGCAATATCCGTAGCGACTACGAAAGCCTGGAACACCAGCTGGCGCTGTTCAACCGCGAGATCAACAAGCGTCAGGTTTCCAACCTGGCGAGCTTCCGCATCGTGCTGGCGCCGAACAAGGATGCGCTCAAGCACATCGATCAGATCATCCACAGCGCCGGGCAATACGAGGAAGGCGAGACGCTCTCGGTGTTCGATCTGTCGCAGTCTTCCGAACAGGACGCGAAGAACGAGGAAGCCAAGGAGTATCTGGCGCGGCTGGTGGCGGCGAACAACAACCAGCTGGGCCTGAAGGACCTGTTCGAGCTGGCGTTCGAGATCACCAAGGTTGGCGGCCAGCCGGTGATCCACACCGACATCGACGGTGCGGCGTCCAACGGCACCACCATGACCATCAAGGCACTGACCAACATGTATCTGTTGCTGCACCTGATGGACCGCGAGCAGGCCGGGCGCATCCGCCTGCCCTACTACCTCGACGAGGCGGCTGACATCGACGAGCGCAACCAGCAGGCGCTGATCGAAACCAGCCTGCAGCTGGGCTTCGTGCCGATCCTCGCGTCGGTGAAGCCGCAGGTCTCGGCCCACGTAGCCATCGACCTGGAAGGCGGCAGCGGGCCGGCCGGCATCTACATCGATGAGGCAGACTGGAAATACATCAGCCGCCGCGAACCGGTCGCCAGCGAGCACACTGCTTCAGCCCAACGGACCGAAGAACCGGCCTGATCTCACCGCAACGAAAAAGGGCCCCGACGGGGCCTTTTCCTTATCTATATTTCGCAGAAATGGTGGTCGGCGGCGCTGCAGCTAAGCAGCCTCTCGACCACATGCCGCCGCCCGGTCATTCACCGGCCTCCGCTCGGCCCAGCTCGATCTTCGGCGCCCAACCAAACCATTCCTCCTGCGGCTCCTTGAACAAGGCGAACGTCTGTCCCGGTAGTGCGCGGCGCCCCATCTGCTCACCATCAGGAGTGGCGAAGGCAACGCCACCCTCGATCAGCGACTCCAGCGAGTCGGTACGCACGCTGGCGCCCTTGAACAGGCTGAAGTCGACACCAAACCCGCTGGTTTCCCAGAACCGGCTGCCGGTATGCACCAATGCAGCGTAGCGTGGCTCGATCAGTACGCGGATCAGCACGCGGTCGGCAGTCTGCCCCAACTCGTAGCCAGTCACCTCACCGACCTTCACCTCACGGTAGGTGACCGCATTGCCTGGCTTGATCGAACCCAAACGCGCAGCGCTGAGGACCAAGGCGAACCCTTCACCAGCCTTCTGCGGCTCACGCTCCTGGCCCACGAAATGCGCTTGAGCGGCCGCACCTGGTTTGCCGGGAGCCACCTCAAGATAGGGACCACTGACCAGCGTATCCAGATTGGCGGTGCGCATGAGGCCAAACTCGGGCCGTACGACCCAGAACTGCGTGCCAGCACGAGCAATCCGCGACTCTGCGGCGGTAATCCGGGCCCGCAGCACGACGTGTCCGAGGTCATCGCTAAGCGTCACACTGTCAACCTCGCCGACCTCCAGCCCCTTGTAGCGGATCGGCGTGCCGGCAACGAGGCCGTCGCCGCGATGGAGACGAATCTCTATCGAGGTACCGCGCCGTATTGCGCTGTCCCGGTCCTTGTGCAACTTGAATCGGGGCACCTTTCTGGTAGCCGGAGCTTGCGGCTCCGGCGTCTCGAATGCGATGCCCCCGGCCAGCAGGCTCTGCAGCGATTCGCTGCGCACTTCAATACCAGAAAGCCCGCCGGTGAGGGAAATGCCACTGGCATTCCAGAACCGGCTCGAACTGTTTACCAGATCGGCGTAGGGCTGCTCGATGTGCACGCCAACCACGACCCGCTGCTGGTCGCGCGAGAACTGGTAACTCTGCACGGTGCCAACCCGTACCTGGCGATAGAGCACAGGACTACCGACATCAAGCGAACCGAGGTTGTCCGCCGTCAGTACCAGGTGAAGGCCGGGCGAGCGTATATCCAGCGGTGGTGCCTTGGCGCGTGCGACGAAGTTGCGCCTGGCTTCTGCGCCCTTCTCGCCGGGCCGAACAGCAATGTAATTGCCGCGCACCAAGGCCTCGAGCCCGGATATCCCGGCAACCGAAACCGACGGTTTGACCACCCAGAACTGCGTGTCCTCTACCAGATAGTCCTCGAACAGCGGGTCGATGGAGAGTTCGGCCTGCGCGCCGCTAAGGTCGGAATCGATATCCAGCTTCTTCAGCAGACCGACCTGCATGCCCTTGTAGATGACAGGGGTCCGGCCGGCCTGTAGCCCATCGAAATCCTGCAGAGATACGAGCGTCTTGATACCCGCCTGGGCCGCATCGAAGTCCTCATAGAGCCGGAACGGGATGCTCGGATCGGTCGCAGGGCTGTCCTTGCGGTGAGATGGAGTGGCGAAGGCGATACCGCCGGCGACGATGCTAGCCAGAGACTCCGTACGGAACTTAACCCCCGTCAGACCGGCATCCACGGTGACGCCGCTGGCATTCCAGAATCGCGTGTGCTTGCGCACCAGATGGGCGTACTCCGGCTGTATATACAACTGCACCTCGACGGTACTGTCGTCCTCGGACAACACGAAGTTCTTCACCTGTCCGACCTGGATCTGCCGATAGAACACCGGACTGCCGCGATTCAGCGAGCCAAGGCGCTCGGCTTTGAGCGTCAGGTGCAGGCCGATGCGGCTGTCGGACATCGGCGGCTCTTCCGCCAGCGCAACGAAACGCCGCGTTGTCTCGCCATCAGCAGGGCTGATACCGATGTAGTTGCCCGACACCAGAGTCTCCAGCCCGGTAATCCCGGCTAGCGTCACACTGGGCTTGACCAGCCAGAAGCGCGTGCCGCTGCGTAGATAGCCATCGACGTCCTTGTTCATCTCGATGTCCGCGACAACGACCTGCCGACGCTCATCGTCGCCTAGACGCAGATCACGCACGACACCGATCGTCATGCCCTTGTAGAGCACCGACGTCTTGCCGATCTCGATCCCTTCGGCACTCTCGAAGACCACCTCGATGTGGATACCTCGCTCGCTATAGGCCTGCCAGGCAAGCCACGCTCCGATAGCCAGTGCGATCAGAGGCAGTATCCAGATGGCCGACCAGCTGGAGGCAGGGCGAGTATTGGCTTGTGGCAGGGGAGGCATGCTTTTTTCCCGG